>NZ_JAROCD010000010.1:0-341814 GCF_030433635.1 Paenibacillus vandeheii
CCCCTCCAAGTGTCACTTGAACCCTCATGATAACATGAAGGTTTTTTCAAGTGTCTACTTAAAGGGGATAATACCATCGACGTGAAAGATACGGCTTTTTATTTTTCAGGGGTCAATGAGATCAATTAAACGGTCTGTGGGTTGGCCCTCACAAGCGCAGGCGTGGACTCCCGTATGATCGGTTTGGTCACGATATGCGAGACCTGATAAGGTTGTGACGGATTGTCAATCCGGGATAACAGCATCTCCGCAGCCTTGATACCCATCTCGTTGCTGTAAATATGAACAGTCGTTAATGCAGGCTCAATAATTCGGGATTCAGGCGCGTTATCGAATCCGCATATGACAATATCCTGTGGTACGTTAGCATTCCTCATTCTCAACGCCCTGATCAACTCAACTGCGATAAAGTCGTTGGCGCATACGTACGCATCAGGCAACGACTTCAGCTCTGCCACTCGCTCGTTCATCCAACCGGGCTTCGAGAAGAACAGGCGGTCATCATCCACAATGCATTGGGATAGATCGACCTGCAACCCCGCTTCCAGCATGGCCCGGTGATATCCTACCCAACGTTCATTGAAGCTTTTGCAATGATTGTAATCCCCGGCAAATCCAATATCTTTACAGCCGCTATCAATTAATTGTCTGGTTAACTGATATGTACTGTGCTCGTTCTCCATCAACAGTAAGTCTGCGTGGAATTCCGGATAACATACGTTGGAAGCGCAATCGATAAAGATCGTGGGGATTCCAAGATCAGTAATAAGCTGAGTATATTTCAAGTCGAATAACTCAATGCAAATGATGCCGTCCACGTTGGAAATATCAAAATTATTGGGAAGTGTAAGCGAATCCTGATCGATCTCACGTACGATGTGGATGGAAAGATTGTACCCCTCTGCGCTGATTCTTTTTTCCAGACCACTGATCAACAACGAACCAAAGTGGGATGTATTGGGCAGATTTTCTGTTAACAGGGCAATATTTCCAGGGGTCTTGGTTACAACATACTCACTTTCCATATAAGCGAACTGTTTATATTTAAGTTCAATTGCTTTTTTAATTACACGATTACGTGTCTCATCAGGGATATTTCCGCTATCATTCAAGGCTTTGGAAGCCGTATTCCGAGAAATGCCCAAGGCATCCGCGATGTCCTGAATCGTGACTTTTTCTTTTGCCATTTAGTGCTTCACCTCTAATGATCAAATGGTCGTCCGCATTCTTATCTAAGTCAAATGTATAATAGATCGGAACAAATAGCAATCTCAATTTTACATATGCACAATTTAGTTTGCATTTTTTAAGTGGGATGTTGCATGTCTTTTATGTAGTCAGAACTCCCATTACAAATGATGATCAAGACGAAATATCCTACTAACTATAACGATAAACACAAATTAAAGAGGCTTGAATAAACGTTATATATGCAATATAGTACACACTCAGAACTCAATAAATATGCAAAATGTTATCAATTGCACAATTATTTTTTACATAATGTATTGACTAATGCCTAGATTACCTGCTAAATTGTAAATTATTAAATGAGCAATTGTAAATATTGAAAGCCCTTACTGCAAACAATTGTCAACTTAAGGAATGAACGGAGGTCATGTGTTGGATAACACGGTGGATACCCAAAAGGGTAAAGGAAGGGCGTTGAAAGAAAGGACAGCAACCGGCCATAGGATGCAGCAGCTCAAAAAGAATTATTTTTTGTATTTGTTACTCGCGCCAGCTCTGATCCTGACCCTTATCTTCAAATACATCCCGATGTACGGAGCCATTATCGCATTTAAGGATTTTAGTCCGATTAAAGGCATCATGGGCAGTGAATGGGTAGGCTTGAAGCATTTTGAGAAGTTTTTAGCTTCGCCTAATTTTGACGTCATTTTTATGAATACGCTTAAACTCAGCTTTTTTGGATTGATATTCAGCTTTCCGGTGCCCATTTTGCTTGCTCTCATGCTGAATCAGGTACGTAAAGCCGGAGTGAAGAAAAATATTCAATTGTTTCTGTATGCCCCGAACTTCATATCGGTTGTTGTCGTTGTGGGTATGCTGTTCATCTTTCTATCCCCAACAGGGCCGGTTAACCAATTCGCCACTTGGATTACCGGTCAACCGATCATGTTCATGTCCGAGCCTGAATATTTCCGCTGGATATACATTTTGTCGGATATCTGGACCGGAGCCGGTTGGGCTTCCATCATTTATGTCGCGGCTTTGGCCAATGTCGATCCGGAACTTCACAATGCGGCCAATCTGGATGGAGCGAATCTCATTCAGCGTATTCGCCACATCGATCTTCCGACGATTCGCCCGATTATGGCCATCGTATTTATTCTTGCCGCTGGTGGGATCATGTCCATTGGATTTGAGAAAGCCTACCTGATGCAGACTTCCATGAACTTGCCTTCCTCCGAGATCATTGCCACGTATGTCTACAAGGTGGGCTTGCAGTCCGGAGATTACGCATACTCTGCGGCGGTCGGATTGTTCAACTCTGTCATCAATGTGATATTGCTGGTGACGGTGAATCTGATCGTGAAGAAATTAAATGAAGGCGAAGGCCTCTATTAGGAAAGGAGTGTTACCCATGGTAGTCAAACATACGGGACTGGATCGTCTGATCCTCGCACTGAACGCGATCTTTCTTACCTGTGCTGTACTGGTTGTGGTTGTCCCCTTGATTTATATCGTTGTGGCCTCATTCATGGACCCGACCGTGCTGCTAAATCGCGGGCTGTCCTTCAATGTATCGGACTGGAGTCTGGATGGATATCAGATGATTTTGTCCAATCCGGCCATGATTCGAGGGTTTGCGAATGCGGTGCTGTACTCGGTATCCTTTGCACTCGTGACGGTGACCGTCTCGATATTTGCAGGCTATGCACTGTCTGATGAAAGGCTGGCAGGGCGAGGTTTTTTCATGATTATATTTATCATTACGATGTTCTTCGGTGGCGGATTGATCCCTACCTATCTGCTTGTTCGTAATCTCGGCATGCTGGACACGGTGTGGGCCATTATTATTCCAGGTGCAGTCAACGTCTGGAACATCATTCTCTCCAGAACCTTTTTCAAAGGCGTACCGCGAGAACTGAAAGAAGCCGCCAATGTGGATGGCGCCTCCGAGATGAAGATTTTTTTCCAGATCGTTATTCCGTTGTCCAAACCCATTATTTTTGTACTCGCGCTGTACGCGTTTGTAGGGCAGTGGAATTCCTATTTTGACGCCATGATCTATCTGGATAATCCCAACCTCCATCCGTTACAGCTCGTTCTGCGCTCCATTCTGATTCAGAATCAGGCTGCACCAGGCATGATCAGTGATCAGCTTGCGATGGCGGAACTGAAACGGCTCTCAGAAATGATCAAATATTCAGCCATTGTCATTTCGAGTCTGCCGCTCATCATCATGTATCCGTTCTTTCAGAAATATTTCGAAAAAGGTGTCATGGTAGGTTCACTCAAATAGTGAGCAGCCCTGAAATAGCCAAGTTTCGTCCCAACACAATCCACGGAGGTCATTATCATGAAAAAAGTGAATAAGCCCAGAAAAGCCGCTACCACGGTATCTATCTCCATGTTGTCTGCCATGCTCCTGCTCTCGGCGTGTGGTGGGGGTGGAGGCGGTGCAGCGAGTGAAGCCCAGTCACCAGATGGCAAAGTGACATTGAATTTTATAACACAGAGTTCTCCGCTAGCCCCCGCTGATCCGAACGAGAAGCTGATTAACAAGAGACTCGAAGAGAAGACCAATGTGCATATCAACTGGAAGAACTATACGAGTGATGTGTTTGCGGAAAAAAGAAACCTGGCGGTAGCCAGTGGTGATTTGCCGGATGCCATTTTTGACGCAGGTTATGGAGATTATGATCTTCTGAAACTCGCGAAGGATGGAGCCATCATTCCACTGGAGGACATGATTGAGCAATACATGCCGAACCTGCAAAAGGTGCTGGAGGAAGCTCCCGAATACAAGAGCATGATTACGGCTCCAGACGGACATATTTATTCCTTTCCCTGGATTGAAGAGCTCGGAAGTGGCAAGCAGCGTATACAGGCGGTGGATGACTTGCCCTGGATCAACGTGGAATGGCTGAACAAGCTTGGACTGAAGATGCCAACGACAACCGAAGAACTGAAACAAGTGCTGATTGCGTTCAAAACCCAGGACCCCAACGGCAATGGCAAGGCCGACGAAATTCCGTTGTCCTTCATTAACAAGCCGGGCGGAGAAGATCTGACCTTTTTATTTGCGGCATTTGGACTCGGGGAGAACTGGGACCACACCGTGGTAACCAACGATGGAAAAGTGGTCTTTACGGCAGCGGATGAAGGCTACAAGGAAGCGGTCAAATACATTCACGAACTGGTTCAGGAAGGTCTTGTGGATGTGGAAGCGTATCAGCAGGATTGGAATACCTACCTGGCCAAGGGTAAAGACAACAAATATGGCATGTACTTCACTTGGGATAAGGCCAACATTACAGGCATGAATGATACCTATGATATTCTGCCTCCGGTTGCCGGGCCCAATGGAGAGATTAATGTTGCACGTACGAACGGTATAGGTCTCGACCGGGGACGCATGGTTGTTACGAGCAGCAATAAAAATCTGGAATCCACAGCGAAGTGGGTGGATCAATTGTACGATCCGCTCCAATCCGTGCAGAACAACTGGGGAACTTATGGCGATGAGACACAGCAGAATATTTTTGAATTGGATGAAGCCAAAGGCATGCTGAAGCATCTTCCACTGGAAGGCGCTGCACCTGTTGAGCTCAGACAGAAAACGAGCATTGCAGGTCCACTCGCCATTCTCGACAGTTACTATGACAAATACACAACCAAACCAGAAGATGCTGCATGGCGTATGGAACTGCTCGACAAATATATGGTTCCACATATGAAAGCGGAAAACGTGTATCCAAGCGTGTTTTTCTCAATCGATGAACTCGACCGCCTCTCCACCATTGAGACAGATCTGTTCGCCTATGTGCTGCGTATGCGCACGGAATGGTATCAGAATGGAAAGATCGATCAGGAGTGGGATGCTTATCTGAAAGAGCTGGATCGTCTTGGACTGCAAGAATGGCTTCAGATTAAACAAGCGGGATATGACCGCAATACTAAATAAAACAAACTGGATGAGGAGACTCTGCATTCTGCCATACATAGCATCAGATTGCGGAATGAAGCAAAGTCTCCTCTTCAACGGTTTGATCCAAAGGAGTAAACCATAATGTCTACAATCTCAACATCCGATTACCGGGGAGTCTATCACTTCTCACCTAAGGAGAAGTGGATGAATGACCCCAATGGCATGGTGTTTTTCAAAGGCGAGTACCACTTGTTCTACCAGCATCATCCGTTTGGCACAACATGGGGACCTATGCATTGGGGACACGCGGTAACCAGGGACTTGGTTACTTGGGAAGAGCTGCCTATAGCTTTGGCGCCGGATGAACATGGCATGATATTCTCCGGCAGCGCTGTGGTGGATTGGAACAATACGTCCGGATTCTTTGATGATGAGCCAGGACTGGTGGCTATTTTCACCCATCATCAGGAGGTAGCAGACCATCATCCGGTTCAGCGACAAAGCCTCGCTTATAGCAAGGACAGCGGCAGAACATGGATTAAGTACGAGGGCAATCCGGTACTGGAGCATGAGTCGTTCGTGGATTTCCGTGATCCCAAAGTTTTCTGGCATGAGCAGACCAAAGAATGGATTATGATTATTGCCTGTGGTCAAACGGTATGTCTGTACCATTCTCCCGATCTGAAGGACTGGACTGTGGGCAGTGAGTTCGGCACAGGAATCGGTTCGCATGATGGCGTCTGGGAGTGTCCTGATCTGTTCCCGCTGGCTGTGGATGGAGATATGAGTCAGGAGAAATGGGTAATGCTCGTCAGCATTGGTGCAGATCCAGCCTTCAAGGAAGGCTCTAGAACGCAGTACTTCACTGGAGATTTTAACGGCACTACATTTGTTCCTGATGAAGCTTCCCATACCGTTCGCTGGCTTGATTATGGTCGGGATAACTACGCAGGGGTCAGTTGGTCCGACATTCCGGCAGAAGACGGCCGACGCCTGTTTATGGGTTGGATGAGTAACTGGATGTATGCCAACCAGACGCCAACCGAAGACTACCGCGGCGCGATGACTATCGCGAGAGAGCTGACATTGGAGACAAGGAACAGTAAAGTCGTGCTGATTCAGCGACCTGCGCGCGAGTTGGAACAGTTCCGCACGTCAGTATTATCCCTACAGGATGCTTCCATCAGCCAGGTGAGTGAGCTGTTGAGCACTTTGCACCTTATAAATTATGAGATTCATGCGGAATGGGCTTCTGACCAATCTGTTCAATTTGCATTACGAAGTGGCATGGACTACGAAACGCTCGTAGGTGTGGATGCTAACCGGAATGAAGTGTATATCGATCGAAGTCGATCAGGCGTCGGCAGTTTCCATGAACATTTCCTGGGTCGCCATGGAGCTGAATTGAAAGTAGACGACGGCAAACAACATCTGCGTATCTTTGTGGATTACTCATCTGTGGAGGTATTTGCCAATGACGGGCAGGCGGTTATTACCGATCTGATCTATCCGGATGCGGGTTCCAAAGGTATCTCTGTGCAGTCCGGAAACAAGGATTTAGTATTTTCTTCGCTTCATATCTACGAACTATCCCCCATCCGAACTGAAGGTCAATCGGAATGAGCGCGGGGGGACAGTAAGATGCGTATAGGAGCCATAGAAGCGGGTGGAACGAAGTTTGTATGTGGTGTCGGTAACGAGCACGGGGATATTGAAGATCGGTGCAGCTTTCCAACGGAACATCCGGAGATCACACTGGCGAAGGTCATCGACTATTTCAGGGATAAAGGAGTGGCGGCGATTGGGATCGGTTCCTTTGGTCCAATTGATCTGCAACCGGATAGCCCCACCTATGGTTACATTACGACAACGCCCAAGCCAGGGTGGGGAAACTGCAATGTTGTTGGAACATTGAAGCGCGAATTCCCGATCCCCTTTGGATGGGATACGGATGTGAATGCAGCGGCCCTTGGAGAAGTCACTTGGGGTGCTGCACAGGGACTGGACAACTGTGTGTATTATACGATCGGCACAGGTGTTGGAATTGGACTTGTAGCGGGAGGTAAACGTGTGCATGGATTGTTGCACCCAGAGGGTGGACACATCCGGACGAGACGACATCCGGAGGATCATTTTGCCGGATTATGCCCGTATCATGGCGATTGCCTGGAAGGGATGGCTGCGGGGCCAGCCATTCAGGCCCGCTGGCAGAGCCCGGGTAGCGAGCTGCCGGCAGAGCATCTGGCATGGGAGATCGAATCCTTTTACATCGCGGAGTCCATCACGACGGCCATTCTCCTTCATTCTCCGCAAAAGGTCATCCTGGGCGGTGGTGTGATGCAGCAAAATCATCTGTTTCCCATGATCCGAGAGCAGGTCGCACGGAACCTGAACGGGTATGTGAATGCAGCTCCAATAACGCAACATATCGACCAATATATTGTCCAGCCGGGATTGGGCCAGCACGCAGGACTATGCGGTGCTCTCGCATTGGGTTTAGAGGCATTGCAGCAACATACAACGTTGGCTTTATAATTTCTTATACTAATAATGTCCCAGAAGGGAAGGATGCATGTTCACTTGGCTACGTGACCGCACCGTCCTTTGTGGGATTTTTGTCTCATCTACTACAAGAAAAAGTACGCCACGCTTCAAGGCAGATCAGGAAAGCGTACTGCTCAGTCGTTTTGAGTTTCATCCAGAGAACGAGTATCAAAAGTGGGTTTTTAAACAAGAATAATAGAGAAAAAAAGAGATACAGATAACACCAAGCACGCTCACGGTGAACATTTACGAATTGTTTTGGCTAGTTTATACCTATCGTTCGCTTTTATGTGTTATTTTCATGTTAACTATATCTTTTGGGTTGCCTAAAATCGTAGATATATGTATAATCAATCGTGTTAACACGTCGAACGTACGGTAGTAAATGATGTGGGTGAGTTCATGGAACTGCTGGACAGCAATGAGAGCAAGAAGAAGATGTGCCAGTATTATAACGAAATTTCGAAGGAACTGTTCGGCTTTGGGACCACTCTCCTGAGAGTGACCATTGATCAGAACATCGTGACCTTCTACGCGAAGCACCGCCGTTCACCGCGCTCTGACGCCCTGGAAGGGGAGGCCCCCGGCTTGAAGCTGGAAGTGGACTTCCGTATGTCTGTCTTGTATAAGAAGAAATTCAGGGAGAAGTTGGAGCAGCACATGGGTTTGCCAATCGAAGCTGTATTACGGGATTATGATGCGTCCACGCAGTGGGCCATTACGAATGTGATTTTGGAACAAGCATAGGATGGATCGACAGGTTCGATTCATGCGTTGCACACGGTTCTAGTCCATGATTCGGATTCCGAACAATTTCATATGATGGCGTCTGTCTTCGGATTGATTCTGGAGCAGAAACCGATGATGTACCGGCAGCGGGTGTCGCTTTCCTTTGTTTACGAAGAAAAGTGTTCTTGTTTATACAAGAATGCTTTTCTTTTTGTTTTCTTAAGTTGAACTATATAAACCCAACTAACAAAAATTTACACTGGCACTCCGATGACAGAACAACCTTCCGATCGCTGTTATTCCCAGATTTCTTTAATTTCATTTAGAGTAAGGTGAAATCCGGGAATAAAGGCGAAGCGTATGCTTTCGATGCAGCTTTCTTTCAGAAAGCTTTTAGCTCCGCTTCTTCAGGTTTTTTCTGTCCTCTACGTTATTGTGAAAAATTTTAGTTGAGAATATCAAGCTAGTTCAACTTAATGGTTTAGGTTGTTAAATCACACATATCAGGGGGAATCAGGATCATGATGAAGAAGTGGATTAGCGGTTTGGCGGCAGTGGCAATGACATCGGTATTACTTGCAGGATGCGGCAGCAGTACAGAGGACGCTACAGGCGGATCAGGAAGCGGAGGCACGGCGCCAACCAAGCTGGTCATCTCCACTTGGGGGTTCTCGGAAGACTTCTTCAATGAAGAAGTATTTGGTCCTTTTGAAAAAGAACATAATGTAGACATCGTACTTGAAGTAGGTAACAACGCTGAGCGTTTGAACAAAATTCGCCAGGGTACATCCAATGTCGATGTAATCTACTTGTCTGATTATTATGCACAGCAAGGCATTGATGAAGGTTTGTTTGAGAAAATTGACCGCTCCAAAATTCCGAATGTGAACGATATTTATGATATAGCCAAAGCACCGCTTGGCGAAGATTACGGCCCGGCCTACACGGTGGGACAGCTCGGAATCGCTTATAACCCGGACCTCGTTTCCAAAGAAGTCACTTCATGGGCGGATCTGTGGGACCCGGCGTTTGCCAATAACCTGACGATTCCAAACATTACGGCCACAGCAGGCCCAATGGTATTGGATGCTGCTTCCCGTGTAGCCGGAAACGACACGTTTAATGAAGATGCAGCATTTGCGGAACTGAAAAAATTAAGCGGCAACGTGGTTAAATTCTACACGCAAACTTCCGAATTCGTGAACATGTTCTCCCAGGAAGAGATTGCTGGTGGACCGATTATGGAAATGTACTTCAAGGATCTGAAAGCGGCAGTGCCGAATGCGAAGTTTGTTACACCTAGCGAGGGTGCGTATGCAGTCATGAATACGATTAACGTCGTGAAAGGCAGCAAGAACAAAGAACTCGCTGAAGAATTCATCAACTGGCAGCTGAGCCAGGATGTACAAGCCAAATCTGCCAAAGCCAAAGTGGATTCCCCAGTAAACACGATGGTTGAACTGACTGCCGAAGAAGCTGAAGGCGTAACGTATGGTGCAGACGTGGTTGGCAAGCTGAACAAGCTGGATATGGAATTTGTGAATCAACAGGCCAAAGCATGGACAGATCGTTGGAACCGTGAGATTGCACAATAAGCGTAATCAACGTTTGGACGATAAGGTTGATCCGCAGTAATGATATCGATTGAGCTCGACAAATAACATTTGCAGCAAGCAATCATTTAACGGCAGAGGAGTTGGGAATGCATGAGTGAAACAGGAAATCGCATCCTTCTGGATGTGGATACCGGTATAGATGACGCGCTGGCGATCTTGCTGGCCGTCAAGAGTCGGAAGCTGGACATTCTCGGAATTACCACGGTCTGTGGGAACGTATCACTCCAGCAGGCAACGGATAACACATGCAAAATTCTCGAACTGGCCGAAGCGACCTCCATTCCGGTCATTGCCGGAGCGGCTGGCCCACTCACGCGCAAGTCTCACTATGAACACCGGGTACATGGACAAGACGGGTTGGGCGGTGCGCTGCCTGATCCGGCCATATCCAAGCAGGCGGATGAAGGCTTTGCCCCGGACTTTATCATTGAACAGGCGAAGTTATACCCAGGCGAATTGACACTGATTATGACCGCGCCGTTGACGAATTTGGCGTTGGCTCTGATGAAGTGTCCTGAACTGCCTACATTATTGAGGGAAGTCATCTTCATGGGTGGCGTCGTTCGTGGACATGGCAATGTTACACCTACTGCGGAGTACAACACGTACGCTGATCCCGAAGCCGCACGTATTGTACTGCATGCAGGCATCGAGAAGCTTACGCAGGTTGGCTTGGATGTTACCCGTCAAACGCTGCTGAATGAAGAAGCCATCGGACGATTAACTGACCCGGTACTGCGAGATTATGTGGCGCAAAGCACGGAGATTTACATCAAGCGGTATGAAGAAATGAATGGGATACGCGCCTGTGCTTTGCATGACCCACTGGCCGTTGGCGTCGCCCTTGCCCCGGAACTGGTCGGACGCAAATCGTATTACGTCGATGTAGAGACGGCCAGCCGCCTGTGCGATGGTCAGATGGTATGTGACTTCCAAAACCGTTTGGGCGAACAGCCTAACACACTCGTATGCGAAACGGTAGATGCCGAAGCATTCCTTGAACTGTTTATCAACGCGTTAAATGCGTAGCTATGACCGTTAAATTCATTTTTTACACAAGAACGAAGTGACAGAAGAAAGCTGGAGAAGCGAAGCGCTCGCCTTTATCCCCGGATTTTACCCTTTAATTAAAGGATTAAAAAAATCTGGGGATAACAGCGATCGAAAGATTCTTCTGGCACGGAGTGAGATAGTGTAAAGTTGTGATTTTAACGTGTGAATAAAACCATTTTACAAGTCAGGAGTACCGCAATGAAGAAATCAGTATACTGGCTATTGCTGCCAGGATTCATATTTTTGGCGGCATTTATGATCATTCCGATTGTCCTGACGATCGGATCGACGTTTTTTCAGGAAAGCTCCTTCACGTTTGAAGGATATATGCATTTTTTCAGAGACCCTTACTTTTTGAAAATATTGCTTACGACGCTGCAGGTCAGCGTGGTCACCACCCTCGTCTGCGTGGTGCTCGGATTCCCGACAGCTTATTATATTTCACGGAAAGCGCCGCGCCGCAAAGGCATTCTGCTGGCACTGGCCATCTTCCCGCTGCTAACGAGCCCTGTCGTGCGCTCGTTTAGCTGGATGATTATTCTCGGACGTAAAGGGCTGATCAACAATGCCCTCGTTGGACTGGGGATCGTGGACAAGCCGCTGGATATTCTGTATACACCGGCAGCCATGATGATTGGTTTGACCCATCTGTTCTTACCACTCATGATCATTTCTCTGGTCGGTGTGCTTGAGAATATCGATGGTGATCTGCTCAAGGCAGCACAGAGCCTGGGTGCATCACGCTTCACGGCATTCCGCCGGGTGGTCTTCCCGCTGGCTGTGCCAGGGCTCGTGATCGGAGCAGTACTTGTTTTTGTCGGTAGCCTCACAGCTTATACGACGCCTGCGCTTTTGGGAGGCAAACAACGCGTCATTGCGACGTTCCTCTATCAGAACGCGATGACCCTGAACGACTGGTATCTGGCCTCGGTCGTTGCCGCGATTATGATTGTGATTACATTTGTCGTGGTCGGTGTCATGAACAAAATGGCCAAAACTTTAAATCCGAAGGGGTAGACATATGCGGGAGAAACATATCGGGCTGGGCCTGTTCAGTCTGCTGGTCTTTATCTTTCTGCTGGGCCCGCTTCTGATCATCTCGGTGACTTCGTTTGAACCGGGGACGGTACTCAAATTTCCGCCGGAGGGCTTCTCCCTCCGCTGGTACGAGAATATTTTCAACACAGGCGGTTTCCTGCGCACGTTCCAGACGTCCATCATCATTTCCCTGCTGGGGAATTTGCTGGCGCTGTTGCTCGGGGTTCCGGCTGCGTATGCACTTAGTCGTTACGATTTTAAAGGCAAGTCCGTGCTGAACGCATTGTTCCTGTCGCCGGTACTGATTCCGGGAATCGTGCTTGGTTTTACATTGATGAAATATCTGATCGTGATCTATCATTTGCCGATGTACTTGGGTCTTCTGATCGGTCACACCATTATTATGCTGCCATTTATTATTCGCGTTATCGCATCGAGTCTGTCAAGCTTTGACTTTGCAGTGGAAGAAGCGGCCTTGAGTCTCGGCGCGGGACGGGTAAGAACGTTCTTCCAGATTGTGCTTCCCAACATTCGTTCGGGAATTATCGCGGCGGTGCTGATTGCCTTTCTGGAGTCCTTCAACAACGTGGACATTTCCGTGTTTATGACCGGACCGGGGGTAAGTACATTGCCCATTCAGATGCTGACCTATGTGGAAAATTATTTTGACCCAACCATTGCAGCCATTTCCGTGCTCCTGATGGTATTAACCGGACTTTTAATGTTCGTGATCGAACGGATCATGGGCGGATTCTCATATTTTACTAAACGTTAATTGGAGGCGCAGAACGCTATGGCATTGCTGACATTAGACCACGTATCCGTGGCATACGATAAGCAGACAATCCTGAAGGATTTTCAGTTGGAGCTGGAAAAAGGCAAGCTGCTCTCCCTGCTCGGACCGAGCGGTTGCGGCAAAACAACTACGCTGCGCCTCATCGCCGGGTTTCTGGAAGCATCTCAGGGCAAGTTTATGTTCGGCGGCAAGGACTACACGAAGGTTCCGGCGAATAAGCGGAACTTCGGATTTGTATTTCAGAGTTATGCGTTATTCCCGCATCTGTCTGTCTATGACAACGTGGCCTTTGGCCTGCGGATGCGCAAGGTGAAAGACAAGGATATCGCGTCACGCGTGATGCGTATTCTTGAAGTGGTGAACCTGAACGGCTTCGAGAAACGATTCCCGCAGGAACTGTCCGGTGGACAGCGTCAGCGTGTCGCGATTGCCCGCGCATTGGTCATTGAACCAGATTTGCTGTTGTTCGATGAACCGCTCAGCAACCTGGATGCCAACCTGCGGCTGAATATGCGGGTTGAGATTCGCCGGATTCAGCAGGAGCTGGGTATTACAACGCTCTACGTCTCTCATGATCAGGAAGAGTGTTTCTCGATCTCAGACCAGGTTGCGATTATGAACAAAGGCGTGGTTGAGCAGCTCGACCGCCCGGAAACCATTTTCAAATACCCGGCGACGGAGTTTGTAGCCCGATTTATCGGGTTCCATAATTTTATTGAATTCGCAGAGCGCAGTGATGCAGGAGAAGTGATCACGCTGAAAGCGGGAGGTCGTTTGTTCACCGCAACGGCTCATCCCGGAACAGCACGTCCCGGTGCTCGCAAAGGTGCGATTCGCCCGGATGATCTGATCGTTAGTGGAGATACCTCTGGGGACATGGCAAATGCTCTGCCAGGAATTATCAAAGTAAGCACATACCTTGGACGCAGCTATCAATACGTCATTGAGACAGAACTCGGCGACTTCACGGCCAATCAGGAGATGGAGACACCTTATCTCAGCGGACAGCGGGTTAATCTGATTTTCCCGCAGGATAAGCTTGTCCTTGTGGAATAACAGCAGGAAGCAGAAGCAGCAAAAGAGGCATTTTATCCGTTGAATCCAGGTGTCCCGTTACAGTGTATGGAATGGAACTAAGTGATATTGGTACGGCATATCCAAAATGGCTGTCTCCATTCCATATGGCTAATGGTAAACGGCTGCTCTGGAGCTGTAAAATGCTCATGAAGAAGGAGATTATGCCCCATGCGTGCAGATCAACTAATTAAGAATGTACATGTGTATAACAGTTATTATAAACGTTTCGAAACGAACAACGTGGCTGTACTGGACGGCAGATTTATGTATGTTGGGCCAGGCGGACCGGAGATGATTCAAGCCGATGAAGTGATTGATGCACGCGGTCGTTATATGATTCCGGGCCTTATTGATATTCATCTGCACATCGAGAGTACGATGGTGACACCAGCAACCTTTTCCCATGGCCTGATCCGCTGCGGGGTAACGTCCATTGTGGCGGAACCGCATGAGATGGCGAATGTGTTTGGTTTGGAAGGCGTGCAGGAGATGATGTCGGCCAGTCGCGAGACGACTGTGGACATGTTCTATGCCATCCCAAGCTCCGTTCCGGCGACACCAATGGAAACAACGGGCGGTTCAATCGAAATCGAAGACATGGATGTGCTGCTGGCTACTGGGGAGATCATCTGTTTGGGTGAGATCATGAACTATGTGGACGTCATCCGTGACCCGGAATGCAAGACGAACCAGATCCTCCAGCATATTCGCCAGAACTATCCAGATCTTGTGATCGAAGGTCATACACCGAAACTGCTTGGGCTGGATCTGCACCGACTGATCTATGCGGGTGTGGATTCCGATCATACACATCAGAGTATTGAAGGCTTGCAGGCGCGAATTGCGGCAGGCATGTTTATAGAAATTCAGGAAAAATCGATGACGCCAGAAGTTATGGAGTACCTGATTCGGCATGATGTTGCTCAGCATTTCTGCTTCGTAACGGACGATGTTATGCCTGATTCGCTGGTGGAACGGGGACATTTGGATCATATCGTGCGTAAAGCTATTCGGATGGGTATGCGCCCTGAAGATGCAATTTACGCAGCAACCTCGACCCCTGCATCCCGGATGAAAATGACTGATCGCGGTAGCATTGCCCCAGGCAAAGTGGCGGATTATGTACTGCTGTCCAACTTAGATACACTTGCAGTAGAGCAAGTATACAAAAATGGCCGTAAAGCTTATGACGACTACGAACCGTACAAGCAAGACCGGATCAGTGGACAGTTTCCACCTCACTTTTACAAGAGCGTGCAGTTGGATCTACTGGGAACCGAGGATTTCGCAATTCGTTTATCTGATCCGAAGGTGAGTGGGAAAAGTGAAGCCTCAGCCTCTGACGCGCAGTTATCTGAAAATGGTCTAAACAACTGCCGGGTTATGATGGTGAAGGATGGTTCAACCTTTGTGGAAGAGCAAATTGCACAGGTTCAGGCTGCGAATGGTGAACTGCTCTGGGAAGAGAGTGAATATGGACAGATTGCGACCTTTGAACGTTATGGTGTGAACGGTAACCGGGCACATGGTTTGATTGGTGGAGACACGATTAAGCGTGGGGCCATTGCGACAACGTATTCACATGACAACCACAACCTTTTGGTCGTAGGGCGCAATCGTGAAGATATGATCTTGGCAGCTAACACGGTAATTTCGAGCCAGGGTGGATTCTGTGTGGTGGAGGACGGCAAAGTATTGTCCCATCTCGAACTACCTGTGGGTGGCATTTTGACGGAGGAACCGCTGGCGGTGGTGTCCCACCAAGTAAAAGAACTGCGTGCAGCGATGTTGTCTCTTGGTTATGTGCACTATAACCCGATTATGTCGATAAGTACCCATTCCTTGGCGGTAAGTCCAGCTCTGAAAATTACCGATCACGGCCTGATTGATGTGAATGCAGGCAAGGTTGTACCGTTGATAATCTAATTTAAATACACACATTTCGTGATGTACATCCAATTAGATTGTTAATTGTGGGTAGTGTTAGTTATAAAAAATAAGATACCCCGTTACATCACGAATGAGTGGTGCCACGGGGTATTTATGTATAATCAAGGATTCCAAAGTGTTTATCTATGCGCTAACTTCACAAGTGGAATATTAAACTAGATTTTTATCTTTCCTTGTATGGACCATTCCAAATATTTGGACACCGAAGGTGCAACCCAGTTGCGGCTGTCATTTTCATGATTCCACACAAACACGTCATCTCTACATATTCCATCCCCTGTCACTGGAAACGCGAATAAATCGCCAATCCCACTTTCGCCGAAGAAGATCAGGTTATCAAAGGGCATATAATATTCTTGGAAGTGGTCATCCCGATAGTGTCTGTTTTCATTCCTGATTCGGTCTGCTGGCCAGATTAGTCCTAAATCGTAAATGGCTCTTACCCCATTGGTTTCGAGCAATATTTCCTTTAGTTCACGAGGCAAAGTGACATGGAAGAAGCTCTCAACCTTTGTAATGTCGTCTCCAGATGCAGGGGGACTGAACGTATACTCTTTTGAAACTCCCTGAAGATGCTCTCTCCACATGAATAAAGTCCTCCTCGCAATATTTAATTATAATAGGACTTGTATGCAAACGACATTTACTCCAGTAAAAGCAGTCCTTCATAACTACACCGACATAGAGTAGGCAAAGTTATGTAAGGACTACTCTTTTTAACTTCGGTTTACCAAGTAAGCCAACCACTCGTTCGTTTATAATTGTGAAGGAGATCATATTGCTCGCTGTACATCAATCGTTTCATTTTGGTTCTATACAGACGATAGTCTTGCTTACGAGCCGGTTTACTTTCTTTGTTGAAATGAGTGCTCTTGATTCCTTTACGAATTTCCTTGAGCTTCTCTTTTCTTGGATCAATGAACTTCTTGTTGTTTTTCAGTTCTAGCGACTGTTCATTTTCCCAAATTTGAATCTCATTCTGTGCAAACATCTTCATCCCCGTTGTGCCGGGTTAGATTTTGGCTTCGGGAGCCATGGCCTCAGACACAACTAATAGAAGAAGATTTTCGGATTGAACATAAGCATCCCCCCTGAAATAATTCATCCTTATTTTAACATATATAATGGATTTTTATGCTACTCCAAGTAAGGGTTAATCATGTTTAAGGATGAATCCTTGTTTGGACGGGGCAACTCAATCCATATATAGTAAGAAGAGAATGTTCGGAGCCAACACCAGGAGGATAAGTAGCAATTATGGAAAAAACAAATAAAACGAGAGCTATCTTTTTCGATGTAGACGATACCTTGTATGATCACTTGCAGCCGCTGAAAGGAGCACTACAGGAGGTTCTCGGTCTGCCAGATGATTTCCCTTACGCTGAAGCCTATCACCGTTTTCGGTATTATAGCGATTGGCTGTCTGCCCAAGAAGACTTGTCTGCTGTGCCCGAACCGGAAGCGGTGGAACGGATGCGTCATCGCCGATTTGAGCTGACCATGGCGGAATTTGGACTACCCCTACACTCGGGGCAGGCTGAACAACTGCAAGCACAGTATCTGAGCAGACAGTTTCAGATTCAACCTTTTGACGGGGCATATGAACTTATTCGAAGACTTCTTGCAGAAGGGCATACAGTTGGGTTAATCACCAATGGAGAAGGGAAGCATCAGCAGCGGAAGCTAGAAGCGCTGGATGTTTTCAGCCTTATCCCAGAAGAACGGATTTTCATTTCGGGTACTTTAGGTTACGCCAAGCCGGATCGCCAATTGTTTGAGCATGTAAACAGACAGACAGGAACGGATTCCAGCTCCAGCTATTATATCGGCGATTCCTGGCGCAATGATGTTGTTGGTGCCGTCGATGCCGGATGGAAAGTGATCTGGTTCAACCATCGCGGTGCTCTGCCAGAATCAGAGCACCAGGCTCATCACGTAGCGCGCAGTTATGAAGAGGTAAGCCGTATCCTTACATCCGAGTTGGTTCAATAGTAAGCGTGTATTTACTTTAGTGCAGTCCTGTTACCTCGTTGAGGATCAGGGCTATTTTTGTTGTTGATGTGTACCACGTGAGGATTGTCATTGTACATCGGTGAAAATCGAGGTATAGATACTGTGTGCAAACTTGTTAAAAGGATCTTCCCTGCACGAGCTAAAAGATGAAGCGTAGCTTCATGGAATCTTCATTTGAAAGCGTAGGCTAAAGCCTTCACAAAGGATATAAGTAGTGTTATAATTAAAACAAGATTTAGATTAAGTCTAAATTAAAGAAACGAAATTAACTTCAACCAAACGTATGCAGCTTACAAACGAACAACAATTTAAAAATTCAATGTGTAATTCGAGAGGGGATAAATTCCATGAGCACAATCCAAACTAGAAACAACACTTTTGCAAACAACGATACTGCACTTCACGATGTCCTGAATCGCCAGATCGCCGGTTGGTCTGTACTGTACACCAAACTGCACCATTTCCACTGGTATGTCCAAGGTCCTCACTTCTTCACACTGCATGCCAAATTCGAAGAGTTGTATAACTTGGCTACCGCAAATATGGACGAAGCCGCAGAACGTCTATTGGCCATTGGTGGACGCCCGGTCGCAACGATGGGTGAACAACTGCGGTTGTCACCAGTTGAGGAAGCACAGGGACATTTATCGGCTGAACATATGGTAGAGACAGTGATTGCCGATTTGCGATCCATGGTGGATGTTATGGAACAGGGTATTCAAGCAGCAGGCGAAGCCGAGGATCATGCAACCGAAGATATGCTAATTGGATTTACCGCAGCATTGGATAAAGAGGTCTGGATGTTAAACGCATTTCTGGGCAAATAAGCTAAGTTACCCTGCATCCGCTGACAACGATATGTAGAGTCCGTGAACAAAGTGCCCGTTCGCTTACAAATCCGGTGTGGTTGCCGTATAATGATGGCATTCAAGATGTATAGATTGGTGGAATGAATAATGCGGACAGACCTGGAAGAACTGCGGGATGAAGCTGAACGGTTTATATATAAATGTTATGAAGAGCTGGGCCATACGCGTGAAGACGCGCAGGCCCGGCTTGTTGCAGTTGTGAATGAGATCGAGCATACGGGCACATATGTGCATACTGCGGATGAACTGGAGCATGGCTGTAAAATGGCATGGCGGAACAGCAATCGCTGCATTGGACGGTTGTTCTGGGATAAGCTGCGCATCGTTGATGCGCGGCATGCAGATACGGCTGGAACGGCAGCGGATGCTGTGCTGACGCACATCAGAGCGGCCTCCAACGGAGGTAAGATCATTCCAATGATTACGATTCTTCCGCCTGATGGACCGAACGGAGCACCTGTGCGGATTTTGAATCACCAACTGATCCGTTATGCAGGATATGAGACGACGGAAGGCATTATAGGCGACCCTGCATCCGTTGAGCTGACGAAGACGGCAATGTCGCTTGGCTGGCAGGGAGAAGGCACTGCGTATGATGTGCTGCCACTGATTATTCAGGCGCAGGGACAAGCTCCTGAGTGGTATCCTGTGCCTGAGGAAGACATCGTGGAAGTAAGGATTGAACATCCGGAGCGTCCCGAGATTGCTGAACTGGACATGCGCTGGTACGGTGTACCGATGATTGCGGATATGCGGCTGGAGATTGGCGGCATATCCTACCCGGCAGCGCCGTTTAACGGCTGGTATATGGGAACCGAGATCGGCGCACGCAATCTGGCGGATACGTTTCGGTATAACAAACTGCCAGCGGTAGCGGCAGCGCTTGGCCTGAATACATCGAGTGAAACGACGCTATGGAAAGATCGGGCACTGGTAGAGCTGAATGTAGCTGTGCTGCATTCGTTCAAGAAAGCAGGCGTCAGCATTGTGGATCACCACACGGCCGCATCGCAATTTGCCTTGTTTGAGCAGCGGGAGGAGAAGGCCGGGCGCGAGCTGACAGGCGATTGGGTTTGGCTGATTCCGCCCGTGTCTCCGGCAACAACGCATATTTTCCACAGTTCCTACCGCAATGAGATTGTAAAGCCCAACTTTTTCTACGGGGATCATTCATATACGCTGGATACAGAGAAATCGGAAGCTGAACTTCAAAACAGGGAAAAACAACAACCCGTGGGGGATCACCAGCCTAAGGCGGAGAATCCACCAATGAAATGCCCGTTTGCACACTGATGTGTGCGAGCGGGTTATTTTTTTGAAGTGTTTTCATCAAAGCACAGGCTCTAAAATAGGAAATGAAGCTGAATATTCTTTCTCTATATGGAAATTAATTGCACTTCTATAATAGGACCATGACTTTATATAGGAGGGGTTATCCATGGGTTACATTGAATCGCTTCGAGAAATGGTTGGTAATGCACCTGTTATTCTGGTGAGACCGAGTATTTTAATATTGAATCAATCAGATGAAATTTTGTTGGTTCGAAATGCAGATGATACGTGGGGAATACCAGGTGGAATGATGGAGATGGGCGAGTCGGTGGAAGAATCTGCGATGAGAGAGGTAAGGGAAGAGATTGGGCTACAGATCAAGAAACTTAAGCTATACGGCGTCTTTTCCGAGAAAGAGTTATATACGAAATTAAGAAATGGACATGAATATTATAATGTGGTCATTGGTTACATTTGTACGGAGTTTGAAGGCGAGTTGAAGCCCGATGGGGTGGAAGTCCTTGAAGCGAAGTTCTATAAACCGACGGAACTGCCTGAGAAAACAGACCCTTATTTAAAAAGTAAAATTGAAGAAAATGCACTACATATAGCAACTTTATTAGGAATAAATAAATGATGGAGGCTGCCCACTGGTGTGGGCAGTCTTGTGCGTTTACCCCCGTTTGAATCTGTAACGGCTGCGCATCACCGCCTGAACGGCGATAGCGGCAGCGATCAGAAGCAGATTGAACACGAACACAGTGTACAGCGATCCATACTCCACAAGCAGCGCAGCAATCAGAGGGGATACAATCGAACCAATCTCGGCGGCAGAGACGATTTTACCTATGACGGCGCTTCTGCCCTCGTTCGGGATATGATCCCCAATATGAGCAAAGAACGAATCCATGTAACATGCACCGCCAACGCCACCGATCAGCATGCCCACGTAAACCCACACATAAGAAGATGTGCTCAGAAAAACCACCACTTCGATGCCAATCATCAGCATGCCAAACATGCAGAGAAGCAGGCGATCACCCATCCGATCAGACAGGTAACCTGCTACCGGGGCAGCCGCAAGTGTAGAGATTCCGGCTACGGTAAAGGCGAGGCTGGTCGCAAACGGGTCCCAGTGCATGATATGAGCAGCATATAGTGCAAAATAAGTCAGAAACACGGCATAGGCGCTCATCTCCAGAAAATGCACCGTACCGTAACCAATCAGTTGTTGCCGCCGGGTAAGCCCGGTGGACGGTTCCGGAATGGTTGGGCTAGGTGTACCGTTTACTGGAGAAATAGTGTAATCCGTATCCTTAGGTGTTTGCGTTTGTTTTATAGTAGTTGAAGCCTCGCCTGAGGCCTGACCGTTCACCTCACTTTCAGACGAATGCTCTGCTTTTGATGCCGACTTTATCCCCATTGCCGCAACGACAGCCATCAGACAGCACACGGTAACGAGTAAAAAAGGCACGGACAACGGCCAGTGCAACGAGAGCCAGCCGCTGATGACCGGACCCAGCACCATACCCCCGCCTTCACTGCTGCTGATATAACCGTTGAACAGCCCCCGGTTGTCGACATTGCCCTCATCCCCGATGATGGAACGCACGACGACCGTAAGTCCGGTAGAAGCGAGCCCTTGCAGCAGCCGCAGCAGGCCGAATAGTAGCGCGGCAGAAGATATAGCGAACCCGCCCATACAGACAGCGAGCAGCAGCAGCATGGCAATTAGTGCCCGCTTGCCCCCGATTTTCCGATAGAGTGCCGCAGCCGGCACCCCGCCAATCACTTTTCCAACATAAAAGAGTGCAAAAATAACCCCCATCATCCAGCCGGACAGGCCGAATTCCTCAATAAACAAAGGGAACAGGGGCAGGATCATGAAACCGCCCATCTGACTAAGAAAACAAATGATCATCAGCAAAGGCAGGTTACGGCGAATATCCACCAACAAGACTCCTTTCGCACAGAAACTGAAACTCCGAATCTTCCTTAAATCGTCCTACTGGATGCGTAGATATCGACATATACCCGTAATGTATGCTGTATTTGTGAGAATAAGAAGAAATAACACATGGCGTTTACATCAAAAGCATTGCGGATATAGCTGAATCATATATAATAGATGGGATTTGTAATGAAGCATGCATGAAAAGAAGTGTACAGGCTCAAGGTATACCTCAAGTTTAAAGGGGGCGAAGTGAAGCATGTCAGAACAACAACCGATTATCCGGTTCGACCGGGTGACTCAGCAATACGATCAGGATGAAGCCGTATTGAAGGAAGTCAGCTTTGAGATTGAGCGGGGTAAATTTTATACGCTACTCGGCCCGTCAGGCTGCGGGAAAACAACGATATTGCGCTTGATTGCCGGCTTTGCGGAGCCGACACAGGGCAGTATTTATTTTAATGGTGCACTGATTAACCGTGTGCCTGCCCACCAGCGGCAGGTGAATACCGTATTTCAGGATTACGCGTTATTTCCACATTTGAATGTATTTGAGAACGTAGCTTTTGGTTTGCGAATCAAAAAGATGAAAACGGCTGAGATTCGCAGCAAAGTGCTGGAAGCACTCAAGTTCGTCAATCTCTCCGGTTATGAGAACCGTGAAATTGGCGAGATGTCCGGCGGACAACGGCAGCGTGTCGCGATCGCACGGGCGATTGTCAATGAACCCGAGATTTTGCTGCTGGACGAGCCGCTCTCGGCGCTCGATCTGAAGCTGCGGACCGAAATGCAGTATGAACTGCGTGAGCTGCAGCAGCGATTGGGCATTACGTTTATTTTTGTCACGCATGACCAGGAGGAAGCCTTGGCGATGTCGGATGAGATTTTTGTCCTGAATGGCGGCGTCATTCAACAGAGCGGCACACCCAATGATATCTATGATGAGCCAATTAACCGGTTTGTGGCGGACTTTATCGGGGAATCGAACATCGTATCCGGCAAAATGAAGCAGGACTTTGTGGTTGAATTCGCTGGTGCACAGTATGAGTGTGTCGATCAGGGTCTGCAGAAGGACGAGCCTGTGGAGATTGTGATTCGTCCAGAGGATATGGAGATTACAACCGAGGAACAGGGCAAGATGCAGGTCAACGTGGACTCCCAACTGTTCCGTGGGGTGCATTACGAGATATCCACCTACGATGACGCGGGCAACGAGTGGCTGGTACATTCCACGAAGAAAGCCATGGTAGGCGCTCGTATTGGACTGTATTTTGACCCGGAAGCTATCCACGTCATGCGCTTTAACGAGACGGAAGAAGAGTTCGACAAACGTCTGGAAGCCTACCAAGAGGCCGTTCATGCAGACTAAGGCGAGTACACGCAATGCGTATCTGATTCCATATGTGTTATGGATGGTGTTGTTCGTAGTTGCTCCGGTTCTGCTGGTGGTGTATTACTCGTTCTTCGATGTGGAGGGCAACTTCACGCTGGGCAACTATGCCCGCTTCTTTACACCTGTGTACATGCAGATGACCCTGAGTTCGTTCTGGTATGCATTTCTGATCACGGTGTTCTCACTATTGGTCTCGTATCCGACGGCATATTTACTGACTCGTACGAAGCATAAGCAGCTATGGCTGCTGCTTATTATTTTGCCAAGCTGGATCAATCTGTTGTTAAAAGCGTACGCCTTTATCGGCCTGTTCGGCACGTATGGTCTGACCAATTCCCTGCTTGAAGTGGTGGGCATTGGCACGCAGCAGATTTTGTTCACCGATTTCAGCTTTATCTTTGTCTCGGTGTACATCTTCATTCCGTTCATGATCCTGCCGATCTTCAACGCGCTGGAAGAGATGAATCCGTCGCTGATCTATGCGGCACGTGATCTTGGGGCATCGTCATGGCTGACGTTTCGCCGGGTCATCTTTCCGCTGACACTCAGCGGTGTGAAATCCGGCTGTCAGGCCGTATTTATTCCGGCGTTATCCTTGTTCATGATTACCCGCCTTATTGCGGGGAACCGGGTAATTACGCTGGGAACAGCGATTGAGCAGCATTTTCTCGTCACCCAGGACTGGGGGATGGGCTCGACGATTGCCGTCTTTTTGATTATTGCGATGGCGATCATTATGTTCCTGACCGGGTCAGGCAAGAAGGAGGTGCGTAATGGGAAGAAACGGAAAGCTGTCTAACGTCTATCTGGCCGTTGTATTCGCCATACTTTACGCACCGATCGCGTATCTCATCTTCTATTCCTTCAATAGTGGCGGCCATATGCGCGGCTTCGAAGGGTTTACATTGGAATGGTACAGGGAAGTATTTGCCGATACCCGGTTACTGATTATTGTACTGAATACGTTTATTATTGCGCTCCTGTCCTCGGCAATTTCGACGATGCTCGGTGTTGCAGGGGCATTGGCGATCTATCATGTGCGGCGCAAACGGACCAAGAATACGTTGCTGTCACTCAATAACGTGCTGATCGTCAGTCCGGATGTCATTATCGGTGCATCCTTTCTGATTCTGTTTACCATGATTGGCATCAAACTTGGATTCACTTCGGTATTGTTGTCTCATATCGCATTCAGCGTGCCGATTGTTGTCATCATGGTACTGCCGAAGCTTCAGGAGATGAGTCCAACCTTGATGGATGCCGCGCGTGATCTGGGAGCTGGGTCGTGGCAGATTCTGACTCGTGTCGTGCTTCCATACGTCAAACCGGGGATTTTTGCCGGGTTCTTCATGGCCCTGACGTACTCGCTGGATGACTTTGCCGTAACGTTCTTTGTCACAGGGAACGGGTACTCTACACTCTCTGTAGAGATTTATTCAAGAGCAAGGCAGGGCGTGTCATTGTCCATCAATGCGCTGTCTACACTGCTGTTCCTGCTCACAGTGCTGCTGGTGGTTGGATACTACTTCATTAACCGCCGCGCAACTCGGATACCACCCGGAGGAAAGGGGCTGCGTCCATGAAGCAACTGGTACGGACATTTGCGATTGTATTCATCGCTGCCTTTGCCCTGATGATTCTGGCCTCGTATCTGAACAAGAGTCAGGGGTATTCGGGCGGCAACACGCTGACCATCTATAACTGGGGCGATTATATCGACCCTGATCTGCTGAAGGAATTTGAGCAAGAGACTGGCATCAAGGTGATCTATCAGACGTTTGACTCGAATGAAGCGATGCTGACCAAGATTGAGCAGGGAGGAACGACGTTTGATGTAGCGATACCTTCCGAATATGCGATTAGCAAAATGAAAGCAGAGAACCTGCTCGTTCCACTGGATCACAGCAAGCTTCCGAATCTGAGTAACATCGACCCACGGTTTATGGACCTGTCCTTTGATGAGGGCAACAAGTACTCCATCCCTTACTTCTGGGGAACAGTGGGCATTGTGTACAACCCTGAACTGGTCGATGGGTTAACGTTTGAGAGCTGGAATGATCTGTGGGACCCGCGTTTGAAAAATCAAATCCTGCTGCTCGATGGTGCACGTGAAGTGATCGGCATGGGGCTGAACAGCCTCGGTTATTCGCTGAACGATACCAACGAAGACCATCTGCAGGCGGCTTTGAAGAAATTGTCCACCCTGACGCCGAACGTCAGAGCCATTGTCGGAGACGAAATTAAGATGCTGCTGGCGAACGAAGAAGCGGCGGTTGGACTCGTATGGTCCGGGGATGCGTCGGAGATTATGGATGAGAACGACAAGCTGGATTACGTGGTTCCTGAGGAAGGCTCGAACCTTTGGTTCGATAACATGGTCATTCCGAAGACTGCGAGTAATATTGAAGGGGCACATCAGTTTATCAACTTCATGCTGGACCCGGATCATGCCGCCCGTAACGCCGAGTATGTCGGGTACTCCACACCGAACGCCGAGGCATTAAAGCTGCTGCCAGAGGATATTTCGGAGGATGAACGATTCTATCCGGATGAGACGCTGACGGGCAAGCTGGAAGTGTACGATAATCTGGGCAAAAAAATGCTGTCGCATTACAATGATTTGTTCCTCGAATTTAAAATGCATAGCAAGTAAAAGGCATTTAATTGAGATGTATAGCTCTCTCTGATTCGTTAAAACTCAAATGGGAGCAAATGACCGCCAATAGCGTGTGTACAGTTCGTTAGAATAAACAGGGGTGCTGCTCGTCATTTCAATTGAATGACGAGCAGCACCCCTATATTTTTACCCTACCTCAGAGCAAAAGCACATGTCGAATTTTTTTCGTGTACACGATAACGGAGGGGACAGAACAAACGGAGGAAGCGAAGCGTTCGCCTTTATCACCGGATTTTCCCATTCTAGATGGGATTCAAAAAAATCTGGGGATAACAGCGATCCGAAGTTGTTCTGTCACCGCAGTGGTCTAGTGTAAACGACATAAGATTTACATGCGCTTTTTGCGTCCCACAATGATCCATGCCCCGCCCATAATCAGCACAATCGCCACGAACGGCTGGATGAAGGACAGGCTGGTCAGCATCGTGCCAATCGACATGACGGCGAAGAACAGCAGCGAGATAACCGTCAGAATGTTGATCGGAATCAGCAGCCATTTGTTGCGACCACCAAACCAATACAGTTCAAACAGACCTACCGCTACCGCAAGAATGAAGCCAGGCCACATCGTGCTCCAGTTGCCAAAGAGCATGGCGATCTGGCTGACAACACCTGCCGTAAGCAAGATGCCTCCAGGAACCAGCAATCCAATTCCTCTTCCAATCATGGAGAAATACAGCCAGTGGAAGAACAGCCCCAGCGGAATCACAAATAGGGTGGGCCAGAATGTGGCGAAGATCGTACCTGGACCGAGTGAACCTCCCTGGTTCAAAATCAGGTACACGCCCAGCAAAATAAGGACGGGCGCAAGGATGGTGCGTTTAGCCATGATATCTCTCCTTTTCAATACAAGATCAATTCCCGAACGGTCATGGAGTATGTTTTCTCGTTATCCACAGCATACCATGAACCGCAAAAGGGTATCCTCGGTCTTTGGAGTTAAACTGAACCTAGACTAAAGTCTAGGTTCAAAACATGTAACCGAGATCAGTCCAATCAAAGGCTCCACAGAAACGTTCCGTCTGAAATGGCTGGATAAATTGATGGAGATGGGGGTGGAGCAGGGTGGGCGGAAGTAAACACCATGACGGCCAGTCAGTGAATTCCAACCAACAAGTTTAGTGCAGCTATTCAGTAGCCATGCAGTTACCTATGTCACGTAGTTAGCTACGTGAAGAAGCCCACTCCGCGAAGAGTGGGCCTTTTTCTTTTATAAAAGAGGGTAATTCCTCACTTCACCACATCCGAATGCTTCTTGCCCCAGCTGTTCACGCCATCATCTTCAATAATGGAGATGGCCGCATCGGCGATGTCGGGGTCTGTCATTAACTTCTCCTGAATACGGAACTTGATATCATCGGCATCGGCAAGAGATAGCCCTTTGGTCAGCTCAATCAGACCTTCCACGTGGTAGTAACGGCCTTCCTGAATAATACGCATCATCTGGATATCCGCAACATGAGTGTCGGCCAGAATGGTCTGGGATACTTTGTCCTCAACATCCTGTGGAGCCGCTACACCAATCAGTCCGATCATATTGTCATAGCCGACACGGAAAGCGACAGCGATCATCAGGCATCCAATAATGGTCGTCACGATTCCATCGAGCAATGCAAAATTGGTCAGTGCAATGACAACAACAGAAATCAGAGCGAGTGTCGCACCGATTACCGCTACAACATCTTCGTAAAATACAAGGCGTGTTGGCGGTGCAGCGCGTCCTACATTTTTGATTGCAGCAGGGAACAGGGCCAGGCCTGACGCTTTGGGTGCACGTGCTTCCTTGAGAATTTCTTTCATTGCTTTGATCAAAATGGCTCCATCGATCACAATGTTAAGCACCAGCACACCGATGTTAATCCAGAGACCGCCCGAATGACCGGCAGGATGCTGTAAGAGGTGAATCCCTTCATGAATCGTCTCATAGGCCATAATGGTCACAACGATAACGGCAATCATACAGAAAATGTTGATGACCCGTCCGAATCCGGTCGGAAAGCGGCGTGTAGGTTTTTTCTCGGACAACACACTTCCGACAAAGACAAACCCTTGGTTGATGGCATCGGCCAAAGAGTGCATCGCCGAGGCGAACATGGCGCCACTGCCACTGAATAGGAAGGCTCCTCCTTTGCACAGTGCAAGTACCGCGTTACCTGCCATGGCTACGGCCGAGGAGGTGTTTCCCTTTTTGACGAGAGACATCAAGCTCTCAGACTTTGGTTGTTCAGCCACTTCGAATGTTCCTCCCAGAAAGATGTGATAGGTGTAGAAAGAGTAATTGGTCATTACAGCTTGTTCATTTCCACTAAATGTTATTATAGCTTGCTTTAGAACTCCCAGCATTATGAAAAAAAGGTCATATCACTCCAAACACCCGTGCAGTTTCGCACGAGTGTTTGGTTGTTTTTATATATGGAGTTATATAAACCAATCAATCGATGATCAATCAAATTTCCAGCAAGACAGGCTCAGGTTGCCATACTGATAGGCTTTGAACAGGAGTGATGCTTGCTTGTTCTGATCTCCGGAACCCATGGCGAGCAGCAGTGGTACAAAATGCTCTGGCGTAGGCACAGCCGCTTGGGCGGATGGTGCGAGCTTGTCATAGGCAAAGAGGGATTCTGTATCCCAGCTCACCAGCTTGTCATGCAGCCAGTTGTCAAATGCCATGGCCCAAGGTTCAACACCTGCGCTTTCCCAGTTTAACTGACGCAGATTGTGTACCGTTCCACCACTGCCAATGACGAGAACATCCTGCTCACGTAATGTGGCGAGCGCCTGTCCTACCCGATATTGCTGTTCACTGGACAGATAACGGTTTACAGACAACGCCACGACCGGGATATCCGCATCTGGATAGAGCAGACGAAGAACGACCCAAGCACCATGATCCAGACCACGAACGGAGTCGCTCTCTACCGGAATTCCAGCATCCGCGAACAGACGCTGAATCTTCGCAGATGTCTCTTCATGTCCTTGTGCCGAGTATTTGATCTGATACAGCTCGGGCTGGAAGCCACCGAAATCGTAGATTGTCTCGTAATTCGCCACCGAAGAAACCAATTGGGTTTTAGATTCCCAGTGAGCAGAGAACAGTACGATTGCTTTGGGTTTCGGGAGTTCCTGTCCGAGCTTTTGCAGAAATTCAGTGTACGCATTCTCCTCCAGTGCGAGTGATGGTGCACCGTGAGCGATAAACAGGGATGGCATCATTATGAATTCAGTCCTTTCAGGTCTTCGGCGTCCAGCTTGGCATCCGTCCGAAGCCATTGTTGAAATTGTTGATATAAATCGGGGGTGACTTGGTGCCCACCGTGATATGGAACATACGTAACGTTATGGATGAGTTTACGGAAGAAACTGGCGTTATCCTCGCCAAGTTGCAGCGGGAAGAGATGATCCTGATCGCCATGCGAAATGAATACAGATAACTCCGAGTTGGGCTGTAACGTGTATTCGTCTTTCACAAATTGTGGAATGTAACCACTCATGGCTACAATTCCCTTGATTGCATCTCCCATGATCAGCGAGAGCGTCATCGCCATAATGGCTCCTTGACTGAATCCGGCGATATAACGCCGTGCGGGATCAATGGCATATTTGGAGGACAAGTCAACAATAAGCTGCTGCAGTCCCTGAACAGAGGCGTCAAACAACTCGCGGATGGGATTGCCAATGCTTTTAATCTGAAAATAGGCGTAGCCGCTCCCCTGAACGATGGGCCCTCGTATGGCAATGATAATAAAATCAGATTGTAAGGGCTGCATCAGCCGCAGCATATCCTGCTCATCCGAACCCATGCCATGCAGAGCAAAGATAACGGGATAGTGTTGTTCTGTATTGTAATCGGAAGGAAGTCGAACCTCGTAAGACAATGAATAACTCAATCGAATCACCACCTGATAAGAAATGATAATCTAAATAAAGTTTACTAATATAAAAATAATATTCTTATTAATGAACAAAATTTATCATGATTCCATTGTAGGGTCAATATTTTTTTTGTATTATGAAAATATGTTCCGTATAAGAAATCTATAATGATCTATAACGTTGTCTCAGGCAGAGCGCCAAAGTAATCCACATATTACTCCCGAGGAGGTGATAATCATGATCAAAGGAATCGTGCCTATTCTGAGGATATTTGATGAAGACAAGGCGAAAGAGTTTTACCTGGACTACCTGGGTTTTCGATTGGATTGGGAACATCGATTTGAGACAGACTTGCCGCTATATATGCAGATTTCCCTGGATTCCATTCAATTGCATCTATCCGAACATCATGGCGATTGCACGCCAGGAGCGGCATTGCGAATGGAGACGGATGCGCTGGATGCCTTATATGAGACGCTCAATCGAAAAAAGTACAAACATTCCAGACCGGGCATTACCGACACGCCGTGGAATCTAAGGGAAATGACAGTGATTGATCCGTTTGGCAACCGGATTGTTTTTTATGAACCTGACGCAAAATAGATTGAAGAGTTGATATTTCTATAGAAGAGGAGGTTTTGCAACATGGATATTGGCCTAGCCATTCGTACGATCCGCAAACAAAAACAGATCACCATCATGCAAATGTGCGAGGGTACGGGGCTGTCCAAGGGGTTTATCAGCAACGTGGAAAATAACAAAACCTCACCTTCCATTGCCACACTCGAAAGTATCGCGGATTATCTGGAAGTGCCACTGCCTTACTTGCTGCTCTCGCCGGAGCAACGGATGAACGTGGTGCGTAAGGATGAGCGCAAGGAAACAACTGCCGGAAGCGGGCAGATCAAGGTACAGCATCTAACGGCAAAGGGCGCCATGCGCATGTCCATTGTGGAGCTGCAGGCAGGTGCATCAACGGGGGTAAACAAGCATGCCGGCGAGGAGAGCCATCTAGTTTTGCAGGGCCGAATTCGCGCAGAGCAGTGTGAGGATGTAGAGATTCTGGAAGCTGGAGATTCGTTCAGCTGGAATGCCATCGTTCCCCACGAAGTGACCAATATTGGGGAGGAGCCCGCGGTGGTGCTGATCGCCGTGTCCAAGGATCTGGATCTGGACCATTTGTGGAACGCATAAGCAGAGGATAATGGAATGGAGAATGAGAGAAGTAACGCTGCATTAATCATAAGGGTAGAGAATCAGCGCGATGAATTGTATTCGGACACGATGGCGGCTGCTGAATATGTAAAAGGCCGCCCAGAGGTTTCTTGGGCGGCCGGATGGCGACGGATTGCATCATTAGAAATGGTTGCTTCCGTCATTCATTGTTCTTTATAAATGGTCCGACTACTCCTGCTTACTGCGGATTAGTTGTCCAGATGCCTGCGGCTTTAACAAATACACGGTCCGACAGCTTGAGCGTCGCCAAAGCCAGTTCTGCTACGTCCTCAGCTTGCATCATGCGGTCCTCGTCTCCAACTTTCAGTCCGGCATTGGTTGCCAGCTCCGTGTTCACCGTACTTGGCGTTAACGCAGTAACCCGGATATTGGATTTACGTACTTCCTGCATCAGGGATTCGGTCATGCCAAGCAGGGCGAATTTGGATGCGCAGTAGGCTGAACCGGTTGCGAATCCACGCTCACCAGCAGTAGAGGCGATATTAATGATGCTGCCACTGCTTTCCTTGATCATGCTTGGCAGCACAGCACGGGTTACATAGTATGTACCCATGACATTGACATGCAGGATGCGCTCCCACTCTTCCGGGTCCATATCCAGCAAGGTGCCGAAGCTTGCGATACCTGCATTGTTAATAAGGATATCCACCGCGCCAAGCTCCATCTCGATAGCTGCTATTGCTGCCTCAGCTTGAGTACGATCCGAAATATCCGCAATGGCACTGGTTACTTTTACACCATATTCCTGGCTGAGGGATTGCTGCAATGTTTCTAAATCTGAAGCAGTGCGGGCGATCAACCCCAGATGTACACCTTCCTTGGCAAGTGCCTGAGCAATGGCACGGCCTATCCCTTTACCGGCGCCAGTGATGACAGCCGTTTTATTTTTAAGTTCCATGTGGGTAATTCCTCCTTAGAATTGGACTAGCATTTAATTATACTATATTACCCACAGTTCGAATATTTGCTTCATCATAATTTAACATTATTGCTTGATCTTGATGCTGCCTGAGGTGGTGCGAGCTTTGATGACATCACGGCTTACCATAGGGGAATCAGGGATATTCACATCACCGGAAATAGCCTGTGCGTCAAATATACCTTCAAAATCAGACGCTGCCTGTATGGAAATATCTCCAGACTGTCCCGATACATCCATTGAACCTGAGGAAGCTTGCTCGATTTTTACACTGCCGGAAGTGAATTTAACGTTTGCCGCTCCATTCAATTGCATAATTTTGGTATCTCCTGACTGTACAATCCGGGTTACATCGCCATTTATGCCATCCAGCGTGAAGCTTCCGGAAGTTTGTTTTACTTCCATAGTTCCCTCAATTGCCGTGGCTTTGATGTCACCTGAAGCTAGATCCAGTTGAATGGTTGGTACATTTATGTCTTGAAGGTGAATGCTCCCAGACGTATTGTTAAGGTCCAAGGTTTTGGCATGCAGGCCCTTCAGATCCAGATCACTGTAAGTAGAGACGATGTTGACGTCATCCAGCTGATGTCCTTCAGGCAGCGCAACCGTGATCGTTTGCTGCTGAGTATTCCAATAAAGGGTGAAAAATTGCAAACGCGGGCGCTCTTTCTGGTTTAACGTAAAGGTTCCATCCGAGATCGAGGCCTGTTTAAAACCTTCAATTGTGGCCGGGTCCCACTTACCATCCACTTCAATGTAACCATTGGAATCGGGACTTGCTACGAATTCAATGTCTGCGCTAAAGTTAGCATTCATCATAATGTTGTGCAGCTCATCATTTTTGAATTCCCAACGTTTGGAGTAGGCCTCTCTCTGGTCTCCGAACTGAACTCCGTATATGGAGGTTCCGAGCAATCCGATGCCGATACATAGTATGGCTAAAGCGATCCATTTTTTGGTGCTCATGATTAGACATCTCCTTTCATTGTTTTTTGATTCCATCTTATATACTGAAGAGTGATCAGCTTAAAGGCTTTAAAAATCCATTTTGTCAAAAGGGCAAATAGAATGCCTATACCGAATACTCCAATCGCAACGAACATCTCAGAATACTCGAAATGGTCAAGATATAAGAAATCCACCGCTGCAGCGATCGGTGCCAATACCAGCAGCGACAGACTGGCAATTGTGAGCCATACCGACCACAGCGTCAATCCTATTGGAATCGCCAGCATGATGTTCAGGAAAAAAAGTCCGATTGCCGTGAAGAAGCTGCGTGCGGCGCGATTTCCCCTTTGCTGAGGACGCATTTCTTCGAATGTTGGCGCGTAGAACGGATCAGATCCTGGTGTAAGTGCATCATATCGATCACCGAGCGCTTCTTTGGCAATCTCGATCGGATGCCCCAGTTCACGTGCAATCTCTTCTTCCGATCTTCCTTCTCTCAATCCCATCTCAAAATGCTGATCATAATCAGCGAGCAGTTCTGCCCGTTCCAGCGGGTCCATCGGTCTTAGATGAATTTCCATTGCCTGCATGAATTGTTGTCTATTCATTGGGGGTACCTTCCTCTATAAGATTTGCGACATTGCGCACAAAACTATTCCATTCATTCGTGAGAGTCTTCATATAGTCCCGACCGGTATCAGACAGTTTGTAATATTTACGCGGCGGGCCTTCACTGGATTCCTGCAGGTAAGTCGTACAATAGCCGTCATTAACCAATCTTCGCAAAAGGGGATACAGCGCACCTTCTGCCACTTCAATATGCTGGGATACGGCCTGAGCAAGTTCGTAACCGTAACGATCCTGGCGGTTGATCAGCACGAGGACGCATAGTTCCAGCACCCCTTTTTTAAATTGAATATTAACATTCACTTGGGTTCCTCCTTGTTGCTCTATCCAAACACTAGTGTGTATTGTTCAGTAGTCGTAAATTCATCATAGCATCCGGTACTGTTTAATGCAAGGTAGTGATTTTAAAATAGTTCCGTGTCACGGTTTGCCGCAAATGGGACTAACTTCGATTTCTCGCTAATTCACTTATAAATCAGCATACGCAAAACCCGGATCGGTTACTTCCGTCTGAGGACGGATTCCGATCCGGGTCTATGGGATGAAGATATACAGCGATGGGGGTATCAGCTTTAATTTATTCTTGTGCGTCCAATACCGTAAGGTCTTTAACGGCAGGCCCTTCAATGACCTTGCCCGCGTAGTCGAAGCGTGAGCCATGGCATGGACAATCCCAGGAACGTTCGCCAGCATTCCATTCCACTTCACAACCCAAATGGGTGCAGGTGGTGTCCACCAGAAAGAGTTGGCCGCTCGGGTCCTTGTAGGCGCCGGTTCGTTTGCCGTCATGGCGAACAACAGAACCTTCATCGTTACCGAGTTGTCCCGAGTTCTTGTGAATAATGCCAACTTTGCCAGAGATCAGTTCCGTGGCTACATTGACATTCTCTACGAGGAAGTTTTTCACACCAGGGTCTACCTTGAACCTTGCAGGATCGAATACCGCTGCGTAAGAGTTGTCGCGTCCGGTAATCCGGTCCGTAAGGATATGTCCAGCCATCGTTCCTGTGGTCATGCCCCATTTGGCAAAGCCGGTAGCCACATAGACACGTTCATGTCGTCCGGTAATGGGTCCAATATAAGGGACCTTATCGATGGAAATCAGATCCTGAGCTGACCAGCGGAATGGGATGTTGCGAATGCCAAATGTATCGGCTGCATAGCGCTCCAAATTTTCATAATGACCGACGGTACAAATGCCCTGTCCGGTTTTATGATTCTCTCCTCCAAAGAGGATGTGTTCCTTCCCTTCATGAATGACAGTACGCAGTGAACGGTAGGGTTCATCATCAGAGATATACATGCCACCTGTGAAAGGCTTCTGAGGTTCAACCATAACAGCATAGGATCGTTCAGCGTGCAGCCTTGAAAAATAAAATCCAGGGTCGTAGACCGGGAAATGGGAGGCAACGACGACATGTTCGGACGTTACGGATGGACCATTCTCATAGGTCCGCACATGCAGTGAGGCGTCTTCCTCTACATCGGTAACCGTTGTATGTTCGAAGATGCGGACACCTTGCTTGACTGCGGATTCCAGCAGGTAATGCAAATAACGGAGCGGGTCAAAGCGGGCTTGTCCCGGCATCTTAATGCCTGCTCTGGACGGGACAGGGATGGGAAGTGGATCGACCCATTCACCAGGAATATTTAGCTTGCCATAGGCGGTCAGTTCAATCTCCAGCTTTTTGAGGTTTTCCTCGGATTGAATGTAGACATAGGCATCTTCCTCAGCCCACTGGCAATCGATTTTTTTCTCTTTTACCAGATCGCGCATCCACTTGGCGGCTTTAGCATTACCTTCATAATACATGCGGGCCTGTTCCTCGCCAAAATGATGCAGCAATTCATCAAATATCACGCCATGCTGCGCGGATACCTTGGCAGTGGTATGGCCGGTTGTGCCATCCAGTACTTTTCCGGCTTCAAGCACAACCACACGCCTACCCGTCTGAGCCAGCAAATAGGCTGTCGTAATGCCCGCAATGCCTGCACCAATGATGGCTACATCCGCAGTTGTATTTTCTGTCAGTTTCGGATATTCATTGAATGTGTTTGTGGCTCTCCACAGGGATTCCGGAATGGAGGGCAAACCTGTCGGGGTTTGTTGATGATCATTCACTCGATTTCCTCCTTATATTTTGTTCATTAGGGCTTATGCTCAGCTCATAAATACGTCAAAATTTTACTCTTATCCATGATTACCATACTGTGCCAGAATGAAACGATTGACCCCATACTTTCCTGAGGAAAATTCACATTTTCCTCTACAAGACCCCTGTTTTTTTTGCTAAACATGCTATATGATAGGTTTACCGAAATCGTTTTAGTAAATGAAGAGAAGAGTTAACATCGGACTAATAAATGCTTGTTTTATAAGGTTAAATCTTCGATTTATGAGGTCGGATACATTAAAATTACATCATAATTATGTCATGTTAATGTATTCGCTATCATTATAAATAAACCATTGAAAGCCCAAAGGAGAATTCCATATCATGACTAACCAAACGAAATATCCTTTCCAGGATACAACGCTTGAACTCGATACACGTGTAAAGGACCTCGTATCCCGCCTGTCGGAAGATGAGAAAATCGAATCCATGCTGCAATACCAACCAGCAGTAGAACGTCTGGGTATCGCAGCTTACAAACACGGCACAGAAGCAGCTCACGGTCTGGCTTGGCTGGGCGAAGCCACGTCCTTCCCGCAGCCGGTAGGGCTGGCGTGTACGTGGGATGCAGACCTGATGAAAGAGATCGGCTCCGTGATCGGAGACGAGGCACGTGTATTCTACAAACGCAATCCAGCCGTGAACGGTCTGACGCTGTGGGCACCTACGGTTGATATGGAACGTGATCCGCGCTGGGGTCGGAATGAGGAAGCCTACGGGGAAGATCCGGAACTTACTGCCGAGCTGACCACAGCTTTGGTTAAGGGTATTCAGGGTGACCATCCGAAGTATTACAAGGCGGTTGCTACATTGAAGCATTTCCTTGCAAACAATAATGAAGTAGATCGTGGTAGTGGTTCTTCGAGCATTGATCCGCGCAACATGCGTGAATATTACCTGAAAGCGTTCGAGAAACCGTTCAAAGAGGGCGGGGCGCAGTCCATGATGACCGCGTACAACTCCATTAATGGTACTCCTGCATTGTTGCACCCGTTTGTAAACGAGATAGTGAAGGGCGAATGGGGCATGGATGGCTTCATCGTGAGTGATGCAGGAGATGTCATGGGAATCAAGAACGATCATAAATACTATGATTCCCACACCCCAGGTACAGTAGAGTCCGTCAAAGCCGGCATTGACAGCATTACCGATGATGCGGATCTGTCGAAGCAGGCGCTGCGTGAAGGGCTGGAGCAGGGCACACTCACCATGGAAGACATCGATCTGGCGTTGTTCAATACGTTCCGTGTCCGCTTCCGTCTGGGTGAATTCGATCCGGCAGAAGGCAATCCGTATGCCTCGATTGGTGAAGAAGCGATGATGACGGAAAAGGCCAAAGCGTTGTCGTTAAGAGCGGCGAGAGAACAAGTGGTGCTGCTCAAGAACGATAAAGGTACACTGCCACTGAACAAAGCGAAATCCGGCAAAGTGGCTGTTATTGGTCAACTGGGCGGAACAGTCTATCGTGACTGGTATGCAGGCACTATGCCATATAGCGTATCCCCGCTTGAAGCGATCAGTTCCAAAGTAGGCGGCGACAAGGTTACGTTCAAGGATGGCAATGATCGGATTACGCTGACTTCTGTAGCCAGTGGGATGGCTGTTGGACTGGCTGAAGATGAGAAATCATCCATCATTGCTTCAGGAGATGCCGAGACATTTACACTGAGTGACTGGGGCTTTGGCAGTTATACGCTGCAGGCAGCAAGCAATGGCAAATACCTGACGACGGATGAAGAGAGCGTTACGGCGTCTGCGGATGAAGTGTATGGCTGGTTTGTGAAGGAAGTATTCCATCTGTTGCCACAACAGGACGGAAGTGTGGGATTGACCACTTGGAACGGCAAAACCGTCACGGCACCTAATGGCGGGAACGACGCGTTTGCGGTATCCGAAGAGTTGAAGTCGTTCGGTGCTGCGGAAACATTCAAGAAGGATATTGTGGTGAATGGATTAGAGGAAGCGGTAGCAACTGCGAAGGAAGCGGAGACGGCGATTGTATTTGTCGGCAACAATCCGCTTGTGAATGGTAAAGAAGAGATTGACCGTCCAAGCCTGGATCTGGCAGAATCCCAGCAGCGTCTGGTCGAAGCGGTCTATGCAGCGAATCCGAATACGGTTGTAGTTATCGTGGGAAGTTACCCGTTCACGTCCAACTGGGTACAGGAGAACATCCCAGCGGTATTGTATACCTCCCATGCAGGACAAGAGCTGGGCAATGCTGTGGCTGACGTATTGTATGGCGATTATGCGCCAGCAGGCCGCCTGAATATGACGTGGGTGCAATCGGCAGATCAGCTGACCGATATCAGAGACTACGATATCATTCAATCCGGACGTACGTATCAATATTTTGAAGGTGATGTACTGTATCCGTTCGGACATGGATTGACGTATGCATCGTTCAAATACAGCAACCTGGAGTTGAACCCGTCCCAAACGGGAGCAGAAGGCACAATTACGGTAACTGTGGACGTGACGAATACAGGAACGATCGCAAGTGATGAGGTTGTGCAATTGTACGTGCGTGCCGGACAGTCCCGGGTGAAGCGTCCGCTCAAAACGTTAAAAGGCTTCCGTCGTCTTCATATTAAAGCCGGAGCTACGGCAAAGATCAGCTTCACGTTGCCGGTTCAGGAGCTGGCAATCTGGGATGTAACCCGTGATCGCTATGTGGTTGAAAGTGGCACGTACTCCATTATGGTGGGCAAATCTTCCGCCGATATTCAGCTAGTTGCTGACCTGACGGTAGATGGAGAGATCATTCCTTCACGTAACCTTGGTGTGGCTACTCGCGCCGAGAATTACGATGCATACTTCGGTGTGGATCTGGATGAAAGCAAGGAAGGCGGAACATCTGTCCGTGTGATTGGAGAGCAGGGATGGATTGCCTTCAAAGATGCGGATCTGGGCAGTGCAGCAGCGCTCGAAGCTCGTGTATCGGCTGAACTTGCTGGTGCGGTATTGGAAGTTCGACTGGGCGCACCTGACGGTGCGTTGGCAGGACGCGTGGAACTTGCACAGGGCGAGGCCCAGCAGTGGTCCACGGTTAAGGCAGACCTCCAAGGTGCATCAGGTCAGCAGGATGTTTATCTGGTATTGTCCGCAGGAGTGCGTATCAGCTATTTCGAGATTCGTTAAACCTGCAGCCTATGGAAGTTGCAGCTCTAATAGCAAGTGCTCAGTTCGTTAAATAAAAACGCTAAAAAGGGATGTCCCCTTGTCATCTTCATGACTAGGGGACATCCCTTTTGTTAATAAAACAGCTTTTTCCAAAAGCGTAAGTGGCGAAATATCGAATTTAGATTGAGGAATCAGCCGTTACCCGTTCTCTTGCTGTACGAGCAGCGTCTACCATAATGCTTAACGCATCCACGACTTCGGCCTTACCACGTGTTTTCAGTCCGCAGTCAGGATTCACCCAGAACAGATCGGCTGGCAGCACGTGAAGTGCGCGCTCAATCATATTCAACATCTCGTCCTTGCCTGGAACACGCGGACTATGGATATCGTATACACCGAGACCGATGCCTTTATCATACGTATTTTGCTCAAAGCTGCCGACCAGTTCCCCATGGCTGCGGGATGTCTCGATCGAGATCACATCGGCATCCAGATCGCTGATGGCTTCAATAATATCATCGAACTCACAGTAGCACATGTGGGTATGCACCTGCGTGGTTGGTTTAACGGTTGCAGTAGCCAAACGGAAGGATTCCACCGCCCATTGCAGGTACTCATCCCATTTGCGTCGTTTGAGCGGAAGTCCTTCACGAAGAGCTGGCTCATCGACCTGAATCATCTCAATGCCTGCTTGCTCCAGCGCTTCAACCTCGTCCCGAATGGCACGGGCAATCTGGTAGGATACTTCGCTGCGCGGAATATCCGAGCGGACAAAGGACCAGTTCAGAATCGTTACCGGGCCTGTGAGCATGCCTTTTACCGGTTTGCTGGTCAGTGTCTGAGCATACGCCGTTTCTTTCACCGTCATCGGTTCATTGAACAGCACATCTCCGTAAATGACAGGTGGTTTCACACAGCGTGAGCCGTAGGACTGTACCCAGCCATTTTTGGTAAAAGCGAACCCAGTCAGCTTCTCACCGAAAAACTCGACCATATCGGTACGTTCGAACTCACCGTGTACCAGCACATCCAGACCGATTTCCTCCTGAATGGTAATCCATTCCTGGATCTGTTCACGCACATAGGCATCATATTGCTCCGCATTCCATTCGCCTTTGCGGAACAGGGCGCGTGCCTTGCGCACGTCCGCCGTCTGTGGGAAGCTGCCAATCGTTGTCGTTGGCAGCAGCGGGAGCGACCATTTTTGCTGCTGCAGTTCGCGCCGCTCCTGGAATGACGCGCTGCGAAGCAGCTGCTCGTCAGCATGCACCCCTGCGGGAGCGCCACTCAGGCGTGTCCGTGACTCGGACTCGCTCAGCAGGCGTACCGCTTCGGTGCTCGCCTCAACGCGGCGGCTGGCTTCAGCCACAGCCGCTACCTGGTCCGCCTGCTTCGCACCGCCGGACAACAACGTGCCGAGCGTCGCAATTTCTTCCAGCTTCTCGTCGGCAAAGGCCAGGGCATTGCGCAGTACCGGATCAAGCGCGCTCTCCTGAGCGGCAGTCACCGGTACATGCAACAGGCTGCAGGAAGGCTGAATGATCAGCTTGCCTTCGGCAGCGAATTCAGCCACCTGCTCCAGCAGCTTCGCCGTCTCTGCGAGATCGGCGCGCCAGATGTTGCGCCCGTCAATGACACCGGCGCCCAGCCATTTATCCTGCGGGAAGCCATGCTCCCGCAGGCTGGCCAGGTTGCCTTCATAGCCGTGGACTAGGTCCAGGCCGATTCCGGCTACAGGCAGTGCTGTCACGATCGGATAGGCTTCCACCGATTCGAAGTACGTCTGAAGCAGCAGCTTCAGTTCGGGTGCGGCTTGTGCCAATGCAGCATACACCTGTTGCAGCAAGGCTTCATCTTCGGAAGAGACAGCCAGCGTCAGAGCGGGCTCGTCGATCTGTACCCACTGCACGCCTGCGGCCTGAAGTTCGGCCAGAAGCTGGGCGTACACCGGAACGAGGCGTGTGACAATCTCCGCGAAGCGTTCCGCGTCATAGCCTTTGGCGAACCGTACATATGAGTACGGACCGACAACGACAGGTTTACCTTCCAGCCCAAGCTCCTGCTTCGCTTCGCGATAGGCGGCAAGAGGTTTATTTTCAAGCAAAGCAAATGCAGTATCATTATGAATCTCAGGTACGATGTAGTGATAGTTGGTGTTCAGCCACTTGGTCATCTCACAGGCTGTTGCCTGGTCATTACCCCGGGCCATGGCGTAATAGGTAGATACGGACACCGGTCCGCCAGTATGGTTGAATCGCTCAGGAACGACGCCAAACATTGCGGATACGTCGAGAATATGATCATAGTAGGAGAAGTCGCCCACAGGAATCAGATCGAGCTGCTGTGCCTGCTGTTTCTTCAGATCCTGCAACCGAAGCGTGGTCAGTTCCTGATGAAGCGTGGATTCATCGATTCGGCCAGCCCAGAAGGACTCCAGTGCTTTTTTCCATTCACGTCCCGCACCGATGCGAGGGTAACCGAGGTTGCCTGTCAGAACTTGTGCCTGTTGTTGCTGTGATTGCGACATGTAAAATTCCTCCTCATTTATAATGATGAACTCAGCAGGTTGAAGCTGCTTGCTGTGTTGTGTTTCATTTGAAAGCATCAAAAAAAGGCATTCTTTCCGATTCCATACCCCGAGAAACAGGCATCATAAATGACGACTGTGCACAAAGACAGAATGGGAAAGAACACCTGCTATAAGTCATTTTAGCGGTTGCTCTAACACCTCCCTATCTTCCGTAGGTCATGCGATGCTGTCGAAACAGGCAGGTCTCCTGGCTTGCGGATCATGGTCATGTGCATTCCTTCCCGGCAGTTACACCAGTGGATTGTTATGCATGGACTCCCCGTATACAGTGGCGGGACCGCGACGGATTTACACCGTGCTTCCCTTTTAAGCCTGACCACACATGTAGCTGTAGTCGGCACCTGTTTCCGTGTGCAGAAATGTGCGTACACATCTCCGGCTATGAGATTGGTAACCAAGTATAGATGATAGATTTTATAATAATGCAGTCGTTGTATACTTGCTCTTATGCTACCCATCATAGACGATTACCTATGGGCTTGCAACATATATCATTAATCCGATCGGAAATAAAATAGAGCCGTATGAAACCTTGGTTTACTTGCAGATTGGACTCCATAAAATGACTCTTCAAAATAAACTAAATATCCAGCACATGTTGTGCTGGATTCAACCCAACCCAAAAAATCGTTACCATGCATCCATCTGCATAGTAACGATTGTCTGGCTAGCCATCGTTGCCCCTACATCAATGATTCGCTGATTGCGACTGCCGCGATAAGCAAGAGATACATCACGCTCAGCTGCAATATAAGGTCCATCAATAATAACGTCGCATAGGCGGAATAGTTCTGCTCGCGCAGGGTCGGCAACAAGTTCCTCATATACAAATCCCGTATAGGCCCATACCGTCAGATCAGGCCGTACCGCTTGAAGCTGTCGAACCCAGGATGCACACTCTGCGGCAGAGAAAAAAGGATCACCTCCGCATAACGTAACCCCTTCCAGCAAGGGATGCGCGGTCACTTCATACAAGATCTGCTGCTGCCGTTCCTCTGTAAAGGGTTCACCTGCGCGGAAGCTCCATGAGTCCGGGCTGAAGCAGCCCGGACAGGCATGTCGGCATCCGCTAATGAACAACACGGCTCGCAGACCCGTTCCCTCATTCACCGATTCGGGGATATACCCGTACAGATTCACCGATGTTTCACCCGATCCCGTACTTCAGCCTGCTTTGCCGTATTGAAGCGCACTTTGTAATCTCCGGTCAGATAGCCCGTTACCCGGCGCAGTCGCTGGAAATGCACGTGATTTTCATGAGCTTCACATCCGGGACATACATCTCCGATTACGCCCTCATAGCCACAGGATGGACAGCGGTCGATTGGATGATTAATGGAGAAATACCCGATATCCTGGGCCAGCGCATATTGCACGATCCGCTGGAAAGCCGCGGTGTTGGCCCTAACATTCCCGTCGAGTTCGACATAAGAGATGGCCCCGGCATTGCATAGCTTGTGGAAAGGGGCTTCCAATTCAATTTTGCGATAGGCCGGAAGGGGATGATAGACCGGAATGTGAAATGAATTGGTATAGTATTCCCGGTCATTGACCCCCGCGATGCTGCCGTATCGCTCACGATCAAGCTTAGTGAATTTGCCGGATAGACCCTCGGCGGGCGTAGCGAATAAGGTGATATTCAAATTATGCAACTCACTCATCCGGTCGCAGAACTCTCTCATCGTACGAATGATATTCAAGGCTTCTCGATGTACATGAAGGTCTTGTCCATGGTGGCGGCCATATAGAGCGGTCATACATTCAGCAAGCCCGATAAAACCGATGGATAACGTACCGTGTTTCAGCAGGTCAGCCACTGGTTCATTCGGAGCCAATTGTTCACCGCCTTCCCACACCCCTTCCCGCATCATGAAGTCCGATGCTTTGGCAGGCTGGTTTGTCTGGATACGATACCGGTGCAGCAGTCCATCCGTAGCATTGTGCATGACGGATTCCAAAGCCATATAGAAGCCGGCCCGGTCAGCGATGGCTCTTGTTCCCTGGCAGATCCCATATCGTATGCCGAGCTTGACCAGATTGATGGTGTTAAAGGACAAGTTCCCTTTGCCGCTCTGACGATTGCGTCCGAAGCGATCAGCCAGTGTGCGTGTACGGCATCCCATCGTGGCAATGATCGTGTCGGGATCTTCCGGCCGATAATAGGGAAGGTTGAAGGAAGCATCCACATTGACAAAATTCGGATACATACGCCGTGAGGAGCAGGTCACAGCGAGCTTGAATAAATCATGATTCGGATCTCCCTCAGATTGGTTAATTCCTTGCTTGCACTGGAAAATATGCTGTGGAAACACGGGCGTTTCCCCGTTGCCGAGTCCACGAATGGTCGCTTCCAGCAACGATCGGGATACGAGCCGACCTTCGGCTGAAGTGCACAGTCCGTAGTTCAGCGAAGTAAACGGGATCTGTCCGCCAGCACGACTGCTCATGGTGTTCAGATTATGGATTAGCGATTCCGCAGCCTGTTCGGTCTCCATTTCCGTTTCTTCACAGGCAAAGGCAAAGGCTCGTGGACATTTCTCCTTCGCTTCATCACTATTCAGATGTAGCTGCTCATCCTCAATCCGGTCATTTTCCCCAAACAGCCGTTGTGCTTTTCGGTAATGCTTACGGAACGATCGCTTCACATAAGGTGCTAGATCCCAGTCGATTTTGTTGGCCGATACGCCGCCATACTGGCTGTTCTGCTGGGATTGAAAAATTATGGCGACCAGCGCCATGGCAGACATGATCGTCTGTGGTGTACGAACCGAACCGTTGCCTGTGTTAAAGCCGGAGGCCAGCAGTCGGTCAAACGGGATGAATATACAGTTGGTCGTTCCAAGGGCATACTGATCCAGATCGTGTACATACAGATCACCATTCTCCACAGCTAGAGCAAGGTCCTCTGGCAGCACATGACGCAGAGCATGCCACTTGGCCGTCTCCGAACCGAGCCTGCTCATCTTGCCGCTGAACGAGTCTCCGTTCAGATTGGCATTCTCCCTCAGCGTATCAGCGTCTTCTGCTCCGATAATTCGTCTTCCCAGATCAGATAGCAGATCAGGCGCCGGTGGAGAGGCATACTCAAGCATGTTCATATCAGATTCCTCCTAAAAAATGAGATTGTATAGGGATAATGTCAATTCATTGAACACTATATGTAGAGTTTCTTTATCCATTTATAAACTATATCTTGTTATTTGGGTGTGATAATCGTCACATAAGAGGGGTGCGTTGAACGTGGCGATTTCCTAGTCTGGCATGATAAAGGTTTCCAAAGCCGGAGGGTAAGCGTATAATTTCTTATTACCGTGTAAGTATAGTTGACGAAGCTAGAAATAAGGACAGAAAACCTGCCAGGGAAGCGGTTGCTTAACTTTCCTGTCATCGAATCATACCGTCCATAGCAGATTCCCGTCCGTGGAATAAATTGGATTCGGGTATGTTTCCCTTTGATTCCTACAGTGTTAATCATATATGAATAGGTTGTGACAGCTGTTTCGGAACATATGAACCCTCGTTAATCGATTGAATCATCATGTGCAATACGGATTTGAAATGCAGCTAAAACAAGAGGGGTGAGTCATGGGAACGGTAAGCATTACAAGGGGCTTCTATGAAAATATCCAGGAAGCCGCGTCCCATATTGTAGACGTAGTAAGCGGTATATTAAAGGTGAACACCATCTTCATTGCCACGAATGATGGCGTAACCAATGTGATTATGGAGGCTTTTAACCGCGAGGAAGAGTTGATTGCCAAAGGCAGTGCCCTTCCATTTGAAGCGTCATATTGCAGTCTAGTATTGAGAGATAAGGGCAGCAGTCTGGTTATCACGGATACATGCGAACATCCGCTTACGGAGTCGATGGACGTAACGGGCGAACTGGGCAATCGTTTCTTTGTGGGCATTCCAATTTTGCGGAGGTCGGGGGAAGCGTTCGGGACCATATGTCTGATGGATAATCCTGATTATGTAATCAGTGAAACGGATATGAAGACGCTGAAAGCTATGGCTGTTTTCCTCGGATATGTCGTGGATCTGGAAGATACGCTGCAAGTTCAGGAGCAGAAGCTGAGTGATTCGGAGCAGCTACAGGAGCAATTGCAGGCAGAGAAGGAACGCGCGGAATCCGAGGCAATGACCAAGACACAGATGCTGTCGCTGATGAGCCACGAGATTCGTAATCCACTGAACGGCATTTTGGGATTGACGGACCTGATGCGTACACCGGATATGTCGGACGAGCAGACAGAGTATGTGAATATGATTGAGACCAGCGGTAACATCCTGCTCTCACTGCTAAATAACATGATGAGTTTTAACGTCAACGATGCAGGCAAAACAGTTGTACACGATGATCCATTTGATCTGGTAGCCACGATCGAGAATACCGTTTATCTCTATGCGGGACTTGCGCTGAGCAAGAACATTGAGCTGGGATTGAACCTTGATCTGAATGTATCTCAGGTCTACGTCGGGGATGAAATCAAGATCGGACAACTATTGGCCCATGTCATACAGTATGCCATAGATTCAACACGGACAGGTTCAGTGTTGGTTACAGCAACTGTGGATGGTGGAGATACAGAGGAAGCGGGGACGCTTCGACTTCATGTGAAGTATACCGGTCGCATGCTCTCTTCGGACAAAAAGCTTAGATCATTTAACAATTTGGACGGAAATATAAGTACACAGAAGCTGGTGGGAACCAATCTCGGTTTGGCAGTCAGCCAGAACCTTGCCATCCTTATGAACGGCCGTATTCAGGTGCGCGGTCTGGGAGACAAGGAAACAGAATTCGAGATCTGCCTGCCGCTTCGCAAACATTGGGAACTGCCTCAGCTTGCCAATATTCAGCACCGACTGAGGGGCAAAAAGGTGCTGCTTGCGAAGGATCCTGACATTTTGCAAGGGGCCTCCTCCCTGATGCGAAGATGGAAGATGGATGTGCATATGACCTCGGTTACAACCGAGGCGTACAACTGGATTGAGGAGGGCTTTAAGCCTGATGTGGCCGTTGTGGATATGGGACTGCTGGAGGGTGGCGCTGTGGATTTTGTGCACAAGCTGAAGCACCTGGTTACCGATTCACCGGTCATTGTGCTGATTCCGTATGGTATGCATATCGATCCGCATGAAGCGGAAGTCTTTGATGCGGTCCTGACCAAGCCGGTGAAGCAGGCTGAATTGTTGAATGCGTTAAGCATCATTGTGCATTAAGAAAATAGAAAATGATATTCAATTAGGCGCACCTGTTACGGGTGCGCTTTACTTGTTATTTGGAAGGAAGAGGACCCTCGAACAAGCAGCTCCGAGTCGACTTTAAATACGCGTTTGTCCTGAAATTCATTCGTATTCATCGTGTCAATCATCTTCTCCATCAGAATGGCGCCCATCGTATACTTGGGCTGGTTCACCGAACTTAGCGTAGGGTGGATGTATTTGCTGATTCGATTGTTGTCCACACCTACGATAGCCAATTGCTCGGGAATGCGTATTCCGTATTCCGAACATGCCTGGTATACGCCGAGGGCCATTTCATCGTTGGCCGCATATACAGCGGAGAAGGACAGGCCTTTGTTAAACAGTCGTTTGATGGCCTCATATCCGCCTTCTTTGTTGAAATTCCCATTCTCGATCAGTTCGGGACGGAATGGAATTTGATGATTGCGCAAGGCTTTCAAATAGCCTTCAAGCCGCTCATAGCTATCGATTGCTTCGGGATAACCGTTCAAGAAAACGATATTCCGATGTCCGGCCTCAACCAGATGCTGAACAACTTCCTGGGAAAATTTCACGTTGTCAGTATAGATACAAGGAATCTGATCATGTTCGATATATTTGCCAACAATGCCAATACGATACCCCTTATCCGCGAGCTGGAATAATTCCTCATCCGCCAGCATGGGAGTGATAATGATGACACCGTCAATGGTCCGATCCAGCAGCAAATTAAGATAATCGACTTCTCGCTCTTTCTGGTTATGGGCATCACATATGATGACTTTGTAATGACGGGCGTAGGCGATGTTCTCAATGCCTTTAATTATTTCCGCATAATAGGAATTGTTGATATCCGGAACGATGACGCCAATCGTCATGGTTCTCTGTGAACGAAGATTTTTGGCTGCTGCGTTGGGGTGATATCCCAATTGCTCGATGGCGCGCATCACCTTATCTTTCGTTTTGGTGCTAACCTTGCTGTGCTGATTAATAACTCGTGATACGGTTGCCGGGGATACACCTGCAATGGCAGCGACATCAATAATTTTGACATCCATAGGGTTCACAACTCCAAATAAGTGATTGACAATTCATTCAAATTCATTATAATTCCAATTGAAAACGATTACAACAAGGCCTGGTCCAGTCTGAAGGCCAATGCCAACGGTACGTTTGTCAGCGCAGAGAACGGTCGGGCGGATTCGCTGGTTGCCAATCGGGATACTGCCGGACACTGGGAACGGTTCAAAATCATCCAAAACTCGGATGGAACGGTATCCTTGCTGTCGATGAGCAACATTAAATATGTGCAAGCCGATCTGAATAACGGCGGGCGTTTGATCGCCTCGGCCACGTATCCATCCACATGGGAGAAGTTTACCCGTGAAGATCTGGGCGGGGGACTGGTTGCTTTCAAATCCGTTGCGAACGGTAAATATGTCAGTGCGGATCTGAATAACGGGGGCGTGCTGTACGCCAATCGTAATGCTGTCGGCGGAGCATGGGAACAATTTATCGTCACAGCTAACTGAGACAAACTAGGATCTCTCATAAATAATGAAGAAACGTAATGTAGTTACCTGCATGATGGCTCCGCTTTTGCAGCGGAGCTTTTTAATATTCATCCATAAATCCATAACTATTTCCCAAATTCTGCTCCAAAGCCCTTTTAATCCGAGCCGAATACGATACAATAGAAAGGGAACTTCATCATTAATCAGTTTAGAGGAGGATGTGCATTCAATGGAATACCGTAGATTGGGTGGAAGCGGACTGAAGGTAAGCGAGATCAGCCTGGGTAGCTGGCTGACATACGGAGGATATGTGGAACGTGAAAACGCGGTGAAATCAATTGAAGCCGCATTCGATGAAGGCATTAACTTTTTTGACACAGCCAATGTGTACGAGCGGGGTGCAGCAGAAGAGCTGCTGGGGCAGACGTTGAAAGCGTATTCCCGTGATTCGTATGTACTTGCAACCAAGGTTTTTGGCAAAATGGGTGACGGTCCAAATGACCAAGGGTTATCCCGTAAACATATTAAGGAACAATGCGAAGCCAGCTTGCAACGGCTGGGTGTTGATTATGTAGACATATATTATTGCCATCGCTATCATACCGAAACACCGATTGAAGAGACACTGCGAGCACTGGACGATCTGGTGCGTCAGGGCAAGGTGCTTTACGTAGGTGTTAGCCAATGGACGGCGGCGCAGATGGAAGCTGCGCTGGGTACCGCTGATCGCCTGTTGCTGGATCATATCGTGGTGAACCAGCCGGTGTACAACATGTTTGACCGTTATATCGAAAGTGAAATCATCCCGTTGGGCGAGCGCAAAGGGATTGGACAAGTCGTTTATTCCCCGCTGGCACAAGGATTGTTGACGGGTAAATACACCTCGGTGTCCGATATTCCCGAGAACAGCCGGGCAGCGAAGCTGGGCTGGGATGAAGGGAAAATTAACGCTGACCGGATCGCAAAGGTTCGCCAGTTAATTGAAGTGGCGGACAAGCTGGACCTGAAGGTCGGTCAATTGGCTCTGGCATGGATTCTGCGGCAAAATAACGTGTCCAGTGCGCTTGTAGGGGCAAGTCGCCCTGAACAGGTGAAAGAGAATGCGGCCGCTTCCGGTGTGAAGCTGGATGCTGCCATCGTTGAAGAGATCGAACAAATCTTAGCTTAAGCAAACTCAACCTCACAGGTTGTTCTTGCACCCGTAAGCGAGTTGAATCAAATGATGCAAAAGGTGAGAAATGAAAGGGATGTCCTGGCTAGCCTGATAGGCTGCGGGGACATCCCTTTTGGGTTTGAGATTAGAATGGGTTTTGGCCGGAGATGGCGAGGGAACCAAGTGGAATGGCACAGACACGATTCCTGCCCGTATTCTTGGCCTCATATAATGCACGATCTGCTTGTTCAAAGAAATCGTTATCATCCCGGTCGTCACAGTGATCCGGAAACACAGCAACACCGATCGAGATGGTCAGCCGGATCGTATTGCCATCCGGCAGGGCGAAGAGGTACTTCTCCACCGCTTGCCTGATCGACTCAGCGATCGCCATAGCCTGGTGATGACCACAATCGAGCAACAGAATAGCAAATTCCTCGCCTCCGTTTCGAGAGACGATATCGGCCGAGCGGGCATGCTTGATGAGCAATTGCCCGAGCTGTTTCAAGACCGCATCGCCTGAAGAATGGCCGAAGGTGTCATTTACTTTTTTGAACCGGTCAATATCAATGACCAACAGGGATAGTTTTTGCTTGTTCTCACGTGCCCGTTCTAGTTCCAACTCGAGTGATTTCTCAAATTGTCTGCGATTACTTAGATTGGTTAGATGGTCGGTAGAAGCTTTTCGCTCCAGTAGGAACAACATTTCATTGGATTTATTAATGAATTCTGCGATGAAATAAATAAAGATTCCACCGACAAAGGAAATGGTTATCTGTAATGGATACACTTTCATTAGAGAATTCATGCTGGAAGTATTGAGCATCAGAATGACAAAGATCAGCGTCATACCCAGCAGGTTCATGGTAATAATCTTGGTTAATCTCGACCAAGGAGCATAGGCAAAATATACACCGGACAGTCCGATGATTGTCATGACGAAGGCTGCATCGATAGCAGCGGATGACATTCCAAACATGAGAATACGCAGGATGGAGATGACAAGTCCTGAGATGACTGAAGCGAGTCCTCCTAAATATACGGCTGCTGTGACGATAGCCAAATGACGCAAATCCACAATGGTAGTTTCATTCAAAGGAAAGGAATAATTCATCAGTACCGTTCCATAGATCCCGAACAGCAGACCACCGATCATCTGAACACGCATTGAGGGAAAGGGCACACGGATACGATAGAATTTGGCGATGATTCCGGACACATACATGAACGTGATCATGACACAGACATTAACGAAAAATGTGCTTAGCAACCAGCATCCCCCCTTTAGCGCACATTACTATATTTTAGCTGAAAAGCAGTGTGGTAGCGAACCATAATATCCCAAATGGGAGAGGGGGAGCTGTGAAGAGGCTTGGCTATGGCAATTCATGAATAAATTAGTCGGATATTGACTTCATTATACAATGAGATTTATACTTAATCTAAATCAAAATTGATTTTGATGTTTCTGGGAATCATAGCAGTCTGTAGATTGCTATGTCATCTTATATACTATTGAATGAGTAAATAAAGGAGAATTGCTGGTGAGAACTTTAAATCTGACGATACAGCGTCAAGCCGTTTATGATGTCGTCCGTCATTCCGAAGACCATCCAACCGCAGCAGACGTGATGAATCGTCTGGTGGAGCAAGGTTATAATTTGGCTTATGGTACGGTATATAATTCGCTCCGATATTTGACAGATAAAGAATTGATTCGAGAGCTCAAGTTGGGCGAGACGGCGAGTCGTTATGATGCCCGCATGGACGATCATCAACATATTATGTGCGAAGTATGCGGCAAGGTGGATGAAGTTATGACGGAAGTTCCTCCGCAATGGATGAAGCAAGTTGCGGAGGAAACCGGGTATGCGATTGATCACGCTCATGTGGTCTTTGGAGGTGTCTGCGCAGAATGCAGAAACAAACGGGTCAAGTGAAAATCAACCTGTCCGGTCGTCGTTTGCCGCTCCGGGTCAAGCCTGCACTTGCTGATCCAGCTCCCCTTGTAGATAATTGTCCGACCACGAGACGGGTCATTCTGATCAGTCCGATGCCGGGTCAGGTACATGAACTGGTCAAGGCACTAACGGATAGCTGCTTCGATGTGCTGGTATTCCATCGCTGGGAACCTGATTTGCATGAACGGCTTGTATTCGATCTGTTAATCTATGACCTGTCTGTTGCTGGAACCATTGATGCATTTGCCGGCATCAGCAGCCGACTGAACCGTGAAGCTGAATATGCAACACCCTGTCTGTATCTGGTGGGGGAGAAGATGATTGGCAGTGCCAGTGGCCCGATGCTTCAGGAGGAATTACTGGTTTGGCCGGCACGTCCGCAGGAGGCGTTATATCGTGTGCAGCGCATGATCGGCAATAGTCCTGCTGCACCGAAACGCGGATTTCTCCCTCAGGAAGGACAACGTATCGGATTCAAGGATCTATGGCTCGATCGTGAGCGGATGAGCGTGCACCGGAATAATGACCGCATTCATTTGACCAAGACCGAGTATGATCTGCTGCTGAAGCTGATTGACGCCAAAGGTGCAGTCATTTCTCGTGAGGAGATGCTCAGCGATATTTGGGAGACGGATTTTACGGGTGGAAGCAATGTGGTGGATGTTCATATCAAAAGCTTGCGCAAAAAACTTGGCGATAACGCGGCTTCGCCTCAATATATAGTAACGGTAAGAGGAGTGGGCTACCGCCTGGCGGATTAGTCCGCTTTTTTTTTGTGGGCAGATTATGCTGTTCATGTCACACGTAACCCGGGTCTATCCACTAGATAGCGTAAATCAGACCCATCCAATCGAAATGGATCAATGCTCATCTTTTTCAAAGTTGATGTTCATATTTCATTCATGAAACGAACAAGAAACTCATCTGAATCTCATGTGAACCTCATGCAAGAGGCGAGTGGGACATGTTAGAATCATTTTAACAGTTAGATCAAGTCTAAATGTATATTTAAAGCGATGTCGAATATGATTTTAATAGAGTATATACAGCAGGCATGAGACCAACATGAGGAGGATAACGATATGACAGAACGCATGACAACCAATCAGGGCGCACCCGTAGGTGACAACCAAAACTCCCGTACCGCAGGAAGAAGAGGCCCGACATTACTTGAGGATTATCATCTGCTTGAAAAGATCGCCCATTTTGACCGTGAGCGTATACCGGAACGGGTCGTTCATGCGAGAGGTGCCGGTGCACATGGCGTGTTTACACTGGAGCAGAGCATGAAGGCTTACACAACTGCCGATTTCCTGCAAGACCCTGGCACAGAGACGGACGTATTGGTGCGATTCTCCACGGTAATTCACGGCACAGGTTCCCCGGAGACAGCGCGTGACCCACGTGGTTTTGCCGTGAAGTTCTATACCCGTGAAGGAAACTATGATATCGTGGGGAACCATTTACCTGTCTTCTTCATCCGTGATGCCATGAAGTTCCCGGATATGGTTCATTCCCTGAAACCTGCACCGGATACGAATATCCAGGATCCTGCACGCTACTGGGATTTCATGACACTATCACCGGAGTCGACGCATATGATGACCTGGTTGTTCTCCGATCTGGGTACGCCAGCAAGCTACCGCGAAATGGATGGATTCGGCGTACACGCCTTCAAATGGATCAATGCGCAAGGGCAAGTTCATTATGTGAAATACAAGTGGGAGTCAGCTCAGGGCGTACGAGGTTTCTCTCGTCAAGAAGCGGCTGAAGTACAAGGGCAGGATTTCAACCATGCCACCCGGGATTTGCACGATCATATCAAAAATGGTCAATACCCGCAGTGGAAGCTGCAGGTACAATTGCTGAAGCCGGAGCAGATGGATGATTTCGCTTTTGATCCACTCGACCCAACGAAGACTTGGCCCGAGGATGTGTTACCATTCCAGACCATCGGAACGATGACGTTGAACCGTAATCCACAGAATTTCTTCGCAGAAGTGGAGCAAGCAGCCTTCTCTCCAAGCGCTCTGGTTCCTGGAATCGAGCCTTCCGAAGATAAATTGCTGCAGGGTCGCCTGTTCTCCTATCCGGATACACAGCGCCACCGGCTCGGACCGAACTATTTGCAGATTCCGGTGAACTGCCCTTATGCTCCGGTTCGCAATCATCAGCGTGATGGACTCATGAATGTGAGTCAGGACCCATCTCCGGTAAACTATGAACCGAACAGCTCGGGCAACAGCCCGGTGGAAGCACCGGAATACCGTGACAGTCAGGCTCCGTTACAGGGGCATGTTACGCGCGAGAAAATTGAGAAGACCGATAACTATACACAGTCAGGGGAATTGTTCCGTTCCTTCACGGCCGTAGAGCAGCAACACTTGCTCGATAATCTGATCAATGACCTGAAGGCAGTTCCGGAACAGACTCAGTTGCGTGCCTTGTGTCACTTCTTCCAGGCAGATGGACAGCTCGGTGGTCGTCTGGCTCATGGACTTGGTGTAGATATCTCCGCATTTATGCCATCACAGGATCGTAAATAAAGCACTTAAATTTCATCTTTTTCAGAAATGAATAATTGATTTTATAATAGACCGGGTAGGACTGCAGAATAGCAGGCTTGCCCGGTCTTTAGGCTTTTTTCACCTCTAAACCGACCTTGTGCAATGAGATGATATTCTGAAATGGAAAACATATTTACAAATTATTTACAATAAATAGCTGACATAGAGGTTGACTTCTCGTTTGTTGGCACTACAATGGGTAGTGTGAGGGGTGTCTGAACATATGAGAATACACAATTTTAAAGTGGGTGAGCGTGGGCTGAATCGATTTTTCGGTCCGCTGGAGGCGAAGATCATGGACATTTTATGGACGCGTCCAGGCAGCAGCATTCGCGAAGTGCAAACCGCACTTGAACAAGATAAAGACGTTAATTTCAATACAGTCATGACGGTGATGAATCGCCTCGTGGACAAGGGATTGCTCCGCAAGTCGCAGAAGGGCCGAACGTCACTGTACCATCCGTTGCAGAGCAGGGAGGAGTTTATGAACGACCAATCCAAGGAGTTATCACATGAATTGGTGGATGAATTCGGGGCACTTGCTCTGAATCATATGCTGGATGCGCTGGATGAAGCAGACGCAGGGTTGATAGAGCGTCTGGAGCAGAAGATTAAGCAATGGAAAAAGGATAGCGATTGACATGTGGAAGGCCCGCTCGAAGCTCTTGTTTACCGTCGGGTTTGGCATTCCGTTACTCGTGTTCATGCAGATGTTCATGTACGCGATGTACAAAATATTCGGTTGGGATATTCCGTTTAACCTGCTCTGGCTGTGCAATCACTGGATGAGCAGACTGGGCTGGTTATCCGTAGGCCATTTTCTTATGGCGCTGGTGATTCTGACGTTTGCGGGTACAGGCTGGTTGCTGCTGGATCGGATGATTAAGACATGTGCAGCGGTACGGAAGCTTCGGTCGATGGAGCATGGGACTATGTCTCGGGAACTGGAAGCGCGGTACCGTCATCTGAAACAAACTCGATTCATTGTGGTGGACAAGCTGTCACCGGTTGCATTTACGATCGGTCTCTGGAAACCCGTTATTGTACTTTCCACGGGGCTACTAACTATGCTTGATGCTGAAGAAGAAAGAGCGGTTGTGTATCATGAGGTCCATCATCTGTGGCATCGTGATCCACTCAAGACGACATTGCTTTCGGTTTTTGCCTTCATGATGCCGTATATCCCGGTGTTGAAGCATACTTCAAAACATTACAATATCATTAGAGAAATTCTGGCTGACAATGAGGCAATTGAACGTACAGGGAATGCTGCGGGGATTGGCAGTGCACTGCTTAAACTGATCCGGGCTTGCCCTGAACCTTGGAGGATTAAAGAGACAGCTATTCAATCGTCTTTTGCTGATACTTCGGTGAATGTACGTATTTCCCGTCTGTTAGACCCGGAACAGGATGTTGCGCTGACACTTCCCCGCTATGCGGTATTCATTTCTGCCACAGTGATCCTGCTGCTGTCTGTCTTGTTTGTTTGGTCCATTGGTTGAATTTCACGTTGAACTTAAACTCCAAGGAGGAAGATGAATATGAATAGAAGTGTGGAGATTGGCTTGTTTTTCTCAAGGATCATGATTGGTCTCATCTTTGTATTACACGGTTGGAGCAAATTCGAGGGTGGAATTAGTGGTACAGTCGGTTTCTTTGAAAGTATCGGTATTCCTGGTTTTCTGGCATCGGTTGTAGCCATCATTGAGCTGGTGGGTGGTGCAGGCATGATTCTGGGATTGGGAACCCGTGTATTTGCTGCATTGTTCATCGTCGTTATGGGAGGAGTTCTGCTTACTGCCAAAGTGGGACAGCCGTTCATAAGTGGTACCGAGCTTGATTACCTGCTGTTGGCAGGTTCATTGACAATGCTCTTCACAGGCAGCCGTTTTCTGGCGGTGGATCATTTCTTCTCCAGACAAGGCAACACTCGCCAGAATGTGAGTGCATAACGGGTCTAACATCCAATAGGGATGGAACAAGTTCAGTTATAAGCAGGTATATCTCATATCTCCTGTATAAAGCCTTTTCTCGCTAAACCGGATTACGTGTAATTGTATGCGTGAACCGTTCTAGCCGGGAAAAGGCTTTTTATTTTGGACGACAAGCCCATCTATTTGGTACAATGAGAATAAGTATGCTACTAAGAAAAAATAAGAGAACCTGTAGGAGGGTGCGCTTTATGATAAACGTCATTCCATCCGATTCCCGCTCCAGCTTCGACCGGGGCTGGCTGCGCGGCAATCACAGCTTTTCCTTTGGTGAATACCAGGACCCGGAGAATACCGCGTTTGGACCCATGCGAGTAGCCAATGACGATGTAATTGCTCCTGGCCGTGGTTTTGGGGCACATCCGCATAGTGATATGGAGATTGTATCCATCGTGCTGAGCGGCAAGCTGCGTCATGAAGATAACCTGGGCAATGTGGCAGTTACATCATTTGGTGGAATTCAGCGCATGTCAGCAGGTACTGGCATGATTCATACCGAGCACAATGCTTCGGATACCGAAGAAGTACGTATATTACAGCTCTGGTTCATGCCATATACAAGAGGGCTGGAGCCGTCTTACGAGACGACCTCGTTTGATCCAGACGCACTTTCGGGAGCACTTGTACCCGTGGTATCGCCTGAAGGTGGGGCGCGTATCGCATCCATTCAACAGGATATGACCATCTATCTTGGCCGATTGGCTAAAGGCCAGACGTTAACCTATGAACAGGCAGAAGATCGCCGTATGTACATTTTTGCCATTGAAGGAGTGCTTGGCTTGAACGGAGAGCATCAGTTAACTGAAGGGGACACGGCTCGTGTGGAACAGACGACATCCATGAACCTGGATGCAAGCGAGGACGCCTTCTATATGTTAATTGATTTGCCCTAATTTACCGAAATGGAATGAAACTCCAAGATCCAAAGGAGGATGTACTTTATGACGCAGCAGGAATGGTTTATGGTTAAGCATGCAGTGACTGGGCGGGGGCTGGTGAACAGTAAAACCGATTCGTTGTCCTATCGTTATCAAAGAGAGGGCACGGGATTTGTTTTTACCGTTACGGGTCTGGAGCAACAGGTGGTGGACAGCATTATGGAGCTCAGACAGGAGCTCAACGTGTTTCGCTTTGTACAGCGCAAGGATCAGCCCCTGGTGAAGCACTGGTATTACGTTCAGGGAGACCGGGTGCATTATGATGGAGAACGCCATACATTGACCATATATGCGGAATCTGAGATCCGCTATGTTCCTGAAGATTATTTTGCCGACTAAATGAATCATTAATGGGACCTTCCAATTGGAAGGTCTTTTTCCTTATATACAATTAAATTTAAATTATATGTGTTTCAGGTTGTTTTATGAAATTAAGGAAAAGGGAAGCAGAGAATGGTTGACATGACGAAATGAATATCGATATAATTATTTTAATTGATAATGAGTATCAATATCAAGTCGAACTAAGTAGAGCAGCTACAAGTGTTTTACGGCTATTGGTGAGGGGATTAGTAGAGAGATGAAGTTAGGCTATATGTTGATCGGACTGGCTTTTTTGTCTATCGTATACCTGTTTATTGGCAATTCAGACATTTCGCCTATGGATATTTTTCATTTGACCCCAGTCCAGCTTCAGGTGTTACAAGTCAGTCGTTTTCCCCGCTTAATCAGCATCCTTGTCGCGGGTATCAGTATGAGTGTCATTGGACTGATCATGCAGCAGCTGACACGCAACCGATTTGTTTCTCCAACAACGGCCGGAACAATGGACTCCGCCAGGTTGGGTATCCTTGTTACTTTGATGTGGTTTCCTGGTGCTTCTCCACTGCAAAAAATGCTGGTCGCTTTTGCCTTTGCACTGGCTGGAACGCTAATCTTTATGCGGATACTGGAGAAAGTTAAATTCAAGGATACGATTTACATCGCTCTCCTTGGTTTGATGTTTGGCAATATTGTAAGCTCGGTCACGACTTTTTTTGCCTACAAAAACGATTTGATCCAGAACATGTCCTCATGGCTACAGGGGGATTTCTCCACGATTATGAAAGGACGTTATGAACTGATCTATATCAGTATTCCGCTGCTTATTATCGTTTATCTGTTTGCTAATCGTTTTACACTTGCGGGTATGGGCGAAGATTTCTCAACCAATCTTGGACTGGCTTATCGAAAAGTGGTTAATCTCGGGCTGATTCTGGTTGCCATGGTTTCAGCTGTCGTCATTATCACCGTAGGTACAATCCCGTTTCTCGGTCTTGTAGTACCGAATATTGTAACGCTGTATAAGGGCGATAACTTAAGGGATACATTGCCTCATACGGCAGTGCTCGGTGCGATTTTTGTCCTGGTCTGCGATATTCTGGGTCAATTGATTATTTATCCTTATCAGCTGTCCATCAGTTTGACTGTGGGCGTTGTGGGCAGCGTGTTGTTCCTGTATTTACTGCTTCGAAGAAAGGCTTATGGATCATGAGAATGAAGTATACGGCAAATACCTGGAAGTTTGGCATTTTGATTGCAGCGGCAGTGCTGTTGATTGGTGTATTTCTGGTCATTCAATCCGGGGGTAACTGGGATTATATTCTGCCTCGCAGAGGGAAAAAGATTCTTGCCATTGTGCTCACGGGTGCCTGCATCGCGTACTCCACTGCCATTTTTCAAACGATAACCAACAACCGAATTCTTACGCCTGGCATTATGGGGCTTGATTCCCTGTATATGTTGTTTCAGACCTTTGCCGTGTTTGTGTTTGGGAGCACGCATATCAGCTTTGTGAACAAAAATCTTAACTTTGCGGTATCTGTGCTGTTAATGACCCTGTTTGCTCTACTTCTGCATCAGTTTATGTTCCGTAGAGAACGGGGGCGCAATATCTATTTGCTGCTGCTCGTTGGCCTTATTCTGGGTACGCTGTTTCAGAGCATGTCCTCCTTCATGGAGGTACTGATCGACCCCAATGAGTTCCTTGTGCTGCAAGGCAAGATGTTTGCGAGTTTTAACAATGTGAATACGGATCTGCTGATCATCTCCATGGTGGCCATTATTTTGATCTTGCTGTATGCACAGAAGTTTACCAAATATCTCGACGTACTGTCCCTCGGCAAAGATCACGCGGTTAACCTTGGGGTGGATTACCAGTACATTGTGAAAAGGTTATTGCTGGTTGTGATGGTTCTGGTGTCAATTTCCACAGCATTGGTCGGCCCAATCATGTTCTTGGGGCTGCTGGTCGTGAATCTGGCGCATCAGTTATTCCGGACACATCGTCATAAAGTACTGATCTGGGGTTCGGTCATTATCGCAGTAGTTTCATTAGTCGGTGGACAGCTCATTGTGGAACGGGTATTTACCTTTGCTACGACAGTAAGTGTCATTATCAATTTTGTAGGCGGTGTGTACTTCATCTATTTACTGCTAAAGGAGAATAAGTCGTGGTAGAAGTCAGAAATGTAACAAAACAATACGGCGGCGTCCGGGTAGTGGATGACGTATCACTGAATATTACCAAAGGGAAAATCACTTCATTTATCGGTCCCAATGGTGCAGGCAAAAGTACATTGTTGTCTATGATCACCAGACTAATCAGCAAGGATGCAGGACAAGTCCTGATCGAAGGAAAAGAGATCGAAGGTTGGAAGAACAAGGATTTGTCCAAAAAAATATCAGTCCTCAAACAATCCAATCACATAAATATCCGGTTGACTGTGGAGGACCTTGTGGCTTTTGGCCGTTTTCCTTATTCACAAGGAAGACTCACGGCAGAAGATCGGCAGTGGATTCAGGAAGCCATCGATTATATGGAGCTGGCTCCTTTCCGCAAAAAGTATTTGGATGAACTAAGCGGTGGACAACGACAGCGGGCATATATCGCCATGGTTATTGCACAGAACACCGAGTATATTCTGCTCGATGAACCATTGAACAATTTGGACATGAAACATTCCGTACAGATTATGAAGGTGCTTCGCAAAATGGTGGATGAATTGGGGAAGACAATTGTTATTGTCATTCATGACATCAATTTTGCCTCCTGTTACTCAGACTATATCGTTGCACTCAAAGATGGGCGTGTCGTGCAGGAAGGTAAAACGGAGGACATCATTGATACGGATGTATTGCAGAAAGTATATGACATGCACATCCCTGTGCAATGGATTGATGGTCGTAAGATTTGTGTGTATTTTGCTTAAAAAGGTAAACCAATATAGAGAGAGCGAGAGGTGTCTATTTATGAAAAAGGGTTGGTTGTTTACGTTGCTTGTGGTGTTGTCGGTTGTTCTGGCAGCTTGTGGTGGAAGTAAAACAGCAGAAAATACAGGTGCCAGCAGTGGCACAGGATCAGAAGCGAATGCAGCAGCAGAACAGTCCAGTGATGAAATCGTCATTAAACATAAACTTGGCGAAACAACAGTGAAGAAGAATCCGGAGAAAGTGGTTGTGTTCGACTATGGTGTGCTGGATACTTTGGATCAGCTTGGGGTAGAGGTTGCCGGTGTACCTCAGGAGGGAGTTCCCTCTTATCTGGAAAAGTACAACGATGCAAAGTACACCAATGTTGGCGGTTTGAAAGAGGCTGATTTTGAGAAAGTAAATGCCATGAAGCCTGACCTGATTATCATCTCAGGACGACTGCAAGACTCCTATGAAGAGCTGAGCAAGATCGCACCGACCATTTATATGGCGGTAGATACAGAAGATTATATGAACTCCCTGACTTCGAATGTGAAGACGCTTGGAGAGATCTTTGGTAAAGAAAAAGAAGCAGAAGAGGCACTGGCATCGATTGATACCTCTGTCAAAGCTTTAAAAGATAAAGTAACGGCTGGCGGAAAGAATGCACTGGTTGTTCTGACGAACGAAGGCAAATTAAGTGCGTATGGTGCGGGTTCCCGATTTGGTGTCATACATGATGTGTTCGGTTTTACTCCAGCAGATGCAAATATTGAAGTGTCCACCCATGGACAGAGCGTTTCATTTGAGTATGTTATGGAGAAAAATCCGGATTATCTGTTTGTGGTAGATCGGAGTGCGGTGGTTGCAGGTAGTGGTGAAGCAACTCCAGCCAAACAGGTGATCGAGAACGATTTGGTCAAAAATACAAATGCCTTCAAAGATGGACACATTGTTTATCTTGACCCCGATTACTGGTACTTGTCCGGTGGTGGTCTGGAATCCATTCAAGAGATGATTAAAGAAGTGGACAAGAGCATCCAATAAGTAAATGAAGATTGCTGCATACTTTGATTAGGCCTCAAAGGTCTCTGTTATTTAAACAGGGGCCTTTTTTTGTTGCCTGAATTAAAAAAAATGATTGGATATTTTACAAAAAGACCACATAATTCCGTGTGATCTGGCACAAGCTACCTTGTATACAAAACAGGAACGGAGGGCGGCATATGGCGGACAAAACATCAGGGAAAGATGGTTCAAGGGATTCGGGGAAAAAGAAGCATGTCCCTTTGGGGCTGCCGTCTCCCCCTATTTTGCGGCAGCCGATAGGCCTCTCACATGAAAGCCATATGCTGGCACTGGAAGACATTTTCTCGGATTGTTCGGATGTCATATTCCGCAATGTCAAGATTACACCTGAAGTGGAAGGCCTGCTGGTGTACATCGAAGGTATCGTAAATTCAGCAGATATTCAGGAGCATATGCTCCGTCCTCTGATTCGCGGCCTGATTGAGCAACGAACCGATGAGCCTGTTGCTCCTCTCGATGACACACGAATCGCCTTGTCGCAGGTGAAAAAAGTGGATTCCTGGGCAGCCGCAGCGGAGGGAGTGCTGGAATCCTCCGCGCTGTTGTTAATCAACGGGAGCAAGGAGGCCTGGCTTTTCAACGTCAAGGGCGGTGTGCGGCGTGGTGTCGAGGAACCCCAGACGGAGTCGGTTATTCGCGGGCCACGTGAAGGGTTCACGGAGACATTGCGTGTGAACACAGCTCTGCTTCGTTTCAAGCTCAAAACACCTGCGCTTAAGATGTTAAGCATGACGATTGGAACTGAGACCAAAACCAATGTAGTGCTGACTTACATCGATGACATTGCCGATCCCAAGCTGATTAAAGATGTCAAGGAACGTCTCAACAAAATTAAAATCGATGGCATTCTCGAAACGGGATATATTGAGGAACTTATTGAGGATCATCCCTATTCTCCTTTTCCGCAGATGCATTATACCGAACGCCCCGATACAGTGGCAGGAAACCTGCTGGAAGGACGCTTTGCCATCTTTGTGGATGGCACTCCATTTGCCCTCATTGGCCCGATCACAATGTGGCAGATGCTGCAGGCCAGTGAGGATTATTATGAACGGTTCTTTATAAGTAATCTGTTGCGCTGGATTCGTTTTCTGTTTGTGGGTATCGCCCTATTTCTGCCGGCGCTCTACATCGCTATTACGACCTTTCATCAGGATATGTTACCAACAACACTGATCCTGAGTATTGCGGGGGCAAGGGAGGCCATTCCATTCCCTGCATTGGTCGAAGCCCTCATTATGGAGCTGTCCTTCGAGGCTTTACGAGAAGCGGGGGTCCGGTTGCCCAAAACGGTAGGTCAGGCCGTCAGTATTCTGGGGGCTCTTGTCATTGGACAGGCAGCTGTTCAGGCGGGAATTGTTTCTGCACCCATGGTTATTATCGTATCCATGACAGGGATTGCTTCGTTTACGATCCCTCGCTTTAATTTTGCCATTACGGTTCGTTTGCTGCGTTTTCCTATCATGCTGCTTGCGGGGGCGCTTGGTTTATATGGCATCGTGATTGGACTGGTGCTGATCTCCGTACATTTGACACAAATGACTTCCTTCGGCGTGCCGTATCTGACCGGTCTCAGTCCGTACAGTAAAACGGATACCAAGGATATTGTTATTCGTACACCTTGGTGGAACATGATCCATCGTCCCTCAACGGTGCACCGTGACCAGAAGCGTATGAATGAGAAAATTAATGGCTCACCTGATGCTGAGGAGGGGTGGTAAGCACATGTTCTTTATCCAAAAACGGCATGCTGTGGCCATCATGCTCCTATGTACTATTTTTATATCAGGTTGCTGGGATCGGAAGGAGATTAATGATATCGCTTTTGTCATTGGTCTGGCTATCGATAAGGAGGATGGTAATTACAGATCCAGTTTGCAAATTGCTCTGCCCGGTCAATCCGGTTCCTCCGGGAGTGAGGGTGGCGGTGGAGGCACGAGTGGTGACAAATCCTGGTTCATGTTGTCCAATACAGCCAAAACGTTGCGCGGAACGTCTATTGAAGGTCAAAAAGCGCTCTCTCGTGAACTTTATTATGCCCATCGGCGTACGATATTGATTGGAGAGGAGCTTGCCCGTGAGGGCGTTGCTCCTATGTTGGACTTGCTTACACGATACCCGTTGAATCGTTTCTCTGCTTTGCCGATTATCACCAAAGGCCCGGCATTCAAGGTACTGGATACCGATGCACCGATTGAAAAGTTTCCTTCCGAAATGGTACGGGAATTGTGCTTCCTGAATATGCGCAAACCGCGTACTCTCAAGACCTTTACGGATGCGATTCTTTCCGAAGGGGTAGAGCCGTTTCTACCTGTTGCCACGACCGTTGACAATGTGCCGGGCAACTGGAAGGACGTTAAGACGAACATCAAGTTGGATGGAATCGCTATCTTTAAGAAAGACAAACTGATAGGCATGATTGAAAAAGAGCCTGCTGGTGCGCTTATACTGGCTATGGGTGAAGCCAACGAGCCTGAAATTATGGTCAAGGCTCCTCGAGGGAGTGGTGATATTTTTATTAAACTGAATGAAAACAACTCCTCATTGCATCCTCATATCAAAAATGGAAAAGTATCGGTGACGATTAAACTGTATGCCAAGGGAGTTGTTGTAGACAACGAGTCGAACTACGGCGACCTGCGAGAGCAAGAGATTAAGAACCTGAATCAAGCAATACATCAGAAAATCCAAGATGACATTCTGGAGGGGGTAAGGCTGATTCAGAAAAAATATCCTGCCGATATTTTGGGTTTGGGTCGCTCCATTCATCAGCAATTGCCCAAAGAGTGGGACAAGTTAAAGGATCGCTGGGATGACATTTATCAGGATGTGAAAGTTAGTGTGGAGCCACATATTGTTATTGAAAATGTAGGGGTTATCAACAAACCGTTTGGATTGCCTGAGGAGGATATCGTCCATGATTAAGCCGCTGCTGTTCACATATTTGGGTGTAGTCGTTGCCGTAATTATTATGGATTTCAAACATTTGAAGCAGGCAGCGGCCATTAATCGCTGGTTATCCTACGGTCTGATCGTAATCAGCGCCGGGATTTGGTTTTATGTAACGCATTTGAGCAAAACAGTCTTTGTCACTACATGGCTTACCCATTTGATTCAGCGTTGGCTGCCGTTACCTTAAGGCTACTTCAACAAATTTCGAAGCTTGAAAGATAAGATAGAAAGGAGGTATTGCATGAATCAGGGAGTGACCGGTCGTCAGTTGGTGCTGCTCATCATGCTGCTCAGTATTACAGGTACGTTGATTCAGCCCCATGCGCAAGCCATTTACTATGCTGAACAGCATGCTTATTTATCCTACATCCCTGTGTTTTTTGTCATGGTAGCATCACTTTGGATGTTAAGCCGTGTTCAGCGCCGATTCCCCAATCAGGATCTGTTTGAATCGCTGGTGGGACGTTTTCCTTTTTTGGGGCGTGTGACAGGCTTGCTGTACATCCTGTTTTTTCTCTTTATATTTGCCCGTGATATCCGTCTCATCGGTGATTACGTAAGTATCACACTGCTAGAAACAACGCCTCTATCTATCATTGTAGTATCCCTGTTAGTGATGGCTGTTTTTATCGTAAGGGGAGGGCTAGGATCCTTAATTGGCATGTCTGAGCTGTATGTTACGTTGTTTCTGCTAAATTCGTTGATATTGCCTTTCATGCTTATTCAGCAAATAAACATGGATAATCTCATGCCGTATTTTGACATCGATGTTGCCGGTGTTGGCAAGGGAAGCTGGTACATATTCTCCTTTTTCGGAGAGATGATTGCAATACCTTTTGTAGTCAAAGGCAGTGACTTCCGTTTTAAATCAGTCCTCTGGGGCATTACGATCGCAGCCTTATTAATGATGCTGATCATCACCGAAACGATCCTGGCGGTGGGGGTACCGATTGCATCGAGGTTAGTATATCCTTCCTATGAGCTGGCAAGGCAGCTGCAAATCAGTGATTTCCTTGACCGGTTCGATCTTGCACTGGCAGCGGCAACTCTACCTACGTTAATTACAAAAATTGCGTTTGATCTGTACTTTGTCTGTTGGGGACTTAAACGGATGATCCCAAAAGTTTCGGGTAAAGTGATGACGGGACCCGTGGCTTTGGTAGGTTTTGTATGTGCTTTCTGGTTTTTTAAAAATGCGATTGAGCTCTTTCGTTTTACAAGGGAGTGGACATGGATTGGGATTGTGTTCGAGGTGTTATTTCCCATCATACTCTTCGTGTTCCTTCGCCCCCGCAAAAAAGACAGGAATGATCAACGGGCAGCGGATAACCAGAAGCAAAAGCAGCAGCCAAAAGAGGATAAAAAAGAAAAAGCAGCTCAGGAACGAGATGAGTCTGACAAAGGGAAACGTGAAGGACCACAGGGTGGAGAATTACAGCATTCCTGATATATCCCATCAAAAATCGTTATAGATGAACGGCCGAAAAGCGGGGAAACTCGGTTTCCCTCCAAAGAAGTACCCTGTATACTGTAGTCAGACTGATGACATTCGGCTGAATAAACGGGGGGAACATAGATGGCTCAACATTTGGCGGGTATACGCGTAGCACTGACAGGACCAAGAAAATCGAAAGAGATGTCCTTGCTGGTTGAGAAAATGGGCGGTATTCCGCTTGTCCGACCTGCACAGGGAACTGTTTTTCTGGATGACCGTAATATTCGGGACGGACTGGTATCCTGGATATCGGACCCGCCAGACTGGACGGTATTGACGACGGGGATGGGACTGGATGCTATTTTTGATATGGCTGAGGATATGGAAATCGCGGATCAATTGCTGGACGTATTATCGGATTCCATGATTGCAGCAAGAGGGTACAAAACTGTCAATGCACTGCGAAAGCGTAAATTGACTCTGCTGGTGCGGGATGATGATGGCAGCACAGACGGGCTAATTCGGGAGTTCGCACCTCATGATCTTGCGGGAAAGAAGGTAATGTTGCAGCTGCACGGGGAGACGGCACCGAAGCTGGTCAGATGGCTCGAGGATCAGGGCGCTCAGGTTCGTCAGGTACTCCCTTATCGCCACGTCCCGCCGGAAGAGGGCGAACTGGAACAGCTATTGAATGAGATTTTGCGGCATGAGGTGCATGCCGTCGCGTTTACAAGTGGACCGCAAGTGCGGTTTCTGGTCGAATATGCGGCGTCGAAGGGAAAGCTTGGACCCATGCAGGAAGCCTTCCGTCAAGGTGTGGTGCCCGCCTCGGTAGGCAGGGTTACGGCAAACGCGATGCGTGAAGAAGGTATTGAGGCGCTTGTGGTCCCGGAAGATGAGAAGATGGGGGCCCTCATTGTTGAACTGGGGCGTTATTACGCTGCCAGATCTGCGGACAAGGCTCAGCTTCTGCCATAAACTGAGGTCCTGCCTAGACTTATATTGAAACATTAAATGAAACGTAATTAAGATGACGAAGTGTTTTCCGTTCTGATCCGACTATGGGGGTCAGAACTTTTTTGTTTCCTGTTTCTGCGAAGGGCAATTTATATAAGCTGAACGACTCTGATGGATAGGGATTCTCCTGAGACTTTGGTCGTGAAGTTACTTGTACCCATTCATAATTAAAGGTTTTTGGATAATAATGTGGAATGAATTAAAGACAGATTAAGCCTGCGAGGGAGGGACAGCGTGATGAAAACCGTATGTGTAACCGGGGCGGCCCGGGGACTGGGGTTGGCTCTGACGGCACAGATGCTGAAGAGAGGTTATATCGTCTATGCGGCAGGATTGGACATGGAAGAGTCCAAAGGGATTCGTCTTCTGACGGATGCCTATCCAAAACATTTACGCGCCATCGAACTGGACATTGCGGATGATCTATCTGTAGCTTTGTTCACGGAGACACTTAAGCTGGATACAGAGCATTTGGATATGCTTATCAATAATGCGGCTATACTAGGAAGTATTACGGATCATATCCGCGGACCGTTAAACATGGCGGAGATGGCAGAAGTATTTAACGTAAATACATTGGGGACATTGCGTGTGACTCATGCCCTGCTGCCCCTCCTTCTTCAAGGGACAAATAAGCTAATTGTCGATATATCTTCGGAGGCAGGCAGTATTGAGCAGTGCAGCCGAGATGGATGGTTTGCCTATTGCATGTCCAAATCTGCGTTAAACATGCAGGCCCGCCTTGTGCATAATGGCCTAAAGAATGAGGGGGGACAAGTGATGCTGATTCATCCTGGCTGGGTACAGAGTTATATGAGCGGGGAATTGAATACCGCTGCAGACCTTACGCCAGATCAATCGGCTCAATATATCACAGCACTCATCGATCGCCATAAGCAGTTTATGGGAGATCAGCCCGCGTATGTAGATTACAAGGGAGATGCACTTCCCTGGTAGTTCTGGTATAGGTAATTTGAAAGGAGTTTTTATTGATGGATCATCGTAAAAAAGCGTTGTTACTTGGTGATTATACTCATCCGGACTGGCATCCGCTGCAAGGTGTGGATGCGGAAATCAGTCGGATTTTTCACGATACTATGACTGTGCAGTGCAGTGAGAATCGCAACATGCTGCTGCAAGAAAATATAACCGGATTTGATGTGTGTATCTGTTACATGGACGATTGGAAGGGGAAAGTCTCTCCACAGCAGACAGCAGGCTTGTTGTCCTATGTTAGTAATGGAGGTGGACTGGTCATTATACATAACGGAATTTCGCTCCAAAATCGTTATGAGCTGAAGCAGATGATCGGTGCCAAATTCCTGCATCATCCACCTTATGCACCACTGGAGTTCACAGTAACGGAAGAGAGTCATCCGGTGACCGAAGGCATTACGGGATTTACGATGGAGGAAGAGCCTTATCAGTTCGAATTCGGTTCGTTTGCCGAAACGAAAGTTCTGCTAGAGTATCAATCCGAAGAAGGGCCGAAGCCCGCAGTTTGGGCGCATAGATATGGTGTTGGACGTATTGTTTACCTTATGCCAGGACATCATGTACCTTCTTTTGCACATGAAACCTATCGTCAGTTAATTTTGCAGGCAGGAAAATGGGCTGCACGTTACGTATAGCCGGACCGTCTCTTTTGTGAGTAGGTGATTTAAGGGGTATACTATAGAGATCAACGAAGAGGAGGATGACAAGAATGAGCGATTTGTTCAAAAAGGCGATCTCGTTAGGGCTCGGTCTTACTGTTGTAAGCAAGGAGAAAATTGAGAAAACCGTGGATGATCTGGTCAAGCGCGGGGAACTTGCGCCCGGTGAATCCAAAGCGTTGGTCGAACGGCTGATGGAACGGGGCGATGAAGAGCAGGGCCAGTTCAAGAGAATGATTCACGAACAGGTTAAGCGTGTCCTTCAGGAAGTGGGCGTTCCATCCGAGAGTGATGTAACCAGTTTGGAACAGCGTGTTACCGTCCTTGAGAAAAAGCTTGCGGAACTGGGTCACACACCACAGCTTCAACCTGATGTATCCCCAGCTCCACTTGAAGTTCCTCCTCTCAAAGGAAACGAGATCGAGTAGATGGCTGTGCGAATCAAACATGTCGGCAGATACCGGGAAATTGCCATGGCGCTGGTGCGTCATGGCTTCGGTTATATGGTCGAGGAGCTGGGCTTGTTCCAGTTGCTGGCCATACCCCGGCGATGGATGTCGCGTGAGGCACCCACTACCAAAACACTAAGTGAGCGCATTAGACTTGTGCTGCAGGAGCTGGGGCCGGCTTTCGTCAAGCTGGGGCAACTCGCAAGCACAAGGGCGGATTTGTTGCCGGAGTCTGTCATCCGCGAACTGGTGAAGCTGCAGGATCAGGTCCCGCCGTTTTCCTCGGAGACGGCACGGGGTATTTTGGAACAGGAATTGGATACACCGCTGGAGGAGATCTTTTCCCGGTTCGAGGATACCCCTGTGGCTGCGGCTAGTATCGGACAGGTGCATCTGGGCAAACTTCGGAGCGGTGAGGCGGTAGCCATTAAAATCCAGCGACCTGGCATTTCGCGTATTGTTCAGCGCGATCTGGATATTTTACGAGAGTTGACAGCTATGGCGGAGAAGCGCTGGGATTGGGTGAAGCAATATCAGATCCCGCAAATGGTAGAAGAATACGCCCAGGCACTGATGGCCGAGCTGGATTATACGATCGAGGGTCGTAATACGGAAAAGATCGCACAGCAATATCAGCAGGATAACAAAGTAAAAATACCGCTGATCTACTGGGATCAAACTTCTTCTCGTGTGCTCACGATGGAGTACATCGAAGGCATTAAGCTGAATGATCGTGACGAGTTGATTAAACGTGGGCATGATCTGAATAATATTGCGCAGAGACTGGTGGATTCGTTGTTGAATCAGATCTTCATTCATGGATTCTTTCATGCTGATCCACATCCGGGCAATTTGATGGTGTTGAAGGATGGCCGGCTTGCCTTTATCGACTTCGGCATGGTGGGCAGCCTGAGTGATGAGATGAAGCAGCATCTGGCTTCGCTCATTATCGGATTGATGCGCAAGGATACGGACAGCATGATCCGGGCGATTGAGAAGCTGGGCATGATGCCGGATGATATGGATTTGCGTGGGCTTCATAGCGATCTGGACAAGCTCCGCAGCAAATACTACGATATTCCCTTTTCCAAAATTAGCGTGGGTCAAGCGCTGAATGACCTGTTCGGCGTGGCCCAGCGACACCGGGTTGTGATGCCTGCCGACATTCTGCTGCTGGGCAAATCGCTGCTCACGATGGAGGGCGTCGTCGAACACCTTGATCCTACCTTGAGTATTGTGGATATGGCAGAACCCTTTGGTCGAAAGCTGATCAAGGAACGCTTCAATCCCGGAAGGATCAAGAATCGTCTGTTCCGCAGTGCTGCGGATATGGCTGAGAGTGTCATGGGTCTGCCTGGACAGCTAAGACAACTCTCCTCCATCATTAGCAAAGGCAAGCTAAGGCTGGAGATCAGTGTCCCTGAACTGGATGCGCTCATGCGAAGAATGGATCAGATCAGTAACCGGCTGTCTTTCAGTATTGTTCTGCTCGCATTTTGTATCATTATGGTCGGGTTGATCATTGGTTCTTCGATCAGTCACCAGTCAACCATGCTGTGGGATATTCCGGTCATTGAGATTGGATTTCTGGTGGCGATTCTGATGGTGGCCTTCCTGCTCTATTCGATATTCAAATCAGGAAGATTTTAACAACAATAAGACCCGTAAAGAGACTTTTTTAAAGGATCTTTACGGGTTGTTTTTTTGAAAGGGTGAGGTTTGTTTGAAAAAGATGAGTAGTAACTTGATTTTATCGTTTTTAGTCGGCATTTTTGCGTATTATATCATTGCTAGGACCATAACCATGAGTGCCATAATGGTTTGTCTAGCAGCTACAGGAATCTTAGCTATGATTTATCTAGTCATTTTTTTAATAAAGAAAAACCGTCAGGCTAAAGGATAGAGTTTGAGTCGCAACAGATTTTTTTGAGAAAAGTTTGTTTGAGAAAGAGTATCTTGGAGTAAAATAACGCAAGCTTAAGAAAATACGAGATTTGCTCCTGATTTTTCAGTTTAACTGTGTTAGTACATATCGCTTTCTATGTCTATAATAATAGGTCAGTACATTAACGGACCCGGTTTTTCTGAGAGGGGAAAACCAAGAGGCACTATGATCGGCTCACGATGTCTCGAAGGCAAGAAACCTGGAAGTAGCAATGGAATAACGTGGTGCTCACTGGAACGGATAATGACATGTTCCGACCTGATGTCGGATAACTTAGCTGAATCATGGGAAATCATGCAATTCAGGCACGTATAGATTCATTTTGTGGGAGGATATCCCGCTGTTTTGTGCTGTCTGTCGTGGTTGATCAGTGACGAACCGTTCCATTGCAAATCAGGCGAAGACAAATTTGAAGTTATACACGTAGGAGGAACGGCAAGAGACATATGAATACGTTAAAACAACAATGGTTTGGTAACATTCGCGGTGACGTGCTGGCAGGCATTACGGTAGCGCTGGCGCTTATTCCGGAAGCCATTGCCTTCTCCATCATTGCTGGCGTTGATCCGATGGTCGGCTTGTACGCTTCCATTACAATTGCCATTGTGATCTCGATTGTGGGTGGAAGGCCAGGTATGATCTCGGCAGCAACGGGTGCCATGGCGGTGCTGATGGTCGGACTCGTCAAGGATTATGGCGTGGAATATCTGTTTGCCGCTACAATTCTGACAGGCATTATTCAGTTTATTCTGGGAATTTTCAAGGTTGGACGGTTTATTACGTTTGTGCCCCACTCGGTACTGACCGGATTTGTGAATGCGCTGGCGATTCTGATCTTTATGGCACAGCTGACCCACTTCACGGGTGCTAATTGGATCATGTATGCGATGGTAGCGGGTACGCTGGCGATCATTTATATTTTGCCGCGTTTTTTCAAAAGCGTTCCTGCTCCCTTGATTGCTATCGTGATTATGACGATCATTACGGCGCTGTTGAATCTGGATGTCAAAACCGTAGGTGATATGGGGAACCTCACAAGTACCCTGCCAATGTTCCATCTGCCCAATATCGACTGGTCCCTTAATACCCTAATGATTCTGCTGCCTTATTCGTTCACGCTGGCACTGGTAGGTTTGCTGGAATCCTTGCTGACTGCAACGATTGTGGATGAAATGACCGAGACCAAGAGCAGCAAAAACCGGGAAGTGCGTGGTCAGGGGATTGCCAACTTTGTTAACGGCCTTTTCGGTGGCATGGGTGGCTGTGCGATGATTGGACAGTCGGTTATTAATGTGAAGTCGGGTGGACGCGGAAGGTTATCCACGTTTACCGCGGGTGCGTTCCTTGCGATCCTGTTGCTGCTGCTCAGTGGTGTGGTGAAAGAGGTGCCGATGGGTGCGCTCGTAGGCGTCATGTTTATGGTGTGTATCGGTACGTTTGACTGGAGCTCCATCAAAAATATTGCGCGTGTGCCACGGGCGGAAGCTATTGTTATGATCGTTACGGTAGCGATTGTGGTCTATACCCATGATTTGTCGATTGGTGTTATGGTCGGCGTTGTGCTCAGTGTGCTGCATTTTGGCTGGAAACAGACCAAGATTCGCGTGCAGGCCAATCAGGAACAAGGGCAGAAGGTGTATCGGGTCCACGGACCATTCTTCTTTGGTTCATCCTCCCGTTTCGTTGATGAGTTCAATGCCGAGGCAGACCCGGAGGAGATCACGATTGATTTTGGAGGCTCACATATTTGGGATAACACGGCGGTTGTTGCCATTGGTAAAGTGAAATTCAAATATGCGAAGCTGGGCAAAACGGTGCATCTGCGCGGACTGAACGAGGAAAGCTCCCGTTTGCTTGAGAAGAGTGGTTTTGCCGCGGCACAAGGGCACGGTTCCTAATAACTTATACAGATGAACAAGAGAGTCTAATATGTAGATAAATGAATTCAATGAGTAACATGGATGAATGATAAGGGGCTGTCCTGCAAGTCATGAAGGAACATGACGGGACGGCCTCTTTCGTTATCTGCGTTTTCTCGCTAAATCAGCCTGGAATAACGTGGCTGGAATTCGTTACAGTTTTAAAGGGTACCATCACCACAGTATAAGGTGTGTACGATTCGTTAACGCTTTAAACACAATGATCCGGGACAATTGTGGACAAATGCAGGAAAGTAACGTTCAATCCCCTTTTGTTTTGCTTGACTAACGTGTAAACTACAGGGTATGGAGAAGAAGAGCAACGGACCGATTGCTTTTTAAAAAATTCATTTCATAATCATGATTGATATACGGAAAACTAGTCTTGATTGAAGCCAAGTGAAAGCAATTATGAAATGGACTTATCTAAATGAATATACAGAGGTGTAACGATTGGCAAACTTTGAACAACTGGGCATTCGCCCGGAATGGTGCGAGATCCTGAAACATCAGGGCATCGCCGTGCCGACTCCGGTACAGGAGCGTTCGATTCCGGTATTGCTGGGTGGGCGCGATATTATTGCTGAGGCGCAGACGGGTACAGGGAAAACGCTGGCTTTTTTGCTGCCGATTATTCAGAAAATTAACGTATCCGACCGCTCACCGCAAGCGCTGATTATTGCCCCTACGCGGGAGCTGGCGCTGCAAATTACGGAAGAAGCGAAGAAGCTGACTGCAAACGACGATAAACTGCATGTTCTCGCGGTATACGGCGGACAAGATGTGGACAAACAGCTGCGCAAACTGCAAAACGGCACACAGATCGTGATTGGTACGCCGGGACGTCTCCTGGACCATCTCCGTCGTGGCACGTTGAAGCTGGATAATGTTAAGAAACTCGTGTTGGATGAAGCCGACCAAATGCTGCACATGGGCTTCCTGGAGGATGTAGAGACCATCCTTAGTGAACTGCCACACAAACGTCAGACGATGCTGTTCTCGGCAACGATGCCGAAAGGCATTCGCAACCTGGCGAAGAACTACATGAAAGACCCGGAGGATGTGAAGGTATCTTCCAAGTCCGTGATTCCGATCAATCAGATTCGTCAGCAGGTGCTGGAGTGTACGGATCGTGGCAAACTTGAGGCACTTCGCGGCATGATTGATACGTATCGCCCATATCTGGCGATTGTATTCTGCCGGACCAAGCGTCGTGCATCCAAGCTGAATGAAGATCTGCGCGAAGCAGGTTATGCGAGCGATGAACTTCATGGTGATTTGTCTCAATCCAAGCGTGAGAACGTCATGAAAGCGTTCCGCGATGCCAAACTGCAAGTGCTTGTTGCTACAGACGTAGCTGCACGTGGACTTGATGTAGAAGGCGTAACGCACGTATTCAACTACGATATGCCGCATGATGCGGAAAGCTATATCCACCGGATCGGCCGTACAGGTCGTGCTGGCGGCACGGGCCTTGCCGTGACATTTGCAACACAACACGACAGACCCGAGCTTGCTCGTATTGAAGAAGGCACCAATCAGAAGCTCTCCCGTATCCAGTGGACGAGCGAAGGACCGGTAGCATCAACTGGAGCAAATAGACGTTCCATCAACAGTCAGGGTGATGAAGAACGTTCTGGCGGACGCTCCGCCGGGACAGGCAGTGCTCGTCGCGGCGCAGGTCGTACTGGCCGCAGCGAAGGCGGTCGTGGCGGTCGTGGTTCCCGCAGCGGCGAAGGTGGACGTAGCGGCGGCCGCAGTGGCGACGAGCGCAGCGCAGGCCGTGGTTCCGCGCGCAGCAGCGACAGCAGTCGCGGTGCAGCGGGTCAAGGCGGGCGCGGTGCAGGTCGCAGCAGCGATGAGCGCAGCAGCGGCTGGGCTGGCCGTAGCGCCGATAAGCGTAGCTCCGGGCGCGGCAGTGAAGGCGGCCCAAGCAAGCAGGGCCGCGAGGGCTCCCGCCGGCCGGACTCCGCAGGACGCGGTCCGGCCAAGAGCGACCGCCGCGATTCTCGTCGCGGACGGTAAAAGATAAAATCTATGGCAGATAGTCTGGAAGAATGCCATACATTTTCCAAATATCAAAACACCTCATCCTAGACCTAAGGATGGGGTGTTTTTGCGTCGAAGCTTATATGATAAAAATGATACGATGTCACGCGTAATTCCATTACGCATGCAGGGGTGAACGGATTTCAGGTCGTCTATATACAGGGATTGAGTTTGCACTAATTTACGTTTCGAGTCCATATTCAACAGCTTTACACATGAGCATCTGCGTATGAATCCCGATATTTCTCGTTATACACCCGACCCACTGATTCCGCCAGACCACCGCGTGCCTTACCCGGATACAATTCCAGAGTTTGATAGAGTCGCATGAAACGATCTTTGGGCATAAAGCGGGCGTAGCGGGTAATAAGACTAGGGAACAACTCAATATATTTACTTTTGCGTACAGCCGCGGCGGCGACAGCCGTCAGGATCTGAATGCCGTTGTGCAGCTGCAAAATATTAACCTCGTATGTGGCGATATACCGGATCGCATCCTCGCGAATTAATTCCGGCTTCAGCCGTGCGATTTCACCGATATATTCAGCGAGCAGGCGCTCGAAGCTGCGCAGCAGCAGAGGCTTCAGCTGCAGGTCCATATCGCTGCGCAGCACGAAGGATTGCAGCAACGCAACCTGCTGCAGACGAATCCGGTCGTTGTAGACGAGTGAGCCGATCTCCCTGAGCATTTCGTAGGCGAGCGCTTCATCCTGCTTGCGCGCTTCTGCGACAAGGGCCCAATTCCGGTTAATGCCCTGACGAATCGCTTCCTCATCCTGACGAAGCATTCGTTTGAATTCTCGCTGCTGTTCGATCTGGAAAGATCGCTTTTGCATGAAGATCAGTCCAGCGAGGAGCAGCAGGGAGACGCTGGCCGCTGCCATGGTCTGATCAATCGTTTCGCCGAAATAAGTAGCAGCCGCACCAAGAATTACTGTAATGAACAGGTCGCGTACAATTCGACGTTTCACGCGAGAAGCGGCGCGTTCTTCGGTTAAGGTGAGTGTGCCCCGCCCACAGGCGGTACACTGGTCCTCCCAAAGACAGGTATACTGTCCGCACCGCTTGCAGACACGCAACTTTTGAAAAGCATGCGTCGTTCTTATAAAAGGCCTGATGGATACAACTTGTTTAGAACTCATGCTCAATCACGCTCGCCATTCAGAATAGTGTAGAGGGTTCGATCTGCATCTTCCCGGGAAACGGGTTTGCGCCGATGAAGCAGGAACGCAATTCCCTTTATCATGACAAAAAGAAACAATATGGCGAGGCATCCGTATGTAACCATAATCCGTTCCTTTCTATGGCTTGATCATTTTGCTTATATTATAAGATGAACTATTGTTTGCACACCCGAGTCACTTCGATGGCAGTACAACCTTTCTGCCCTCTCCGTTAACGTGTGATGCTTATATTCATTTTATAAACGATAATGTTTACTGATCAAGCGTCGTTATATTGCAGTTTACTGGCAATAACTATATCATATTTCCATAGTTGGAACTTTAGTGACAGATTAAGACGTGAGAACGTCGGTTTTTGTCAGTCATTACAAAACTGTAACTGAAGATAGGGGTGCTTTTCAGAATTTATTAGTAGACTGTTAAGATTTCCTTAAGGCTTGACGCCTATAATAAACTATTCCCATTTTAATCTCAAACGTGAAGGAGTACACCTAATGCTGCGGACAAGCAAAATACGCTGGCTCAGCGGAACTCTGGTTCTGCTGGCAATTCTAACGCTGCTGCTACCTCAGGCGTTGCTGCCACATGCTGCAGCGGCTCAGGCACAGACAAGTGGAATCGATGCGGTACTTGTAGCCGATGTAAGTAATTCAATGAATACAAGTGACCGTGACAAGATCAGCAATGAAGCCATGAAAATGTTTATTGATATGCTGCCGGTCCAGGGGGACAAGGTAGGGATTGTTGCTTACACCGATCAGGTGGAGCGGGAAAAGGCATTGCTGGAGATACAGTCCGATGCGGACAAGAGCAGCCTGAAAGATTTTATTGATCAGCTGGGCCGAGGGCCCTATACCGATATTTCTGTCGGAGTGGCTGAAGCGGTGAATGTGCTGAACCATGGAGCTGACAAGTCTCACTCGCCAATGATCGTGCTGCTGGCTGACGGCAACAATGATTTTAACAAAACCAAAGGCCGCACTCAGGCTCAGTCCGATGCGGATCTGGCAAAGGCCGTCAAGGAAGCAAAGGATCAAGGGATTCCCGTCTATACGATTGGACTGAACGCAGACGGTAAACTGAACAAGGATGCACTTGCAGATTTGTCTCAGCAGACCGGAGGCAAGTCCTTCATTACGGATACGCCGGATGACCTGCCGCAGATTTTGAGTGAAATTTTTGCGGATCATGCCAAGCTGAATGTGGTGAAGCTGCCCTCCATTACAGGAAACGGCAGTTATCAGGAAGTTACCGTGAACGTACCGAACGACAGTGTACTGGAAGCGAATATTTCGATCATGTCTTCAAAACAAGTACAGATCGAATTAACCGATCCTTCCGGCAAAGCCGTGGATCTGAATTCGGATGCAGCCAAGCTCTCGACTTCGAAGAGTTATTCCTTGGTGAAGCTGCTTAAACCCCAGGAAGGCGACTGGAAACTTCGGGTAAAAGGGGCTCCCAAAGACAGCATCGATATCAACCTGTTGTTCAACTATGATCTCCAGCTCGTCGTGGACCCAATTAAGACCAAGTCCTATACGAAGGGCGACAAAGTCGATCTGACAGCCAAGCTGGAGAATGGGGGACAACCGCTGCAGGATAATGACCTGTACGCCGATATGAAGGCGACATTGGTCGTAAACGATCTGGATACAGGCAAAAGTGCGGAACAACCGCTCGAAAACACGGGAACCGGGTTCGCCGGAACGTTTGAAGTGCCGGACAACCATAACTATGAGCTTGTTATCCGTGCAGAAGAGGACAGCTTCTACCGGGAAAGTGCTCCAATCACGATCAACGCGGGTGGAGCAGCTGGAAGCGGAAATCAACCTATGACTTCTGCTGGCGAACAGGATAAACCTTTCCCATGGTTACCCGTTATTCTTGGCGTGATTGCCCTGGTCGTTGTAGCTGTTGGAGGCTGGTTCCTCATGGGCTGGCTAAAACGCAAAAACCGCGGATTTGTTGGGCAGATGGTTATTGAAATTCGGGATGAAAACACCGGGGACAAGTCGTACCCACAATATAAAAAACTGGCATCCTTCCGGGGCAGATTTCATCTGCATCAGCTGTTACAGCTGGACCCTGAATTGAAGGAAACCGAAAAATATGTATTTACACCCAGCAATGGGGATCGAATTATAATCCGTAATACCGCAGGCGGAACGTTGGAGAAATCCGGCCGTGCCGTTGATGCAAGCTCAGGCGTTGAACTGAAGAACGGTGACCGACTGAGCATCCCGCTGCAACAGGCGGACAAGACCATTTTAATTGAGTATCTGGTCTAAGAATGAATACCAATTTAAGTTGAACCAACCATCTACACGAGAACGTAGAGGACAGAAATAACCTGAAGAAGCGGAAGCGTTCGCCTAAAAGCTTTCTGAAAGAAAGCTGCATCGGAAGCATACGCTTATCCCCAGATTTTCACCTTTGTAAAATATAATTAAAAAATCTGGGGATAACAGCGATCGGAAGGTTATTCTGTCATCGGAGTGGCAAGTGTAATTATTTTGTAGTTCCAACTGTGTTAACCAAAGGGAGGACTTGGAATGAAACCGATTGTTAGAGAACATATTCAGCAACTGGATGTATCGCTTGGCGGAGGGATTGTCAGCGAGAAAATCAGAGTCGATACGATTGATAACCCGATTCTGATTATCGGTCTTGGAGGAACAGGTATTGATGCGCTGCTGCGTCTTAAATACCAGATTAACCGACGTTTCAAGCTGCCACAGGACCCGGTATCCAAGAAAAAAATGGACAAACCGTCCAACGTGGAATTTCTTGCTTTTGAAACGAACGAACAGGATCGCGCCAAAAAGTATAAGGGCATCGGACTCGATCCAATTAATGAATTCGTATTGCTGTCCAATGCCGAGATTGGTGGACTGCTTCAGAACCGCAGCGTATTGGAGCCGTATATTACGGACTGGTTATCTCCGGAGCTGAGCATCACCGATGGCATGAACGGTGCCGCAGGGGTCCGTCAGGCTGGACGTTTGCTGCTGTTTACGAAGATTAACCAGGTCGTTCAGGCGATCGACAAAAAGATCAAAACCTTATCCGTAGGCACCAACAAAAAACTGATGGTGTTCCTGCTGACAGGTCTTTCCGGTGGTACGGGCAGTGGTTGCTTCATGGATATTTCTTATATCGTGCGCGGGATTATCGAACGCGATCATGGCTCTGCCGGGATTGACCGTGTGAACACGCTTGGATATCTGTTCACCCCAGACGTGAACCTGTCCAACAAAAGCTTGAGTGAGCACACTCGTGAGTACATCCGCAAGAATGGTTACGCTGCGCTCAAAGAGCTGGATTACTGGATGAACGTGGATAGCAGGGGAGAACGTTTCTCCCAGAAATACGGCAATATTCTGACCGTGAATTCACCGCTGCCGCCGTTCAACCTGTGTCATCTGATTTCAGCAACCAATACGGAAGGCAAACTGCTGGAAAACGCCTACGATTACTGCATGAATGTCACCGCCGAGAACATCACCAACTTCATGGCGAGTGAGGAAAAGCAGTCGGGTGAGGAGTTCGCCATCCACGACTATATTAGCAACATTCGTACGAACATTGCGCAGATGAACAAGGCTTACCCTGCGAACTATGATTACAACATTATCGGTGCATCCTCCGCGGTACTGCCGATTGAAGAGATGACGACCTATCTGGCTTACCGTATGTTCGACAAAATGAGCACCATGTTCTCCAAAGCGCCGAATCAGGAGGATACCGAGAAGTTTGCCCGCAAACTGGGCATTGATCTCGAAAGTGTGGTCAAGTCCTTTGAAGCCCGCGTGCCGGAGCCGCTGCCAGGTTACCAGAATAGCGAGCGCCTATCCTATGGCAATGTGGTGAAATCACAGGTGGTGAACATGGACACCGAACTGGAGCAGAACTTCCTGGCTCGTGCCCGTGAAGAATATATCAAGGCGAAGAAGCAGCTGCCGGGTGAGATTGCGGGTCAGTTCACCGAACAGATCCGGCGTATGTTTTTGCATCCCGAACAGGGTCCGTTCTATGTGTCCCGTCTGATCTACACGGAAAAAGGCTTCTGTGTACTGAAGATGATTCAGTCGTACATTGAAACCCTGCGTGAGAATGCCTTCCGCATTCCGCGTGATATTGAGGCCGCTCAGGAGCAGTCCGAAGAGAAACTCGGCGATGCGAAGAGTGCTTTTGTTTCCAAAGAGAAGAAGAAGAATGCTTATATTGAAGCAAAAATTCATGAGTACTGGCTGCACGCCGATGTGGAACGCAATGATCAGATGATCGAGTTCTATGAGGATTTGTACGAATTGCTGAATCAGGAAAACAGCCGCATTTATAATGTATTTACCGAAACACTGAACGCGCTCAGCTCGATTTTCTCCAAAAACGGGGATATTCTCACACGCGGCGAAGAACAGTCTGATCACAAAGGCAACAAGACGTACTATTGGAACGTTGTAAGTGTACCGGATATCGTCAGTGTGGTGGATGGACTGCTGGACAAGCGCGATACGGATGACCTGATTCGCGACTTCTCGCGTGAATTGTTGGAAAACTCCAGCCAGTGGGTGAAGGAAAACGAGATCGATATCGTCAGCTCCATCTCTGATTTCCTGACTGAAAAATTCGGCGATCTGATTACCCGCTCGATGGAAGACTTCCTGGTTATCAAATATGGACAGGACGAGTCGGTCGAGAAATTCGTGGAACGCTTCATTGCAGGCAAACTGGATGATGAGGCCGTTCCGGTGTTCAATCTGAGCAACAGCACAGGCAGTCTGCATTTCCCATCCTGGGGATTCGTATCGGTGCCAGCACAGGCGCCGGGCATTCTGAGAGGGATTCGCAACTATCAGAACAATGCGGTGGGTAAATCCCATTTTACCGTCAAGGAAAGTGAAGTGCGCAACCGGATCTTCTGGCTGAATACTCGCAACGGGGTACCACTGTTTGTGTACACGCCGCTCAAAGTATATGAGGAGAGCTATGAACGTACCATTTTGGACAAAGAAGGCATCGGCCGCCATCTGGTGCAAACCGAGAAGAATAACTGGACCTATCTGCCGTCTCCGATCCCTGAAAAGTCATGGGGTGATGTGTACGAGAACGCTCGGGTGAAGCAATACAATGCCCGTGTGCGTACGGAATTCGAGCAGGCGATTGGATACAGGATTGTTACGGCCAAAACGATTGACGAAAATACAAGCAACCGCTACGCCGTTGTTACGACCGAACCGTTCGACCTGTCCGCGAAGCTGGGTGCCTATGACATGCGCCTGACGTCTACTACGCCGAACCTGGGTGAAGTGAAGCGTGCAGTTATGGAACTGAAACGCCTGCAATCCGAAGGATTGCCACGAGTGTCGGTGAAGGACATTTTTGGAAGTATTAATGAAGATATGGCCAAAGAAAACCTGGTGCGCTCCCCGCAGCTGATCGCGCGGGTACGTGAAGAACTGGCGAAGATGAACGCCATCTCGGCCAAAGTCGCCGAACTGGAAGGCATTCTCGCCCAGCACCAGGACGAGGAGCAGTGGTATGACCGCTTCATCGAAGCACTCTACACGGATACCATCGTGAAGAAGGGCGCGCTGTATGTGTATGACCGTGATCCGGAAGAAGACGCATGGGAGCCGTTCGCGAACCTGATGAAGAGCCGCAACTTTGCTGAATATGAAGTGTTTGGCAACTTCCGTGGACTGGCGGAGAAGGATCGCAGCACATTGCTTCGCAAAGCTTCCCGTCGTGATAACGACCTGACCGCTTCCGAAGATATCACGCCACTGCTTAGCAAGGTGGATGATCTGGCTGCATTGTTCATGGAATCCCGTGATCGCCTGGAATACGAGCGAGTGGAATTGGCGAACGGGGAAGACATCTACCAGTTCTACAGAACGATGTCATCGAAACTGAATGACATTCGCAGAAGGCTGAAGTAAGATGGCGGCCGGGATGGAGTTCAGCTCGAACAATGCCCTGAAGCGTAATCTGGAGAAGTATGCAGCCCAGTATGCAACAGAGCAGGAGCGCCAGGGCAGCCTGGGTGATGGTCGCAGTAGTATCCATTACCCCGCCCTGTTCCTGTTCGTGGGTGATCAGGTCGCTCCGGCAGTATCTGCTGTTCAGGAGATCAACCGGCTGAAATGGGATAACGGAGAAGGCGTAGTCTACGTACAGATTGGGACGGAAGATCAGGATGATGATCGTCATCGGAACCATGACAGCAGCGGACGAATGAAGCATGATAATGATAACAGTGGTCAGCTTAATCGCGGTGAACATAGCGATGACCGTCAATCATCATATCCAGTTGGGCATCGTCCGGCTGAAGCTATGGATCGCAGCTCGTTCGATGACGGTCAGGTGACCCGCCACGTGCTTCCGATATCCGGGGCACAGACCGGGCGACCTTCCAAGACTCTTCGCAAGGATGTGCATCGCAGTTTTCACGATTCAGATCAGGCCCTCTATGGTCTGAATCGCACCTTGCGACGGGTGAGTAATCGTATTGCTGAATACGGACGTTTGTATTCATCATTCGATCGGATCTACGTGACGGTCGTGACTCGGGCAGACGATCCATTAAATGTGTTGTTACCGGAGCTTACCAAGCTGACCGAAACGATATTGGGTCAATCCTTCAAGTCGGTACAGACCGATCTGCATGTGCTGGTCAGCGAGATGGAGCAGGTCGATTCCTTTGGATATGCAAGTGCAGCAGGACTCGCTTTTTTGCGGGAACTGGATTACATGCAAGGGCTGGACTATACGTTCAGCGGTAATCTGCTGGTTACAGAGGACGGTATCTCTATTCCGGTAGTGCATCCTGCATCGCCATTATTCGATCTCGTATATATTTTGTCAGACAAAAACGAGCGGGGAACCGGCGTGCCGGGCGGGTGGATCGAAAATGCCGAGATCATCTGCCGAATCTGTCTGCTCAAGAACCGGAAGCAGGAGCCAGATAGCTCCGGTGCCGTTTCAAGCACAGGAGCCAACACCTATAACAATACATCGTTCAAAAACAATATTCGCACCACTTCGGATCAGCACGGTTATGCCAGTGCAGGTTTTGCCGAGATCAGACGGCCGAACAAACCGATTGCACTCGCAGTGTTGTATCACCTGTATCGTTATCTGCTTGAACGGATGCGGCAGGAACCCGAGTGGAGCATCAAGGACAAGCTCGTCTTCTTTGGACTGGACGGGGCTTCGGTAGAGCGTAAAGTGGAAGGTATCCTTCCCGATGAGGACCTGGTTAGCGGCATGAGCGGCATTATGACGCATAACGTCAGCTTCACGGATCTAAAGCCGCTCTCACTGCGTGAAGCGGAGAGAGCGCTGTTCGGCCATGGGGCAGAGGCGTACTTCCGTGAAAACGTGGTCCGTCTTGCTGAGGAACGAGTGCGTCAGCGCAGCACAGAAGGCTCGCTTCGTCGTAAGGCTGAACAATCACGGATGGAGCATCCCGAGATTGGCTATTTTCAGTGGGCCGCCTGGAGTGACAACGGGTTCGGCAGTGTGCGTGAGGCCTTGCTTGGACTGATCCGGGATAAATCGGTGCAGCTTGAATCCGCACGTTCTTTGCTTGAGCAGCGGCAGCAGGAGCGGGTAGAGGATCAGTCGTTTAAACGAGCGTTGTTCCGTGACAAACAGAATGTGCGCAATCTGATCGATTGTTTGCTGGAGCGCGTGTATGTACCCAAGGTTGAATTGCTGCGTCTGGAGAATGAATTGCAGCTGCTTCGTGTCTACGACACAGAGATGGAGCATCTGCATACGTTCAGTCGGAAGGTAACGGAAACACTGGCAGCGCTGGAACGTACCTTGCGTGAGACCGCTCTAGAGAGCATCGCCGCAGCCGATGAGTACATCGGGCAGAACGTAATGGAATACTACGGCAAAGTGACGGAAGCGCTGATCGCCGATTTGGAGGCAAAGCGCGGGCGGGATGTTTGGTTCGAAGACCGCTATATGGGGGATATGAACCGGCTTGCTACGGAAGGTAATGAACGACTCCTGCAACGTCTGATGGAAGTATGTCATGCCATGCTGCTTACAGCAGAGCCGCTCCGGGTACCTTTTGAAGAAGAGCTGCTGCTGCGGGCGAATGTTACCATTACCTATGGCGACAAAAACGTACTGACCCGTGATGATCTGTTCCGCAGATTGTACCGTACACTGGAGGAGCAGGCGGTCGTTCGGGTAAGGGTATTCGACTATACGCAGGAACATCGTTATGAAGAAAAATATTTCTTTGGTGATCACCATAGTGCCTTCATGGACTACGCGGCGCATGCCGAAGAGACATCACGTATTTATAAACTGGGTGTGGTATACGAAGAACGAAGCAGTGGTGTGGAGAAGCTGAATCTGATGGGAGGCTTCCATCTGGAGGATCTGATGGTGTATCGCAACGGCCGGGTGTATTACGATTCGTACACGGAAAATGGTTATGAGCTGCATCCCTCCGATCTGGCCGAGAAGCTGTCACCCATGCGCTAAAACGTCAGGCTGTGTCTCATATGGACGGAAGGGAGGTACAGATTGGGTTGAACTAGGAGGCGGGCAGATGTAATTTAATTCATTGCTCCTTCATGGATCGACGTCGATCTGTTTTCCGTCAGGGATATGGAGTCGTTCATTTTTTATTACCCATCTTGTATTAACTAAGCTGTTTATCGGCTGGTTTGGAAAGGATGCATGCAAACATGCAGCGAAAAATCAATCTTCTCCTGGTCCTGTTCAGCCTCATTGGCGGAGCTGTGGGCTTTGCGGCTGGAGAAATCATACTGCGTCAGTGGCTTGGAGAAATGCCCCGTCTATTGCTGATGGGATTATATTTTGGCGTGCTGGCGCTTAGCGTAGGATTGTTCTGCTTACTCGCAGAAATGATCTCGCCAAAGCTGAACGGAGCTTCCTGGAAGCTGAGATATTTGGGGCTGTCCTGGAAACTGCTTGTTCCGGCAACGCTGGCACTACTTTTTGTCGTTGGACTTGCCCTGCAATTGCTGTATCAGATTAACCCGGGCGGTGCGAAGCAAGTCAAAGATATTATACTGATGATCGATAATTCAGGCAGCATGACCGATACGGACCCGGATAACGGCCGATTTGAAGCAGCGAAAACGCTGATCAGCCAGATGGAGAGCGACAAACAGGTCGCAGTCATTACTTTTGATGATCAGCCGCAGTTGTTACAGCCGTTCATCCAGATGGACAGCGAAGCAGCCAAAAATGAGGTATACAGCAAGATTGACGGCATCGTGACTACCTCGGGCGGCACCAATTTCGATGCCGTGCTGCGCGAAGCGATGGAGCAGATTAAGGGCAAGCAGGACCCGAAACGTGGAACGGTGGCGATCCTGCTATCCGATGGATTCAGTGATGTAGACACATCCGGCATTTTGTCGGAGTATGCGAATGAACAGATTGCTGTCAATACAGTGGGTCTGAGTCTGGTAGACCCTTCCGGAACCGACTTGCTGCGTCATATCGCACAGCAGACGGGCGGCATGTATTATGATGTACCGGATTCCGGGGGGCTCAATCTGGCATTCCAGCAAATTTACGATACGATAGATGAACGTACACTGGTGACCGAACGGACAGGCATGATGGAGCACAGTACGTATCTGGCTATTTTCCGAGTGGCCGCCTTGCTTCTGATTGGTGTCGCCTTGGGAGTATCCCTCGGACTGGTATTCGATAACCGCCATTTGGCGGTCAGCTTCGGTATAGGTGGTGCTGTATCCGGTCTATTGGCAGGACTTCTGCTTGAATGGGGTCTGGACGGATCAGCGGTTGGTGATGCATTTGTAAGATTTGGAGCGATGCTCATCTTATCTGCCGTGTTAACCCTGTTCACCTGGATCATTCCAATCAAGGAGAATACACCACGGAAGACTCGTGGGCGCCGCGAGGCTGGTACAGGAGCCAATTCGGCAGAAGGATTCGGTCAGCGGGGAAGAGATACGCGCAGCAAAGGATTTTAACGTCTGGAGGTAGACGATAGATGCGTTTTACGGATGCAGAACCTTCAGCGCCCCTGATTCGCAGACTGACACTTGCAGTGGACGAGAGCCAGTGTACACTTCGCTGGCTCTGGCCAGATCGTGTGGAAGCTGTATATGTTGAACGGCTGGAGCTCGATATGATGAGCGATGATCGTACCGGGGAAGAGGCTGCACAGGGCAAGCTGAAGCTATACACGAAAGAAGAATACAAGGCGAGTAATGGATATATGGATCGCATCACGGGTTTTGGTGCCATCCGGTACACGGTGTATGTCTGTCAGATGGAGGAAGACGGGCCAGTTCTGGTGCGTCAGCGTGATGGGGACAACACAGTGATTGCAAGCGCAGGCAAGGCGGATATTCGCTTTTCCATCCGGTACAAGAGCGGTTTTTTCCAGAAACGAAAAAGTGTGCTGATGACCGTCACGGCCGAAGCACCTGTTCCGAAGGAAGCGCTCTGTTATGTCCGCAAGCAAGGCGGGGTTCCGTTGAACAAGGAAGATGGCACGGTGTACCCTTTTGTGAGTGATTTTGCTCCCGGAAGAAATGAGATGCCACCCGTCGAGGTAGCCAAGGACGATTACGTGAGATTGTTCTTCACGGACGGACCAAAGTACGGAGCCGCCTATAGGCTTATATCAGATTAGATAGTTAGGAATCAAAAAAATCTGGGGATAACAGCGATTGGAAGATTACTCTGTCATCGTAGTGCGAGTGTAAATCAACTTTGTCTAACTGATCAGGGGAGGGGAGTGGCTATGAGCTTTTTTAGTCGGTTTTTGAAACGACAGCAGCCGGAAGAGCGGCCGTTATTTTACGATATCGTATGTCCGTATTGCTTCAGCAAGTTTTCACCGGAGGAGGTTGTGTTCCGGGCTGCGCATCATCGCGACGACGATGAGGACTACGCACTTGGGGAAGATGCGAAGCTGAATCGGTATCGCGAACGGTTTGGACTGGATACGGTGTTTGATATGGAGGCCGTACTGGCTCCGCATGATGTACCTGAGGAACATCGCATCTATTCGGATAACATTGTGATGGGACTGAACGATCGGTATGGTGTCGTTACGCGGCGTCGACTGTGTCCACAGTGCCATAACGAGCTGCCTGTCACGGCAGGCAAAGCACCAAGCAACATCATTTCCATTATAGGTGCATCACAGGTGGGGAAATCCGTCTACATGACTTCATTGATTCATACATTGCAGCATTACACTGCAGATCACTTTGATGCGGCCTGCATGCCGCTGAATGCGGAGATTAGTCGCCGGTTCCGTGCGGATTATGAAGAACCGCTGTTCGAGCGGGGCGATCTGCTGGATTCCACGCAGAAGGAGAAGCTGCAGGAGCCGTTTATTTTCCAGTTTGTATTCAAGGATGAAGATAAAGCTCCGCTGACACTGGTATTCTTTGACGTTGCTGGTGAAGGTATGGTGGAGCAGGACTATCTGGGACTTCACGGGCAGCATATCAAGAACTCGGCAGGCATTCTGTTCATGGTGGACCCGCTCCAGATTCGTTCCATCCGGGACAAAATCCGCATCAATCTCGGCAATGAGCCAGGCGAGTGGACGCCAAGATACGATGAGCCGCGTGATGTGGTACTGACGATGTTCGGTGACTTTATCGCTTACCAGGACAAAGCCAAGACGAATATTCCAACTGCCGTTGTACTGACCAAAAGCGATATGCTGCATTCCCTCAAGGATGAAGAGGGTGATTACATCAAATCCAACAGTAATGTGTTCCGCAACATGGTGCACCGCGACTGGTTCGACCTGACCGAATTCGAGAATATCGACGGGGAGATCCGACGGTTTATCGAGAAGGTGGACCGTCCATTCAAAGGCACGATGGATGTGTACTTTAAGGATACGGCTTACTTTGCGGTATCTGCGCTGGGAAGCAATCCGGTGGATATGAAGCTGCAAGGTGTGGTCAGTCCAATCCGTGTTGATGAGCCATTCCTCTGGCTGCTGTACAAGCTGAAGTACATTGAGGGGAGAGTGGGATGATGCGTTCTACCATAACCCCGCCGATTGAACAGCAGATGTACACCAGAGAGCGGCGCGGGGTGTTTCGCACAACGGAGGGGTTCGATACGGTTGCCGCATCGCCGGGACTGGACCCTTCTTTTATCAAAAAAGTGCTTCATCCCTACTGCGTCTATGACGCTCCAGCAGAACTGACGGGCCGGAGTGAGAAGGACGAGACAAAGTTCCCACCGTCCATTCATCTGCTTCACCTGGAGAGCGGGGAGACGATCCTTGGGCAAAATGTGTACCAGTCCGCTGATTTTACCGGGCTGCGCAGTGCTTTTTTCGCTCATAACTATGTCTTGTCTCCTGAACGCTCGGAAGAGCAGATGAAGCAGGGCGGCTGGCTGGATGCTGTGTTCGCCACGTCATATGACATCGAACAAGGAACAGTACTGCCTGCGCTTACTGAATTGCCGCGTACAGCTGGAGTGGGACAGGGGTCTGCCAGAGGGACAGGCTCGGGCTTCGGCATAAGCCCGGCTAGTGACTTCGGCCCAGGTTCCTCTCCAAGCCAGATCCTTGGCGCTTTGAAAATGGACGAAGTGGTGTTCAAACGTCTGCTCTACGCCGTCATGCAAGCTGTAGCGACACGTCGGAAGGTATATATTGCGCTGGATGTGCCCGCTGAGGAAGTTACTGCCGGAGCCAAAGGATTGCTGCGGTTGCTGTTTACGGCACTGCCTTACGCGTTCCGGAGGCAGCTCGGCTTCATGACATTTGCCAAGGAGCCGCAGGCGAAGAAGGGCATCCACGTCCAGTTTGTGGAGAGGGGCACACTGCGTCCAAAAGACCGAAATACGGAGAAGGATTTCACCTTCGATCTGGTATCCGGCAGAGTTACTCATGCAGATGCATCTGTGGCGAAGCTTCCTTACACGGAATTTGCATGGTCTCTACTGCATGAGCCAGCGGCTGCCGATCCATTTTATGCTTTTGCGGATGAGATGCTGTCCGGAATGGAGCCTGGGCGGGAGCTTTCCATTGAAGCATACGGGGAACTTTCGATGTTCTATCGTCTGGAGCAGGGCAGGGAAGATCTGTACCTGGATAACAAAAGCCATGTCCTGAGTGGCTTGCTCACCTACTTGAAACCGGAAGGCGGAGCGCAGCAACGTTCACGCTTGAACGAGTTGTTTCTGACACTGCTCAGTCGTGAGCTGGACAGCGTCAAGCGGGAGAATGTGCCTGAAGAATCGGTTGCTGCACGCATCGGAGAGTATTTCCGGGTCGCTGCGCCAGTCGTACAGTCCCGAATCGTGGAATATTTCATCTATGGCGTTAATAACGCCCGTTCACAGAAACGTATGCGTGCTGTGCAGGAACTGTATGGTTTGCTGGATCGGGACAGCGTGTTAAGCCGCGCTTTCTTCGACAAAGTGCTGGCAAACGAATCACTGACCAAGCTGTTGTTCGAGCCCTATCTGGATAGTCAGCTGAAACGCACGGAATCTGCTGCCGACGTCGTAGAAGTGATTCAGAGATGGGTTACCTCGCATCCCCCTGCCATCCACAACAGCTTCCTGCTGGAACGAACAGCAACCGAGCTGCGTGAACGTTTGTGTTCAGCACCCAACCCTGTTCAATCTGCCAATGAGGCACTTAAACGGGTTAGTGTACTGGACCGTGTATCAGCCACAGGTTCCTTCGATTCAGGCATTACTGCCCGAATAGGACAGTCTGGAGCTGTAACTCGGGCTAACCGGAAAGGTGGACCTGAGTCCGCTGTCCAACCACCGGCATATCAGGAGGATTTAACCCGACTTGCCGATAAGCTGGCTTACGTCATTAATTTGTTTATGATCCAGGATCTTGATCTGGAGCGGGTTAATCGTGAACAGCTGTTAAGCATTGATATTTTGTTGCATGGAAACGAGGTTCGGGACTGGGCTGCTCGTCAGGGCTCAGATGTATCTGCGCGTACAAACATGATGCTGGCAGCGAGAGCATGGCTAAGCGGTGAGGGGCGCAGCGAAGAGGAGCTGGAAGCACTCTCCTTGGCTGAGCGTAATGAACTCCAGCGCTGGACGCGCCGCTGGCTTGTCTTGGAGCTTCGGGATCATCCAGGTACGGCTGCGTTTGAAGCGCTGCCGCTGGCTTTCTATCGGGGTGGTAGCGGCAGCAACAAGCTTGATTATCCAGGCCTTATTGAATTTATCTACAGTAGTTCAGGACGTACAGAAGTGTTGTATCAATTTATGGAGTGGTCGGGGAATCAACGCTTGTTTATTCGCGGCTCTAACGCACACAAGGGATACGCGGATGCAATCGTGGCTTATTTCAAGGCCCACGATCGCGAAGCCTTTAAGTCCAAGTCAGCTTTCAAGCCCTATTATGCCAGAGCAAGCAAGACGATGAAGCCTGCCTACGACCGTGCCAGAACAGAGTTGTCTTCTCCGCTGGTACGCATGCTGACAGGTAAAAGGAAAAACCTTTTTCTATCGGTCATCGTTATCCTGATTCTTGGTATTGCCGGAGGTACGTATGCTTTGATGGGGAATAAGGCGGAGACACCAGCGGCATCACCTCCACCAACACAGGAGCCCGTTGTTCCTGCTGAACCGGAGGTGCAGCTCGCAGAACAGATCGCCTACCTCGTTCCGGCATTCCAAGCGGACGACGGTACACAGACGCCTGCCCGGTTGGTTATCCGTTACCGAAACGAAACCGACAGCAACGCTTTGCAAACGGACACTCTCCAATGGAACTTGAAAGATGGTACTACGCAGAAGCTCAATGCTGATGGAGAATGGGAGAGTTTCAACCGTAACGAGGAGCCGGATGGGGAAGGTGCAGCCGGAAACAGCACAGAGGGCACGTCTGAAGGAAGCTCCGCGGATTCTTCTACCCATACTGCGGATGACACTCAGCAGAGCGGAGAAACCGAGCAGGGGGCAGATTCAGCCACAACGGAGGGCACCACTTCAGATCCAGCAGCAGGGAGCACAGGAACGGATACGGGGACTGGTGCAGCTACGGACTCCACGGATAAAGGCACAGCGGAGGGAGCAGCAGGCGAAACGCCTTCAGATTCATCTCAGTCTACAGGAGCAGGTTCGTCTTCAGTGGAAAATCTGACTGTTGCCGAAGCAGACCGACTGTATCCTTATGGGCACCAGGTAGAGCTTCCGGCCGATATCGATCTGGAGGACATCGTGAGTGTTCAGAGTGGAACGACCGTCATCAACCTCGTCCCGGAACCTAAGCTCTGAGCGAGATTACTTGAATAGGTAATTCATGCAAAATACAGCCACCTCGAAGAATTCGTAGGGGCTGTATTTTTGTTTTGTTCAAGCGATGGAGAAAAACATGTACAAATTGAAGCAATATAGGTCTATTTTTCACAATTCAGACACATTATTAAAATGTTGGGCACGAATGACCTTGCGCAAAGCGATGTAATGCACGTACACGATGAGAAAAGCTCTCACATGAACGGGGGACAAACTGACTCATTTCCAGTAAAATAATTCAAAAATAGCTCACAACCATCAAGGAATTTGGTATTTAGTGTTGACAAATGATAATGATTATCAGTATCTTTAGTGTATAAGATCTTGTTGCGCCGGAAATACGCTGAACTATAATTTCGTTTTCGTTGTCATAGCCGGAATACATAACCGGGATAAATGAGAGAGGGATGATCGCATGTTTCGTCTGGAGACGTCCAAGTTGGATATCGCTTATGAGGAAAGACTGATTGTTGATAATCTGAATATTCAAATTCCCCAAGGGAAAATTACAGCACTTGTTGGAGCCAACGGTTCAGGGAAGTCCACCATCCTGAAAACGATGGCACGGATCATGAATCCAAAAGCAGGTAGTGTATTGCTCGACGGGAAGTCCATTCATAAGCAGTCCACGCGTGAAGTAGCCAAGCAGCTTGCGATTTTGCCACAGAATCCAACAGCTCCCGAGGGACTTACCGTAACCGAGCTGGTGTCCTACGGACGGTTCCCTTATCAAAAAGGCTTTGGGTCGATGCGTGCTGAAGACAAACGCATGATTGAATGGGCCATCGAAGTGACAGGCATGACGGAGTTCCATGATCGTCCAATTGATCAACTGTCCGGTGGACAGCGCCAACGTGCCTGGATTGCCATGGCTCTGGCACAGGAGACAGATATTCTGTTCCTGGACGAGCCGACAACGTTCCTGGATATGGCTCACCAGCTTGAAGTACTGCAATTGCTGGAGGAACTGAATGCTACAGCAAATCGTACGATTGTCATGGTTGTGCATGACTTGAACCATGCTTCCCGTTATGCGCATCACATGATTGGTATTAAAAAAGGTAAAGCCATCGCTACGGGTTCACCCGTAGAGGTTATGAACTCTGATGTGCTTCGCCAAGTATTCAACATTGAAGCTGATATCGTGATTGATCCGCGTTCCGGTGTACCGCTCTGCTTGCCTTACGCTCTCGCGGGTGAACGCCAGCATTCCGCACCTCCAGAACAAGTGGTCATGAACAGTGCAATGGTTCATGCTGGAGGACGGACGGAGCAACGCGTTCGTCACGCGACAGGAATTTAATGAAACGGGCCGTAGGTGGTCCTCAACGATAGAATGAAGCCGCTGTGCATTATGCACGCGGCTTATTCGCATTCTGGGAGGAAATGGACCAAGGCAGAGCGGCGAGAGGGCTATGATTGATTTTGGCTGCCAAATGTGGCTAAAAGGTCTTAGCTGTGTGGATGGACGAAGGATACTTCTACGGACGATCCTGGGCAGGATATAATCGCAGATTTGGTAATTGTTCGCCTCAGGTCTATAATATGGAGACAGGCTGTGTGCCGCAATCGTTACAGTACATAACAGTACATAATTGCAGCCCAACCTACATCATACTCATGGGAGGAATCAGTCATGTCCGTATATTCGTATCAGGCGGTAACGACCGCAAATCAGGAAGTGCCACTCGATCTGTATCAAGGCAAAGTATTGGTGATCGCCAATACAGCCAGCAAGTGTGGACTGACTCCACAATACGGTGAATTGCAGAAGCTCTATGATCGCTATCGTGATCAAGGTTTGGTTGTGCTTGGGTTCCCATGTAACCAGTTTGGCGGCCAGGAGCCGGGGTCAAGTGAAGAAGCAGAATCATTCTGCCAAATTAACTATGGCGTTAATTTCCCGGTGTTTGCCAAGGTCGACGTCAATGGTGAAGATGCTCATCCATTGTTCAAGTATCTGCGTGAGCAGCAACCTGGTGTTGGTGAAGATAACAGCATCCAATGGAATTTCACCAAGTTCCTCGTGAATCGTGAAGGTGAAGTTGTAGGGCGTGTTGAACCGAAAGAATCCCCGGAATCCATGACTGCAGAGATTGAAAAGCTGCTTGGCGTATAAAATAGAATGAAGAAGCCTGCCTCCATAATTGGAGGACAGGCTTTTTTTTGTAGTCATTTTTAAGCGCAATATCCTCTCTGCAAACGTGCTTCATTGGAAGTTACTGCGCTTTGTTGGAGCATAAATCAGCCATAAGCAGGGAAAACTAAAGTCAATGAAGATGAGTCAATGGCTCGTTTAATCGTAAAGAAAAAACACGTCCGACAAATTTATTTTGATTAACCCCTTGTAATGTGAAAAAGATCACATTATAATAAGTGTATAAAGTGAAATAAATCACATATAAGGTATTCACTAAGAAGTGAAATATTTCACAAATACAATGACGTTATATTCAATTTCATATTTATATACTCCAAGGGGGAACCTTATCATGAAAATCGCAGTTATTGGATGTACACATGCAGGAACCGCAGCCATCGTTAACACCGCCAAATTGTACCCGGATGCTACCATTACCGTGTATGAGCGCAATGACAATATCTCCTTCTTATCCTGTGGTATTGCGCTGTATGTGGGTGGTGTGGTGAAAGATCCAGACGGATTGTTCTATTCTTCTCCTAACCAACTGGCCGAGCTAGGTGTCGTTACCAAAATGCTTCATGAAGTGACGTCAGTAGATGCTGCAGGTCACAAACTTCAGGCTAAAAACTTGACAACCGGGGAAGAATTCGAAGATACGTTCGACAAGCTGATTGTAACAACGGGTTCATGGCCTGTCGTACCGAAGCTGGAAGGCATCGAAATGGACAACATTTTACTTTGCAAAAACTACAACCATTCCAATACCATCATAGAAAAGGCGAAGGATGCCAAACGCATTACTGTGGTTGGAGCTGGATACATCGGCATCGAGCTGGTAGAGGCTTTCCAAATGAACGGCAAGGAAGTTACACTGATTGATAGCGTGGACCGGATTCTGAACAAATATCTGGACCCCGAGTTCACGGATGCCATTGAAGAAACGTTGACTGGACGCGGTATCAAGCTGGCTTTGGGCCAAACAGTACAGAAATTCACCGGAGAGAATGGCAAAGTGAACAAGGTCATTACATCCAAGGGAGAATTTGAAACAGACCTCGTTATTCTGTGCATTGGTTTCCGGCCAAATACCGAACTGCTCAAAGGTCAGGTGGATATGCTGCCGAACGGCGCAATCATCGTGGATAAATATATGCAAACCAGCCAGAAAGACGTCTTCGCTGCTGGAGACAGCTGTGCAATTCATTACAACCCAACTGGCAAAGCAGCGTACATCCCACTGGCAACCAATGCCGTTCGGATGGGTACACTCGTAGCACGCAACCTGATTCGTCCTACGACACAGTACATGGGTACACAAGGCACATCAGGGATAAAAATATATGAGCAAAATATTGCAGGCACAGGTCTGACGGAAACGTCTGCTGCTGACGAAGGTCTGGTTGTTGAAGCGGTAACGCTTGAAGATGCTTACCGTCCGGAGTTCATGCCAACAGCTGAGAAGCTGCTGCTCAAAGTGATCTATGAACAGGCTACCCGCCGCATTGTTGGTGCACAGATCATGTCACAGGCTGATTTGACACAGTCGATCAATACAATCTCTGTCTGCATCCAGAACAACATGACGGTAGATGAGCTGGCCTTCATCGACTTCTTCTTCCAGCCACATTACAACAAACCGTGGAACTTCCTGAACTCGGCTGGTCTTCAGGCGTTACCTCCAGTAGAAGTGAAAACACCAGCGATGGTATAACGGATACTGCTGATATATACGGGAACTGCCGCATCCTGCGGTAGTTCTTTTTGTTTTTTGAGATTGGCTTGAGGGTGCATCCTCTCGGATGGAAGTGTGGTCACGCTGGCGTGCTAGCACAGTTTTCATACTTTGTGATAAAAGTAACAAACCTCTCGAAACCTTCGCGATACAATGAACATATCAACCAAACAAGTTGAATTATGATGTCATGAACTATGAAGGAGAGGATCGTTATGGCAGCAAAAACACCTCTTGAGGTTGCACAATATACGGCGCATACGGGGATGAAGAAAGCTCAAAATCCGGTGTCCTCCGTATTGATACTCAGTTTTCTGGCAGGCGCTTTTATCGCGCTCGGATTCCTGCTGGATATTCGGGTCATTGCCTCTGCTCCGGCAGAATGGGGCAGCTTGGTTAACCTGATTGGTGCAGCCGTGTTCCCGGTAGGTTTAATATTGGTGCTGATTGGCGGCGGGGAACTGCTGACAGGCAATATGATGGCTGTTCCACTCGCGACGATTGCACGCAAACTGTCCGCAGGCAACATGCTGAAGAATCTCACCTTAGTCACAATAGGTAATTTCCTTGGGGCGATCTTTGTGGCCTATGCGTTTGGGCATGTGCTCGGTCTGACGGCAGAGGGTGCCTATTTGACCAAAGTGGTCGATATGGCTGGGCATAAGCTGGACGACAGCTTTCTTCAGGCGTTTATATCCGGGATCGGTTGTAACTGGCTGGTAGCTCTTGCGGTGTGGCTTTCCTATGCATCGGATACGATGAGCGGCAAGGTACTGGGGATTTGGTTTCCAACGATGGCCTTTGTGGCTATTGGATTTCAGCACGTTGTCGCCAACATGTTCCTGATTCCTGCGGCGATCTTTGAAGGGCATTATTCGTGGGGACAATATGTCATGAATTTCATTCCGGTATGGCTTGGCAATCTGACAGGAGGGGCGCTGTTTGTCGCGGCTGCCTACTGGATGGTGTACCTGCGCAGGCAAGAGCCGGAAGTGAAGCCTGAGGTGGCAATGGCGGCCCAGCCTGTAGAGACGGAAGCCAGAGCGATGTGGAGTAAGCAGGCGTAGCGGGAATTTGCCGAGTATTAGAATTAGAGCTATAGCCAAGGTTATGGGTGCAAAGACGGTTTAAAGAAGCAGGAGAGGTGATTCTGATCTCGTTCAATTCATAGCGATCTGCTATGCCTTAATGGACGGGAAAGGAATTGCCTTTTTTCTGATGCAAAAATATCCACACAAAATAAATTCGCCATGACAAGGTTCGGGGGAACGAAACCTGTTCATGGCGAATTTCGGGAGTGGTCCATGATATGGCATGAGGAGGAAGTGGGGAAACACTAGCCTAATGCCTTATTTTTAATTTACCCCTGAATTTGGGGATTGAATCAAGAGGTAAAAAGATTTTTTTGGAAAATTTCGAGCGGCTGTAGCGATGAAAAAAAGTCTGTTCTCTTTACGCGATTACCATGAACAAGATATGATATGAGGATAGCTTTGAAGGGGGAGGAACATGTATATGATCGACCAGGAGAATGGCGTATTTCCGGCGGTTTGCCCGCTCGATTGTCCAGATACTTGCGGCCTGCTGCTTCATAAGGAGAACGGTAAAATCGTGAAGGTAGCGGGCAATCCGGACCATCCGATTACAAAAGGCGCCATCTGTAACAAGGTCCGAAATATGACGGAGCGGGTGTATCACCCCGAGCGGTTGCAATATCCGATGCGACGCATCGGAGCCAAGGGCGAAGGCCAGTTCGAGCGAATCAGCTGGGATGAGGCCATTCGCGAGATTACGGCGAAATTCAGTTCACTGTCAGATACCTACGGACCGGAGAGCATCCTGCCATACAGCTTTTATGGAAACATGGGCATTCTTGGTGTGGATGGCATGGATCGTCGATTTTTCAATGCGCTAGGCGCGAGTAAGCTGGAACAGACGATCTGTAATGCGGCCGGAAATACCGGCTGGAAATATACGATGGGTGCAAACCGGGGAACCTTGCCCGAAGACACGGAACATGCAGATGTCATTCTGGTGTGGGGTGGGAACATCGTCAGCACCAATATGCACCAGGTTGTTCTGGCTGAGAAAGCCCGCAAAAAGGGAGCTCAAATCGTCGTCATCGACGTTCATCGCAATCGGACCGCCCAATGGGGCGACTGGTTCATTCCACTCTACCCGGGTACAGACAGCGCACTGGCACTCGGATTAATGCATGTACTGTTCGAGCAGGGACTGACGGATGAGGCTTTTATGCAAAAGTATACCCTCGGCCATGAGGCACTGCGTGATCATGTCCGCAGCTACACCCCTGAGCGCGTTGCACGTATTACAGGTGTGCCCGAAGCGGATATCGTGAAGCTAGCTGAGCTGTACGGTAACGCACAGGCGGCCCACATTCATATCGGCAATGGCCTCCAGCATCACGATAATGGTGGCATGAATGTGCGCAGCGTAGCCTGTCTGCCTGCCATTACAGGCCAGTGGTTGAAGCGCGGCGGCGGTGCTATCCGTACCAACAGCTACGCGAGCACGAATAGCGATGCGCTGGAGCGTCCAGAGCTGCGGCAGAATCCGGAGTCGCGGGTGGTGAACATGAACCGGATTGGCGAAGCACTGCTGGAAGCGGAGCAGCCGATCCGGGCGTTGATGGTTTATTGCAGCAATCCACTGGTGGTGGCACCGGATACCGAGCGGGTGATGCGAGGTTTTGCACGGGAGGATTTGTTCACGGTTGTCCATGATCTGTTCATGACGGATACAGCGAAATACGCGGATATTGTGCTGCCTGCGACGTCTTCATTTGAAACGACAGATCTGTATACATCCTACTGGCATCAGTATGTTCATTTGCAAGAGCCGGTCATTGCGCCTTTGGGTGAGAGCAAGAGTAATGTTGAGTTGTTCTCCTTGCTTGGACAGGCGATGGGGTATGAGCCGGAGATTTTCGGTGAGACACCTGAACAGATGATTGAGGGAGCACTCCAGGGTACGGGCAATCCTTACATGAACGGAGTAACCTTGGAGGGGCTGAAGCAGCATCATTTCGTCAAGCTGGATATGTCTGCACATGAGTCCTATTTGGATCAGCTGCCCACACCTTCGGGGAAAATTGAGCTGTACTCGGAAACGATGGCTCAGCGAGGATTGCCGCCGTTACCTGCGTACAGTGCACTGGTTGAAGGATATGACGGGGAGAACCCGGCTGGACCTGCGGACGTCTATCCGCTGATGTTTCTGTCGCCACCGAACCATAATTTCCTGAATTCCACCTTTGCCAATTCGGCCAAACATCAACGCTTGGAGAAGATGCCACTATTGCAAATACACCCAGAAGACGCCGCTCGCAGACAGGTGCAGGACGGGGATGCAGTGGTCGTATGGAACGACCGTGGCCGCATTGAGCTGACCGCCAAAGTAAGTGAATCCATGCTGCCAGGAACAGTGATTAGTCAAGGCTTATGGTGGGATGGCAATGGCAAAAAACAGCGGGCGAATTCGCTCACGTCCAATCGTCTGTCCGACATGGGCAACGGGGCTACATTCTTCTCGGCCACTGTCGAAGTGAAGCGTCAATGAAGTGCTTGCAGATCGGATCTTTTCAGGTAAGATGAACAAAGGGTAGATTGTAAGGTGAATGCAAAGAGCAAATCATTAAATTTAAAATTACAATATAATCGAGAATTCAGAATTCGAATGGCCTTCGCTCTGGCTGATCATGCCGTCAGGGCAAGGGTCTATTTTTTATGCAACACGCTTTTTGAAGGTGCTAAGGAGAATATACAAGATGATGAGATGGCTGGATACATATCCAAAAGAAGTAAAAATATTTTTGCTGGCAAGTCTGGTCAATGCGACAGGCAGTGCCTTAATGTGGCCCTTGACCACGATGTATGTATTTGACGAGCTTGGGCGCACGATGGCTAACGCCGGGTTTGTCATTCTGATTCAGTCGCTGGGCGGTATCTTCGGGCAATTGCTCGGCGGTGCATTGTACCACCGGGTGGGTGTCAAGAAGCTGATCATCGGATCACTGGCGTTAAATGCTGTGGGTCTGTTTGCTCTGCCGTGGATTAGCGCGTATTGGGTTGTGTTTATATGTGCGATGGGTTGGATTGGCCTGTTTAGTTCATTGTCGCTGCCAGCGATTCAAGCCTTTATCGGCTTCCGGTTTGCGGAGCGACGCGGGGAATTGTTCAATGTGATCTATGTCGCCAACAATATCGGTGTGGCTATTGGTACGGCGCTTAGTGGTTTCCTGGCGGACTTTTCCTATCACCTCAGCTTTGTACTGAACGGGGTGACCTCGGCCGGGTTTGCAATCTTCTTCTGGTATTATCTGTCGCGGGTAGAACCGGATCAGGGTGAAGTGCATCTGACGAAACGCAAAACGATTCAAGGTGGACCAGGCGTCTGGGCGCTGCTGGGTAATACTAGATTATACCTGTTCATGAGCCTGGGCGTGCTGTTCCTGCTGTTCGGTAATTCCATCTGGAATACAGGGGTGTCCCCGTATATTATTTCCGAGGGTATGGAGAAAAGGATGTACGGTCTGCTCTGGACCCTGAACGGAGTACTGATCTTTGTGGGACAACCCTTCACCAGTTGGGTCAAGCGCACGATAGCACGTACATCGACCGCTCAGATGACCGCAAGTGCGGTGTTCTACGGATCGGCCTACATCGTCATGATCACCATGTACAGCTATCCAGGTATGGTGCTTGCGATGGTACTGGCTACCTTTGGGGAAATGCTGATCTCACCGGCTACCCCGGCATTCATCTCAGAGCATGCGGGAAGATCAGCACCCTTCTACATCGGGATATCCGGTGGAATTGGTGCGGTTGGCCGGGTTATCGGACCGTATGCCATGGGCGTCATGTATGACAAACAGGGACTGATTCCTGTAGCATGGCTGGCGACTGTCACGGCGGGCATTGCGGTGCTTGGTTTTGTACTGCATGCGGTGTTGAACCGCAATCGTGAAGTGAAGGAGTACGGATTGGACGCTTAACCTTTTCGAGCTGAGTGGTATGAGGAAGGGAGAAGACAGATTGGAGTGGAGGGGCAAAGAAAGCCACTTTAATCTGTCGGATCATCCCGTAAATTTAGATTGACAAAAAAATCTTTTTATGCTATAATTTACATATAAAAACATTCCGTATATACTAAGGTTCTCCTGGCCAGGGGGAATCTTATTTTTGTTTGTACGGGAGGATAAAACATGAAGCCAAATGAGACCAGCATTACATCCTTGATTTCGGCTTTTGGCCGAGCCTACCACTGCCAATATGACACACCCCTCATTTTCGATGATTATATAGCCAAAGAGCTTATTACTCCTCAAGAGTTTTTGGATATCCGCGAGAATATGATTGAAGGCATCCATTTTTTCAACCCGGAGATGGCTCACCAGTGCAAGGACAACCCGGATAAGATCCTAAAATGGATTACTCAGGTACAGTTATCTCCAATAACACTGGCTCGGGCCGCCTATTGTGAGCAGGTACTGCTGCATGAAGTCACGTTGGGATTGAAGCAGGTTGTCATTCTTGGCGCTGGGATGGATACGTTTGGTTTGAGGCATCCGGACTTGGGAGACACCCTGAATATATTTGAAGTGGACTATCCGGCTACACAGCAATTCAAGAAGGAACGGCTGCATCAGGCCAAGCTGACCATTCCGGGCAATCTTCATTTTGTGCCAATGGATTTTACCCGTGAGAGTTCGTATGAAGGCTTGACTAATGAAGGTCTGGAGAAGCTGAAGACGCTGGTTACTCTGCTGGGTGTGTCGTATTATTTGACCAAGAAGGATCTGTCTAACTTGATCGGGCATGTATTTGCGAATCTTCCGACCGGCAGCTCGATTGTGCTGGATTATGCAGACGAGCATCTCTTTGAGGAAAAAGGAAAGTTTAACCGGGTTGAACATATGGTGAAGATGGCTGCGATGGGAGGCGAGCCGATGCAATCCTGCTTTACTTATGAGGAGATGGAGCGGTTGTTGGCTGATGCGGGACTTCTCATATATGAGCATTTATCGCCGGAGGACATCCAGGAAAGATATTTCAGCAATCGTACAGATGACTTGTCCGCCTTCGAAACAAACCATTTTATCCATGCGGTAAAAAAATAAAATCCTATTCCTGATGTGATGCTTCTATTTGTCTGTACCTTGTACCGGAAGCAAGTTGAATCGAATGATGCAAAATGCTGAATAAGAAAGGGATGTGCCACAAGTCACGAATATGACTGGGGCATCCCTTTTTAGCGTTAGACTGTCTAAGGAATTGAGCGCGTGTTATTAGCGCCAATTCGCAGGTCTACGGTTTAACGAATGCAAGAGACGTGAGACGTTATTTCCGCACCCTATCCAAACTGGGCTTGATGCAATCGGCTATATGAGCCCTGACGCTCCAAAAGTTCATCATGGCTGCCTTGTTCGGCTACGCCGCCGTTCTCCACAACCACAATGCGATCCGCGTGTCTGACCGTTGCGAGTCGATGGGCGATAATCAGCGTTGTACGTCCTTGTGCCAGCTCCGATAAAGCCAATTGAATGGCGGCTTCCGTCTCGGTATCCAGTGCGGAGGTTGCTTCATCCAGAATGAGGATCGGTGGATTTTTTAGAATCATGCGAGCAATAGATAGACGTTGCTTCTGTCCGCCCGACAATTTAACGCCCCGCTCACCAATCAAAGTATCGAGTCCTTCCGGTTGGGATTGGACGAGCTCCTCCAATTGGGCACGACGGATGGCTTGCCAGATTTCCTCCTCAGGTGCATCCAGTTTGCCGTAGGCAATATTTTCGCGGATCGATCCGTCAAACAGGAAAATATCCTGCTGTACAATCCCGATATGAGAGCGCAGTGACTCCAGCGTCATATCCTTTACCGGAACCCCATCAATAGAGATATGCCCCGCATCCACATCGTAAAAACGTGGAATGAGACTGCATAGAGTGGATTTGCCTGCACCCGAAGGTCCGACCAGCGCAACCGTTTGTCCTGCCTGAATCTCCAGGTTAACCTGATCCAACGTAGGTTTGTGTTCGCCGTAAGCAAATGTGACGTTATGGAAGGCGATGTCGCCCTTCACATGCGGAATGGGTTTGGCCTGAGGTGTATCATCCACATCGGGCTCCGCTTCAAGTAGCTCCAGATATCTTTTGAATCCAGCGATGCCTTTAGGATAGGTTTCGATAACAGAATTAATCTGTTGAATCGGTCCGAGAAACACATTCGACAACATCACAAAGGCAATAAATTGTCCGTAAGTCATCCTGTCCTGAATGACAAACCACGTACCGCACACCAGTACAAACAGCGACACAAATTTCATTAGAATGAAGCTGAGCGAGGAATTCCAAGCCATAATCCGATAAGTAATTAATTTGGTAAGACGGAAGCGTTCATTATTTTCGACAAAACGTTTCACTTCATGCTTTTCATTGGCAAAAGCCTGCACTACACGAATTCCGCTCACATTGTTCTCCACACGTGCGTTATAGTCTGCAATATCCGCAAACATGCGCTTGAACGCTTTGGACATTTTGCGGCTGAAATAGAGGGACAGGAAGATCATCAGCGGCACGATGATGAAGGTCATCACAGCCAGCTGCCAGTTGATGCCCAGCATAATGCCAAAGGCTCCAGCCAACGTCATCAGGGCTATGAACAGATCCTCGGGGCCATGATGCGCAATCTCACCAATATCCATCAAATCGTTGGTCATGCGTGAGACAAGGTGCCCAGTTTTGTTGTTATCGAAAAAGCGAAATGATTGCTTCTGCACACGCTGGAACAGTTCCCTCCGCATATCGGATTCGATGTTAATGCCAAGCTTATGCCCCCAGTAGGTAACTGCATAATGGAAGAAGGAACTAAGCAGATAGATGCCCAGTAAACCGGCACAGGCTGCTAGTATCATGGACCAGTCGCCTGCGGGAAGCATCTGATCGACAACTTTGTTTACAGCCAAGGGAAACGCAAGCTCCAGCAATGCAGCCAGAATGGCACAGGAGAAGTCCAATATAAAGAGTCCCCGATAAGGACGATAATAAGCCATGAAACGGCGAAGCATATGTAAGTCCTCCTTTCTTATAACGCAAAAGCCCAGGCAGGCTGATCGGCCTGTCCGGACATCACGTTCGATCTTAAGAAATGAATATCGGATCTATCCTCTTATTTACGATTTTGCTGTGCACGTTCTACGATCATGTCGGCAAATTCTTCAGCCTGACCCTGAATCGCAATCGGATCGAAGTACCAATAACGGTCTTCCAGTAATTCGTACACCTGATTGTTTTTTACTGCCGGGAGCGATTGCCAGATGGAATCACCTTGGTAATTTTTATTGTTCTCCCCTACGGTCAGGAAGATATGGTCTCCTGCATAATCACCAACGACTTCACGCGAAATCTCTTTCCACTGGGTATCACCCATCAGTTCTTTCTTGGTGATTTCGAGTGGTGCAAGCTGCAAAGCACGATATACGGCTTGTCCACCGCGACCAAAGTTGTCTCCATAGCCGTAGTAGCTCTTGTCTGATACTTCAAGGATGGAGAAGGTTTCCTCAGGTTTAATGACTGCTTTTACTTTGGCGCGAGCGGCTTCAATATGTTCCTCATACGTTTTCAGCCAGGCTTCGGCTTCTTCGGATTTGTTCATGAGTTCTCCGAACCCCCGAATTTCATCTTCTACATTGGTAAACGTGCCGTAGGGAATGACCACGGTAGGTGCGATTTTTTGATAACTCTCAATTTCTGCGGCTTGATCAGAGTAGGTAATGATCAGATCCGGGTCCAATGCAACGACCTTCTCCAGCGATACAGCACCCCGATCACCAATATTTTCTATGCCTTCCACCTGATCTGCATAGAACGGATTTTCCAGATAATATTGAACAGCACCAACGGGCTTTACACCCAGTGCAAGCAGATCACTTACGTACATATCCGTCACAATCCGTTTCGGTTCAGCCGGAATTTCTACATCCCCACTTAATGACTTGTAGATCCGCGTAGCCTCCGAATTGCCTGAACCGGACGAAGAATCGGTGTTTGTTTCGGTCGAACCTGTTATAGGTTCTGATCCCGCTGTTGTCTGTTCCGTTGCGCTTGAACCCGTACCACTGCTACAGGCAGCCAGGATCATGATGATGGCGAGCATAAGCAGCAAGCCGGAAAATCGTTTTTTTGCAGCAAACATATCCTTGTTCCCCCTATGTATAATCAATAATGATTATTATTCTCATTAATAACATAGAGGATGACGTAACATTTGTACATGGACATCTATGATGACTAATGCATGGACAAATGTGATGTCAGTTTGTGCATGATGTGCTGTAATTGCTCCATGACCGAGATCGGGTCGAATCCATAAAACATATCCGCATCAATCTCGTACAGTCGCCCTTCACGAACAGCACTCAAGGTGTTCCAGGACTCCTGAGCGAACAGCTTGTCCACAGCATTTTGCTCCGACGATTCCCTGGCATAATCAATAAAAATATGATCTGCCGCATACAAATGAATCTCTGTTAACGGAACATGGATGTAACCAGTGAGCAGCTGACCATCCTTCTCCATTCGTGCAGGAGGGGTGAAGCCCAGCGAGTGATACAAAATATGAGAAGCTCTACCCCATCCGTGACCGTAGATGTACGCTCCGCTCTCACCAATCATGAATATACATACTGCTGACCCACGTACGTCCATCATCTGATCCAATGTACGATTGGCCTCCTGCTGAAGCGTATCATAACGTTCTAATAGCGTACGAGCTTTCGCCTCCAGACCCGTGATGCGTCCCAAATGAATGAATTGCTCCTGCCAGTCGAGTTCTTCAAAGGGCATCAAAATGGTGGGTGCAATCTGTCGTAAATCATCCATGCCGGAATGAGGTGCATAACCAAGAATGACGTCGGGACGGGAGTCTGCAATTAGATCCAGACGATTTATAAGTTCATGCTCATAATACGGTTTGAATGGTTCTGGCCCGTATTCAACTATTTTCGTTTCCATCCATTCCGCGACGGCACCCAGAAGAGGGGTATGGCCCAGTGCGAGCAAGGACGCAGTATAGTTGTAAGTAAGGCTCACGATTTTTTTTGGCGTTTTTCGGTAAAGTGTTGGTGCGCAACCGACCGTTTGCTTGAATTTTCGACTTAGATAAAAAGTGTCCCTGTATCCCGTCAATTGCGCGAGTTCCTGCAATGTGGGATTAGCCAAAAGCAGCTGTTCCTGAGCGATTCGGATTCTTAGCCGGGTAACATACTCCACAAACGTAAGTCCCGTGTGCTTCTTGAATTCTCTTGAAAAATGCTCTGGACTCACATTAGCCTCTCTTGCTAATTGCTCCCGGGTAAAGGGATGTGCAACCATCTCATGAATCCGCGTGATAACAAGATCAAGCCATGAATGATCTTCATGAGCCAGACGTTCAGCGTGATCACGTAAAGTATCCAGCAACTGATAGAACAACAGATGAGGTTTGAATGGACCTGACTCATCGCTTTTTGAACAGGCCAAAAGCAAGTCGGAGACCAGTTCGGCAATGACGCGGCTCGTTATGGGAGCGGAAGGCCCGAACGGCCAGATAGGTTGCTCATTATCGGTAAAATCAAAGGCAACGGCAATGCCCTGAACGGGGGATAGTGAGCCGCGCTTGTTTTCATGTTGAAGCATGGTTCCTGCTTGCCGTGCGACTGCGGAGCCGGTATTTATCATCAATGTATCATGTTTATGGATCAGTCTTACTTGTCCCGAAGTAATGACATAGAGAACATGCAAGCTGCTCCAGATTTCATCCAAGCGAGTGAAGGCTTCCCGATCATGGAACTGCACCAGATGACACAGCCTGAACATTGCCGGAGGAACGGGACGGCTTTCCTGCACGGGGACAGGTCTGGGCGAAGGGGATTTATGAAAGTGTAGATCCAGTTTATTCATAACATAATGGGCTCCTTATAGAGGATTGGACTAATAAGCAGTATAATACCACAAAGGTGTAATGGGGGACCCCCGAATCCTTCCCTTCACAAATTTTTATGAAAAATAGATAAAGAGGTTGAAATCGCTATCAACACCAACTATAATGAAAATGTCGAAACGTTTCAATTTATGGTTTACAGGCATATTCATTATGATTTATAATGAATTTCTCCCTCTAGTCCATTATTGAAATAATATCTATCGACCAAGATATATCTACGACTAAAGGGCACCTCTTACCGCAGGGATGATTATAAGATGTGAAGAGAGATTTTTTTTGGAAACACTTCGAAACGTTTCGATAAATTGGGAATGATGCAACTCCTAATGGATAATGAACAGGAATGAGTGGTTGCTGCAACCATTTACAGTATAAAATGATAGGTAACAAGAAAGTTAGAAGGAGCGAACGTGGAATGGCAACGATTAAGGATGTGGCAAAGCTGGCAGGCGTGGCACTCTCGACCGCTTCCTATGCATTGAATGGGGACAGCAAGGTGAGTGCCAAGACCAAGGCAAAGGTGCTGGCGGCGGCAAGGGAACTCAATTATCGCAAAAACGGCTTTGCCATGGACCTGAAGCGGAGCCGGACGAACACGATTGCATTGATTCTTACAGATCTGTCCGGCCCGTATTACTCCGAATTGATTCGGAGTGTACAGGACGTAGCGCTGGCTAACGGATATGATCTGATTGCTTGCAGTTCTATGGGAGGACGTGACTCCACAGCAGTTCGTTTCTTGCGAGAAAAAAGAGTGGATGGCGCTATTATCCTAGCTCACAATATCCATGATGATATCCTGGTGGAATCTGCCGGGGAGCGATTCCCTATTATTGTGATGGATCGGCAGCTGACGAGTGACCATCTGGTCAATGTGCTGGTGGATGGGGAGCAAGGTGGTTACCTGGCTACACGTCACCTCATTCAGAAGGGGCACAAGACCATAGCCTATATCAGCGGGCCATCCAATTCTTATGATAATGCTCTGCGTTATCAAGGATATCTGCGAGCCATGCAAGAGGCTGGACTTGAAGAGAAGTCCAAATGGCGTCTAAGCGGTAACTTTGTACGTGAGGGCGGATATAGCGCAACCAAGATGATGGTTATGCAGGGTGAGCTACCATCTGCTGTTTTTTACGGAAATGACGAAATGGCGATCGGTGGACTTAAAGCATTTGAAGAGAGCGGAATATCGGTACCAAATGACATTTCAGTCATCGGATTTGATGATATTCAACTGTCCGAATATGTTCACCCTCCGCTTACAACGGTGCGGCAGCCCAAGCATGAAGCGGGTTCATTGGCAGGACATTTGCTCTTCCAGATGCTGAATGGCGAAGCAGTGAATCCCGCATATACGTTAACTATTGATCTGGTGGAGCGCGAGTCTGTACGATTGGTAGAGGTGCAATCGGGAAACCAGCCAGCATAGGAAGTGAACTGTCCAAGCTAAATACGCTATGATGCTGCTTGTAGTAGTTTGAATCTTTTCAATGGAGAGTTGAATGAGGGGGATCATCGTCCGAATGGGCCAGTCAAAGGTCACTTCGCAGAGGCCCCCTATTCTTTTTCGGATTTATCGAAACGTTTCGATTATAAACTAATTGAAGGAGTGAAGAGTATGACAACGATGATTAATGAACCAATCCGGCTGACTGCCGGTGATTTATCCTTTACCTTTTTGAACAGTGGGGATTTGTATCAGGCCAAGTCCGGTACAACTATGTTGAATCAATTGCTCAGCAACCAGATCGATGGTTCTTTGAATAACCTGTACCTGCGTGTACACGAGGGAGAGAAAATCAGCTCCTTCCCACTGCTAGGTGTGCATTCGAATAGCAAAGTGATCACAAGCCAAGCGCAATCCGGCAATCAACTGATCTGGGAAGGTACAGTAGACCTTGAAGGCCAAGAACAAGTCATTGGCTATCAGGTTGTGTTTACAGCCACAACGCAAGGCGTCTGGTTCTGGGATGTGAAGCTCACAGGCCAACAACACCAAGTTGATGTGGTATATGGACAGGATGTAGGACTTGCTGATCCAGGTGCAGTACGCAGTAATGAAGCCTATCTGTCCCAGTATATTGACCATACGGTATTCGAGGATGATACGAAGGGATATGTGGTATGTTCCCGTCAAAACCAGCCTCAGGGCGGCGCTTTCCCATACATGCAGCAAGGTTCCTTGACCAAGGCAGTCGGATACTCGACAGACGGATTCCAATTCTTCGGTCTTTCCTACAAGGAGACCAATCAGCCTGAGAGCCTGAGCCGTAATACACTGGCAAATGAGACGTACCAGTATGAATTTGCCTATACAGCACTGCAATCGGAGCGCGTAAACTTGGACGGGGAAGCCCAGGTGGTATTCTATGGACTGGCAAAAGCAGATCATCCTGCCGGGATCTCCGCACTGGAATTCGGGGATGAAGTGACTGCTGCATGGAACGAAGTACAAGCATTGACTGCTCAGCAAGGCGAGACGTTGGAACAGGTGAAACTGTCATCCTTCCTGGGTGAACCACTTGCTGCGCTTGATCTGACACAAGAAGAGATTAATGATCTGTTCCCTGATCGTCATCAGGAAGAGCGTAGCGGTGACTCGCTGTTGTCCTTCTTCACGGACAGCTATGAACATATCGTCCTGAAAGCGAAAGAACTGGTCGTGGAGCGTCCGCACGGCCATATCCTAATGAGTGGTGGCAACGTACAGCTTGGCGCTCAGGTTATTACGACGACGTCGTATATGTACGGCATTTTCAACTCACAGCTCGTTATTGGTAACACCAATTTTAATAAAATGATCAGCAATGCCCGCAACGCATTGAACGTACCGAAGACGGCTGGACAACGCATTTATGTGGAAATGGACGGACAATATCGTCTGCTGACCATGCCTTCCCTGTTCGAGATTGGCTTCAACTACGTGCGTTGGATCTACAAAACCGAATCCGATACCATTATCGTGACGAACTACACCGGGGCACACACCACTGAAGTGAGCATGAACGTACGCTCGACAAGTGGCAAAGCATATCGCTACCTGGTAACGAACCAAGTTACGATGAATGTCAATGAATACGAGTATCCGCTGCATATGACGCAGGACGGCAATACGCTGATCTTCAAGGCTGATTCGCAAGCGATTAGTGCCGGAACGTATCCAGACCTGCAATACCGCATGTCGGTGGATGGCGTAGCCGTAAATGTTGGAGACGAAACGCTGCTGGCGAGTGGTATCCGCAGTGGGTCTGCATCGCTGGTTACACTAAGTCTGGAAGAGAGTGCAGAATGGACGCTGAAAGTACAAGGCGTATTGGAAGGTCAAGCAAATGAAGCAGACGGTTCTGTGGCAGCAGGCTCCAGCTTTACTTTTGAAGAGGAAGTGCAGGCGTACCGTGAGTTCTTCGCAGGTGTAATGAACGGTTTCCGTTTGTCTCGCGGTGAGGGTCAGAGTGCAGAGGATCTGTTCAAAGTGAACGCGCTGGCTTGGTGGTACACACACAATATGCTGGTTCACTACTCCGTGCCTCACGGATTGGAGCAGTACGGCGGCGCAGCATGGGGCACACGTGATGTATGCCAAGGTCCGGTTGAATACTTTATGGCCACGCAAAAATATGAGCAGGTTCGCGATATCATCAAAATGGTGTATACCCACCAATATGAAGATGATGGCAACTGGCCGCAATGGTTCATGTTTGACAAGTACTTTGCAATTCAGCAGGAAGAGAGTCATGGCGACATCATCGTATGGCCGCTGAAAGTGCTGGCGGACTACCTGACAGCGACTCGTGACTATGCGATTCTGGAAGAGAAAGTGCCGTATACCGTTAAGCATAGCTTTGGATTCACGGAAGAAACGGCTACTGTATTGGATCACGCGAAAAAAGAGATCGAATACATCCGCTCACACTTCCTGCACGACACATTCCTGTCTTCCTACGGGGATGGGGACTGGGATGATACGCTCCAGCCAGCCAATGCACAGCTCAAACAATACATGGTGAGCAGCTGGACTGTTGCATTGACGTATCAGTCTGTCAATGTGCTCGCACAGGCACTGCAACATAAGGATGCAGCCTTTGCGAATGAACTGGATGTTCTGGCTCAAGGCATCCGTGAAGACTTTAATCGTTACATGCTGGGTACGGATGTGATTCCAGGCTTTGTATACATGGAAGAAGCGGATCAGGCGAAGCTGATGCTTCACCCAACAGACACAGAGACAGGCATTCAATACCGCCTTCTGCCGATGACACGCAGCATGATCGGTGAATTGCTGAATGCAGAACAGGCTGAATCACATTATGCGTTGATTCGTGAGCAGTTCCTGTGCCCGGATGGGGTACGTCTGATGAATCGTCCAGCTCAATATGCAGGCGGTGTGAGCAGTCACTTCAAACGGGCAGAGCAAGCGTCCAACTTCGGACGTGAGATTGGTTTGCAGTATGTGCATGCGCATATCCGTTACGTGGAAGCGATGGCGAAGCTCGGTAAGACCGATCAGGTGTGGAATGGTCTCGCCATGATTAATCCGGTCGGCATCGGTGAAGTTGTACCTAATGCGGAGATTCGTCAGGCGAACGCGTATTTCAGCAGTTCCGATGGCAAGTTCAACACGCGGTACGAGGCGCAGGAGCATTTTGACCAGCTTCGCAAAGGAACGGTACAGGTGAAGGGTGGATGGAGAATCTACTCCAGCGGTCCTGGAATCTACATGAACCAACTGATCTCGAACGCACTCGGCATTCGTCAGGAAGGCGGAGATCTGGTGATTGACCCGGTATTGCCGGCTGAACTGGATGGCATGCAATTCGAATTCGAATATGCAGGCGAGCCGGTAACGTTTGTCTACCATCTGAATGAAGGTTCGGTTAACCGTGTAACGGTAAACGGAAAGGATATCCGCACCGAGCAAACGGTGAACCGTTACCGTCAGGGTGGAGCTCGTATCTCGCTGGATGAGTTCAAACAAGCGCGTAATGCTTCAGAGCGCACGATTGTTGAAATTTATATGTAAGTTCAATACAAGTTCAATGTTTAACTAGAGTGGAAGGTCATCCTCCTTAACAGGCAGGGTGACCTTTTTTATTGTGTCTTTTTTAGTTGATCAATCGGTAGGTTGGGGGACAGTTACGATACGAATATTCATTCTAACGCAAAGGAATGGCCAGTAACGTGTGCAGCAGCGCATTATGGCGGACATGCTTCGTCACATAACCTGCGTCCTCCAGCCAGCCGCACAGCTCGTCCAGCAGCGGGAAATGACGTTCTTTTATCGTATGCAGTTGTTCCTCATGGCCTGCAACCTCAGCCTGCTGGATATACGTCTGGCGGTGGGATGTATTCGCAAACATCAGGTCTGTCAGGCAAATCCGTCCTCGTCTGGTTAACACGCGTTGTATCTCCTGTAATGCCAACTGCTGCTGATCTGGGCTCAGATGATGGAAGGCGAAGCTGGATACGACAAAATCAAAGGACTGGTCGGCAAAAGGTAACGCCAGAAAGTTGCCGAGCTTCACATGCATCTCTGGATGCTTGGTGCGGCAAGTACGCAGCATCTCCCGGGATTGATCGATGGCGGTCATCGCTGCGCCTCGTTCTAACAGTTTACCCGCCAAATTTCCCGTGCCTGTCCCAATGTCCAGCCCCTTCTCACCGGACACAGGAGAGATCCAGCTTGCCGTTTGTTCCAACGCCTCTTCATAGTTGTCATACATATTGAACGGTCTTGCACCTACTTCTGAACCTACTCCTAAATCTATTCTTAAATCTAACCCTGATCCTGCATATTCTGGATACGTTGTATCACTGTTTGGCTTGTGTGCTGCCCTGCTATTCTTCTTCTGGCTATCAACTTCATCACCGTAATGCTCTGGTTCGTCTCTTTGATCAGGCTGATCCGTTGCTCCTATGGCGGCAGGCTCCAAATTATTTCTGACCTTCGAAGCAGTTTGTCCAGGCATACCGCCATTCGCCGCCTGAACACGTTGATCATGGATGGCTGCTTGCATATCGTAATTCCAGCGGTCGTGCCAGTTCTGCCGGGCTTCCCTGAGGCGGCGCGCACTGTCTGCAAGATCATGCAGATGGCTGACGTCCAATGGCCCATCCTGGCGGTTGAGATCAATCATGCGCTGGGTTGTATCCAGCATACGTTTTAGCTCGACCCACTGGGCATACATCACGGCTTGCTGCAGCTCCAGATATTCTTCCAGCCGCTGCTGATTGCCTTGATCAATCTCTCCGAGCGCGTGGGTGATGTCCTGAAGCGACATCCCGATCTCACGCAGCGCTGCAATGGTTTGCAGCCGCCAGATGTCGTTCTCGGTATATGTACGGTATCCGTTACTTGTCTGTTTAACAGGGGAGATCAGTCCTTTTTCCTCGTAAAAGCGAATGGCTCTCGCTGATATGCCGAGTCTGTCCGCAGCTTCCTTGATGTTCATCACCTGCACCTCCTTATCGAATCAGTATATTATTGATTTAGTATAAAGGATGACGTTACGGAAAGGTTAAGTGAAAATTTCATTCAACGAATTGAAATTTTAGTCAAGCCTGAGGCTATGCTACAATATATAACAACGGAGCATGGCATCCATACCCTGCCAAATGCTCAATATGAATCGAACAAGCCCTATTTTTTGAACGCTGCTTCTCGCAGTGTTATCACTAATGCACGAAAGGTTGAACTTTTATGCTTACCAGCCATACGGTTATGATTCGGCCATCCGAGCTCAAGGATGCGGCGCAGCTGATGGAGCTGGATGCTCTGGTTTGGGATAAATATACCTCTCCTGAGCCGCTCAACTGGCGTTCAAGACAACAATACTTGCAGCATTGCCCTCCAGGCAGTCAGTTGATTGCCGTTCAGGGAGAGCGGGTATGTGGTTATGTAGGCTTTCATTCGGCGACAGGCATGCCTGTTAACCGTCATGTATACGAGATTCATATCGCCGTTCATCCCCATGATCGTCGCTGTGGTATTGCTACCGCCCTGATGGATGCCATGAAGCAGTATGCCCTTGAACAAGGGATCACCAAGCTTAGGCTGCGTGTGTTATCCAGCAATCCAGGAGCACTTACCTTTTATACACAGTGCGGATTCGTGACGGAGGGCAGACTGGTGTCGGAATTTTATATCGCAGGCAAGTATGTGGACGATATTCTTATGAGTTATTTCATCCAGGCCAAAGGATAGAACAGCGTAGGAGGAGGAACAACAATGGACATGGGACTTCGGGGTAAAAAGGCACTGGTGCTTGCATCCAGTCGAGGACTGGGCAAAGCTGTAGCCGCTCAATTGGCGGCCGAAGGCGCTGACGTTATGCTCGCCAGCCGGAGCGAAGAAAAGCTTGCAGGGGTGAAGCAGGAGCTGCTGGCGCTTGGTGGTGGCGGACGTGTCGAATATTGTGCAACGGATGTGACAAGTAAGGAAGATATTGATGCCCTGATTCGCAAGACAGGTGAATTGTTCGGTCAGATTGATATTTTGGTGAACAATTCAGGTGGCCCGCCTTCCGGAACATTTGAGTCATTGACCGATGAAGACTGGGAACGTGCATTTGAATTAAATGTACTTAGCTATGTCAGACTGATTCGTGGTGCACTTCCTTACATGAAGGAGAACGGCGGACATATCGTGAACATTGCCTCTACCTCTGTGAAACAGCCGATCCCCGGTCTGATTCTGTCCAATACGTTCCGTACGGGTGTGTTCGGATTGGCCAAGACCTTGTCACAGGAACTCGCGCCATATGGCATTCTGATCAATACGGTCGCGCCGGGTCGAATCGGAACGGATCGGATACATGAATTGGACGCTGCGCGTGCAGAGCAGAACGGGATAAGTGAGGAAGAGGTTGCCGAACAATTCCGTAAGGAAATTCCATTGGGACGGTATGGTCAACCCGAGGAGTTTGCCAAGGCTGTCGTGTTCCTCTTATCAGGAGCGAATACGTATATTACAGGTACATCCCTTGTGGTGGATGGTGGCATGGTACGTGCACTCTGAGGAAAAGATTGATCAGGAGATTTTAAGTTATACTTAAGAAAAAAATTTAAAAAATGGTAAAGCCCCTCCTTATTCTCTACGTGTTGTGTAGAAGGAGGGACTTTTATTTAATGTATGCATTGTGTGGGAACAGCTTCCTCACCACGTAGACAAGATTAAACCAGGTGCACAGAGGGGTTGTGCATATTTAATATCAGGTCCGGAGCGAATGGTTAAGCCGGGTCTTTGCTGCTACCACTGGCTGATGTATCGGCTTTACCGGAATCGGGAGCCGTCGTTGTTTTGGATTCTCCGTCACGTTTTGCCCCATGACCATGACCTGCCCGGTCTTCGGACTGTTTGCCGTTGATAAGGTCGGTAACCCGTTGAGTGATGTCGGCAGCGCGTTCATCGTACTGAGCTTGTGTAAGTTTTCCATCGGTCAGCTTTTGTTGCAAATTGGCTTTCTGTGCTGCAACAAGTTTATCGATAACGGTCTGCACGTCCACATTTTTGGCAGCTGCAATCTCGGCAATGGTGCTGCCCGCTTCGCGAGCTTCCTTCAGCTCGTCCGTTGTAATCCCAAGGACAGAGGCCAGCTCTTCGGTATAACGTTCTGCTCCCGGTCCGCCGAAACCGCCGCGTCCGCGTCCGCCTGCACCAACTTCCGACAAATTGCCATTAACAAGGTCCGTTACGCGCTGAGTGAGCGTAGCCAAACGCTCATCGAACTGGGTTTGCGTAAGTTTTCCGTCGGTGAGACGCTGCTGCAGTTCCGTTTTTTGTGCGGCAACAAGTGTATCAATGACGGTCTGTACGTCCACATTTTTGGATGCTGCAACCTCGGCAATGGTGCTGCCTGCTTTACGGGCTTCTTTTAGCTCGTCGGCTGTCATTCCAAGGACGGAGGCCAGTTCGTCCGAGTAGCGGCCAAATCCTTGTCCATGAGCTCTTTTCCCATCTGCCGATTTAAATGTATGTGAATTCGATGTGGAGGCACTGTCGGTCTTCGTTTGACCGGAAGCACTTGCCACCGGATCTGCTTTAGCCACTGAATGTGCAAACAACCCTCCGCCCAGTGCTATTGTCAAAGCCATCGTGCTGGTTACCATCACTGTTCTTGATGTTTTCGTTCTCTTCATGCGTGATCATCCTTCTTTCTTCAATAGGTTGATGTGGGAGTGAATCCACAACGTTATCTTAGGCAATGACCATGAAGAGAGGCTGAACGTAACCTTAATTCACGTTAAAAATTGGTCCTCTAACCAGAAATGCCCTCACCCATGTTTGAAAATCCCACAGGCAAGAGGCATATTAATGTTCTCCGGATGATGTAATTTAGATTATGTAAGTCTAATTAGCGCAAAAGTTCCCATTCATGCTGCAGCATGCCATACACTGCATGGTTAACATAGCCCTTAGGCAACTTCTCGGCCTGACGGATAACGCCTTCAAGGACAAATCCAAGTCGTTCAGGGATGGCCCGGCTTCGCTTGTTGTTGGTTGCAGAACGAATCTCGACACGGTTCAGATCCAGGGTGACCAGAGCGTAGTCCACCAGAACGCGGCAAGCGCTGGTCATCAAGCCTTGACCTTCAAAGCCTTTGCCAAGCCAGTATCCGATGCTTACCGAGCGGTTGGTCCAGTTAATTTCGTGGAAACCAATGATGCCTGCAAGATCGCCTTTCAGCCAGACACCTGCGGTGAAACCGCCGTTCTCGGCTCCCTGTTTCAACGCATTCGTAATGAAGTTTGAAGTATGCTCAATCTCGGTCACATGGTCCACCCACGGTAACCAATGTCTCAACTGATCCCGCGAGCGGTCCGTGAGTTCGAACAACGGTTTGGTGTGCTCCATCGCAAGTGGGCGGAGTTCGGTATATTCATCCAATGAATAGGTAAACATGAGTGCAACCTTCTTTCTTTGAAATAATGGATTATCGGGAAGTCTTCGGTAGCTTGCGCTCCAATGCAAACAGGTCTTCTTCCATCGAGGCCATGCGTTGATTCACCGTAGTACGTGCGTCACTCAGTGCCTGATTATATATGTAGGGAGCCAATTGGGTCATGAATAGATCCAGCATACCCCATGCTGCCAGATCGCCAAGTTCTTCGCCGCGTTCCTCTTCGAAATACGACTGGATGGTACGTATGGCTTCATCCTGTTGTTCTTTGGTCAGTTTTAGCGCGTTCAATGGGAAACCCTCCCTTAAATTCTGTTTTTCTATCATGCTACATGATTCGTGCGAACCCGTCAAAATGGTTTTGGGCCTATCTTGTGTACAGCCCGTCATGACTTTGGTGCCGTTATTTATTGAACTCGTCCCGCGTTAAAGGTATATTTAGATGAAACGCATTGTAAATGCTGAAAGTTCCAATCAATTCATGAAAGGTTTGATACCTGTGGACAATCGTACAACCCCTCCTAACTTTATCAAAAATATTATTACCGAAGATCTCCGGTCAGGGAAAGTCCAGCAAGTCATTACCCGTTTTCCTCCGGAACCGAACGGTTATCTGCATATCGGCCATGCCAAAGCGATCTGGATTAACTTTGCACTGGGTGGCGAATTTGGCGGCAAAACGAATCTGCGCTTCGATGACACGAATCCGGTCAAGGAAGATGTGGAATATGTCCAATCGATTCAGGAAGACGTGAAATGGCTCGGATACGAATGGAGCGAGAAGCGTTTTGCCTCCGATTATTTTGATGAAATGTACAACCGCGCGGTCTTGCTGATCCAAAAAGGAAAAGCCTATGTCGACGACCAAAGCGCCGACGAAATTCGTCAAATGCGCGGTACGCTCACCGAGCCGGGCAAGAACAGCCCCTACCGTGAACGCACTGTAGAAGAGAACCTGGACCTGTTTACACGGATGCGTGCAGGCGAGTTCCAGAACGGCGAGAAAGTGCTGCGCGCCAAGATTGATATGGCTTCACCGAACATCAATCTGCGCGATCCGGTCATTTACCGGATTTCGCATGCACACCATCATAATACGGGTGACAAATGGTGCATCTATCCGATGTACGCCTTCGCGCATCCGCTTGAAGATGCCATTGAAGGGGTAACGCATTCCCTCTGCTCCCTGGAGTTTGAGGACCAACGTCCATTTTATGACTGGGTTATTGCCGAATGTGAGATGGAGAATCAACCGCATCAATACGAGTTTGGCCGTCTGAACCTGTCGCAAATGGTAACGAGCAAACGGAAGCTGAAACTGCTCGTGGACGAAGGTCATGTGGATGGATGGGATGATCCTCGCATGCCAACGATTTCGGGTCTGCGCCGCCGGGGATATACACCGGAAGCCATTCGTGATTTCGTATACGAGACAGGCATTTCCAAAAACTACGGGGTTATCGATCTGCAAACGCTGGAGCACTTTGTCCGTGAAGATTTGAAACTGAAAGCTCCGCGTACGATGGCTGTTCTGCATCCGCTTAAAGTGGTCATTACGAATTACCCTGAGGGGGAAGTCGAATGGCTCGAAGCGGAGAACAATGTGGAGAATCCGGAGATGGGCAATCGCCAAATCCCATTCTCTCGCGAGATTTACATCGAACAAGACGATTTCATGGAAAATCCGCCAAATAAATATTTCCGTTTGTTCCCTGGCAACGAGGTCCGTCTGAAACATGCGTACTTCATCAAATGTAACGATGTGATCAAGGATGCAGAAGGCAATGTGATCGAAATCCATTGTACCTATGATGTGGAGACGAAGAGCGGCAGTGGCTTCACAGGCCGTAAAGTCAAAGGAACGATCCACTGGGTAGAAGCGACTCAAGCGGTACCGGCTGAATTCCGCCTGTATGAGCCATTAATCTTGGCAGAGGCGCCGGAAGCAGATGTGGAAGTGGAAATAGCAGGGGCCGAAGCTGAGGTTGTGGAAGAGCAACCGGAGAAAACGTTCCTGGATCAATTGAATCCAAACTCTCTTGAGATTGTTCACGGATATGTGGAGCAGGAGATGCAAGAGGCCAAAGCGCAGGATAAATTCCAGTTCTTCCGTCATGGTTACTTCAGCGTGGATCCAAAACATTCCGAGCCAGGCCGTCCGGTATTTAACCGGGTCGTATCCCTGAAAAGCTCGTTCCAACTGCCAAAAGCATAAGGTGAAGCATAGCGGTAGAATACAAGGTAAGGTTTAAGAAAGGTTTAAGTTTTAAGGTCGATGCTACAAGTTAGGTGTATAAACCTAAACTGTAAACTTAAATCTATAAACGTAAAGGGCGTCTCCAGGGCAATAAGCCTGGAGACGCCTTTATCTTTATTACTACTATTCTTAATCTTTTGTTTCGGTTTTTTAAACGTTGATGTTACACCATAACGGAGAGGGCAGAAATAACCTGAAGAAGCGGAGCGTTCGCCTTTATCTCCGGATTTTACCCTTTATAGAAAGGGAATCAAAAAATTCGGAGATAACAGCGATCGGAAGGTTGTTCTGCCATCGGAGTGCTCGAGTGTGACTTTGAACGTGCAAATAGCCTGCAACAAAAGATTACCTCTCACCCATTTCCGTCAGTACAACAGGCTGATAGCCGTTGCGGCGGTTCGAGAACCACATGATGCCAAAACCAACGGCACCAATCAGGGAGAAGAATACCCCGATGTTATACATCACTTCAGCACCGAAGCTCTGGAATAGCCAGCCGCCGAACAGGCCGGCAATGACACCGGATATGCCGCCCCAGGCCATTGTATACACGGCCTGACCCGAGGAGCGGTACGGCCTTGGAATGAACAGCATGGTCAGCTGGGTCCCGACATAGAAATATCCGCCGAACGTAATGGAGTGCATAAGCTGAATGAACACAATCTCTAACGGATTGTTCGCCAGGGCCATAAGCTGCCAGCGGATGGCGAACAGCAAACTGATCAATATCAGCGATGCGAGAAGCATGCTCATTTTACGTTTGAGAAAACGGTCCAGCAGCAGGAACACGCCGACTTCGAGTATGGATGAGGTGAAGATGGCCCAGCCAACCATCTGTTTATCCCCACCCATCTCCACGATGTACAATGACATGAATGTACTGTTCATGGCGTTGGGTACGGAAACCAACACCCCAAGCCCGATAAAGACCATAAAGTACGGATTGAACATGACTCTGCCGAAACGTCGAAAACTGACTACAGGTGTATCCGAAGCGATCGGCTGTCGGGGTAAAAACAAGGCAAAGATAAAGGCAATGACAATCATAAACGCAAAGACAATCGATACACTGCCTGCACCCAAGCGGTCAATGAGAGGCCCGGCAGCTGCAGCGGTCAGTGCCCAGCCCAGCGATCCCCAAAGCCGAAACGTGCCAAATTTCTGAGTGGTTCCATCAATATAACCGAGAATCAGGCTGTTGGTTTGGGCAAACAAAGGACTTTGAAAAAAATAAAAAAAGATCATGGCTGCATAGATCCAGGCATACGTAGGCGCATAGAATACGGCCTGAGCAAGCACAAAGGTGCCACCCATCATCATCATCAGGATAATACGAATATTGCGTGATTTATCACTCCAGAAGCCCCAGAATGGATTGGCGAACAAGGATACAAACGGACCAATCGCCATCAGACTGCCAATCTCCAATTTGGTCATACCGATTTCCTGTAAATATAACTGAAGAAAACCGGCGAAGATGGAAATGGCTCCATAAATGAAAAAGTTATATAGTTTCAGCGAAACCAAAGAGGGGTTGCCTCTTCCGGGTGCATATCTGTCCAATAGAGCCATTCCTTTCAGAATCATATTCTTCAATGTATCATTTGTTGAAAGGGTATTCAATGTATAGAATACGTTTATTGAACGAGGAGGATGACCATGAGCACGATAGAATGGACAGGTATTATATTGGCAGGCGGCTTATCCCGCCGTATGGGTTCCAATAAAGCATGGTTGGATTGGAAAGGTTCCAGCGTGCTGGAACAGGTCATCCAAGCGATGACGCCAGCTGTGAATCGTATTATCATTTCAGCAGGAAACAATACGGCTGCATACAACGCACTACCCTACGACTGTGTACACGATGCTTACCCTGGGAAAGGGCCTCTCGCAGGGCTGCATGCCGCACTGAAATCCTCGGAGACGGACTGGAACCTCGTCTGCGCCTGTGACATGCCGCTGCTTCAGGCGACCTTTTTCAACGGCATGAAGAGGCTCACCGAATCTGGTCAAGAGCATCAGGCGATCGTTCCGCGATTGGCAGGGAGAGTTCATCCGCTTGCAGGTGCTTACCATAGGCGTGTTCTCCCCGAACTTGAACAGCGCTTAAGAGATGGCAGACTAAGAGTAACTGAGTGGCTTGAAGAGATCGGTTGCCGATATGTCGAGGTGGATGAACTGGAAAGCGCTGGCGTCCATGATGTGGCAATTCAGCTGAGCAATATGAATACCCCGGAAGACTATGAGTTTATTCGTAATCGATAGGACGCCCTGACCATGAGTTCATTCATCATCACATTTAACATCTAGCCAATCTCTTATACCTACCTCATTCCAAAGTGGACCCCGAACTCTGGTGCACTGGACCCGATTCGTTAAATATATCCTGAACCGCGTTGCGATACTGAAGTGGGCTCTGGCCAGTCCAACGCTTGAATTGCCGACTAAAGTGGGAAAGATGGGTATAACCCAGCTTCCATGAAATATCACCCAAAGAGAGCTTCGGCTGTTCGATCAGCACTTTGGCTTCCTGCAGCTTCAGGCTGGACAGATAGGCTCGTGGAGATTGTCCGTACACTTTGCGGAAGATCTGCAGCCCATATCCCGGACTGATGCCAAAAGAGGATATGATCTGCTCCACCTTGACGGTCGATACATTACCCTCCTTGATTCGAAGCTGCGTATGGAATGCTTGTTTGATGGCTTCTGCGATGGCCCCTGCATAATGCATGGCTGCTGGAGCTGGGGCATGTGGTTCTGTGCCGGACAGGTTGGACAGTGGTTCACGGTCAGCAGCCTGGGACAGCAGGGCAAACAATTCAAACATACGTGCCTGCATTATAAATTTGTCTGTGGAAGTGTATGCCTCCGATGTTCTGATCATGCTCATCCAGCTCTCCAGTACGGGACGCATTTGCATGTTATCTGTGGTACCTGCCTCATAGATTCGGCTGTGATGTGACATCAGCTTCAGCGTAAATACAGGATCATCTACATTGAAATGCGCACTGAAATAAGTCATGCCCTCAGGTGACACACATCGGTTGGTATGCTTGAATTCCGGTGGAATCAGCAGAATCGAACCTTGCTCAACCGTATAGGTATACCCGTGAATCACGCTCTCCTGGGTACCTTCGATAATCAGCATCATTTCAAAGCCTGGATGGGATTCCTCCGGCATCGCCCAACCATATGGAACTTGTTGGCTGTGCGCTCCATAGAATTTAATGTTACAGTCGATAATAGGCAGCCAGTGAGCCATTGTATGATGTGGCATCTCTCGAAGCTGTGATCGGATATCCATGACATTCACCTCGGAAAAGGGTAAAAACAACTCGCTTTGTACAATCGGCACCCTTAGTATACTTCATTATAATCAGTTTAAACGTCAACGTTGGAAAACGTAGGACAGGAGAGCGTTTGGACAGATGGCTAAGCGTCTAATGTACTTCAATAGATATTAATGTAAACGTTATTATTTTTCAAATGAATTATTTCATTTTGTATAAATGCCAAGCGCTCCATACTTCCAGATGAAAAGAGGATTATAACATGGACAAGTTATTGTACGGGGTAGCCTATTATGATGAATATATGCCTTACGAGCGATTGGACAAGGATATTCAGATGATGAAGGATGCGGGCATCAATGTGGTGCGAATTGCGGAATCCACCTGGAGTACACATGAACCGCAAAATGGCGTCTTCGACTTCTCCTCTGTAGATCGTGTACTGGATGCCATGCACGCAGCGGGCATTCAGGTCATCGTGGGTACACCTACGTATGCTGTTCCGACGTGGATGGTCAAGGAATACCCGGATGTTCTGGCAACGACCGTGCAGGGACCAGGGAAATATGGTGCGCGGCAGATCATGGATATCACACATCCGACGTATCTGTTCTATGCCGAACGCATCATTCGCAAGCTGATTTCCCGTGTCAGCAAGCACCCTGCTGTGATTGGTTACCAGACAGACAACGAAACGAAGCATTACAATACCGCAGGAGACAATGTACAATTGCAATTCGTCAAATATATGCGTAACAAGTTCAGCTCACTGGATGATCTGAACAAGGAATTTGGCCTGGATTATTGGAGTAACCGAATCAATAGCTGGGAGGACTTCCCTTCAGTTGTCGGTACGATCAATGGCAGTCTCGGAGCTGAATTTGCCAAATTTCAGCGCAAGCTGGTAACCGATTTTCTAGCGTGGCAGGTCGGGATTGTCAATGAGTATAAACAGGAAGGGCAGTTTGTCACTCAGAACTTTGACTTTGATTGGCGTGGATACTCGTACGGCATTCAGGGGGATGTGGATCACTTTGCCGCATCCAAGCCTTTTGACATCACCAGTGTGGACATCTACCATCCGTCCCAGGATGACCTGACCGGCATTGAGATTTCATTCGGCGGTGATGTCGCGCGCTCCACCAAACAATCGAACTACCTCGTACTGGAGACGGAAGCACAGGCATTCTGGCACTGGGTTCCCTATCCGGGACAGCTGCGCCTTCAGGCGTTTAGCCACCTGGCCTCCGGAGCCAACATGGTCGCTTATTGGCACTGGCATTCCTTGCATAATTCGTTCGAGACGTATTGGAAAGGATTGCTGAGCCACGATTTTGAGCCGAATCCGGTATACAACGAGGCCAAGACGATCGGCCAGGATTTTGCCAGACTCAGCCCGCAGCTGGTGAATTTGAAGAAAACAAATCGGGTAGCAGTGCTGTTCAGCAATGAGGCATTGACGGCGATCAAGTGGTTCGGGTTTAATTTTACCAGTGACAAAAAATACAACGACGTTATCCGCTGGATGTATGACGAATTATACAAAATGAACATAGGCTGTGATCTGATTGATCCGTCTGTTGAGAGTTATGAAGGTTATGATGTAATCGTTGTGCCTGCTTTGTACGCAGCTTCCGATGCCTTGCTTGAGAGGTTGAACCAATTTGTACAGGATGGGGGGCATGTCGTTTACTCCTTTAAGAGCGGGTTTGCCAATGAACATGTTAAGGTCCGCTCTACCCGCCAGCCTGGACTGATCAGTGAGGCTTGTGGCATCCGTTACAACCTGTTCGTTGAGCCGAAAAATGTGTCGCTGCGAGATGATCCGTTCGAGGTTGGAGAGGAACAGAATCAGATTCACACCTGGATGGAGCTCATTACACCAACAACCGCTGAAGTACTTGCCTGGTACGATCATCCACACTGGGGTGAATATGCGGCAATTACCCAGAATGCCTATGGCAAGGGCAAAGCAACGTACGTTGGATGTTATACCAGCTCCGCGGTGATCCGCAAAGTGCTGGAGCGTGTTATGAAGGAAGCCGGACTATGGGGAACCGATCAGGAATTGGCTTTTCCAATCATCGTGAAGAGCGGAGTGAATGAGCAAGGCAATACGATTCGGTATTTCTTTAACTACTCCGATCAGGCGACTTCGTTCGTGAATGCCTACGGAGACGGAACGGAACTTCTGGCAGGAACAGCGGTGTCCGGAGGGCACAACATTGAACTGGAACCGTGGGGATTCTGCATTATTGAGCAATAATGGGAAATCATAAATGAATTGACAAGTCTGTTTTCAATGATTATAAAAAGAATACCAAGACCAAAGCGCCCTCGGCTTCACGCTGGGGCGTTTATCTTATTTTAGCTCATAGCTCAGGAGTGGATGCCTCGTGTTTACCGAATTATATCGGAAGCTTATTGATCCGTTCAAACGCAGCATTCGCAACAAATTAATCCTCACCATGACGTTTATGGCCATTTTGCCCGTCATCGCCATGACCGTTGTAGCGGCCGAGAATACCCGCTCTTCCATGGAAGAAGAGATTATGGAGACGAACCGTGCGAATATGAATTGGGCCTCCATCTATCTGGGTGAACAATTCGCGCGGATGAACAATCTCATCTATTCCATCCAGATCAGTGATGAGCTGCATCAGTATTTGGCATTGAACCAGGATGCTCCTGCTGCCAGTCGATTTGATGAACAGAAGGCTGTGTTCAACATGCTGAACAGTGTATATTATTCGGCTGGCAACTATGTATTTGGGGTGGAATTATACCTGAAAGAACTGGACACGCTGTTCACCTTCAACTCGATGGAAAGCCGCATCCGATCGGTCTCGGCCATTCCCTCGGCATACGACGAACTTTTTGAGCAGCATAAGGATTTTACGATTATTAATGATCCGAATGATCCAGAGAAGTTTCATATGACCCGCAGCATGAACCGCTTCGAGGATCAGGCGCAGATCGGCGCGATCAGTCTGGAAGTCAAGTGGGCCGAATTCAATCAGACGCTGGAATTGCTGGACAGCCGGGGAGATTATGCGGTCTACATCGCGGATAGTACGGGAAGTCCGGTCTATCAGCCCAACAAGGAGATCAAGCCTTCCGCAGAAGCGCTGGAAAGACTCGCAGCTACGAAGGAAAGCTCCGGTTTTATTCGAACAGCCAAGGAATACGTATTCTATCATGCCATTGACCCGTCAGGAATGCGGCTGATCAAAATTGTTCCTTCCCATGTCATCAATGAGAGTGCGTTGGAAACGATGAAGTATGGTCTTATTGTGGGTGGATTGGCTACCGTAGTTTCGGTGTTGTTGGCAGCATTCGTGGCATGGCGAACATCCAAACCGATTGTTACACTGGCGAATTCCATGAAGGGAATCCAACTGATCAAGGACAAGGAAGTGGTGCGCAGTGGTCGGGTGGATGAGATTGGCCTGCTGGAGAAAAATCTGCACGGTATGGCAAGTCGCATCCGGGAACATATCCGGGACAACTATCTCATGAATCTGGAGAGACAGACTGCTGAGCTCAAAGCGCTTCAGTCCCAGATTCACCCGCATTTTCTGCAAAATACGTTGCAGATGATCGGAGGTATGGTGTATTCACAGAAGCCGGCGGACAGCTACAAAGTGATTCGCGCATTAAGTGAAATGTTCCGTTATATTGTCAGAGCGCCGGATGGCCTCGTGCCCTTACAGTCCGAGCTGGACCAGCTGGAGCATTATATGCTCATCCAGAAGCAGCGTTTTGCCAGCAGACTTGAATATACACTGGAGATTGAAGGTGGGCTGGTGGATTGCTACATTCCCAAGCTTTCCCTGCAGCCGATTGTGGAGAATGCATTTGTCCATGGGCTGGAGAGAAAGCAGGGAGAGTGGAAATTGAACATTGAGATTGTCCGACTGGATCATGAGGTAACCATCCGTATTTCCGATAATGGGGTGGGCATGGATCAAGAAAGGCTGGCTGAGATGCAATCCAGACTGTCCAAGCTGTCCCAGCAAGGAGACAGGGTATGGAGCTCGGGGACAAGCATTGGACTGGTCAATGCCGCATCACGGATCGTGATGCACTTTGGCCCTTCATACGGTATGAACATGGAGAGTAGGAAGGGACAGGGAACGCGTGTTACTGTTCGAATTCCTTGCCATACAGGAGGCGAGATCTTGTGAACAAGGATTATTACAGAGTGGTATTGGTGGACGATGAGCCATGGAACAGAGATATTTTACGCAATTTGGGCACGTGGGATGAGCTTGGCATGGTCGTTGCAGGTGAGGCAGAGGATGGTGAAGAGGCGATACGGCTGATAGAGCAGCATCAACCCCATATTATGATTACAGACATGCGTATGCCAGGTACAGACGGCGTGGAACTGCTCCAGACGCTGAGCGCACAATATCCGAATATTAAAGTGATTGTGGTCAGCGGATATGATGATTTTAATTATGCGAAACATGCGATTCGTCACCGTGCCGCTGATTATCTGCTCAAGCCGGTGAATCCCGATGAATTGAATGCCGTTCTGGCGAAATGTAAAAGAGAATTGGAAAAGACCGAATCCGGGCCGGAGTCATGGGAACCTTATCCTTCTACTTTTTCTGGCGAGTACGCGCTGTTTCAACAGCAGGCACGCCTGCGTTTTAATGACTTGAACGTTCAGGGGATGAGGGAGCTGTTCCAGCAGCTGGAGCACCGGCTCGATACCAGTGATATCCGAAGACCTCAACAGCTTGGACGGATCGCATATGAATTGCAGACCCTGCTGGGTGAGCTGTGTGTTTCCAATGGCTTATGCGAGCAGCCCGTAGCAGCAGTGCTCCCGCCGCCGGCAGCTCTGGCATCCATCGGATCGGCTGTGGAGTGGGTATCCGCGCCTTACTATACTTCGTTGGAGCAGCTGATTGCGCAGCGCAAATTCAAGAACAAGCTCAACCTGGATGAGGTGAAGCAATATATTGAGCAGCACTGCATGGAGATGATTACGCTGGAGCAGCTGGCTCAGATCTTTTTTGTCAGCAAAGAATATCTCAGCAAGGTGTTCAAAAAAGAATACGGCGTGAATGTGACCGATTATATCGTACAGTTACGCATGGCAAGAGCGAAGGAATGGGTGCTGGATGATCAGATTCCATTCAAACATATTGCCGAGATGACAGGTTATGAGGATGTATCGTACTTTTACCGGGTATTCAAGAAACACTTCGGCGTTTCCCCTGGCGAGATGCGGAAGGGACAGCCTCGTATGTCAGGTAACAGCCCCGAATAATTCATTCCCAGAGAGTTGATTACTGGATTAAGGTTTAAAATAATCCAATAAACGAGTCTAATTTTGTCCAATGAAGCGCTTTCATTTCGTGATATATAATGATCCTATGAAAGACAAACCAGTTACACCGGGAGGTCATAAGAGATGAAAGTATGGAAAAGCGTAGCAAGTGCGGTACTTGTGAGTGTTCTGCTCGCAGGCTGCGGCTCCAATGCGGGTACGGATGGTTCGACGGAGGGAGCTGCATCAGGCAGTACGGTATCCCTCAAAGTATTCATTGCACAGCCGCGGCTGAAAGAACATTACGATAAATATATAGAACAGTTCAAAGCCAAGGAGAAAGCCGAAAAAAATATTGAAGTCAACGTGCAGCTGGAGATGCCGCCAGCAGATAATGCGCCGCAGATTCTGAAAACACGACTGGCCTCCAATGATGCACCGGACGTGTTCGCCCTGCATGCGGTGAATGAGATTCCACCGTTTAGCAAAGCGGGTTATCTGGAAGACCTTTCGGGTCAGCCTTTTGTCGATAAATTACTTGATTCTGTTAAACCTTCCGTAACGGATGCTTCGGGTAAAGTCGTGGCTGTTCCTTTGGAAACGTTATCCTGGGGATACCTGTACAATAAGGATATTTTCAAAGAGCAGGGGATAGAGGTACCTACGACTTTGACGGAAATGAAAGCGGTCGTGGAGAAGCTGAAAGCAGCCAACATCACACCGTTTGAACTGTCGTACAAAGAAGCCTGGATTCCACAACTCTTCCTGCCACTTACCGTAGGTGCACTGACACAGTCAGAACACAAGGACTTCTTGGATAAGATGAATCAGGATCAAGGTTCCTTCTCGGATATGAAAGCATTGTTCGACATCTTCGATCTCGTCAATGCCAATGGAACAGAGAAAGCGCTTGAAGTGGGCGGCGATGATGGTTCGGCAGCCTTCGCAACAGGCAAAGCAGCAATGTGGATTCAGGGACCTTGGTTCGCAGAGACCATCCTGAAGTCCAACCCGGACATCAACTTTGGCGTAGCTCCACTGCCAATCAATGACAATCCGGATGATACCAAAATCAATCTGAGCACATCGACGTCACTGGCTGTATCTTCCTCCAGCAAAAACAAGGAAGTGGCACTCGACTTCGTAAACTATGTTCTCGATGACAAGGATTCAAGTGCATTCTATGAAGCGCTGAAATTTAATCCGGTTGCCAAAATCCATGACTTCAAAAGCTTCCCATGGGTAGACGATGCCCTGAAATATGTTAACGAAGGCAAAGCGTATCAGGATCCATCCATTCCTCAAGCGGTTAAGGATGAATCAGGCAAAGCACTGCAAGGTTACTACTCCGGACAACTGGATCAGCAGCAGGTGATTGATGCGCTAGACAAGGCGTGGAAATCCTACAACAAAGTCAACAAGTAAGCAGATGAAACGGCTGGGCAGAACGGTCATCGTTCCCCCGTTTACACGAGTCTGCTTAGAGTGAAAAGGGGGAGAACCAATGGCTACGAATGTGTTCAAGAAGTATCTGTCGCTGCTCGCGTTCACTGCGCCTGCCTTTGTCATCTATGCCATTTTCCTGCTGTATCCCACATTTAGCGGCTTGTTCTACAGCTTGACGGACTGGAATGGTCTAAACCGGGATTACAGCTTTATCGGTCTGGGGAACTTCGTGGAACTGTTCAAGGAAGATCCCGACTTTCTGAATTCCCTGTGGTTTACGCTGAAATATGTGGTGTTTATGCTGATTCTGCAAAACGGAATTGCCTTGCTGCTCGCCGTGTTCATTGAAACACGGACGCGCAGCAAGGGGTTATTCCGGACCCTGTTCTTCATGCCGAACATGATCAGTACGATCATCAGCGCCTTTATGTGGACATTCATCTTCTCCCAGGTGCTGCCGCAGCTGGCGGAGAAGTTGGCTGTGTCCTTTCTGGACCAACAGTGGCTGGGTGATCCGAGATTTTCATTTTACTCCATCCTGATCGTATCGCTCTGGAATGGTGTGGGGTATATGATGATCATCTATCTGGCAGCACTCCAGGGTGTACCGAAAAGTCTGAAGGAAGCGGCAGTTATCGATGGAGCCAACGCGTTCCAGGTACTACGTAATGTCGTATTGCCGATGATTACGCATGCCGTGACGATCTGTTTCTTCCTGACACTGAACGGAGCCTTCAAAGTATTTGAAGTCGTCTACGGTCTGACAGGTGGCGGTCCGGGCAGAGCCACTCAGGTCATTACGATGAATATCTATGAAGAGGCATTCTCCAACAATTTTAGATACGGATATGCCAGTGCCAAGTCGGTTGTGTTATTCGTCATCGTGCTCATCTTCACGCTCATTCAGATTACGGTGATGAAGAAGAAAGAGGTGGAAGCATGAGGATGCAACGAATTAACAGCTATCTGATTCGACTGCTGCTGGTGCTGGGCTCCCTCGTCGCTATGCTGCCAATCTACATGGCGATTGTGAACTCATTCAAAACACAAGGCGAAATGTTTCAGTCCTTTATTGCGCTCCCTACGACATTTCACTGGGAAAACTATTCGGATGCGTTTAACAAAATCAACCTGCTGGGCAGCTCCTTGAATTCGGCAATCGTATCCTTCCTGGGCATCGGCGGTATCGTATTCTGTGCTTCATTGGCCGGATACAAGCTGTCGCGTACCTCGGGCAGATTGAGCAACCTGATTTTCTTCCTGTTCGTGGCATCCATGCTCGTACCTTTTCACTCGATCATGATTCCGCTGACACGGGTTGCCAAAGGACTTCACGTTCAAGGAAGCACATACGGCCTGGCCCTGATCTATATCGGACTTGGTGTGAACATGGCGATCTTCCTGTATCACGGGTTTGTTAAGTCCATCCCGCGTGAATTGGAAGAGTCGGCACAGATGGATGGATGTAATGAGTTCCAGACGTTCTTCCAGATTATCTTCCCACTGTTGCTGCCAATTACAGTCACCATCGCCATCTTGGACTTCCTGTGGATCTGGAATGACTTCCTGCTGCCACTGCTCATGCTGACGGATGTGAATCGTTATACGCTGATTCTGTCCACCAACATGCTGTTTGGCGAATACAACAAGGAATGGCCGCTGATTCTGTCTTCCCTGGTACTTACCGCGATCCCGGTGGTTCTCATCTATGCGTTCTTCCAAAAGTTCATCATGGAGGGCATTGCAGAGGGTGCGGTAAAAGGATAAGAAAACCTGCGACCTGGACTTATCTGTCTCATTTATACTAAAACTCAAACAACCGCCTTGATCTGAGGGATGTGATTCCTTCCGGTCCAGGCGGTTTTTCAGTTCATCATGTCATCAGCTTCTTGACTGCCTGTGCCAGCAAGTAGAGACCTCGCTCCATCTCATCCGGTGAAGCATAGGCGTAGGACAGACGAATGTGGTCTGCATCCAGGCGGTCATAGAGATAACCCGGATGAATCAGCACATGATTATCCAGACAGGCATGGAACAGTTCGCGAATGGAGAGAGGACTGACGGTAAATCGGAGCCAGATATAAAAGCCCCCGGCAGGTACGCTCCACTCGGCAAGTTTACCAAAATCGCGTTGCAGAAGATCAAGCATGAACTCTCTGCGTCTTCGAAGTTCTGGTCGTAGACGATCCATATGCTGCTTATGGTATCCATCGGCAAACCAGAGCGCAGCAGCCTCCTGAGCGAGGGAGCTGGTGCCATAATCCGTCTGCATCTTGATGTCTGCGAGGCGACGGATGACCGGCTCCGGCCCAACCAGCCAGCCGAGGCGCAGACCGGGGCTGACCGCCTTGGATAGGGTGCCCATATGCAGCACCCGTCCTTCCTTGTCGCGCGCCTTCAGCGCTGGCGGCGGGGGCTCGTCCAGCCACAGGTCGCTATAGGCGGCATCCTCCAATATGGAGATGCCGGAATTCCGCGCTGTGGCAAGCAGCTCTTCCCGGCGGTTGTCACTCATGACGGAGCCGGTAGGGTTGTGGAAGCTCGGGATCGTATAGAGCAGCGAGATGTTGTCCCTGTTGGCTGCATTCTGGACGGCATCCTCCAGACGCGGAATGTGCAATCCCTCGGCATCCATCGGAATACCACTCATTTTCAATCCGGCGGATTGGAAGGCATGAATGGAGTACAGATAGGATGGTTTCTCCAGCAGGACTGCCGATCCGCGGGAGAGCAGTCCAACTGAGATGAGGTGCAGCGCCTGGAGTGAGCCGGATACGATCAGAATGGAGTCAGGGGAGGCTTGTATGCCACTTGCTTGCAAGTAAACAGACAAAGCCTGTCGGAGCTCCAGACTACCCTGAGGTTCGAGGTAGTTTAGTGTCCGAGAACGACGGGATAGAGCATGGAGGATGTCGTTAAAAGCCTGCTGGGGCATCAGCTCAGGGGCAAGCTCGCCCGTACCAAGCCGGATGATGCCTGGCAGGAACTCAGCCCGGTTAATCTGCTGCACCTCTGGCAGATTGGGGTAATACCAGCCTTCTTCGATGGCTTCCTCCCAGTTGGGCTTGGCTCCGTGAGCCAGCGCATGCCAGCCCGAGCCGCAGACATATGTTCCGCCGCCATGTCTGCCTTCAATCATGCCTGCGGCAGCCAGATTTTCCAGTGCAGTAACCAGCGTACTGCGGTTCACGCCCATGGATTGAGCCAATGTCCGTTGTGAAGGAAGCCGATATCCAGCTGTCCATTCCCCGGCAGTAATTTTCTCGCTGATATAGACTTCAATCTGTCGGTACAGAGGTAGGGAATGGGAGGGGTCTGGCTTCCAGCCACCCCCATCTTGAGCAGCGGCACGATTCATGAGCAGGTTAGCCTCCTTTAAGGAATGAGTGATACGATTTACGTTTTCTCTTATTTTGAACACTATATCATTTGGTTGGGTTTAATGCCATCCAAGTGGTTGGTTACGTCTGGCGTTATCCCATTTAATATGGAGACATATACGAGGGGGATGAACGATGAGTGTAATTATTCACGCGATGGTACTGGCGTTTGGCCTGATCTTGCCACTCGGTGTACAAAATGTATTTATTTTCAATCAGGGCATGAGTCAGCGAAGTTATGCGCGAGCGCTGCCAGCGATACTAACTGCAGGATTCAGTGATACGTTGTTAATTGGTGCAGCGGTCGGAGGGGTATCCCTCATCTTGCTGCAATGGCCGCTGCTGGCGACTGTATTGTATGCAGGAGGGAGTGTATTTTTGCTCTATATGGCATGGAGCATTTGGATGTCATCCGGGCCTGCGAATGGTTCAGCAGCAGTGCTGTCTGCGGGACGCCAGATTGCCTTTGCTGCTTCCGTTTCCTTGCTTAATCCGCATGCCTTGCTGGACACAGTGGCCGTGATCGGCACCAGTTCACTTCAGTATGATGGACAGGCACGTCTTTATTTTGCCATAACGGCGGCAGCGGTATCATGGGTATGGTTTTTGGGGCTTGCAGGTGCAGGCAGGCTTATAGGGAGAACAGATCGTACAGGGCAGGTCAGTGTTTTCTTCAATCGATTGTCCGCTGGGGTCATGGCCGGAATGGCAGGCATGATGCTGTGGAAGCTGGTCTGCTCGTAATGGAGTGGAATGCAGGGGACGGGTTTTGACTTAGAAAAGAAAACAGAAAAGATCCCCTCACGTTAAACGTGCGGGGATTGTTTATATGCTTGCGTTATGCGCCAAATGAGTCTTCTATATTATTCTGCTTTTAACAGCATGGATTTAATGAATGCCTTGAGATCCTTGGATGCATTGTTCAGCTGATCAATCACATCACTGAACTCGGTGACGAGCTCGGCTTGCTGGTTACTGGATTGGGCGATAGATGTAATCTCCTGTTCCATCTGACGAATGGAATGCTGTACTTCCTTCAAGGAACGTTCAATGTTCACTGTGGCTTCTTTGGTTCCGGTGGATAATTTGCGTACTTCGGAAGCAACGACCCCAAACCCGGCTCCTGCTTCACCTGCTCGTGCCGCCTCAATGGCAGCATTCAGACCCAGCAGGTTCGTCTGCTCCGAAATTTCACGAATGAATGAAGCGACCTTGGTGACTTCACTGGAGTTTTGCACGGCCATGCGTGTGTTGTCCAAAATTTGGGAAGATGATGCGATCAGCTGCTGGGATTGAGCAGCTACGGTCTGAACCATTTCCGTCAAACTGCCACTGATGCCGCCGATCAGTTCAGTGAGATGCTCCAGTTGTTCCTCATTTTTGAGTGAAAATCCAATTGCGAGGGCCCCGACGATATGTCCCGTTTCATCGCGAAGCGGGGTGGCCGCCGAGTTGATAGGGGTACCATAAAATTTGGCATCGATACGATTGGCTGAAGTCTCGCCATCTATAAGTGCCCGGCGTAGAGTAGGGTCTTCCAGCGAGATGGGGTCTCCGGCCTGGATGCCCAGATCGAGATCTTCGCTTCGTACGTAATACCGGAACTGCTCCATATCGGTAACAGCAATCATCAAATCATTTTCCTTAAGCATGATTTTAAAATACGGGCTTGCTGCCACAAGTGCTTCAACAATATTCAATCGAATCAACTCCTATATATGGGTACGTATGATCTTGATGTTGTATGGTATATACATCGTCACAATTGCAGCATTCCTGAAGGCCCGGCGAGGGCATATGACAGATTTATTTTAATTTAATCATGAAATCAGGAATGCTTATATAAGTTCAACGAATAAATATTACACAGGTACTCGATGACAGAACAACCTTCCGATCGCTGTTATCCCCAGATTTTTTGGATTCCCTTTTCCAAAGGGGGAAATCCGGGGATAAAGGCGAACGCTTCGCTTCTTCAGGTTATTTCTGTCCTCTCCGTTATAGTGTAGTATCTAGTTGGACATATATAGAAAAAAGATAAATACTTAATCCAAAAAGCTGCTGAAGACAGAACGTCCTCAGCAGCTTTTGGTACAACAATGATTGGTACAATCATGAAGTGAATCGGAATTATTATATTCTTTATATCTGCCTGCTCTGATGCACATAAATATGGATGTGTTGCCCGCCAGATAACGCTTGTTTATCCACCGATCTGGGACATGCGTCGTACCGTCGGCGTATGACTTTGCATTTTTTGCTCCAATGCCAATGCCATTTCATGGTTCTTCGGTTTGGTTCCAAGAGCCTTCAGAAAGAGTGCTGCCATGGCATCGGGATCATCCGCGAAGCGGCGAACATTGTATTCATCTGACCAGTACAGACAAGCTTTGATATGCCCGTCTGCTGTCAGGCGGAGACGGTTGCAGTTGTCACAGAAGTGGTCACTCACCGGATGAATCAATCCGAAGGTACCTTGTGAACCGGCAATCTTCATATTCCGAGATGGACCATTCCCTGCCGGTCCCGCTGTACTTTCCACCGTCCAACCCGCTTCTGCACATACATCCGTAACGGCCTCCAGCGGCAAGTACGATTTGCGCCATGAATCGGAAGCCTGCCCAATCGGCATGTATTCAATAAAGCGCACATGCAGTGGCTGATCGATGGTCATGGCGATGAAATCCTTAATTTCATCATCATTGATGCCCTTCATTAACACGACATTCAGCTTGATCGGAGCAAGTCCAACGGCCGTGGCAGCTTCAATGCCTTTCAGCACCTTGTTTACATCCCCGCCACGAGTAATCATGGAGAAACGGCTTGCCTGCAGGGAATCCAGACTGATGTTAATCCGGTTCAATCCGGCGTCTTTCAGGGCCTGCGCCTGTTTGTCCAGCAACAATGCATTGGTAGTCAGAGCAATATCTTCAATCCCGTCAATGGCCGAGATCATACTTACGAGTCGGTGCAGATCTTTTCGTACCAGTGGCTCGCCTCCGGTCAGGCGGACTTTGCGCATGCCCATTGGAGCCAACACCTTGAGCACCTGCGCAATTTCCTCGTAGCTCATAATTTGGTCCTGCGGGGCAAATTCCATGCCTTCCTCGGGCATACAGTACACACAACGCAAATTACAGCGGTCCGTAACCGAAATACGGATGTAGTCATGTATTCTGCCAAAAGAATCCTGGAGCATTTCCATGCAGACCACCCTTTCATTGATTCAGATTGAAAAGCTTCTATATGAGATGAACCGACAATGTCTAAACGAACAGTTGCATCAAATTTTAGCTATTTCTCCAATCCGCGTCAATGATGACGTCAGGTAATCGCGTTTTTATCGGGATGGGTCAGTTGGAATTGTCCGACAAGCTGTTGCAAAAAGACCGTGATGGCTTCTACATTGTGCGATGAATGCTGAACGTGGAGCATGTCGTTAATTAGTTCAATCATTTCGGCTTCTACCTCGGAAGATGTGGACCGGTTTTTGTGGCTAATGGCAGCGATATTCTCCATTAATACCACAACCTGATCCACCACCTGTGTTCGTTGAGGTTCTTCAGCTGTAGCACTTTGGAGTAATTGCGATGCAGCCTGAACGAGCGTAGTGCCTTCAGCGAGCACCTGATCGCCTTCCTTAATGGATTGCGAGGCCGCTCCTGCCGCTACAGAGATATTATCCAGAATCTGATGAATATCTTCCGTGGAGGAACGGGACAGTTCGGCCAGCTTGCGAATTTCACCGGCAACGACGGCGAATCCGCGTCCGTGTTCGCCAACATGGGCTGCTTCAATGGAAGCATTCAGTGCGAGCAGGTTGGTCTGTGCCGAAATTTCATCAATGACAGCAAGTGCGCGGTAGATGTCCTGCATGGTTGCCATAAAGGACAGAATCGTATGATTGGTGTCGGACACGGCTCCTGAGATCTGGGTCATTTTGTCACCGATGCGTTCCACTTCCTGACGAGCAACGTCAATCTGCTCTGTGGCCGACGCTTCAAGCTGCTGCAGGGTGAGGCGCATTTCGTCGGCAGCTACTTTGGCCTGATCCAGGTCCTCAAGCTGTTTGCGTATCCCCTGAATCATGGAGCCGAGTTTGAGATTCACACGTTCGGTTGTGCCCTGTGTCGTCTCCGTTGATGCCCGCATTTGGTGCTGGTTGTTCATCACATCCACGGTGGCAAGCTGTACCTTGAGCATGATTCCTTCAAGCGAGTCGATCATATTGTTAATCCATTTTGCCAGTTCCCCCGATTCATCCTGGGCAAAAGCAGATGTATCCAAACGCTGGGTCAGATCCCCTTTGCCTTCGGCGTTAATTCGAATGAATCGGCTGATGCGGCGCAAATCCTCATGAACCCGTCGAACTTGTTTTCGTTGCAGCTGGCTTGCAGTCAGGAATCCATAGATGACATTGAAGGCAGCAATAGCTGCTGCGCTCCATGCGCTTCCAGTCAGCGCATATACAAGTGCCGCTCCCGCAATGCCTGACAACAGGATGTACAAGCTGTGCTGCTTGAATTGACGCCAGCCAATACTGCGTATCCGATACACTTCCTCCAGATCGCCTTCACACATCATGCCCCACAGATCCGGACAGTGGGGAAGCTGGAACGTGATGCCTTTGCCAATAACCGAAATATGGCGATAATCCGAATAGCCCGGGTAAGCTACAAACAGATTGGAGCCATTGCGAATGGTATTTGCTACACCGGGATGCAGATCGCTGGTGGATGGATCGGTGAACATGAGCTCCAATTCGGTATGTTCCTTAACGGATACGATGCCCCATTCGGTGCTTACGCCGTCTTTCAGATTCTCCCCATGGGTGAACGTATGATCCTCGAAGCGGCTGCGGGACAAGGCGGTTCCAGGCTGCAGCTCGGGGCGCAGTTTCGATTCGGCCATGAAGAGATAATTGTCCCCGGAATCGGGGTAGATGTGGCCTGATTCTCGCTGAATCAGATCGCCCAATACATCATTTGGCACACGATTGCACAGGGAGCCGATGTAACGGCCATTTTCCATGATAGGTACGATAAACATCAAGGTTACATCATCGTGAAACGTGGAAGAACGGGGTCCGATTTCTAGTGTGAGTGGATCAGAATAGGGTCCATACAGGCACTTCTGACCGCTGCCATTTGCTTGGGTATAGCGCAGTCCGGGACCCATCAAAGCATCTCCATCTTCGTAAACTTGTCCAATATGTTTCTTATATGTAGAAAATACAACCTGGTTTTGCTCGTTCAGCATAAAAAGCTCAGTACTATCAGAAGCACGAATATAACTTGCTGCGAACCATACCTCCATGGCCTTTACATCTTCCGTGCCTTGCAGCACACCCTGAGGATGAATGGAACGTACTTGCTGAAGCAATCGGTCCAGATGATTCCACTGCTCCTCAGCCCAATCCATCAAAAGCTGCCGCCGGGTCTCCGCGATGCCTTCAAAAATTTCCTCCACATCCTGCTGAATAGCTGCATTCAACCGATACGACCGCCACAGCGGCCACCCTTTTCTCCATCCCAGCCAATCAAACATACAGACCACCCCGCTTTCTGATTTTAAAAATTTCTTTGCGAAACTGTGCGGAAACGTGATTTTCCAGCCAGTATGGGCGATGGACCGGAATGGATGAGACCGCCTTCATTATTCCGAAGCCAGACACCGTATCGAGACGGGATTTCACGTCCTTCTATAAAAGCATTTTGTATATATCCCAAGAGTTGAATGGAATGTTACAAAATGCTGTTATCAATGTTTATACAAGAAAAACAACAAGAATACGAGGGTATATGTCATATTTTCCGAATATTTATCCAATAAATACAAATGATTATGCGTCTTTGTTGGGAAGAGGAGATGCTGCATCAGGTAGCACCGGAAATAAGTGGATTAAACCGTATAGAGGGAGTGGTCCTTTTTTGCGTATAAGCGTTTATTTGAATATTACAAAAGTTCTGTCTGTGAGTGAAGCAGATGTTAGACAACATACATGGAAGCTAACATACTTATCACTGAGAATCGATCTCATTTTACACTGTGTAACATGAACAGGCCCATACTCAAAACAGTCTGTATAATGTAATCCCTGCCCAAAGTTATATAGTATTACCTAACAAGCAAAACCTGTTACGTTCGTGTATATAAACCTTCCATTCAGCCTTGGTGTGAACAGATTGCCAACTTCCCGCGAAAAGGAGAATGCCCATGTCCTCCATGACCGTCCCCGATGTCTGCCATATTGAGCTGGATCACGTGTCCATTGTATTTGGCAGTGGAACACAACAAGTTACCGCCCTGTCCGACGTTACATTTCAAATCCATTCCAATGAATTTGTCTCTCTTCTTGGCCCCTCAGGTTGTGGCAAGTCCACACTGCTGCGACTCGTAGCCGACTTGCTCCAGCCCACCACAGGCAGTATCCGTGTTGCCGGGCTGGAACCGAAGCGGGCGCGATTACAGCGCCAGTTCGGCATTGTCTTCCAGACACCAGCCCTGTTCGATTGGCGCACGGTACGCCATAATGTGGAACTTCCGCTGGAACTGCTCGGCACGAGCAGGAAAGAGTGCCGCCGTATGAGTGGCGAACTGCTTGAAATGGTCGGGCTAACCCGCTTCGCTGACCATTATCCTTGGCAGCTCAGTGGGGGCATGCAACAGCGTGTTTCCATCGCGAGGGCTCTTGCGCTTGATCCGCCATTGCTGCTTATGGATGAACCCTTCTCCGCGCTCGATGAATTCACGAAGGAGAAGCTGCAGCTGGAGCTGCTTGATATTAAGCGCACTACAGGCAAGACCTTCCTCTTCGTCACACACAGTATCCCTGAAGCTGTATTTCTGTCTGACCGCATCATCGTCCTCTCCGCAAACCCGGGCCAGGTGCACTCCATTCATTCCGTCACACTGCCTGCTGAACGGGATCGAGAGCTGAGGGAAACCGAAGCCTTTTACCGCATGATGACCACCATCCGCAATTGTTTCTATGAGGAGCGTGATCCAATCCATGTTCCTGCACACATATAAGCCAGGTTTTCGTTCCTGGGTAGCCATCTGGATCTTGTCTGTATTGCTGCTGTGGGAAGGAGTTGCCTGGATTCTCCACTTGTTCATGACTCCTCAGCAGGCAGCATCCCGTCTGCCCTATCTTCACGAGGTTCTCGCAGCCCTGTTTCGGTACTCAGGCACATTGGCTGAACAGGGGGCCGTAACGTTTGGCAATGCAGCAATTGGTTTTGCCGGTGGAACCGTGCTGGGTCTGCTGCTAGCCCTGCTTATGAGTGTGGCGGTTTGGGTAGAGCGTACGCTATCTCCCTATGTCATCTCTTCACAGATGGTGCCCGTTATTGGTCTTGCACCCATTGTCTATGGCATTATCCATAACGCAGAGTGGGCCCGAATTGTCATGGCGGCTTATGTTACGTTCTTCCCGATTATTATTCACACGCTCAAAGGATTGAAAAGTGCAGCGCCGGAGCATCTGGAGCTTATGCGTTCCTGTGGAGCTTCCCTGCCCGCGCGTTATATCAAATGTCTGCTGCCTTCTGCGCTGCCGGGCCTGTTTTCCGGTATGAAAATAGCTGCGCCGCTCGCGGTTACCTCCTCCATTGTGGTGGAGCTGATGGGAGCCCCGGACGGACTTGGTGTGCTGATGGTCAGTTCCTTGTATTACGGAAGTGCCCAAATCGGCATGTTCTGGGCCACCATCATGCTCAGCATCGGCATTGGACTCATCTCGTATCTTGCCATCAGCCTCGCTGAGCGCTGGCTAACCCCCTGGCAGCCTGAATTTAGGGCCAAGGGAGGACGTGCTGCATGATGAATGAAAGTGTGGTAGTGAAACGCAAAGGTGAAGAGGGTGCGACGGTCATTCTATCTGGTACGGCATCCATCGGAGAGTCTACCACGGACTCGGTTATGGCCCCATCTGCTTCGGGCCCGGATATTCATGGACAACAGGGACAAGCCGGACAGAGACGGATGGGCAGCAGCGTATACGGAAGCTCCATGGGCCTGCGTCTGCTGCCGTGGCTTGCTGGAGCGTTATTTCTTACTCTTTGGCAATTCCGGTTGTTTCATCAATTATTCTCGCTTGAAAGTTATCAACTGCCTTTACCATCGGCGATTGCAGTGTCCATCAGGGAAAATGCGGAAATGCTCTTCCGGTACGCGCTGTACAGTGGAACCGAGATGCTGGGTGGCTTTCTGCTCGGCTCCTTGCTGGGAGCCCTGGCAGCAGCGGGTGCATCCTTCTTCCCGACGAGCGGCAGGGCGGCGGTTGCCGTGATGTCTGCACTGAACGCGGTTCCGATTGTTGCACTGGCTCCGATCATGAACAACTGGTTTGGTGACGGAATATGGTCCCGTATTACCGTCGTGGCTGTGATTACGATGGCTGCCATGGCGGTGAGCTTGTTCAAAGGATTGACCTCCATCCAGCCGCAATACAGTGATTTGATGGATGGATTTGCCGCCAGAAGGTTGCAGGTTTTCGTGAAGCTGCGTTGGCCTCATGCGCTGCCTTCCCTCTTCGCCGGTCTGAAAATTAATATGTCGACCAGCATTATTGGTGCCATTGTGGGTGAATTTTTCATCGCCTCCCAAGGGCTGGGTTACTTGCTCTCGGATCAGATCCGACTGGCGAACATGCCGCTTGCCTGGTCCTGTATTGTCATTGCTGCAGCTCTCGGCATTGTGTTGTACGAAGCCGTCGTTTTGGCCGAGAAACGGCTGATCCCGTGGAATCGCCCACGTACAGATCCGTAAAGCTCATCAGGATGCCAACCATCCACAGATGGATTGAGCTGTTGAAACAGGGCCTCACAGTACCTGATTGAAAATCCTTAAATAAACAGGGGGTTGTTCTGTACATGTACAACACGTTAAAACCGGGTTTTCTGGTGTTGGTACTGTTGGTCGTTGCCGTATTGGGAGCGTGTTCTGCGAAATCGGAGCCGTCTGTCACGCCTGCTGCTGCCAGCTCGGAGGGAGCGGAAGGGGCAGATCAGCCCTTAACCAAGGTGAAAATTCAGCTCAAATGGGTGCCGCAGGCTCAATTCGCCGGGATATATGCCGCCAAGGAGAAAGGTTTTTTTGCAGATGAAGGCATTGATGCCGAGATCATTCCGGGTGGCCCGGATATCGTGATTGAACAGCAGGTGGTCAATGGCGCAGCGGATGTGGGCATCACCGGGGTAGACAGTTTGCTGGTCAGCCGCGATAACGGTCTTCCGCTGGTCTCCCTCGCCCAGATTTCACAGAAGAGCAGTTATCGCTTGATTGCCAAGAAGTCTGCAGGCATTACCGATCCAGCCCAGATGAAGGGCAAGAAGGTCAGCACATGGTTCGGCAGTCAGCAGTTTCAGGTTCTCGCCTTTATGGAGAAGAACGGCCTTGATCCAAAGAAGGATATTGAGCTGGTGAAGCAGGGCTTCACGATGGATCAGTTCTTCAATGATCAGGTAGACGTCGCCACAGCGACGATCTATAACGAATATCACGTGGTACTGGAGAGCGGAACGAAGGAGTCCGACCTGGATGTATTCAACATTGAGGATGCCGGGGTAGGCATGCTGGAGGATACGCTGATCGCGAAGAAGGATTGGGTGGACAGCAATAAAGAGCTCGCGGTGAAAGTGACCCGCGCCGTTCTGAAAGGCTGGAATTATGCCATCGACAATCAGAATGAAACGGTGGATATCGTGATGAACAACGTAACGGACGGAAGCACGACCCGTGAACATCAGGTGACTATGCTGGAAGAGATTGCGAAGCTGATTCGCCCGGAAGGGTTTACGGAGAAACAGGTGGGCAGTTTTGTGGATGAATCGTTTACCCGGACAGCGGATATAGCCTTGAAATATGGCCTGATCAAGAAAGCCGCCAATCTGGACGAAGCGCTGGAGAAAAGCATCTATGAAGAAGCAGTGAAGGATGTGGCGAAATAAATAAGCATGGAGCGTTCGGAAGATGGTACTGCAATCGGAGTGGTCAAGTGTGCATTCTATATTCTATGGATTCAGCTTAGAAAGGAGGGGTGACGAATGAGTTCAGTGGATCAGCAACCTCAGCCGCTTGGCGGTACGAAGGAAGAGTGGCTGGAGAAGGATCGTAAATACGTGTGGCATCACATCTCGCCTCATAACGATCATCCGATGATTGCCGTTAGCGGGGAGGGCAGCTGGATTACGGATCAGGATGGCACACGTTATTTGGATGCGATGTCTGGACTGTGGTGTGTGAACGTGGGCCATGGACGCGAGGAAATTGCCCGAAGTGCCTATGAGCAGATGAAAGCACTCGCGTATGTGCCGATGTCTCAGAGCCATGAGCCGGCGATTCTGCTGGCGGAGAAGCTGAACGACTGGCTGGAGGGGGATTATCGCATCTTCTTCTCCAACTCAGGTTCGGATGCCAACGAGGTGGCGTTCAAAATAGCCCGTCAGTTTCATCACCAGAATGGTGAGCCAACTCGTCACAAATTCATCTCCCGTCACCGTGCCTATCACGGTAACTCCATGGGCGCACTGGGCGCCACGGGGCAAGCCGCCCGCAAAATCAAATACGAGCCGCTGGGCGTAGGCTTCTCCCATGTACCGCCTCCTTATTGTTACCGCTGTCCGTTTGGTCGAAACAAGGATGGATGCGGACTGGAATGCGCAACCATCTATGAGGAGATCATTCGCTGGGAAGGACCGGAGACGGTAGCTGCGGTCATAATGGAACCTGTCATTACAGGGGGCGGCATGATCGTCCCGCCTCCGGATTACATGCGCACCGTGCAGGAGATCTGTCAGCGCTATGGCGTGTTGATGATTGTGGATGAGGTCATTTGTGGTTTTGGCCGCTCCGGTCAAAAATTCGGGCATCAGAATTATGGAGTGCAGCCGGATATCGTCACCATGGCAAAAGGCATGACGAGTGCGTACGCTCCGCTATCCGCTACAGCGGTGCGAGCGGACCTGTATGACTCGTTCAGAGAACCCGGACCCGATTCACACTTTCGTCATGTGAATACGTTTGGCGGTAACCCTGTGTCTTGCCGGGTGGCACTGGCGAATCTCGAAATCCTGGAACGCGAGGATCTGGTTAGCCGGGCAGATGAACTGGGACACCTGCTTCGGGATAAGCTGGAGCCGCTGCTGGAGCTGTCGATGGTTGGAGATATCCGCACCTTCGGCTTCGCCTGCGGGGTGGAGTTAATCGAAGCAGATGGTTCCCCGGCGGATGCGGATAAGGTCATGAAAGTGCTGGCAAGCTGCAAAAAGGACGGCGTCCTGATTGGCAAGAACGGTGATACCGTGCCGGGATTTGCGAATATTTTGACGATTTCCCCGCCGTTTGTCACGACCGAGGAAGAACTGGATCTGATCGCTGGCAGTTTGCTGGCTGCACTACGCAGTCTGGATGCTGGGTAGCGTACCGCCGTAGAGCCAAGCTTCTTATCAAAAATTTGAGTAAGGAGGCGAGGGAGAATGCAGACCACCACCGGGAAAATCATCAATCAGCTGCGTCTGGATAATCGAATGGAACAGTTGTCGCGTATTGGCCGAATTGGGGAGACGGGTGTCTGCCGACTGGCCTTAACCCCGGAAGACATGGAGGGCATCATCCAGGTTCGTCTCTGGATGGAAGAGGCCGGACTTGTGACGCGCCTTGATCCGTTTGGCAATCTGATGGGTCGCCTTGAAGGTACAGATCCGTCCCTGCCGATCCTCATGATCGGTTCGCATATCGATTCCCAGCCGTATGGGGGTCGGTATGATGGGGCCATCGGCGTCCTTGGCGCGCTGGAAGCTGTTCAATGTCTGATGGAACAAGGCATACGCCCATTGATGCCAATTGAGGTTATTGCCTTTTGTGATGAAGAGGGCTCGCGTTTTAACAAAGGATTGTTTGGCTCGCGCGGCATAACCGGACAGCTGGAGGAGGGAGAACTGGAGCGGCAGGACAAAAACGGCGTGACCCGACGAGAGGCACTGGAGGCCTTCGGCTGTTCACTGGAACAATTTGCGGATGCGGTCTATCCGCCAGGTTCCATTGGCACTTATTTGGAGCTGCATATTGAGCAAGGGCCTGTACTGGAATCGCTGGATGCTCCGGTAGGCCTGGTGACTGGCATTTCCGGACCGCTATGGCTCACGGTGACGATGAAAGGTATGGCAGGGCATGCCGGTTCCGTACCGATGGGCATGCGGCATGATGCACTGGTGGGCAGTGCCAAGGTGATTGCGGCTTTTGACGATATGGTCAGAGAAGATCCGGAAGCTCCGACCGTAGGCACCGTGGGGAGCCTGAGTGTCTTCCCGGACTCACGCAACATCATCCCCGAGCAGGTCAGCTTTACGGTTGATTTGCGAGATATGGAGATGGAGCGCAGAAACCGTCTTGAACACCGATTAATGAATCTATTGGATGACGTTAGCTCGGATTACGGCCTGACTTATTCCCTGACTGAAGATACCAACAGCGAGCCGCGATATTGTGCAGATCCAATCAAGAATGCCATTCGCTCGTCTGCCAAAGAGATCGGCCTGCCTTTGCCGGAATTGATGAGCGGTCCGTTCCACGATGCACTTGCTCTTTCGTATGTGTGTGATTACGGCATGATCTTTGTTCGCAGCAAGGATGGGATCAGCCATCATCCAAGTGAATACTCATCACCTGAGGACATTGCTCTCGGTACAGAAGTGTTGTACCGCACCATCAGGCAGATGTGCAGCACGAGCGTAGAAGCTATAGATAACGGGAAGGACATATAACAACTTTTTCAGAGGAGGCGTTGTGACGTTATGGGTAAAATCAGCATCGGGATGATCCAGGCCTCACACGAGGTCGAAGGTATGGCTCCAGTTGAAGTGCATAAGGAGGCCGCCATTCAGAAACACATTGCACTGGTGCGTGAAGCGGCTGCCAGGGGAGCGCAGATTATTGGGTTACAGGAAGTGTTTTACGGACCCTACTTCTGCACGGAGCAGAGCCCGAAGTGGTATGCATCTGCCGAGCAGGTGCCGGAAGGACCGACGACCAGACGTTTTCAGGAGCTGGCGAAGGAGCTTGGCGTGGTGATCATTTTGCCTGTATACGAGCTGGAAGGGATCGCTGCGTATTACAATACCGCTGCTGTTATTGATGCGGACGGCTCCTACCTGGGGAAATACCGCAAACATCATATTCCGCATGTGGAAGCGGGCGAAGGCACGAATGGGTTCTGGGAAAAATATTATTTCAGGCCCGGCAACCTGGGGTACCCGGTATTTGATACAGCCTACGCCAGAGTGGGCGTGTACATCTGTTATGATCGGCATTTCCCGGAAGGGGCAAGGCTGCTCGGGCTGGCTGGTGCGGAGATTGTATTTAATCCTTCCGCAACGGTAGCCGGAACATCGGAATACCTGTGGAAGCTGGAGCAGCCTGCTCATGCGGTGGCTAACGGCTATTATGTGGCTGCTATCAACCGCGTGGGGGTGGAATCGCCATGGAATATGGGTGAATTTTATGGTCAATCGTATCTGGTAGACCCGCGAGGCAGGATGGTTGCCATGGGCAGCAGGGATCAGGATGAGGTCATCATTGGCGAGATGGATACGGAGTTGATCCGGGAAGTGCGCAATGTATGGCAATTTTACCGCGATCGACGGCCCGAAACCTACGAACATCTTGTTAACCTGTAGCAGATGGCCTGGGGCTTAAAAAGCTGGAGAAAAGTCTGAGGTAACAGCAATTAATCTGGGGATGGACGATCATCCCGCTTCCGGGTGCACGTCAGTCGTTCAGCTTTAATCGCCGGTGAAAGAAAGGGTAAACAGAGATCAACCTTATGGAGGTGTAGAGCATGATGAACAGCGCAGGAGTAATGGTGTCCGATTACGGATGGGAGAGCCGTTTTACCGAAATGAAGCCTGCAATGACAGGCAAGGAAGCGATGGAGGAATCGAATCGCTGTCTGTACTGTTACGATGCACCCTGTATCAAGGCGTGTCCAACCGACATCAATATTCCCTCGTTTATCCAAAAAATCTCAACAGGTCACCTCAAAGGTTCGGCTCGGACCATTATGGAGGCGAACCCGGTAGGTGCAAGTTGTGCACGGGTCTGCCCGACAGAGGAACTGTGTGAAGGCGCTTGTGTACTGAATGAGTCGTCCAAACCGATTCGGATCGGTGACTTACAGCGATATGCAACAGACTGGGCACGAACGAAGAACGAGCCGTTATTCCACGCAGCGCCTGCCAATGGAAGAAGCGTTGCGGTAGTAGGCGCTGGACCTGCCGGGTTGTCTGCAGCCAGAGAGCTGGGTCGTGCAGGATACGAGGTAACGATCTATGAAGCCAAATTAAAAGGTGGAGGGCTCAACACGTACGGCATCGTGTCGTTTCGCCTGCCGGAATCGGTCGCTTTATGGGAGGTTGAACAGGTGCAGGCACTGGGTGTACAGATTCGTTATGGTGTACGCATCGGGGTGGATGTATCCGCTGAGGAACTATTGGAGCAGCACGAAGCCGTTATTCTGGCATGCGGGATGGGGGCGGTCCCGATGCTTGGTATTGAAGGAGAGACGCTGGAAGGTGTCTATGATGCCATTGAGCTGGTGGAATCCACGAAGCAGGGTGTCCCGCCAGCCTTGAACGGACTGAAGGTTGCCATTATTGGTGCAGGCAATACGGCGGTGGATGCAGCGACTTGTTCGGTACGCCTGGGGGCTGAGCGTGTGCAGATGCTCTATCGGCGCGGGGAGAGCCAGATGACCGCTTATGCTTTTGAATATACATTTGCGAAGCAGGAGGGTGTGGAATTCCGCTGGTTCACCATGCCGCAGCGTATTATTGGAGACGAGAACGGGCGGGTTCAGGCTATTGAGTGTGTGAAAATGAAGCTGGTTACTCCACCTGGAGGTGGCCCGGCGCTGCCTGTGCCGATGAAGGGTTCGGAGTTCTTGATTGAATGTGATACCGTTGTTCGAGCCATTGGGCAGAACCGTTTGCTGCCATTAATTGAGGCATTTGGCTTGCGTCATCACCGAGGTGTTGTTGAAGTGGAACCACAGACGTACCGGACCTCCCATCCACAGATTTATGCAGCAGGCGATGTGATCTTCGGTCAGGGGCAGGGCGAAGCGATGGTGGTCTCCGCAGCACAGCAGGGCAAGCTGGCGGCTGCATCGGTGATGAAGGCGTTACCCGGGCAGGTGGAGGAGACGGCATGAGATACGAGGTAGGAGGTTCCAGTGTAACTTGTGAAGTTCAAACAAACACCATTGTGAGTGCAAATCACACCAAGGAGGGATCGTTATGGCTGACTTATCCATTAATCTGGCAGGTATTCGATCACCCAATCCATTTTGGCTGGCCTCTGCGCCGCCGACCAATACCGGGTACCAGGTTCAGCGTGCTTTTGAAGCAGGTTGGGGCGGTGCCGTCTGGAAGACGTTGGGCGAACCGATTATTAATACCTCTTCGCGTTTCGCAGCCGTTCATTTTGGTGGGCAGCGTGTGGCGGGTTTTAACAATATCGAATTGATATCCGATCGCCCGCTGGAGGTGAATCTGCGCGAAATTGCCGAGACCAAGAAGCGTTTCCCGGATCGGGCAGTCGTCGCTTCTCTCATGGTGGAACCGAAACGGGAAAAGTGGCACGAAATTGTGAGGAAAGTCGAAGCTGTCGGCGTAGACGGGCTGGAGCTGAACTTTGGCTGTCCGCACGGCATGGCCGAGCGTGGTATGGGCGCAGCGTCTGGTCAGCAGCCGGATCTGGTCGAATTACAGACGATGTGGGTGAAGGAGGTCGCGACCACACCTGTCATTGTGAAGCTTACGCCAAACATCACGGATATTACGGCGACCGCCCGTGCAGCGGTGCGCGGCGGTGCTGATGCCATCTCCCTGATTAATACGATTAACTCCCTGGCCGGTGTGGATCTGGATTCATGGAATACTGTGCCGCATGTGGGCGGCAAAGGTGCACATGGCGGGTACTGCGGTCCGGCGGTGAAGCCAATCGCGCTGAACATGGTTGCCGAGTGTGCGCGCAATCCGGCAGTGGGTGTACCGATCTCCGGCATCGGAGGCATATCCGATTGGCGGGATACCGCAGAGTTTTTACTTATGGGTGCAACGGGGGTTCAGGTATGTACAGCAGCGATGCATCATGGGTTCCGTATCGTGGAGGAGATGATCGATGGATTGAACGATTATTTGGATGAGAAAGGTCTGCGAAGTGTATCCGAGTTGATTGGTCAGACGGTTCCGCGTTATTCGGATTGGGGCAATCTCGATCTGAATTACAAAGTGGTAGCCCGAATCAACCGCGATGTCTGCATCAATTGCAACAAATGCCATATTGCCTGTGAAGACACCTCGCATCAATGTATTGATATGTTGTCCGATCCCTCTGGCTCTTATCTGGAGGTAGTCGAAGAAGATTGTGTCGGTTGTAACCTGTGCTCCATTGTCTGTCCAGTGGACGGAGCGATTGAGATGGTAGAGATCGCGCATGAACAGGAACCGTTAACCTGGAATGAACGTCAGTCTGCAATTGCCCTGCTGCAATCGGCCAGAGATCAATCCACCAAGGAGGCGATATTATGAGTACCCGCAAATTGATTCGTAACGGAATGTTGGTCACGGCGTCGGATACGTTTGATGCGGATATCCTTATTGAAAACGGAAAGATCATGCAGATTGGTATGGGACTTGTACCGGATGAACGAACGGAAATTGTAGATGCGTCCGGCTGTTATGTCATCCCCGGCGGTATTGATCCGCATACGCATCTCGATATGCCGTTCGGCGGAACGGTGACGGCGGATGATTTTGCAACGGGCACCGCAGCGGCTGCCTTCGGCGGCACAACAACGGTCATTGATTTCTGTTTGACACAAAAAGGCCGACCTTTGCTGGAATCTCTTCAGGAATGGCATGCCAAAGCAGAGGGCAAGGCCGCCATTGATTACGGGTTTCACCTGATGATTGGCGAGATGAATGATCAGGTGCTGGAGGAACTGCCACAGATCATTGAAGAAGAAGGAGTGTCTTCCTTCAAGGTATTTATGGCGTACAAAAATCAGTTCCAGGCCGATGACGGCATTCTCTTTCAGACACTGCAAAAGGCCAAAGAATACGGCGCACTCGTCATGGTGCACGCCGAGAACGGCGATGTTATCGATCTGCTGGTGCGGCAGGCACTGGCGGATGGGCGAACCGAGCCGATTCACCATGCACTTACCCGTCCTTCTATCCTGGAGGGAGAGGCTACAGGGCGTGCAGCACGATTGGCAGCACTAGCCGATTCACAACTGTATGTGGTGCATGTTACCTGTGCTGAAGCGGTGGAGCAGATCGCACGTATGCGGGACATGGGTTATCGAATCTGGGGCGAGACCTGTCCGCAGTACTTAACCCTCGATCAATCGAAGCTGGATCAACCGGATTTTGAAGGTGCGAAGTATGTCTGGTCCCCACCACTGCGTGAGGCCTCTCATCAGGAAGTACTGTGGAATGCTCTGAAGAACGGTCAATTGCAGACGATTGGCTCGGACCATTGTTCGTTTAACTTCAAGGGACAGAAGGATTTGGGACGGGATGATTTCAGCAAAATTCCAAATGGCGGGCCTGTCATTGAGGATCGACTCAGCATTTTATATTCCGAAGGGGTCGTGAAGGGGCGGATTTCGCTTAATCAGTGGGTGGATCTATGCTCTACACGGGCAAGCAAGCTATTTGGTTTGTTTCCGCAGAAAGGCACACTTGCTGTCGGCACAGATGCAGATATCGTCATTTTTGACCCATCCATCTCCAGGGTGATTTCGGCGGATACCCATCATATGAATGTGGATTATAGCGCGTTTGAAGGCATGCAGGTTCAGGGATGTCCAGTGACGGTGCTGTGCCGCGGGGAATATGTGATTCGGGATCGACAGTTTGCCGGAGTGGCAGGAGCGGGTCAGTATGTGAAGCGTACCAAATATGATGCCGGTGCACCATTACCTGCAAGAAAACCTGTAGCGGCAGTGAACGGAGGGTGAAGCAAATGTCTGACCATGATGTGTTTGAGGTGGAAAAGATGGCGATCGAACGAATGGTGGCGCAGGGTTATCGTATCTATGCCGTTCGGGAACATCTGGAGGGTGCTCATGTAGTATGGGGGCACCCCGACCTTCCTGGAGATAAGCAGGAGCAATATGTGGGTACAGCGTCTGGGCGGAAGTGGTTCAGTCATATTCTGATCAAACAGCTTCAGGTGCAGAGTGGGGCGTAAGAAGGTCATGCGAGCGGCCCGTGAACGTATTCATAGGCATAGATGGCAAGTTCGATGGCTACGCGTTTCTCCGGCAGGGTATAGTCGGCACCCAGCAGTGTCTCAATTTTGTGCAATCTGTGATATAGCGTCTGTCGGACGATAAACAAAGCTGTGGCGGTCTCCTGTTTGGAGCAGCATAGAATAAAATATTGTTTAAGCGTGCGCAGCAACTGGCCGCCTTTTTCGGCATCATAACGAATGACAGGCCCAAGATATTCCTCAATGAAATCATCCAGACTGCCGCTCTGCTTCATGCTGGCAATAATGCGGAAACAGTGAAGATTGCTATAAAAGGGCTGCTGCATCACACCGATGTCCTTCTGAATGCGCAGGGTATCCTTGGCTGCCTCAAGGCTGTCTTTCAGACGTGATAGATCAGCGCAGCTGTGACCGATGCCGAACAGACCCGAGAAGAGGCGATGGGTCTGTTCCTGTTCATGCTGCTGCAACTGTTCAATGCAGCGCCATAGACTGCCTTTTCGCTGAGGTCCAGGCAGAGGGTCAAGAATAATCAGAATGATCTGGTGGTTAAGAACTGTGCTGTACAGGGCGAAGCCCTCGCGGGAAAAAACGGACCGGGCAACGATATTGCGTTGAATTAACAGCTTCTGCAGCTTGAGACTGTCCGTGTAGTTGGGATTGCTATCAAACAAAATGACGGTGCCATTTCCGGCAGCAAGCTGGGCGTTGGCAGCAGATACATATTCATGAATTTCTTTGGTGGAATGATGTCCGTTGAGCCAGTCAATGACCCACATATCTTCCTTGTACCGTCGTTTTTCCTCCATGTATTTGGTACGCATCCAGTCCTGAGCAATGGCGGCCGCACAGCGTTCCAGTGCCTGGATGATGAACTCGTCCGATGGCCTGTTAGGGGATTCCGGTTCGAGATCAGGTCGCTTGTCGACCATCAGCACCAGATCGGCAAAGGCATAATCAAGTGCCTGAACTGGCAGAGTGAGTACATCCAGTGAATGCACCGAATGATTCGCCCGCATCAAATGATCCAAACGATCTTCCAAACGATCTCCATAGTCCGAATGACCGCGATGTACTAACCACTCCTGCCGACGAATCTCCAGTTGGGCTGGAGGGCAGTAGGGAACAGCGCTCGCTTCCCCGTCCAGTGGATATAACGCTACAGGATAACCTGTTGTTCGAGACAATAGTCGGAGCAGCGGCTGCACACCGTCTCCATTCAAAAGAAGTTGGTTGAACGAGGTGGTTAGGCTGTCGAGCTCGGCAAGCATACGCTGGTGGCTGCGAATCAGGGCAAAATGCAGGTCCTGTGTAATATCGATATAACGTACTTGCTCATGGAACCAGATCAACGGGAAATCCTCTTCTGCTGCAAGTTCCTTCATGGGCCCAAGCTGCGACTTGGTGTGAGCCCCCAGTTCGATACAGAGTCCCGCAGCTCCGCGGGCAATTAACTGACGCATGAAAGACAGCCCCTGCTTCTCATCATCCTGCCAGCCAATGCCAGTCGTCAGCACCAGTTCCCCGCCATTCAGCAAATTGCCAACTTCGGTGACCTCCATGATATGCACCCAGCGCACATATCGCTCCAAGGCCCGTTCACTTGCAAGAACCTCTGCCTTCCGGAATACTGGACGTTTCAGCATGTCTCTCATCTGGATATGAAGCGTCGTTTCCCCCACACAACCACCGTCCTTCCCACAAATACATGCAGTTTCCATACCCGCTATCGGTAAGTCGGGTTACTGAGGAGCGTTTGTTATGATGTGATGTACTGAAGGTATCATTTGACTGGAGTCCGTGAACTTACATAATTAATCCATATTATAAGTCTGTTTACAGCAGATGGGCTGAAATCTCACGTTCATTTGTTTTATTTCACAAAAAGATCTCTTCCTTTTATGAAATAAAACAAAAGTGATCACTCTTATGTATATCTATCTAACATATAGATGTTGCTGTGATCATGCTATGAGTTCATATCTACATGTAAAACACCCCTTAGCCGGATATCAGAATGTACAAATCATTCTAATGTGGACTAAGGGGTGTTCTAAGTTAGAAGCTCATCTTAATTCTGAATGGTGATCTAATTCGATCAACAGAAGGTGTCGATTAATCTTCAATTCTTTTCTTTTTGAACTTCATCAGGAACTCATACACGATTGGCACGATAACCAGAGTCAGCAGCGTGGAGCTGATCAGACCGCCGATTACGGTAATGCCGAGACCTTTCGAGATGATCCCTGCGCTTTCTTCGAGTCCAGTAACCAGTGGCAGCAAGGCACCAATGGTAGCCAGAGCTGTCATCAGAATTGGACGTAGACGTGTTGCACCGGCTTCCAGCAAGGCTTCACGGGTAGGCATACCCTCTTTTTCCTTGTGAATAACACGGTCGATCAGGACGATGGCATTGGTGACCACGATCCCGATAAGCATCAGTCCACCCATCATGGCAGATACATCAAGCGTACCGCCAGCCACGAACAGGCCGACCATAATACCAATGATGGTAAACGGCAGAGAGAACAGGATGGCGAATGGCGCCAGTCCGCCGCCGAATGTAACAACGAGCACAAAGTATACAATCGCAATGGCAGCTACCATCGCAAGTCCAAGTTGGGTAAACGTGTCATTGATTTGTTCAGTTGTACCGCCAAATTTCACTTCAACACCATCAGGCAGATCGAGCTTATCGATGTTCGCCTGCAAGTTGGATGAAGCTTTTTGCACATCGGATGCCAGAATGTTGGCTGTCACTTGAACGACGACTTTACCGTCAATACGCATGATGGAGTTCGGCGAGGTGCCTTCTTCCACTTTCGCGACATCTTTGATAGGTACTTCGATGCCGAGCGGCGAAGCCACTTTTTCATTTTCAATATCAGCAATGCTGTTGAATGACTTTTTGTCTGTCTCTACATACACTTTATACGTTTTGTTGTCGATATCCACTTCCGTGAGCACAGGACGTTCCCGCGCAGGGCTAAGCGCCATGGCCAGTTGGCCTGCAGTCAGACCCAGCGAGCTCAGTTTCTCCTGATCCGCGACGAGCGTGTACTGCCCGTAGGTATCGGAGAGTGTGGTGTCCGCTTTTTCAAAGGATTCGGTATCTGCTTCAACCAGTTTCAGGATTTCATCCGAGACAGGTTTGATCTGATCTACATTGTCACCATAGATAGAAAGGCTTAAGCTGCTGCCTCCCAGACCCCCGGACATGTCAAGCTCACTCCAGGTTCCTACAGTAACTTCCTTCTTCAGACCTTCCACAAGCTGTTCTTTCACTTGAGTGAAATCTTTCGTATCTTCGTTGTATTCAATATAGAACAGGGCAGAGTTGGAGCTTCCGCCACCCATGCTGCTCAGTGGATTACTTCCGCCGATAGAATATTGCATTTTCTCCAGACCCGGCTGTGTCAGCAACCACTTCTCAGCTACAAGCGCTTCTTTCTCAACGTCTTCACGCAAAGCTCCAGTTTCCGGGCTGTACGTAATGGTCACATATTTATCCTGTTGTTCCGGCAGGAAACTTGCACCGATGAACGGGTACAGGAACAAACTGCCGACCAGCAGCAATACAGCGACGCCGACCGTAATGAGTTTGTGTGACAATGTCCAGTTCAGAAGGCGTTTGTAACCTTCCGCCATCTTGCCTGGTTTTTCATCATGATTCTTTTTGTTCTTCAGACCTTTGCGGAACAACGTATGTGCCAGCATAGGTACAATCGTAACAGCCACAATCAGGGACGCCAGCAAGGCAAAGACCATGGTCAGGGCAAATGGCATGAACAACTCACCGACCATACCACTCACCAGTGCGAGCGGCAGGAATACCGCGATGGTTACGATCGTGGAAGAAAGGATCGGAATGAACATTTCCCGGGTGGCTTCCCGGATCAAATCACGGCCTTTGAGTTTTTCTCCCTGGAGTGTCAGTCTGCGATAGATATTCTCGATAACGACAATGGAGTCATCGACAACCCGTCCAATCGCAACCGTCATGGCACCCAGTGTCATCATGTTCAGTGTAATATCCATCATATTCAGTGCTGTCAATGCAATGAGCAAGGAGAGCGGGATGGAAATAATAGAAATAATGGTGGAGCGAATATCACGCAGGAACAACAGAATGATCAAAATGGCGAACAAAGCACCAAACATCGCTTTGAACAACATCGTGTTTACGGAGTCCTGGATCGGTTTACCTTGGTCGAGCAAAACAGTCAACTCAGCGTTTTTGAACTGCGTCTGCAACTCTTCCGCTTTGTCTTTAACCGCCTTGACGACATCAACCGTGTTGGCATCATTGGACTTGACGATGGAGATCCCGATGGATTCCTTACCGTCTGTCCGGGAAATGGATTCCGCCTGACCAATGACTTCAATTTTAGCGATCTCGCTTAATTTAACCGTTGGAATTCCAGGTGCGTTAGCGGCAGCAGTGCTACCCACACTGGCATTTCCGCCAGCGGTTTGTCCAGCAGCCTGGTCAGCACCTTGTGCAGAGCCTTGAGCTGCTCCGCCAGCTTGTGCGTCGGCGCCTTGTGGTGCTGTGGCTGAACCACTGCCTGCTCCTGCACCGCTTGGTACAACCGGAATGGTTAGATTTTTCAGATCATCCAGATCGATGATATTGCCGTCAACAACAACCGCTTTCTGTGCTTTATCCAGTTCGAACAGTCCCAGTGGTACACGGACAGAAGAACCTTGAACGATGCCGTTGACTGTGTCTTCAGTCAAGCCTAGTTCATTCATTTTTTTCTGGTCAAACTTCAGTTGAACTTCCTTGACATACTGACCGGATACTTGGACTTGAGCTACACCGTCAATATCTTCGAGTGCAGGCTGGATATCCGTTTCAACCAGTCGAGTCAGTTGTTCCAGATCGCCGCCATCCTTGTCGGACAAGCTGAGCGAGACAACCGGGAAGGAGTTGATACTGAATTTGGAGATGGTTGGTTTCTGTACGCCGTCAGGCAGCTGCACCTCATTCAGTGCTTCGCGTACCGCTGCTGTAGCGTTGTTCAGATCGGTACCATAATCAAATTCGAGAGTAATGGAAGAGGCATTCTCCATGGAGGTGGAGGTGAGTGTCTTAATTCCCTCAACATTTCTTAAGGTCTGTTCCAATGGCTTGGTGACATCCTCCACAATACCTTCCGGAGCAGCCCCTGGGTCAATGGCCGTAACATTCAGGAATGGCACATTGATGTTTGGAATGGTCTCCTGTTTCATCGTCAGTCCGCTGTACAAACCGGCGAAGGAAACGATGATGGTCAGAATCCAGATCGCAAACTTGTTGTTCAGTGAAAAATTGATAATCCCTTTCATACGGTGGTTTCTTCTCCTCTCTGTTCTCCCTGTATTTCTTTATTGTTGTGACGAGTCAGCCTGGATAAACCGGCTATACATGGCATCCATAATGTGCTGAAGCTCGGAGTGCAATGGCTGGATGACAGGAATGTGATCCAGATTGTGCATCATGCCCAGAATAATGGCACGTCGCGGTGTGAATTCCATCATTTCCTGTCTCAGGATGGCGATGGTCTCCAGCGCATCGTTGCGCACCTGCCCTGGAGGCATATCCGAAGTGATGATATCCTTCATCTGTTTGATGATGTGAATGGGATGACGCATCACTGTGGAATCTGTATCTGAATCGCTGCTCCATGCGGGCCAATGTTCCGAAGGAACCAATGGAGCAGGGCGTTGATCTAGCAATCCGCGAGCTGCATAATCGATCGTTTGCAGCATGTTGCTCGCCATCTTGGATACGGTAAGGGAAGGCATTTCCGTAAACCAGATTTTGACGTAGGAGAGGAACAGACCATGTGTAAGCAAAATAAGGTCTATGATATAGGGTTCAATCTCCGGTCCGTACAGATCCTCCAGTTTGTCCTTGAACCAGTGCAGGGTACGGATCTCCAAATCCTTGTGGTGCGGCTTGCACTTTTCCTTGCGATGCTGCTCTTCATCCATCATCATGCTGCGCATTTGCACGCGTAAAAATTCCTTCAGCTCGGATACATGGACAAGCAGTGTTTCAATCTGCTTATGCAGACGTTCTCTTGAAGTGAGCCCAGTTTCATGTTCAATCTGGGACATTTCATCCATGAGTGTGAATATGCAGTACTCCATCGTACTGGCCTCTAATTCCTCTTTCGATTTGAACATAAGGTAGAGGCTGCCTTTCGACATCCCGCATATCTCTGCAATCTCCTGCATCGAGGTTGCAGCACTGCCTTTGGCTGAGAACAGCCTGAGTGCTGTGGTAATAATAAGCTTTTTCTTTTCATTCATTTCATGGATAGGGTTCATTAACGATACATTCACCTCACCTGCGGAACTTACGAGTTCTTGAATTGACTTTAGGGTCAAATCAAGTATAAACGATATGGACAATGGAATTCAAATGGGAGAAAAATGGAAAAAGAAGAGGGGATAACATAAGGGGTCTGGAGCATATTTCCCGCGTCATGTAGACAAGATAGTAGCTGATAACGAGCGACGATACGTTCATTGCAATAGGTATGATAATCACGAGTATCAAGGTTGGACGAGCAGACTAAGGTTGATGAGTTGCAAATGATCTATTTCAGGCTCCGCCCTTAAAAACATAAATAGCTAGAAGAATAATGGCTGCAAGAGCAATCAGATAAAAGGCTCCCACAGCGATCAGGAATATGTATCCGGTAAAAGAACCCATGCGCACGAACCATTTCTTCATCATCACGACATCCTTTCATACGTAACAGAGTGTAGGGTGGTTTCCTATTTACATCATATCCCAAAAAGACGACTTCCTGAATGAAGTCGTCTTTTTTAATCATTAATTTATATGAGATTATTGAAGTGAAGTTAAAAATCGCTGATAACGGAGAGTACGATGCCGATAACTTTTACGTAATCAGTTTCAATCCAATTGCCGCCACCAAAATCATGGCTATAAACAGCAGCCGCTTGGCTTCCTTCCGCTCACCGAACAGGAACATACCTGTTAACGTACTGCCCACCGTGCCGATTCCAGTCCATACCGCATACGCTGTGCCCATGGGAATAGAAGTCATCGCATAGGATAACAGAGAGAAGCTGATCACGAAGGATACGAGCATGAGCACGATATAAGGCCAGCCCTTCCGGGAAGAAGCACCATTAATGCCGATGACACCAAAAATTTCACATATGCCTGCACCCACAATTGCTATCCAAGCCATTATGCTTCACCTCCTTTTGCCGATTGTTGATCTGTGACCAGTTTCAGTCCGACCACACCACATAGCAACAGGCCGATGAGCAAAACCTTGGCAAGCGAGAATGCTTCACCAAATAGCAGCATTTCGGTCAGTACCGTACCTGCGGTACCAATCCCCGTAAATACGGCATATACCGTACCCACAGGCAATCTTTTGGAAGCAGCAATGATTAATCCAAAGCTGAGGATGATGGCCAGGGCCGTCAAAGCCCATTCCCACACATTGGAGGCGTGTTTCAGCCCACTTACCCATACAATCTCAATGAGTCCTCCGATAAATACATATAACCAGTTGCGGTTCATGATGATGAATCTCCTTTCGGCACAACGGACCGTGCCTCTTGTTTCAGATGATGAATGCCATGCCAGTAGACAGGCCAGGAAGCTTCAATCCGTCTTCTGTATCGACGTGAACTTCCATAGATAATCTCAACCGTGATGCCATCGAGAAAAGTCATAAAAGCAATCGCAGCTTGTTCCGCCGGAACAGCCTGTAGTTCTCCTTTGCGCGTCGCCCTTTGCAGCAGTCGTGACAGTGACCGCTCCATACCGTCCAGAAACGGGTACACCATATCCATGACTTCACTGTATAGCGCAAGCGGCGGGAAGTAGCACATACGCAGCATAAAGCGGGCAGAGGCATTACAGTTATACTCTTGCTCAAACCATATCAGCAAACCCTTCAGCCTTTGCTCCAGAGGGAGATCGGCGTGATCGCGGAAGTATTCCAGCGTTCGACGCTGAACATCCTTGAACGCATGCGCAAGGGTGTGCAAAAACAGGTCATCCTTGCCGCTGAAATGTGCATATATGGACGGTTTTTTAATCCCGACTTCGTCAGCAATAGCTCTTAAGGAGGCCCCTTCATATCCATCTCTTGCAAAATGGAACAAGGCTGCATCCCGAATCGAATGTGCAGTCATTAATATCACCTTCCTAACGGTCGTTAGGTAACCTATATTTTCACATTTTACATTCGCTGTCAAGGCGCAAAAAACGCCTGCACAATAGTGTACAGGCGGGTTTATGCTTGAGATTTCATTTTCAATTAAAAGGTCGTTAAACCCAAAATCAGCTGCAGCTTATATACGATTTCTTTCAAAAATGTAGTCTTTTCCTGAAATTCATCCAGGTTCAGGGTGAACTCGGCATCTTCATTATTCCATATGCGATCAAAATAATCCGCGACACCTTGGGTAAATGAATTTTCAGGTGGCGCAGCAACCCAAAGGTCATTTTCCAGATTATAATCATTCATATTTCTGGGAGTGAAGTTGGTCGATCCTCCAAGGACGATATGATCTCCGGTAGCTTTGGCGATGTACATCATCTTGGTATGATATTGCTCCTTGGTGGTGTTATACCAGCGAATCTGGATTTTGCCATCCGATTTATCATGTAACTCAGCAGCTACAGGGCGATTGGGAATGCCGGTCTTCTCCTGACCAAAGGCATTTTCGTTCGGATCGAGCACTAGCCTTATTTCGGTTCCCCGTTTCGAGGCTTCGAGCAGGGCGTCCAATACTTTGGGTGAAGCGATGTAGAACATGCCCATCCACAGGGTATCACCTTTTACCGTTTGCTTAATCTCGTTTAGCACGGCGTCATTTACTTTGCCCTCGGTCAGATAGCGAATTCGCAAATCCCCCTTATTCGGATCTGTGGGAGGAGCTGTATAGGATGGGAGCTTTCCTCCACCCGAGAAATTCAGAACAGCCTGCTCCGACTCAAGGATATCTCCAATGATTGGTCCGGTTATTTCATAAGCAATGTTGGAGTGATAGGCACTGGCGTCATGAATATTGCCTGAGGAGACAATAGCCGTCTTCTCGTTGACCACAACTTTGCGATGGTTGGCCTTCACATTGAGCAATTTAAGGTAGGAACGTACAGTGACATCCGGGCCATCGGATGCCATCAGGTTCGGAATCCACCCTTTCCCGGATTGTCCAAACCACTGGAAGAAGGTGCGCCACACAGCGGAGTAGACAGGGGTGGAGTCGCGTAAAGGATCCACATCTGTAATGACCACGTGAATTCCGGCCTGTTTCATCTGCTCCAGTAACGGGTTGGGTGCAGAGTTATAGTTGGTGTTCACTTCATCCGTAATGAACCAGATGTCCATATCCGGTTTCTGAAGTTTTTTGGCAACCAGTGTTTCCGTAAACTCGGTGCTGATGGGTGGAAATTGCTGACCCTTGTGCTGGTAGTTATTGAATAAAAACATATCAACCACCACGAACTGTTCCGCGTCCTCAACAACCTGAAGCATGCGCTGGAAGATCTGCTGTTCATGCTCCATCTGTCCATCAGCGGAGGGATAGGTCAGATCATGCAGAAATTGTACCTGATCCACACGGTATTCCGGACTTTCATAAGAAATGCCGGATGGTAACGGTTTGTAGGTCTGGTAGAGCATGACGGCGATGAGCCATAGCACCAATAGTACGAGACCTGTTCGTATGTATGGAAATTTGCCGCGTGAAGACTTGCGGTCTGATGTCTTGCGGCGATTAGAAAACAACAATAACTCCCCTTTCTGAACGTGCTGACTTCTATTACCACCCGGATGACAACGTTGACGCAGAGAGCCTGAAGCAATATTTCATTTATGAGGTAGATCGAGATCCAAGAATAGGGCGGATGCATCGACAGTAATATGTCTGTTGTGTATAATAAGCGTATTGTTTTTGTAGAATGTTCGGATTTTCATATACCTGACAATAACGTGACAAGGCTTCGTTTTTAACCTGTGAATTAGGGCTATTTCAGGAAAGAAAGTGGGTAATAAGGTGTATTCCATCAAACAAGTCGCTGCCATGCTGGGTATTCCAACCGTTACCCTCCGGGCTTGGGAGAATCGATATAGTGCGGTCACCCCTGAGCGGACGGAATCGGGTTATCGCTTATACACGGATGAGAATGTTGCGGATCTGCGCTGGTTGAAAGAACAGGTAGAACAACATCAGACCAATATCTCCGAAGCGGTTCGTATGCTTAAGGTGAACAAAACCAGCCCACCTCCTGAAGCTGCTGTGCCTGCACCGTTAACGGCTCCAGTGCCCACGGCGGAAGAGGCATATGTTCAAATAGCTGATCAGATCTACGACTCGCTTTACCATTTCCAGGGTGGACGGGCCAATGGCCTGATTGATTTTGGCTTCACCATGTATGGATATGATTCCATGTTTTATCATGTGCTGGTGCCTATACTGGTTCGGGTAGGAGAGGCATGGGAGCAGGGCAGAGCTTCGGTCGCCCAGGAGCATTTCATGACACAGCTGATCTCACAGCGCTTCTATCAGTTTTTCCATCTGTTCCCGATCTATCCGCATCTGCCCAAAGTTCTAGCGATGTGCCCGGAAGGGGAGCATCATCAGGTTGGATTATTGTTGTTCTCGCTGTTTATGCGCAAAAATGGTGCCGAAGTACTCTATCTCGGAGCCAACACGCCGGAAGAGGGGATATTTCCCATCATTCGGGAGCAGAAAATCAGATTGGTCTGCCTTTCGGTTACCAGTTCAGAACTCCTTGAACGGTGCGATCAGCTTGTGGGTCGAATTGCGGACGAGTTTCCGCATATGCGCTTTGTACTTGGTGGTAAAGGATATGAGCGCGCAGAGAACGCCCGTTATCCGCAATGGATTATGCCCGGAGATTCAGCGGATTGGCAATCGTGGGTGGAACGTGAGTATTTCACAGACCGACCGTCCGGAGTAAGCTATTGATTGGTATGCTTCTAAATCTAGTCTAGAAATAAAATGTATAGGTTCGTGTATACAGGACATCCTTTGACGCAAGAGCGCGAGGGGTGTTTTTTTGCATTTCAATTCTTATTTACGTATTTTGACCAGTGGGTCATTTTTTGATTTACAAGGTCGTATAATATTTGTATTATATTTGTATAATGTTTTTGCGTTTACCCGCTTGAACTGCTTATGGGCGGTTTAATAGTAAGTTAGAGACTATAGTACTAGAGGTAGTTCCTAACATAGGAAAGGTGAGTGGCATGATACCGAATCAGCAACGCAAACGTGCAGCTGTCATTGGTGCAGGTCCGGGTGGACTTGCAGCGGCCATGTTATTGTCCGGCCAGGGGTATGAAGTAGACGTGTATGAGAAGCAGCCTGTGATTGGTGGGCGTTCTTCCAGACTGGAGCTGGGAGACTACCGATTCGACCGGGGGGCAACATTTCTGATGATGCCTCAGTTGATTGAAGAGATGTTCGATGTTGTGGGACGCAAATTATCCGATTATGTGGAGATGAAAGAGCTGACTCCGCTGTACGCTCTGAATTTTGGTGATAAAGTGTTTACACCTTCCCGCAACCGTGAAGATACTGCTGCACAGATCAAGGAGCTTTTCCCCGGCAACGAGGACAATTACCTTCGGTTCATGCAGGAAGAGGAAGTGAAGTTTGGCAAAGTCATGCCTTTGCTGCGCCGACCTTTCGGCAAGCTGGCCGATTATTTACGAAGAGATGCCATGACAGCTCTGCCGAAACTGGACATCAACAATACGGTCTATGGTATCCTGTCCCGCTATTTTACCGACGAGCGTCTGCGCTGGGCATTTACGTTCCAATCCAAATACCTGGGCATGTCTGCCTGGGATTGTCCGGGTACGTTTACGATTCTATCGTTCATTGAGCACAACTACGGTTTGTTTCACCCTACTGGCGGCGTCAATCGGGTATTTCAGGCCATGGCTGATGTAGTTGAAGAATATGGAGGACGAATACATACATCCTGTCCGGTTAAACAGGTCATGGTTCGCAATGGGCGAGCAGAAGGTGTTTTGCTTGAAAACGGTGAACGCATCGAAGCAGATCATGTCGTCGTCAATGCAGACTTCGCGCATGCCGTGAACCATCTGTTTGAACCAGGCGTGCTTAAGAAATATACACCGGAGAAAATGAAGCGTAAAAAGTACTCTTGCTCCACAGCCATGCTGTATCTGGGCGTGGACGGTGAAGTAGATTTACCGCATCATTCCATCTATTTTCCCGAGGACTATCGACTGAACGTGGATGAGATTACAAAGCAGAAAGTGTTGTCTGCAGATCCATCCCTCTATATTCATAACCCTTCCAGACTCGATTCGACGCTCGCACCGGAAGGGAAATCTGCTCTATATGTGTTGATGCCCACGCCCAACCTAACCGGAGACATCGATTGGGAGACAGAACGAGAGAATGTGCGGGAGGCCATGATGAAGCGGGTCGAGTCGATTGCTGAGTTGTCAGACATCCGCAGCCGTATTGAAGAATCGATGATGTTTACACCGCTGGACTGGGAAAATGAACTGGATGTGTACCGCGGAGCGACGTTCAACATGGCTCACAATCTCGGCCAGATGATGTATCTGCGGCCCCATAACCAGTTTGAAGAGTTAAAAAGGGTGTGGCTGGTGGGCGGCGGAACCCATCCGGGCAGTGGGCTGCCAACCATCTTTGAATCGGCTCGGATTAGCGTAAAACTCATTCAGGAAGAGGATGCTCGCAAGCGCTCGAAACGATCCTCGTATGTGAAAACGGCGGAAGCGGGAGGTCATTCATGAAACGGGCAGCTATTGTAGGTGCAGGTATTGGCGGCCTTACTTCAGCCTTGTTGCTGAATAAACAGGGTTGGGACGTCACCGTATATGAACGGGGTTCCAGAGTTGGTGGTCGTATTGGTTATGAACAGGAAGGCGATTACCGGATTGACCAAGGCCCTACGATTGTGCTCCTGCCCGAGATGCTGCTTGGTATTTTGGAGGAGGCAGGTGTGGATCGTTCGAAGATTGAACTTTTGCGTTGTGATCCCTTGTACAGAGTGCACTATAGTAGCGGACGTGTGATGACCAAAATGACGGAACGTGAACAGCAGGCCGAAGAGATCGAACGTCTCTTCCCTGGAGAAAGCAAGGGCTTCTCGAAATTTATGAACGATATGGACACGCTGTTTCCGGCGGGACGGGCTGCGTTTCTGGAACGGGCTTTCCCTCGGAAAAGGGATTTCTTCACTCCTTCTCTGATGTCCCTGATGGGCCGATTGCGCGCTCATAAAAGTGTGCGGAAGGCTGTAGGTGATTATTTCCAACATGAGGAACTGCTGGATGCTTATTCGCTGCAAAGTCTCTATATTGGGGGATCTCCCTTTGGAACGCCGGGCATTTACTCCCTGCTCCCTTATGCAGAACACGAATATGGCATCTGGATGGTGAAGGGTGGCTATGCTGCATTACCTGCCATATTGGAACAGGAACTGATATCACGTGGTGGCCGTATCGTGCTGAATTCGGAAGTTACCGGGCTGAATATCGAAAATGGGATCTGCAAAGGTATAGAAACCGCCGCAGGCGCAGAAAATGTGGATGCAGTTATCTACAATGGCGATTTCCCCCACCTGTCGGGTCTGCTTGGTCAGACGCCGGAAGGTTCACTTAAGCGAAAGCCATATCGTCCCTCATCGGGATGTGTGTTGATCTATGCGGGCGTAGACAAAACCTGGGAGGATGCAACGACGCACCAGTTTTTCCTGCCTCCAAGTCTGGACGGTAGTTTGCGGGAAGTGTTCAACCAGCGCCGCATTCCGGCGAAGTCCTCTTTTTATGTATTCAATCCGGTTGCATTGGACGTGACGGCAGCTCCTCCGGGTCAGAGTGTATTGTACTTCCTCATTCCGGTGCCGGATGCCGATGGTGTCGACTGGTCTCGGGAGAGCGAAGCGCTGGCAGAACGAGTGTTGGAAGAAGCGGAACAACGCGGATTTCCGGGACTTCGTGCAGCGATCCAGTGGCAAAAAATACGTACTCCCGCTGACGCTGAGCGTGACGGGTTGTATGGCGGCGGCAGCTTTGGCATAGCACCCGTACTGTTTCAATCCGGTGTATATCGTCCGCAACCGAAGCCATTCCCGGCAATCCGGGGACTGTATGCGGCAGGAGCTTCTGTACATCCGGGAGGCGGGGTTCCTATTGTGATGCAAAGTGCACGGATGGCAGTGAATTTACTGACGAAGGAGATGGAAACATGAATGAAGCGATTTTGAACAAGTGTGAGGAATTAATGCAAAAGGGCTCGTCATCTTTTTATCAAGCCTTCAGAGGTCTGCCCAGCCCACGCCGCGAGGCCGTGTACGTTATCTATGCCTTTTGCCGCATGATCGATGACAGTGTAGATGAGCCGGAGCAGTCGCCCTATACGATTCATGAAATCCGCAATCTGTTCAATCAACTGGAAGAAGCGGAAGGACATTTTATTTGGCCGGCATTACGATGGCTGTTTACGAGTTTCCCTCATTTGGACAAGGGGCCTTTCTTCCGTCAAATGGACGGACAATTAACTGATCTTAAAGTCACACATTATACAACGATGGAGGAACTGGAACAGTATTGTTATCTGGTTGCCGGAACCGTCGGCGAGATGTTGCTGCCTGTATTGCGCGATGACAACGGTACAGAAGTGGCGATGAACGGCATTGCGCTGGGCAAAGGCATGCAGATCGTAAATATTATCCGTGATGTAGGCGAGGACCGGACACGAGCGCGTCGCTATGTTCCACTGGAGATGATGGAGAAGCATGGGTATTCGGAACAGGATTGGGTTGACGGTATTGTGGACGAAAGGTTCATAGCCATTGTGCATGAATTAAAATCAGCTGCGCTGAGCTGGTTTCGTATTGGTATGGACCGTCTGGATACGTATCCAACCGAAAGTGCATTTGCCATTGAGCTGGCGGCAGCCTTTTATTCAACCATTCTGCATGCGGTTGAGCGCAACGACTATGACGTGTATACGAAGCGTGCATTCGTTAGTGATGAACTCAAACTGGAGATGCTGGGTGCCATTGTGAAACGTTATCCAATGCTGGCTTACCAAGCTTCCCGCATGGCGGTATCCTGATGGTTCAGGGCCTGTACTGGGCGTGGTATATCATCGGAGCAACACTGATGCTGACGATTGGTGTTCCGGATGTACTGTCCTTCTCCAACGGTTTATTTCTAATCTTCTATGCGCTGTATGTGCTGGATCTGATCTATCAAGGACGGAAACGGACGGGGCTGTCCGACCAGTCAGTCATTTGGATGAAACCCGGACTCTGGTTGGCTTCGGCTATTATATGGCTGGGAGGCATGGGCGTGGAATGGGTCGGTGTGCATACACATTGGCCCTTTGGCGAATATTCGTATTCGGATTTCTTCGGAATCCACCTGTTCAGTGTACCCGTTACATTAGGGTTCGCCTGGATTGCTGTGGTTGGAAACTCGGCCCTGCTCAGTGGTGGCGGCTCCTCGTGGACCGGCAAACTGATTCGAGCGGTCAAGACCGGATTCTGGGCCATCGTGCTTGACCTGGTGCTGGATCCGGTTGCTCATGCCAGAGGATTCTGGCAATGGCAGGCCCCGGGTGGATTCTACGGTGTACCCTGGACCAATTACATAAGCTGGTTTGTGATGGGCGCATTCCTCTCCTTATTTCTTCCGGCAATGCCTTCGGATCGAAGCTCATTACTGCGTGCAAAATGGTTATATCAGCTGTTTATTCTTTTGTTTGGGCTGTTAGCTCTCAAAGAAGGAATTACAGGCAGCTTCATCATTGCTATTGTGGGCGTGCTTCTTGCTGAGGGGAGCTGGCGATATGATTCGCGCCGTAAAATCAAAACCGTTTAACCGGATTTTTTCCTTATACAATCATTATTATTTGCTGCGGAGACGTTTTCGCTCGTTTACGTTATCGGGGTCATTGGACCCCCGGCTCTCGAATAATGGCTCACCCATGGACCCGGATCAGCCTGTCATCTATTTCATGAACCATAGCTCCTGGTGGGATGGTCTGCTGCTCTATCATGCATCGCAGCAGACTTCCCTGGGAGATCATTATGTCATGATGGAAGAAGAGCAGCTGCGACAATATGCTTTTTTTCGCAAACTTGGCGCGTATTCAATCAATAAGGACAATGCATCCGGCATTCGAACCTCCTTGCAATATACGACCGAGCTGCTTCACTCCGGCAAAAGGGTCTGGATTTTTCCCCAAGGGGAAATTCTGCATCAGGATGCCAGACCAATTGAGTTTCGTCCAGGCATTGGGTTGCTATTACGTCGCTCCCCGCCCGCCGTAGCTATACCTGTGACCTTGTGTCATGGCATGGTGCAGCATGATTTGCCGGAAGTATCGATGCAGGCGGGTACACCTGTGATCGAAGATTGGAAAGCGTGGAAGAGTGAAGAGATTGCAACCAGATTGAGCAAGGTGCTGGAGCAGCAGTTAAATGACCATAAATCAGAGCTGGTACGCATTGGGCAGGGGAGTTTGCCGGGGGCCTTTCCACTGATTCGCCCTGTGCGTTCCACGAGTGAAAAATACGATGCGGCACGAAAGCGGGTGAACCGTTAGCGATGAGTGCGTCTGAAACAGGATGGATCATACTGACTTGTGTATTGGGCATTCAGTTGGTGTTTGCGATATGGAACGTCTCCTGTCTGCCCAAAGTGCGTTCATTCAACGCAAGCGGATGGAAAGACAAGGACATGCTGGTCTCTGTGCTGATTCCTGCCCGCAACGAGAAACTGCACATCCAGGGGTGTCTGGAGAGTGTGCTTGCCAGCGATACAACCGGATTTCGAATGGAAGTACTGGTGCTGGATGATCGCTCTGAAGATGAGACAGCAGCCATAGTCCAGGGGATTGCAGACCGTGATCCACGTGTGCGTTTGCTGCATGGTGTGGAGCTGCCCGCAGGCTGGATGGGTAAATCTCATGCCTGTCACCGACTGGTGCAGGAAGCCAAGGGTGAATGGTTTATGTTCGTGGATGCCGATGTGCGCTTGGAACATGCAGCGATCCGGCAAACTATTGCTGCAGGGTGTGAGCAGGGCGGCGGCCTCGTAACGGGATTCCCCTATCAGGTGACAAAGTCCTGGATGGAGAAGCTCGTTGTGCCCATGATGGTGTTCACCATCATCAGCCATCTGCCTATTTTCATGATACGCAGATCATCCCATCCGATGTTTGTAGCCGCTACAGGGGCTTTTTTGCTCATTCATCGTTCCAGTTATATAGCCTCCGGTGGACATGCGGCGATTCAGGCAGATCTGGTCGATGACATGAGCCTCGCAAAGGCCGTTAAGCGTGCGGGTCATCCCGTCATGCTCGCCGACGTCCATGATGTGACGAATACGCGAATGTACCAGAATGGTGCAGAAGTGTGGAACGGGTATAAGAAAAACATGTACGAAGGCATGGGGCGCAAAGATGTGCTGCTGTTAGGCACGATGCTGATGTATACCCTGATGTATGTTGTGCCTCCGCTTGGTCTGATTATCGGTTTGTTATCGGGTAATGCTACGTCCGTTATCTATGGTCTTGCGGGAACCGTGCTTGGCATGGCAGTCAAAAGAGTATCGGATCACACTGGAGGACAACCCTGGTGGCTTGCTTTTCTGCAACCGATTAGCATGGCCTGTGTCATTGCGATCGGCATCGCCTCCTGGCAGGCAGGCCGTTCCGGCAAGGGGTATGTATGGAAAGGTAGGCGGTACAATTGAAGGGTAACGTCATCATTATCGGTGCAGGGTTTGGAGGTCTATCGTGTGCCATTCGGTTAGCTTCACAGGGCATACAGGTGACCATCCTGGAGCGGCAGGAGCGAGTCGGTGGAAAGCTGCAGCAGATTGAGCAGGATGGATATCATTTTGACCGGGGGCCGAGCACAATCACGATGCCCGCAAGCTTCCGTTCCGTCTTCGATCACGCAGGAGTGGTGATGGAGGATTATGTGGAGTTATATGAGCTGGAACCACGTACGCGTAATTGTTTTGCAGATGGGACCGTCGTTGATTTGTCGGGCGATCGAGAGTGGATGAAGGAGCAGATTGCTGCCTACAGCCCGGCGGATGCGGCTCGTTATGATGCGTTTATGGATGAATCTGCTGCACTGTATGCGGAAGCCAATCGTCATTTTCTCGGAAAGCTGCTGTTGTCGCCCAAGGATAAATATAATCTGCAAATGCTGCGGAGTCTGCTGCGCGTACGGCCTACAGTGAAGCTGGACAAGCTGCTGCGTTCGTATTTCCAGCACCCTCATACGCTTGCGATGTTCGGTCGGTACGCTACCTATGTGGGGTCATCGCCCTATCAGGCGCCTTCAATCTTTGCCATGATGGGTCATGTGGAAGCGGAAGAGGGCATCTATGGGGTCAAGGGTGGAACCTATCAACTAATCAAAGCCATGACACGGCTTGCACAGGAAAAAGGGGTGCAGATCGTTACGGGCATCGAAGTCCGCCAAATTGTTGTCAGGCACGGTAAAGTGGCAGGTGTGGATACGGATCAGGGCTTTCGGGAAGCCGATCAGGTTATTGCCAATGGAGATGTGCTCAGTGTGAATCGGCTGCTGCTCGCGCCGGAATATCGCAAACAGATGAGCGATGAGCGGATTCGCAGGTATGAGCCGTCGATTTCGGGGTTCGTGACACTGGCTGGTGTGCGGAGAAAGTATGAATCCCTGCTGCACCATACCGTCTTTTTCCCGGAACAGTATGAACCGGAGTTTGACCATATTTTTCGTGACCGAAAAATGCCTGCCGATCCCACGATCTACATCTGTTATTCCGGTTATTCGGAAGCGGGCATGGCGCCAGCCGGAGCCAGCAATCTGTTCATTCTGGTAAACGCTCCGTATTTGTCGGACGCATGGAATTGGGAGGAACAGATGGACCGTTACGGTGAACTGGTGTTGGAGAAGCTTGCAGAACGGGGCATTACGGGGTTGAAGCAATCGGATGTGCTAATTCGGTACACTCCACAGCATATAGAACGGGATACACTTGCCCATCAAGGGTCGATCTACGGAATCTCATCCAACTCGGTGAAGCAGACCTTCATGCGCCCCGGCAACAAAAGCAAGGATGTAAATGGGCTATGGTACGTGGGCGGAACGACGCATCCGGGCGGCGGGACACCGATTGTGACGTTATCCGGGCAGCTTGTTGGTGAGCAGCTTGCATCGGAAATTGTAAGGTAGTTCAGCAAAGGATTCGTATAACAGAAAGATAACAGAAAGACTGATCCAGCCTCCAAATATGGTAGTGGCGAATATAAGTTGAACCTCGAAATTCAGGATATCATTGGGTTTCGGGGCACCCTTTCCATAGAGGGGTCAGAACGTTATACTGGGTAGAGTTGACGCGTCATGCATGAAATTTATTTACAATATAGATCCAATTCATATCATTTGTACGTTACATATCCAAGTAAGAACTATTTCTGAGAATCTCACTGCTGCATAGGGCAAAATCCTGAACGGAACATCACCGGAACTGGCAGCTATCCTGTCCATCAGCACTATTCTCACATAAGGAGGTCTCATCATGAATGAACAAGAGCGAGCCGGCGAACGGCTGCTACCCGAGGTGGCTACGGGGGAACGGAAGCTGGAGCATGTGCGCCTCTGTCTTGAAGAGAATGTTGCAGGAGAAGGGGTAACCAGTGGAATGGAGCGGTATGCTTTTCGGCATAACCCGTTACCTGAACTGAATTTTGATGATGTAAGTCTGGACACTTTTTTTATGGGCAAAAACGTGCGTACGCCCCTGCTCATCAGCTCGATGACGGGCGGAAGCAAAACCACGGGCGCCATCAACGAACGGCTGGCGCGTGTAGCGAACGCCAGAGGCTGGGCGCTTGGCGTAGGGTCGATCCGGGCTGCCGTGGAACAGCCCGAACTGGCGAGTACCTTCGATGTGCGGCGCTGGGCACCGGATATTCCGGTCATCGCGAACCTCGGTGCGGTGCAGCTGAATTACGGATTCAGCACTGCAGATTTCCAGCGGGCAGTGGATATTGCTGGTGCGGACATGCTCGTGCTTCATCTGAACAGTTTGCAGGAAATTTTCCAGCCTGAAGGCAATACGGATTTTAGCGGATTACTTCATCGAATCGAGGAATTATGCCGTCAATTGGATGTGCCTGTTGGCGTGAAAGAAGTGGGCTTTGGCATCGATGGAGTAACGGCACAGCAATTGTACGAAGCGGGTGTGGCTTTCATCGATGTAGCTGGGGCAGGTGGTACAAGCTGGGTACAGGTGGAGAAGTTCCGGAATTCCAATCCGGTACGTCGTGCGGCAGCAGAAGCTTTTGCAGATTGGGGCATTCCGACAGCGGAGTGTATTCAGGAAGTGAGAGCGCTGAACCCGGATGGTGTTCTGATTGGCAGCGGTGGACTATATAACGGTGTGGATGCAGCCAAAGCACTTGCGCTTGGTGCGGATCTGGCCGGATTCGGTCGATCCTTACTCGAATCCGCAGTAGCTTCGGAAGAAGCGCTGGATCAACGGCTGGAACAGGTTGAGTTCGAGCTGCGTACTGTGATGTTTGGCATCGGAGCAGGGCAGATTGAGGATTTGAAGCAGACGTCACGTATGGTGCAGCGGCGTTAGATTGAGGGTTGAAATAGAGGTGCTAACCCCAAACTCACATGATTTCCCTGGGGGATTCGCACCTCAGGTTGTCGAAAACATCGTTTTTATGACCTTTTGCAACAACGTGGGCTGTCGCATTCCGTATGGAGTGCCAATATAATTAAATTCTTAACGCGTCTGGCCTATCTAATGCTTGTTTTAACATAATCAGAAATCAGTAGTAACACCAAAAAATCCGTCCAAAGTAAAAATGGACGGATTTTTTGGTTTCTGTTTAATAGTGAGAAAGCATTCAGTTCCAGTGATAATGCTTAGCCCAGTTTGTTTTTCACTTCTTATTATCATCCGGTATGTACTCTATTACATCTGTAAGAGTGTAGTCATATCCTGTCATTGCCCGCAGTGTGTTTACAATATTATTTAAGGTATCTAAATCAAGCCTTTTTGTTTTTCCTTCGCACAAATTATATATGAGGTTAGGTCTAACTTTTGCTTCCCTTGCTAGTGCATTTTTAGTGACGCCAGCTTCATCTAAAGTGTAGCCTAATCTTATTTTTATAGACATAGCCAATTCCACCTTTCACTTTAATCATAACCTAGGGTTAATCCTGGCTGAGCATATCACAGGAAATGCAAAAGAGATGTTGGAGTTAATTGTAGATAGATTGAGTGGGATGGATGCTTTGACATTTCTTACGGATGTCTTATTGTGACTCCAGACCGTGTCGATATGAACTTGAAGCTTGATCGCTTTCAATGATAAGGCTTTCTAGCTCCCTTTGGAACCACACTACAGCAGTTGGGCAATGCAGATAAGTATTTTTATAATAAAAGTAAATTATTTACAAGTAAAATATTGATATTAAATTCAAAAATATAGTATTATTTTATTGACCATTGCTTAATTTTGCTTGGAAAGGTGGTGTACCTTTGAACTCAGTAGCCACAATACGTGATCAATTGGCAGACTATTTAAAAACTAACCATATGACACTCAATCAATTCTCTGAGATTTCGGGAATTAACTCAGGAACGTTGAGTGGTACGCTGAACGGGCTGCGTCCCATAGGCATGCAGCAATTGGATCGACTTACTGCCGGGATGGGTTTAACTGAGGGTTACTTCTATGAATTATACATAAATGAGTGTTTTGTACATTCAAGTCCGGATTGGCGAAGACTTGGGCCTTTTCTATACCGTTGTGCCGAACTCGGTAAGGTCGATTGTATGGAAGAAGCCGTTAATCTAATTATGGATAATCTTTCCTACGCACCCCTTTTATTCGAGTTGGCCGAGCAGTTATATCGTGAAGGGAAGTGGGAAGCGGCCAAGCCCTTATATCGTTGTGTGGCTGAAAGCGAGAAAATGCAACACTCCGAACGATTGGCTCTAAGTCAGTATCGTTTGTTCACGATCGGGCTTTCCAAGGATCAGATGAGCAATCTTACACTTGCTACGCAGTTTGAGTTTTTTGTAGATCGACTTGACGAGCCTTACCAGCTGGATGGATTGAACGATCTGATTAATGTGTATGCTTCATTGCGCCGATGGGACAAGTTATTGGAATTGGGTGAGAAACTGAAGGTAAAAGCAACTATTCATTATGAGTTGAATGGTAACTTCAAGCCGAGAGAGATTAAAAAAGAGATTATTTTTTATGTGTTGTACTCCTATTTAGTGATGGGAAGTGCCTGGTTTTATCTTGAGGATTACAAGACCGCCCTCAATTATGTCACACAGTACATTGACCATAGTTGGGTAGAATCCCCCAGTAAAGCTGAACAAATTGTGATGCAACAATTCCAGGAATGGGCTGAGGCGAATCGTTTTATGTATATGCTGAGAGATGGACAATTGCATGTACTACCTGAATATCTGGAGTATATTTCAAACAAAGAAAATGAAGTGTTCCCAGCTTTATGTGAGATTGTGGCTGCCGCTAATCAATTTCACTTGGATATTGATTATGTACTTTACCAATATGAATCATTTGTGCTTTATCAGGAACAGGGTAGCCGAATTGGAAAGATTAGCAGTCAACTTACTGGTGACCGTTACGTTCGTTTATTATTGGGATTAAGTGAGTATTATTTAAAGAAAAAAGATTATGAGAAAGGTTTCAAAGCGTTAATAGATGGTTTATTCTTTTCTCTTGAAATTAACAGCGGTTTATCTATGCTTAAATGTGTCGGAATATTTGAAAAATATCGAAGGTATGCGTCTAGTACAGTGACTTTGCAGTATCAAAATCTAATCGGTGAGGTGCAAAATCTCAATGAGAAAAAAATTAGTTTCGCTTATAGCGATTTGTAGTATTGTTATCGTAATGTCTGTTCCAGTAACGACTCAGTTAGATACTGGACAACAACAACCGGCTGTCCGAATGACAACGAACAGTCATGGACTTGGAAGCTAACAAACATTTCTAAAAAGACGTTCTATAAATATGAGCTGCTCCCTCAAGTAGAATGGTGAATTGCCTACTTTGAAGGGAGCTTTTTCGTGTTGGAGTTCGCCTGATTTCCTACTAATTAGCAGAACGGACTAAAATGTTACAACAGGGAGGGGTGAATATGGATTGTGGTAAACTCAAGTTGCAGATCGAAGCTGCGAGACAAAAGCTTTATCAACTAAAGATGGACTATAATGGATATCTGCTTCATCCTCATGTTATAAAGCAATCTATGGTCCTGGATGATCTCATTAATCAATACAATCAAGTTAAAATAAAAAAGCCGATGGGTTAATTCAATCGACTTTGGGCGAGAAACTTTGGCGGGTGCTCGCCCCTATATTTTAACATAGTTCATGGAGGGAAGTACGTTATTACATACATTCTTCTTTTACAGTAATCTTTTTGTTGGTTACAGTCACATACGAGTTGCCAGACAAGTATTCGGTATAACCGCATGCGGTTTCGGTATAGATTTTACCACGACTGTCCGTGAATTCCAGATAGATGGATGCTTCACCGGAAAGTCGCAGCTGCGGAGCGAACTTCATTTTTTCACCGCTGGCTACACCTTTCATTAAGGTGTGTATAGTACCCTCATTGTTTGTATTGAACGAGTCCATGCCGCTGTTCACGCGTGCTGTAATATTTGAAAGATCATAATCGGACTGATTGTGAATCGTGATCCTTAAATGTCTGAAGGGATCCAGCGCCTGGTAACCCATTGAAATAACTAATCCAATAAAGAGAATCACTGTAGATAGGATGAATATTTTCCTTTTTGAAAAGGGACGACGTGTATTCATAAGTATTCTGCTCCTTTCTTTCATATAGATATAAACAGAGTGAGGTAAGCAAAAGTTGTATAGGACTTGGCTGGAATTGCATCATGCAGACCATGGGATAACAAGATACAATACTATAGAGTGCAAAGAGATTGTACATAGAACACTCGAACTAGGAGGGAAACCAATGAAACTGATCCCAATGAATCAAGAAGAATATGCAAATTTCAGTATTCGCTCGATTAAAGATTTTGCAGAAGAGAAAGTGGAAGCGGGTACTTGGGCTGCGGAAGAGGCGCAGGGACTTGCGGAGGTATCCTACGACAAGTATTTGCCTGAAGGGCTGAATACACCGGGTGCTTACCTCTATAATTTGGTGCATGAAGTGGACGGGAATGTGGGTTATATCTGGTTTAATGTTACGGATAACCGCCGTGGCAAGGACGCGTTTTTGCTGGACATTGTGGTCGAAGAAGCCTATCGGGGCAAGGGTTATGGTACAGAGACGATGGAGGCACTTGAGAGGGAAGCCTTGAGTCTGAGCGTGGATCGCATTGGTCTTCATGTGTTTGGACATAATGTGCGGGCAAGCAGCCTGTATCGCAAGATGGGGTATGAGGTAACCGATCTAACGATGTATAAGGAAATCAAAGGGTAAACCTAAAAACGGATAATCTAAGCCAGACGTATGATCTACGCAAAACGAATCACCCGCAGTAACCGGGGATTTCGGGAAGCGGATGGTGCTCTGGTCGAATTGGCGAAGTTCCTTGATGCCTTGGGGTTTGTCATATATAATGTATAGGATTATCCATACCGAACAAGTAATCAATGAGGAGTTGTCATATACATGGCTTTGAAAGCTGGAATCGTGGGCCTGCCTAACGTTGGTAAATCCACACTGTTTAACGCAATTACACAAGCTGGTGCCGAATCGGCAAACTATCCGTTCTGTACGATTGACCCTAACGTGGGGATCGTTGAAGTACCGGATGAGCGTTTGGACAAATTGACAGAACTCGTTGTACCGAAAAAAACGGTACCAACGGCGTTTGAATTTGTAGATATCGCAGGTCTTGTTCGTGGTGCGAGTAAAGGCGAAGGTCTTGGTAACAAGTTCCTTGCCCACATTCGTGAAGTAGACGCGATTGTACACGTGGTACGCTGCTTTGTAGACGAGAACATCACACACGTCGATGGCAAAATTGATCCGGTAAGCGACATCCAGACGATCAATCTGGAGCTGATCCTGGCCGATATCGAGAGTGTCGAGAAAAAAATCGATCGCTCCAAGAAAAACATGAAGGGCGGCAACAAATCAGCTGCTCAGGAAGTGGAAGTACTGGAGAAAGTGAAGGCTGTTCTGTACGAAGACAAGCCAGCACGCAGCATGGAGCTTACGGATGACGAGCGTCTGATTGTGCGCGATCTGCACTTGCTTACGCTGAAGCCTGTTCTGTACGCAGCCAATGTAGCTGAGGACGAAATCGGCGATGTGGCGAACAATGCCTATGTGCAAAAAGTAAGAGAATTTGCAGCTGCTGAAAATGCAGAAGTTGTGCCGATCAGTGCAAAAGTGGAAGAAGAGATCTCCGAGCTGGAAGGCGAAGATAAACAAATGTTCCTGGAAGAACTCGGTATCGAGGATTCCGGTCTGAACCTGTTGATCAAAGCCGCTTACAAATTGCTGGGTCTGTACACGTACTTCACAGCAGGCGTACAGGAAGTTCGTGCATGGACGATTCGCAAGGGTACGAAAGCACCAGGCGCAGCAGGTGTTATTCACACAGACTTTGAGCGCGGATTCATCCGGGCAGAAGTCGTTTCCTACGACGATTTGGTTGCAGCCGGTTCCATGAACGGTGCCAAAGAGCGTGGACAACTTCGCCTTGAAGGTAAAGAGTATGTTGTCAACGACGGCGATGTTATGCACTTCCGCTTCAACGTTTAATTCATATTCAATCTACAATCAGATATAACGTTAACCAAAAGTCCTGTTGTCTTCCCGTGAAGATAGCAGGGCTTTTTTTATATTCTAATCCTCCGGCATAGCGTTACTTATACTGGATTGTTTGCCATCGGTGGATATAATAAAAATGAGGGAAGCTGCGGGAGGCGGGAATGAGACATTATAGTGGGAATTCATTATGCTTCACCTTTGTGATAAAAGGAATATGGTTGTCTGCCCGGTGAACTATTGCTATCCAGAAGCATAAGAATATGCTATAATTAAGAGTCGTATACCTATGTTAAATTTCACGCTCGACTTAATGAGTTGAAGCGGGTTTTCATACCGGGTACGCGATTTCTTTTATATCTTAAAAGTAAAGGATTTGATGACGTTGTAGCGATGTTATACGTCGATCATAAATGAATGTTACGGTCAGGGATTTCTAAGAACTCCGTGCCTTGTGAAATATAGATAATCTGATGATGCATGAATGAATGTCTATCAGGATCGAATGAATGTTGAATGCTGGAACGAAAATAATGCGTGAGGTGACTATATATGTTTGATAAATTACAGGCGTTAGCCGACCGTTACGAGAAACTCAGCGAATTGCTGTGTGACCCGGATGTAGCAAGTGACAACAAGAAGCTGCGGGAATATTCCAAAGAACAATCGGATCTCCAGCCTACCTATGAAGCGTACAATGAGTACAAACAGGTAAGCCAAGATCTCGAGGCTGCAAAAGAAATGCAGGGCGAGAAGCTGGACGACGAGATGCGTGAAATGGTCAAAATGGAAATCGATGAACTGAGCACTCGCCAGAAAGAACTGGACGATCTGATTCGTGTTCTCATGCTGCCAAAAGACCCGAATGATGATAAAAACGTCATCGTTGAAATTCGCGGAGCGGCTGGTGGAGATGAAGCGGCGCTGTTTGCAGCGGATTTGTACCGGATGTACACACGTTTTGCTGATACGCAAGGCTGGCGTGTGGAGCTGATGGACGTGAATACGAATGACTTGGGTGGCTTTAAAGAGGTTGTTTTCCTCATCAATGGACGCGGTGCATACAGCAAACTGAAATACGAAAGTGGTGCACACCGTGTGCAACGTATTCCTACAACCGAATCGGGCGGACGGATTCATACGTCTACTTCGACAGTAGCGGTTATGCCTGAAGCCGAAGATTTTGATATTGAAATTCACGACAAAGATATCCGTGTAGATACGTTCTGTTCCAGTGGTGCTGGTGGACAATCGGTTAATACGACGAAATCGGCTGTACGGGTAACTCACGTTCCAACAGGAATTGTGGCGACGTGTCAGGACGGTAAGTCCCAGAACTCGAATAAGGAAAAAGCATTGCAAGTTCTGCGTACGCGTATCTTCGATATGATGCGTCAGGAAGAAGAAGCAAAAATTTCGAGTGAGCGGAAGAGCAAAGTAGGTACAGGTGATCGCAGTGAGCGGATTCGTACCTATAACTTTCCACAGAGCCGTGTTACGGATCACCGGATCGGATTGACGATGCACAAGCTGGATCAAATTATGAATGGTGAGATTGCGGATATCGTGTCTGCACTGACGATTGCCGAGCAGACGGATATGATGGATAGAGGAGAATAATCTGTGACCCGCGCGCAGTTTGTCATGACGCCGGAACAGAGCTGTCGGGAAGCCTTCGTGGAGGCTTCCTCTTTTTTGGAGAAGTGCGGCGTGTACGAGCCGCACAACAATGCCCGGCTGCTGCTTGAACATGTACTCGGCCGCGAAGGGGCCGAGTATTACATGATGCAGCCGGAGCCCTTTCCCAGCGAGCTTCGCAGCCGCTGGGAAGACGCCGTCACGCGCAAGGCTGCGGGTGAGCCGGCGCAGTACATTATCGGCAGCCAGGAATTCTATGGGCTGCCGTTCGAGGTCACGCCGGCCGTGCTCATTCCGCGGCCGGAGACCGAGCTGCTGGTCGAGGCTGTGCTGCGGGAAGCCGACCGCGTGTTTCCCGGCGGCGCTCCGCTCGCCGTCGACATTGGCACGGGCAGCGGCGCCATCGCAGTGACGATGGCTTCGCAGCGCCCGCGCTGGCAGGTAGGCGCCGGAGATATCTCGGCGGCAGCCCTGCAAGTGGCCGCGCGGAACGCGGCCACGAACGGGGTACAGATCGACTTCCGCGAAGGCGATCTGCTGGCCCCGTTCGCCGGGGCACGGGTGGACATCCTGGTGTCCAACCCGCCCTACATCCCGGCGGCAGATATCGCCGGGTTGCAGCCCGAGGTGCGCGATCATGAGCCGCGCACGGCACTGGACGGCGGCCCGGATGGACTGGGGCCGTACCGCATCATGGTGGAGCAGCTTGCGCTGCTGCCTGCGCCGCCGCAGATCATTGGTTTTGAGTTGGGTCAGGGACAGGCCGGGGACATCGCAGCTCTGCTTGAATCGGCCGGATATTGGCCGGAAATTATCGTCGTGCCAGACCTTGCAGGCATTGAACGGCATGTATTGGGTGTTCGCACTTCGGAACAGGTGACGAAAATGTAAGGTTCCACAGGTTTTCTTTTTGCCGTGAAATCCTCTACAATGAGATATACCGAAGATTGCTGAATGCTTGGAGGAACATAACTACATGCTGCATAAATTCAAAAAAATAGACTATTCAATTGTTTTTATATTGCTCATTCTGATGGTCATCAGTATTTTATCGATCTATAGTACCACCTTTGGCAGACCGAAGCTGGAGGGACTCACGAAAAGTGCAGTGTTGTATTATATTTTAGGCTTCGTGGTCTTTTTTGGGATGACGATGATCAATTACAAATTCATTATCAAAAATTATTTGTATATCTATGGCGTGGGTATGCTGCTTCTCATTTTCGTTATGTTCTTTGGTAAAGAATATTACGGAGCGAAAGGTTGGCTATCCATATTCGGAGTCAGTTTGCAGCCTGCTGAATTGTTCAAGCTATGCCTGATTGTGTTTTTATCGGCCTTTTTGGCCCGCAAGAAGAATCGTCCGCTTTATTTCGGACGTGATGTCATTCCAATCTCACTCTGTGTACTGCCGCCATTACTACTCGTATTACTCCAAAATGACTTGGGGAATGCGTTAAGTTATGTGGTCATTCTCGTGGGACTATTATGGATTGGTAATATTAAATTTACTCATGCCCTTATCGGTTTTATTATTGCTGTAGCTGCATTTATCGGTGGTATACAGGCCTATATTCATTATCATGATGAGATTGTGAAATTTCTGAAGGATGTTGGGCGTTCGCACTGGGCGGATCGTTTCGACCCATGGCTCGTGCCGGAACTGACCTCAAGAGATGTGCTCTGGCAGACGTATAACGCGAAGCTTGCGATCGGTTCTGGCGGCATTACAGGCAAAGGGTATTTGGAAGGAACAACGATTCAGTCCAATCGGGTGCCATTGGCATATGCCGATTCGATTTTTGTACAGATCGGGGAGGAATTTGGGTTTATAGGTGCCTCCGTGTTGCTGCTACTGTACTTTATTCTTATTCACAGGCTGGTGCTGATTGCGCTGGAATGTAAGGACAGGGCAGGGCCATATCTAATTGTCGGCATTATAGCGATGCTGCTCTACCAGATCTTTGTCAACATTGGTCCGTTCATTGGTCTGATGCCATTGACAGGGATTACGTTGCCGTTTATCAGTTCAGGTGGTACCTCAATTATGATCAACATGATTAGTATGGGGATTGTGATGAGTATCAAGGTGCATACGGAAGAGAACGAAGATATTCTGGGTTCCGCTGAACAACCCGGCATTACAGAGATGGTCATGAAGCTATTTAGACGCAAATCAACACAGCAGGAGCAATAATTTTTATCCAAGGAAGAACCCTTTCCGAAGAGAATACGATATATGTTAACCCTGGAATCAACAGATCGGAGCAAGATAGATCTGTGGGTTTCAGGGTTTTTCGTTATTTTGTTTGGCAGGTTTCCAATTTGTCTTCCAATTCTATACAATGGTAATATTGAAGACTACTGGAAAAAATTAATGGGTTGTTGAGCCTCAGGAGGATATGTGGTGCGAACATGCTGAGAATGCTGAAGAAGATGGACGGGGTTATTCTGTTTGTGTTGTTGCTGCTTATGGTTATGAGTGTATTTACGGTGTACAGTGCCATTCAGTCCGATCCGAAACTTGGGAATCATCATATCAAAACCTTGCTGTTTTACGGGATTGGATTCGTAGCCATCATTGGTATTGGATTGGTCAATTATAAACTGTATATCCAATATGCATTTTATATTTACGGTGTGGGGATCATCCTGCTGATTCTTGTCAATTTTGTTGGCGGACCTATCAATAATGCGAATGGCTGGATAAAGATTAATGAATATCTTTCTTTTCAACCGGCAGAGTTGTTCAAAATGATCCTAATTCTGTTTCTGGCGCATGTATTGGTCAAAAGAAAAAATTCTACGCTTCGTTTCTGGAAAGACATCGTGCCTATTGGTTTATGGACGTTCGTTCCCTTTGCACTCGTAATGATTCAGAATGACCTGGGCAACGCCCTCGGATACATCGTGATTCTGGTTGCTGTGTTATGGATTGGGAATATCAAGCTGTCGCACGCATTAATTGCTCTTGCCATAGTGGGAATATCCTTTTTTGGATTCGTCAAAGCATATACGTCGTATCACGATGAGATTTTTACCTTTCTGGAAAAGGCGAACCGGGAGCATTGGGCCGAGCGAATTGATCCCTGGCTTGTACCGGATAAAGCAACGTCGAAGGCCTCGTGGCATACGAAAAACGCCGGTCTTGCCATAGGATCGGGAGGCATAACAGGCAAAGGTTACATGCAGGGAACTTCCGTTCAATCGGGGCGTGTACCGTATACGTATTCGGATTCCATTTTTGTGGTTATTGCTGAGGAGTTTGGTTTTGTAGGCGGCTCTGTTCTGCTCTTACTGTATTTTATCCTCATCCATCGTATGGTGTTAATCGCCTTCCACTGTAGAGACCGGGCAGGACCTGTGGTGATTGTAGGTATTATCGGCATGCTGTTATATCAGGTGTTTGAAAATATTGGTGCTTTCCTCGGACTGATGCCGCTTACGGGCATTACACTGCCGTTTATAAGCTACGGAGGAACCTCGTTGCTCATTAATATGGCATGTATCGGGCTTGTGATGAGCATTAAATTGTATGGTCAGGAAGACGAGGACGAGCTTTTTATGGGAGAACAGAAACCTACCTTACTGGAACGCTTATGGAGGTTGGTCAAAAAGGAAAAGACAACAGCGTAACTTTGAACTTTGGTATGATTCAACTCTGCCATGGACATCCATCATCCCATTCAGAGGTTGTTGGAGTATGTAATGGAGCCGTATATGATTTGTTTGCTATCCGATCTTTGCCTGCGCAGCTAGGTGAAGATCTTTTTTTTTTGTTTTAAAAGAATAGTAATCTTTGAATTTTGGATGAATACCAAATTTAATTTTTATTGACAAATATTTCAATTCTATATTATCCTAATTTTAACTAGATTTAAAACGTATTTCAACAGACCCTTAACCCTGCACGACAGAACAGTAATAAATACGTTAACTATGGGTATCAAACAACTCCCCCACCAGCACTCAGTCATGCTAAGTCGAATGTATTCGTCATTCGTTGGTGTACTCTTCCCTAAATCATCAGAATAAGTCAGCTTAACTGGAGATTCCTATATTCTTTATACCTCCCAGGTCAATGTTCAATAATTCATTCTTATCATAGCTTGTTTGCTATTCTACAAAATCATCTATTGGTTCTGTGCAGAACATCCGATGGCTCGTTTATTCTTCAAAGTGAAATCGATTTCAATCTAATTGTAAACGCTTACTTATGTTTTAGTTCTCTCTGATTTGAAGCAGAAAGGATGAGAAGCTATGTGCGTTAACACGTACAGGTATGGATGCACAGCGGCGTTGATGAAGGAAGAGGTGAGAATTGCAGGGCACGGCCCTCCTGTGAAGTGGGATACAACCATAGGCCACGCTGCTGAATTTAAAAATTTAAACCCCGAAGGAGCGTTCGAAAATGAATATTAATCGAGTTGGTAAGGCCCCATCGATCATAAAAGTGTTCATGCTCTTGTTTTTATCTTTTGCATTAATAGCTTCCACGATTGTCATTGGTCCTGCCAAGAAGGCAGGGGCTGCTCCACTCCCGAAGAAAATCATTGCTTATGTGGCGGGGTGGGCCAATTGGACCGCGAATGATATCAAGGCAGAGCAACTCTCTCATATCAATTACTCCTTCGCGCTCATCTCCAACGGCAAAGCGACGATTACCAATACAGATCGTACCAAACTGCAGCTCATGGTTGGACTGAAATCCAGAAACCCTGATCTGAAGGTGTTATTGTCTGTCGGTGGCTGGGGAGCTAACGGTTTCTCTGACGCTGCGCTAACGGACGCCTCACGCACAACATTTGCCGACAGTATTGTGCAGCTGGTAACCACCAATAATCTGGACGGCGTCGATCTGGATTGGGAATATCCGACTAACCCTGCCGCAGGCACAACTGCACGACCGCAGGATAAACAAAATTTCACACAACTGCTCTCGAAGGTTCGTGAGAAGTTGAATGCTCAAGGACAGATTAATGGCAAACAATATCTGCTGACCATTGCTGCCGGAGCGAGCAGCAGTTATCTGAACGGTGTGGAAATCAATAATATCACGCCTCTGCTCGATTGGATCAATTTGATGACTTACGATTTTCATGGAACCTGGGATGCAACAACAGGTCATCATACGAATCTGTCCGGAAGAGATATTAGTGTAACGTCTGCGGTCAATCTGTTCAGAAACAGCGGTGTTCCCGCGAACAAGCTGGTCATTGGCGGAGCTTTTTACGGCCGGGCCTGGACTGGTGTCCAGAATTCAAATAATGGTCTGGACAGACCTGGTTCCGGTGGATTTGAACCCGATTACAACACGATTGTCAGCCAATATTTGAATAAAAACGGATATACACGGTATTGGGACAGCAGTGCCCAAGCTCCATATCTGTTTAATGGGAATACCTTTATCTCCTATGACGACCCGCAATCGCTCAGCCTGAAGGTGCAATATGTGAAGAACAGCAATCTGGGTGGTATCATGTTCTGGGAGTACAGCAATGACCGATCGGGTGCGCTGCTTCAGGCGGTATATTCAGAGGTTACAGGTGGTGGTTCGGTGCAGCCGCCAAATCCAAGCGGGTACGCGTATTTGGTTGCACAAGCGAATCAGCAAATTGTCTCCGCCGAGAATCAGGGCAATGACCAGCTTGTCGCTAATCGGACAACGGCAGGAGACTGGGAGCTTTTTGAATGGATCACAAACTCCGATGGAACGGTGTCCCTCAAGTCCAAAATCAATAATAAATATGTCACAGCAGATGTTAATGCGGGTGGCTCCCTGATCGCCAAAGCCACAACCATTCAGCAATGGGAGAAGTTCAATCGTGTGGATTTGGGTGATGGAACAATTGCATTGCAGGCCCTCGCCAATAACTTGTATGTGACCTGTGATCTGAATAATGGCGGTAAGCTTGTAGCGAGCCGCAATTCGGTTGGCGGGGCATGGGAAGCTTTTCGAGTGAATAAGTAACTGAGAAGTAAAAGCTTCATGCCGCAAGCCAAGTTGATAACAAAAGGGTAGCCTAGAATTAGATGGATCAAGGAAGTGCCAGCCGACAAGCGTTCCATGGGCAGGCGCTTCTTTGATTTTCGTCAGACATACGGCGTGCTAACGGTTCTTTCGTTTTAAGTCTGTCCATCCTATTTAAATTTTAATAGATTTGTAATCTAGCAGGTTTACTTCGGTCTCTTCCGGGCATACTGATAGACATGAGAGAGTTACATGGGCCGAGGGGGAGAACGGAATGAGCAGAAGAATCGTGAAACAAATTGGACTTATTATTGTATGTCTTATGATGATCATAATGATGTGGGAAGGTCAGAAAACCGATGCAGCTGTGGCGGCCACAGCAATTCCGGAACAATCCATTCGCTTGCGTATTCTCGCAAACTCGGATGCAGCGGGAGATCAGCTGGTCAAACGCGAGATTCGTGACGCGGTCGTTGCTCAGATGGGTGAGTGGGTAACTGAACTGGAGAATCCGCAAAGCCTGGATGAAGCACGTGGGGTCATTCGTCAGCATTTATCTGAAATTGAGGATCGCGTGGGAGAAGAGCTTGCCAATCGTGGCTTAACCTATTCGTATAAGGTGGAACTCGGGGTTGTTCCTTTTCCAACCAAATTATATGGAGGTACGGTATATCCTGCTGGAGATTACGAAGCAGTACGGATAACACTGGGTAAAGGTGAAGGACAAAACTGGTGGTGTGTATTGTTTCCACCATTATGCTTCATAGATGCAGGCACAGGTGATGCACTTGCAAAGCCTGCAACAGCATCTGCAGCTGCCGCAGAGCCTGGGGATGCACAAGCATCTGTACAGGCAGCTACACCGGAAGCGCGTTTCTTCCTGTGGGATATGGCGGTCAAATTGTGGGACTGGGTAACGGGATTGTTTGCATAACATGTGGCTAGACATAAGCTTTATCAGGGGGGCTTCGATTCAGGGAAGTGCCCTTTTGCTTTATTATGGTTCGAGTCAAAGTCCCCGTGATGTTAATCGCAAGATAGAAGTCTGACCGCATCCTTGGACAGAGCAGATATGTTATAATTACAGGAATCAGCAATATAAGCGAAGAAGGCAGCGCGTAAGCGCGTTTTCTTGCATTAACTACCCTACTGAAGTTTAGGAATGATGGATATATGACTAGAGAGAACAAACAATTGCATCAGTCTTTCATGAATGACATGGATAAAGATGGAAGTATAGAGAAAATGGTTACGAGCATGTGGGACGTCAATATACTGGTAACCAATGAAAACACGGAAGATACGGCCAAAGGAAGTACGTATAAACAGGCCCTCGCTGACTTGCAGGATGCCGCAGCCTGTCTTCGTCAAGGGCAGACCGTAGCCTTCCCGACCGAGACGGTTTACGGTCTGGGCGCTGACGCTCGCAGCACAGCAGCGGTGGAAGCTGTATTTGCAGCCAAGGGGCGGCCTTCAGACAATCCGCTGATTGTGCATATTGCACAGCGTGACCAGCTGGATACACTGGTCACGGAAGTGAATGGCACAGCGGAGGCCCTCATGACGGCCTTCTGGCCGGGGCCGCTTACGCTTGTGCTGCCGGTTAGGCCAGGGGCGGTATCCCCGCGGGTTACCGCCGGTTTGGATACGGTGGCCGTGCGTATGCCGGACCATCCGGTGGCCTTGCAGTTGATCGCGGCGGCGGAATGCCCGGTCGCCGCGCCGAGCGCCAACCGCTCCGGGCGGCCAAGCCCGACACTCGCCGCACATGTGCGCGAGGATCTGGCAGGCCGCATCGGCGGCATCGTGGACGGCGGCCCCACCGGGGTGGGCGTCGAGTCCACGGTAGTGCAGGTCGGTGACGACGGTACCGTCACCATCCTGCGCCCTGGCGGCATTACGGCGGAACAGCTGTCCGCCGTTGCCGCCCGTGTCGCCACGGACCCGGCGCTGCTCGCCGAGGGGCCCGGTGGCGATGACAGCCCGGCGCCGCGCTCGCCGGGCATGAAGTACACGCACTACGCGCCCGCAGGTGCGCTGTGCGTGGTGGAGGGGCCGCCCGCAGCCGTGGCGGCCTGGATCAGCGCCGCCCTCGCAGAGGCGGCGCAGCGCGGGGAGCGCACCGCAGTGCTGGCGTTCGCCGAGCACGCGGAGCAGTACCGCGCCGATGCCGTGTTCTCGCTGGGCGAAGCCAGCGAGCTGGAGGAAGCAGCGCGCCGGCTGTACGCCGCGCTGCGCAGCTGCGATGAGCAGGGAGCCACATATATTGTGGCTGAAGCCTGCTCGCGCGAAGGGCTGGGAGCAGCCGTCATGAACCGGCTGCTCAAGGCGGCAGGTCACCGACTCATACAGGTCGGTAACCGATAGCCCCCTTTTCAACGGCTTCGTCAGGCACGTATTTTCTTCTCCCTCTACACACCACGACCAGCAATCTCTTTTTTTGAATGCCAGGAATGCAAAAAATCTCCTCAGGTCATGTTTAGGTCCTTGTCCGCATAAGGTGTACAAGAACCTTTACGTGACTTGGGGGTATGGGGATGTGGGATGTGTCTGCCCATGTAGGGCAGTTGGTAACCATTTTGATCATGGCAGTCGCACTCGGACTCGACGCGTTCTCACTCGGCATCGGGATTGGCATGAAGGGTATTCGTCTGAGAGACGTATTGCGAATCAGTACCGTAACGGCCTTGTTTCACATCATCATGCCGCTCATCGGCATGTATACGGGCAAATACGTCAGTTCCCTGCTTGGTGACATTACGGCGTATGCAGCTGGCGGTTTGCTGGTCCTGCTCGGTGCCCATATGATTTTGAACGCTTTCCGGGAGGGAGACACCAAACTGGTGGATCATCGCTCTCTGCTCGGTGTGATTCTGTTCTCTCTGAGTGTCAGTGTGGATTCGTTCTCCGTTGGAGTCTCGCTCGGCATGTTCAGCAGTGATTTGGTGTTAACAGTGCTGGCTTTTGGCGTATGCGGTGGGTTAATGTCCGTTATGGGTCTGCTGTTGGGTCGGCGTGTGAGCCAGAACATGGGGGATTATGGAGAAGCGGTCGGCGGAGCAATCTTGCTCGCTTTTGGACTTTTGTTTATATTTTAAAATATAACGTTAACTATAATTACAGCCTAGTGCAGTCTTCAATATATAGGTATGAGGTTCATTGGATCAGATGGAGTTTTAACATGATTCGACAACATTTGCAAAATGGGGAGGCTAACCACAATGAAACATATTTTGTTTGTATGTACAGGGAATACTTGCCGCAGCCCCATGGCGGAGGGACTTTTACGTAAACTGGCGTCTGAGCGTGGCATTCAAGTGGACGTTCGTTCCGCAGGTGTAGCCGCAACAACGGGCATGCCGATTTCCCGTCATGCGGAGGCCGTATTAAGGGATCACAATGTGGAGGGACCACCTCATTCGACGCTTCTAAGCGCGAACCTGGTTGGCTGGGCCGATCTGATTCTCACATTGACACGCAGTCATAAACAGCATGTCATGCAGGTTTTTCCTGACTCGGTACACAAGACATATACTTTGAAAGAATACGTGGAAAATGACGAGCAAGTCCTGAATGATCTTCAGGAACTGGACAGCCTGTTTGCGACATTGGAGATGAAACGTGCGCTCGGTCAGGAGATTTTGGCATCTGAACGTGAGCGGGCAATTGAGATTAGGCAGCGCATTCCGAGCTTTGACATTTCGGACCCGTTTGGCGGCAGTCGCGACGATTACAACATTGCTGCGGCAGAGATTCGGACCGCGCTCGACAGACTTTTGGACAAGTTGGAGTAATTGGAAGCCATATTAAAACGGACATGGGATGTAAATTAGTCGTTGATTTTAAACGCAGGTTGTTTTATGATGAATGGGAAAACAGGGATCCGGTGTAACTGGCGACGAAGTGGGCACAACCACAATGGAGCACCGGAACAAACGGCCGGTCGCCTGGGCAAAAGAGCAATTCTGCGTTACCCGCAGACTGCTCTTTTTTTCGTCTTTCATCTGATTATTCGCTATAATAGTACCTGAAATGCCATGCAAGAATACGAAAGGCAGCCAAGAGGAAGCCGAGCATGATTTTATCGGGAGGCGATAGGATGACTATTGAATTAGATTCGGAACAACCCGGATTGCATGAACAGACTGCATCCATACTGCGTGAACTGGCGCTTGCCGGCCAGCTTGGACCTGGACAGATTGTTGTGATCGGTACAAGTACAAGTGAAGTCGCAGGCAAACGGATTGGTACAAGCGGTGCAGTTGAAGTGGCGCAGCAGCTTCTTGCGGGTATACGCGAGGTGCAGCAGGAGTTCGGTTTTGAAGTTGTATTCCAATGCTGTGAGCACCTGAACCGCGCACTGGTTATGGAGCGTTCTCTGCTTACACGTCTTGGATTGACTGAAGTGGGTGCAGTACCTGTGCCCAAAGCAGGTGGTTCCATGGCATCCGCAGCATATCGCTCGCTGACCGATCCATGCTTGGCTGAACATGTGCAGGCCCATGCGGGACTGGACATTGGCGAGACGATGATTGGCATGCACTTGCGGCATGTGGCAGTACCTTTCCGTACAGCACTCCGCTACATTGGTGATGCCCGTGTAACTACAGCGTTGACCCGTCCCAAGTTGATTGGTGGCGAGCGCGCAGTGTATCGCATGGAAGAGCAACCGGATTCGACATTTTGTGACTGATATCTTCACTATATAAAGCCAAATTAGACTTTACATGAAAACGGAGAGTGCAACACCAATCTGAAGAAGCAATGCGTTCGCCTGAAAGCTTTCCGAAGGAAAGCTACATCGGAAGCATACGCTATCCCCGGATTTTCCCCTTACTATAAGGGAGTTCAGAAAAATCCAGGGATAACAGCGATCGGAAGATGGTGATGCAATCGAAGTCAGGAGTGTAACCACTGTAGTTTCGCTTTATAACTTCACTTATAAACTGGGAGGAATTTAATCATGGAACAATTGCGCAAGAATGACCCGGCAGTACTGGAAGCGATGAATCTTGAACTGAAACGTCAACAGAACAACATTGAGCTGATCGCATCCGAGAACATCGTAAGCGAAGCAGTTATCGAGGCTCTTGGATCTGTACTTACGAACAAATACGCTGAAGGCTATCCAGGCAAACGTTACTACGGTGGTTGTGAACATGTCGATATCGTTGAGGATATTGCACGTGACCGTGCCAAAGAACTGTTTGGAGCAGAACATGTGAATGTTCAGCCTCACTCCGGTGCACAAGCGAACATGGCAGTATATCTTGCGGCTTTGAAACCAGGTGACACTGTACTGGGCATGAACCTTGCGCATGGCGGACACCTCACACATGGTAGCCCGGTTAATGCTTCCGGCTTGCTGTACAATTTCGTGGCTTATGGTGTACAAGAAGATACGTTCCTGATTGATTACGATGAAGTGCGCAAAGCCGCATTCAAACATCGTCCTCGCATGATCGTTGCAGGTGCAAGTGCATATCCGCGTATCATCGATTTTGAAAAGCTTGCTTCTATCGCCAATGATGTAGGCGCTTTGTTCATGGTGGATATGGCTCATATTGCAGGACTGGTAGCTGCCGGATTGCATCCAAGCCCGGTTCCACATGCGCATTTCGTAACAACAACAACACACAAAACGTTGCGTGGACCTCGTGGTGGTATGATTCTGTGCCGCAAAGCATGGGCAGCAGCGATTGATAAAGCGGTATTCCCGGGTTCCCAAGGCGGACCTCTGATGCACGTGATTGCTTCCAAAGCGGTAGCCTTCGGTGAAGCACTGCAACCTTCGTTCAAAACATATGCACAAAATGTGGTGAAAAATGCACAGGTGCTGGCTGAAACGTTGATTGCTGAAGGATTGAACATCGTATCCGGTGGTACAGACAACCACTTGATGCTGATCGACACACGCAGCGTGAATATCACAGGTAAGGAAGCTGAGCATGTACTTGATTCCATCGGTATTACCGTGAACAAAAATGCCATTCCGTTTGATCCGACCAGCCCGTTTGTAACAAGTGGTATCCGGATCGGTACACCTGCGGCGACTTCCCGTGGTATGAATGAAGAAGCGATGGTGGCAATTGGTAAGATTATTGCCAAAACATTGAAAAACCCTAAAGATGCAGCGAAATTGGACGAAGCCCGTGCGGAAGTGACTGCACTGACAGACCAATTCCCACTGTACACAGACCTTAAATACTAAAAAAACTTGCACGTGCTGCTTGTATTTGAGGTGTTCTTAATGTAAACACTCAGACGGAGCAGACAGAATGAAGACGGAGAAGCGTAGCGTTCGCCTTTATCCCCGGATTTTCTCCTTAATAAGGGGGTTCAAAAAAATCCGGGGATAACAGCGATCGAAGGGTCATTCTGTTTGCGGAGCATCGCTGTGTTTACATGCATTTCATCATCTCAACGACATAACAGCACGAGCAAACAGGACCGGAAGACTCATTTTTCCGGTCCTATTTTTGTAGGATTCGGTTTTCTGTAATGATTAGGTGCCCTTTGATGGTGTAATTCGGTGTGGGTGATGATATAATATACAGGATTTATCGGGGCCTATGAATGATGATTAGGCATATTTGGTAATGCTGAACATGAAGAACATACCGGAGGGACAAATTAGATGGGAAAATTAGTAATATGTGATCACCCTTTGATTCAACACAAACTGACGTTTATACGCGATATGCGTACGAATACGAAAGATTTTCGTGAATTGGTGGATGAAGTAGCAACGTTGATGGCTTACGAGATTACAAGAGACGTTGAGCTGGAGACGATCGATGTACAGACACCTGTAGCTGCAACACAAGGTAAAGTTATTTCTGGACGTATGCTCGGACTGGTACCAATTCTGCGCGCAGGACTCGGCATGCTGGATGGTGTTGTAAAATTGTTGCCAGCTGCAAAAGTTGGACATGTTGGTCTGTTCCGTGACCCGGAAACACTGCAACCGGTAGAATATTACACTAAGCTGCCTACAGACGTAACTGAGCGTCAACTGATTGTCATCGACCCGATGCTGGCAACGGGTGGTTCTGCTATTGCTGCTATTGACGTGCTCAAAAAACGCGGCTGCACACAAATCAAAATGATGAATCTGGTTGCAGCTCCTGAAGGAGTAAAAGCCGTTCAGGAAGCCCATCCGGATGTAGACATCTACGTCGCTGCGCTGGATGATCGTCTGGATGATCACGGCTATATCGTTCCCGGACTGGGAGATGCAGGAGACCGTCTGTACGGCACTAAATAAGCATATTGCATGCTGAATAGAAAAGGGGCTTTGCTTCAATGTCCAAGAAAATTAAAGTCATGACGATATTCGGGGTGCGCCCGGAAGCCATTAAGATGGCTCCGCTTATTTTGGAACTGCAGAAACATCCCGAATCTATTGAATCGATCGTTTGCGTTACTGCACAGCATCGTCAGATGCTGGATCAGGTTCTTGAGGTGTTCGATATTCATCCGGACTACGATCTCGATGTGATGAAAGACCGCCAGACGCTGAATGAAATTACGATTCGTGTGCTGGGAGGTCTGGAGCCGGTTTTGCGTGAAGCAAAGCCGGATATCGTATTGGTTCACGGGGATACGCTGACAACGTTTGTAGCCAGCTATGCTGCGTTCCTGCAACAGATCCAGGTGGGGCATGTGGAAGCGGGCCTCCGGACGTGGAACAAGCTCTCTCCATACCCGGAAGAAATGAACCGTCAGTTAACCGGGGTGCTTGCTGATTTGCATTTTGCGCCTACGGACTGGTCGTCTTCCAACCTTGCCAAAGAAAATAAACCGGAGTCTAGTACGTATGTCACAGGCAATACGGTAACAGATGTGTTTCAATATACAGTACGGCAGGATTACACACATCCGGTACTCGATTGGGCACAGGGCAAGCGTCTTGTGCTGATGACAGCTCACCGCCGTGAATCCCAAGGCGAGCCTCACCGTAACATTTTCCAGGCTGTCAAACGGATTGCCGACGAGTTTGAGGATATTGCCATCGTGTACCCGGTGCATCCAAGTCCTGCTGTGAAGGAGCCGGCTCACGCGATTTTGGGGAATCACCCCCGTATTCAACTTATTGATCCACTAGACGTGGTGGATTTGCATAACTTTTACCCGCATACGCACTTGATTCTGACAGATTCAGGCGGTTTGCAGGAAGAAGCACCATCATTTGGTGTGCCTGTTCTCGTCCTGCGTGACACAACGGAGCGTCCGGAGGGAATCGAGGCTGGAACACTGGAGTTGGTGGGTACCGAAGAGGAACGTGTATATGAGCGGACCAGAGCTCTGCTTACAGACGAAACACTGTATGCAAGCATGAGTCAAGCTGCCAATCCTTATGGTGATGGACATGCTTCGGAAAGAATTGTCAATGCGATTTTGCATCATTTTGGTGTGAATAGTGAACGTCCGGAATCATTTCACAGAAAATTCAAAAAATAATTCATTTTTTCTGACGGATTTATAAAGGGTACAGCATACAGTTAAACTGTACGGTTTACGCGGGTTTATGGGCTCTGAGGGCCTGTAATCCCGTCGTTTTCCCCTTTAAAACACTAAAATCATTCAATTGACAAAGGCTCTCATCATTCAGTAAAATTAACTGGGATTGCAAGGGTGGCGTGGAAAATGGCCGATTCGAACAAACCAAATTCATCCCGTAACCATGATGATAATGTGTGGAAAGCAATGGGGCTCGTGACAGCTTTTGGAATCGAGATTGCCATTCTCGCTGTTGCCGGATATTACGCTGGCTCCTGGTTGGACAAGACCATCGGAGGTAACGGAATATGGATCGCCGTAAGCGTTCTCTTTTTCTTGGCGGCGGGCGGTGTAAGCATCTACTTTATCGCGAAAAAATTCATGGGGGAAAGTGATGAGTGAACTAACCAGATACCGCAGAATGATGACTGTTTTCATCATGTACTTTCTTATGATTTGTTTTCTCGCTGCGGCCTTTATGCCACGTGTGGAGACAATTGCTTTGGGACTGGCCCTGGGTACAGGAATTAGTTGGATCAATGCATTTTACCTGGGCTACAAAGTAAGGAAAATGTCGGATGATGCGGCAGAAGGTAACTTGAAGCGTGTGAACCTGGGATTTTTGACAAGAGCGGCACTCGCAGTGCTCGGTATCTTCATATCGATGCGCTTTCCGCAGTACTTCAATACATATGCGGTTGCAGGCGGTCTGGTCCTTGCACAATTTTCCTTACTGATTATAGGGATCGTCTATTCCCGCAAAGCAGAATGATGTTAGGTGCTGCAGCTTTCAAGTCGAGAAAGGGGTGAGAAAAATATGCATGAAGCTCCAATTATTATGCTTGGCGGATTTCGACTGGATCTATCGGTTCTGTTGATGCTGGTTGTAACAGGTGCACTTGTTTTTATTTTTGCTGTACTGGCAACACGGAGATTATCCGTTGAAAATCCCGGCAAGCTGCAAAATTTTATGGAGTGGGCAGTAGAATTCGTCCGCAATCTGATTTCCAGCACGATGGACATGAAGAAAGGGAAACATTTTATCTCTCTCGCTCTTTCCATGATTATGTTCATTTTTGTAGGCAACATGCTCGGCCTTCCGTTTCAGGCGGTAACCGCGGTGGATAGCGCAGAACATGCGCAGGTGTTTGGTCAACCGATTGTTACGGCAGTGGACGCGTTTGAAGAAGCGCATGCCAAGGACCCTGAAGCACACCCGCACGTTGAGCTGGCCTGGTGGAAATCACCGACAGCTGACTTGTCTGTAACGATGGGATTGGCACTTGTAGCATTCCTGGTGTCTCATGGACTGGGATTGTTCCGTAACACAAGAGGATATCTGCAACATTATCTTAAACCGTTCGCTTTGTTCTTGCCGATCAACCTGATTGAGACGGCATCCAAGCTGCTAACACACGGAATGCGTTTGTTCGCGAATATTTTCGCGGGCGAGGTACTGATTACAACGATCCTGAAGCTGACCACATTCAAAGTGTTTGGTGCCATTGCAGCGATTCCGCTATTAATGGTGTGGCAGGGCTTTAGTATCTTTATCGGCGCAATCCAGGCATTTGTTTTTGTAATCTTGATGATGGTGTACATTTCACAAAGCATCGAGACGCATGACGAACATTAAGTTTCAAGCCCTACGAAGATTTCTTCACCAGGCTGAACAATAAAAAATTCGATTTAACATTTTAAGGAGGATATACAAATGGGAGCAATGGCATTAATCGCAGCAGCAATTGTTGCAGGACTGGGCGCGTTTGGCGCAGGTATTGGTAACGGTATGGTAATCAGCAAAACGGTGGAAGGGATTGCCCGTCAACCGGAAGCAAAATCCACTCTTCAAACAACAATGTTTATCGGTGTAGGTCTGATCGAGGTATTGCCGATCATCGGTGTGGTATTGGCGTTCATGTTCTACGGTATGGCTTAATTAAATCGATACAGGTTTGGCGGGGAAGGCCATAGCCATCCGCGCCTTCTTTTTAGGTAATGTCCGTTCTAACGGATGACGTTTCAAGGATACCTCCAGGAAGGAGTGAACAGATTGAGTTTCATATGGGAAAATACGCTTCTTGCGATGATTGCATTTGTAATTTTATATTGGCTGCTTAGCCGTTATGCTTTCGGTCCTTTGTTCTCCATTATGGAAAAACGTCGTGAACTCGTGATGACGCAGATGAATGAGGCTGCTCAGACTCGGGAACAGGCCATTGCCTATGTGGAGGAACAAAAACAAGCTCTGGAGCAAGCGCGCAAAGATGCTTACGACATTATTGAACAATCCAAACAAACGGGCGGCAAACAAGCCGAATCGATTCTGGCTGATGCGAAAGCAGAAGCTAATCGTCTCAAAGACGATGCTGTACGTGAGATCGAGAGTGAGAAGAACAAAGCGGTCGCAGCGCTTCGCAGCGAACTGGGTACAGCTTCCGTTCAAATCGCTTCCAAATTGATCAAAAAAGAAGTTGAGAACGGTCCTGCACAAGAGGAACTTGTGAACCAATACCTCAATGAGGTAGGAGGCCGACAATGAGCCGCGATACGATAGTTGCCAAGCGTTATGCGAAAGCATTGTTCGAAGTTGCTCTTCAGCAACAGCAGGTACTTGAAGTTGAACAGGAACTGCGTGCGGTTGTTAGTGCATTGACCGGGGATGCTGATATTGAAAAATTTATCGTATCTCCGAACATCTCTGATGAAGCCAAGCAGAATGTGCTTCATTCAAGCCTTGATGGCAAGGTATCCAAGCCTGTCCTTCGCACCGTGCTGCTGTTGATTGAGCGCGGACGCGTTGAATTGCTTGGAGCTTTGCTGAATGATTATCTGAAGATCCAAGGCGAGTCGCTCGGCATAGCTGATGCGCGCGTCTACTCGACTTATGCATTGAATGATGAAGAAAAAGAAGCGGTAGCCCGTGAATTCGGTGGCCGTGTGAATAAAAAGATTCGTATCGAGAATATTGTTGATCCGACTCTGCTGGGCGGATTGAAGGTCGCCATTGGCGATACGATCTATGACGGCAGCTTGGCTGGCAAGCTCGAACGTCTTGAGCAGTCTTTTAACAGACGAGTACAGTAGATTGGGGTGAGGACACTTGAGTATCAAACCAGAAGAAATCAGTACATTAATTAAGAGCCAAATCGAACAATACAAGACCGATATCGATGTAGTCGAAGTCGGGACGGTTATTGAAGTCGGTGACGGTATCGCTCGTGTATACGGACTTGAGAACGTTATGTCCAATGAGTTGGTTGAATTCCCAAGCGGTGTTATGGGACTCGCCATGAACGTGGAAGAGAGCAATGTCGGTGTCGTTATCCTGGGACCTTACTATGATATTCGTGAAGGCGACCAAGTAAAACGTACCGGTCAAATCATGCAAGTGCCGGTTGGCGAAGCATTGATTGGACGTGTTGTTAATCCGCTCGGTATTCCAGTGGATGGCAAAGGGCCAATCGCAACAACGGAATTCCGTCCGGTTGAAGGTAAAGCACCAGGCGTAATGGATCGTAAATCGGTTCATGAGCCGATGCAAACAGGAATCAAAGCGATTGATGCCATGGTTCCAATCGGTCGTGGACAACGTGAGTTGATCATCGGTGACCGTCAAACAGGTAAAACATCGATCGCGATCGATGCCATCCTGAACCAAAAAGGCAGTGGCATGAAATGTATCTATGTTGCTATCGGTCAAAAACAATCTACAGTTGCACAAGTTGTGGAAACTCTTCGTCGTAAAGGCGCTATGGAGTACACGATTGTTGTAACTGCGGCAGCATCCGACCCATCACCGCTCTTGTACATCGCACCGTATTCCGGTTGTTCGATGGGTGAGTACTTTATGTACAAAGGTGAGCACGTTCTGGTCATTTATGATGACTTGACCAAACAAGCTTCCGCATACCGTGAGCTCTCCTTGCTGCTTCGTCGTCCTCCGGGCCGTGAAGCATATCCAGGTGACGTTTTCTATCTGCACTCCCGTTTGCTGGAGCGTGCTGCGAAGCTGAATGATGAACTGGGTGGTGGTTCTTTAACCGCACTGCCGTTTATTGAAACACAAGCTTCCGACGTATCTGCATACATCCCGACGAACGTAATCTCCATCACGGACGGACAAATCTTCCTGGAAGCTGACCTGTTCAATGCTGGACAACGTCCTGCGATCAACGTAGGTATTTCCGTATCCCGGGTTGGTGGTTCTGCTCAGATCAAAGCGATGAAAAAGGTTGCAGGTTCCCTGCGTCTCGACCTCGCTCAATATCGTGAGCTTCAAGCGTTCTCCCAGTTCGGTTCCGATCTGGACAAAGCGACTCAGGCCCGCCTGAATCGTGGTGCTCGTATGATGGAAATCCTGAAGCAGGGTGTGAACCAGCCTCTGCCTGTAGAACAACAGGTAGTCAGCTTGTACACAGCGGTTAAAGGATTCCTGGATGAAATTCCTACAGGTGATGTGACTCGTTTTGAGCACGAATTCCTCGCGTTCATGGAGAGCAGCCATCCTGAGATTCTTCAATCCATCCGTGATACCAAAGAATTGACTGCAGACAATGAGAATGCGCTGAAGGGTGCTATCGAGAAGTTCAGAAAGAGCTTTGCTGTCTCCGTCTAAATAGATGATATGCAGCTGCGGAGTTGTCTAACCGATTCCGCATGTCTGCATGCAAAACTTTGACGCTGTCCAAGTTTTGATAGGCTTACGAAGTAACTTTGACGTTGTCAAAGTAGGGTTGTGCTTACGATGTAGTTTTGACTTCGTCAAAACTAGTGAATGCTTACGAAGTAACTTTGACGTTGTCAAAGTTTTGAGGTGGTGAAATCATGGCAAAAGGCATGCGCGAAATAAAGCGGCAAATTAAAAGCGTACAAAGCACCAAGCAGATCACCAAAGCAATGGAGATGGTAGCTGCCGCTAAACTGCGTAAAGCGCAGGAGAAAGCTGAGGCAGCCCGTCCTTATTCGGAGAAACTGAAAGAAGTTGTGGCTAGTATTGCTTCAAGCACGCAAGGTATTCAGCATCCGATGCTGGAGAGCCGTCCGGTTAAAAAGACAGCGTATCTGATCATTACATCGGACCGCGGCCTTGCGGGCGGATACAATGCTAACGTTTTGCGTCAGGTCAATCTGACGCTCAAAGAGCGCCACAATTCTCAGGATGATTACGAATTATTCGTCATTGGGCGTAAAGGACGCGATTATTTCAGACGGCGCGAAATTGCGATGGCATCCGTTACAACGGATCTATCCGATTCACCAGCATTTGCAGATATCAAATCCATTGCACACGAGGCTGTTCAAGGGTTTGAGCTTGCTAAATTTGATGAGTTGTACATTTGTTATAACCGCTTTGTGAATGCGTTGACCCAGATTCCTACGGTAGAGCGCCTTCTTCCGATGGAGACACCTGAGGTAACTGCTGCGGAAGGACCAACGGCAAGCTACGAATATGAGCCTTCGGCGGAAGCTGTACTGGAAGTTTTGCTACCTCGTTATGCGGAAACGCTGATCTATGGTGCACTTCTGAACGGTAAGGCGAGTGAGCTGGGAGCGAAAATGACGGCGATGGGTAATGCAACCAAAAATGCATCCAAACTCATTAACGACTTGTCATTGACGTATAACCGTGCCCGTCAAGCGGCGATTACGCAGGAGATTACGGAAATTGTGGCAGGTGCCAACGCAGCACAAGGCTAACCGTTTTTTTATTAATGAAGGCTTGCAGTGCAGAGATATGAGAGAACGGAACATTATTTCTGCAAAACTAGCAGGCTTGTAGGAGGGGAACGTTAAGATGAACAAAGGACGCGTTGTGAGCATCATGGGTCCGGTTGTTGACGTCGAGTTTGATCGCGGCGGTCTGCCGGAAATCCTCAATGCCATTACGATCACTACAGTAAGCGAAAGCGGCGTAAGTGTGAATCTTACACTCGAAGCTTCAAAGCATCTGGGTGACAACCGGGTACGTTGTATCGCGATGTCCTCCACGGATGGACTCGTTCGTGGTATGGAAGCAGTAGATACAGGAGCTCCAATCTCTGTACCAGTCGGGGAAGCGACACTGGGTCGTGTATTTAACGTACTCGGCGAAGCTATTGATACTGGTGGCACTGTAGCTGCTGCACATAAAAATCCGATTCACCGCTCGGCTCCTGCATTTGATGAACTGACTACCCAGGCTGAAATGTTGGAGACAGGTATCAAAGTTATCGACTTGCTGGCTCCTTACGCCAAAGGTGGTAAAATCGGTCTCTTCGGTGGTGCCGGCGTAGGTAAAACCGTAACGATCCAGGAGTTGATCAACAACATCGCACAAGAGCACGGTGGTATCTCCGTATTCGCAGGTGTTGGTGAGCGTACACGTGAAGGTAATGACTTGTATCACGAGATGAGTGATTCCGGCGTTATCAACAAAACAGCAATGGTCTTCGGACAAATGAACGAGCCTCCAGGCGCACGTCTTCGTGTAGCCCTCACAGGTCTGACCATGGCGGAATACTTCCGTGATGAAGAAGGCCGTGACGTGTTGCTCTTTATCGATAACATCTTCCGTTTCACCCAAGCAGGTTCAGAAGTATCTGCCTTGCTCGGACGTATGCCTTCCGCAGTAGGTTACCAACCAACGCTGGCAACGGAAATGGGTCAACTGCAAGAACGGATCACTTCGACTAAAAAAGGTTCTGTAACGTCCATCCAGGCCATCTACGTGCCTGCGGATGACTATACTGACCCGGCTCCAGCAACGACGTTTGCCCACTTGGATGCAACGACGAACCTGGAACGTAAAATTTCCGAGATGGGTATCTACCCTGCGGTAGATCCGCTGGCATCCAGCTCCCGGATCTTGTCCCCTGAAGTTGTAGGCGAAGAACATTACAACGTAGCTCAAGGCGTTAAGCGCATCTTGGCTCGTTATAATGAATTGCAGGACATTATTGCGATTCTGGGTATGGACGAGCTGAGTGAGGAAGACAGAGCGCTCGTTTACCGTGCTCGTAAGATTCAACGTTTCTTGTCCCAGCCATTCCACGTTGCTGAAGCATTTAACGGTATTCCGGGTAAATACGTTCCGGTTAAAGAAACGGTGCGCAGCTTTAAAGAAATTCTCGAAGGCAAGCACGACGATCTTCCGGAAGCAGCTTTCCTCTTCGTGGGTACGATTGAAGAGGCAGTGGAGAAAGCTAAAACACTGGTATAATCTGAATCCAGGATTGTCCTTATGAAGCGAGCTATCGGATAGTTTCAGGAGGGATGGAATTGAGCACCTTTTTGTTGGAAATTGTAACGCCTGAGCGTCTGGTATATTCAGAACAAGTGGATAGTATCACAGCTCGTGGCATTGAAGGGGAGCTGGGCATTCTGCCAGGCCATATCCCTATGGTTACACCTTTGCAAATCGCACCAATCTATATCAAAAACGGAAAAGAGAATAAACGCGTCGCTATTGGTGGCGGGTTTATCGAAGTCCGTAAGGATAAGGTTGTTGTCCTCGCAGAAAGTGCCGAATTCCCGGAACATATCGATGTGGACCGTGCGCGTGCGGCGAAAGAGCGGGCAGAACGCCGTCTTGGCAGCCAAAGCAATCAGGACCATTTTGATCACCGCCGGGCAGAGATTGCTCTGCAAAAAGCGGTTAACCGGATCAACGTATACGGCAAATAAACTGTTCATTGGAGCCTGGCGGCTTAGTCTGCCGGGCTTTTTTGAGTTTTCAGAGCGTCATCTTTTCCAGTTACAGTAAAATATATGGACGAAATCTTCAGCTGAAGCACGAAATTTAACGGTAAATAAAGTTAATTGTATTCACCGTTTATGGGCAGTTGAATAGAATGTAGGACTAAAGTCGTGGCGATAATGATCACTGTTGGAACCATTTTTAACGACGAAATTCCAAATTATTTCCGAGGAAATGACAGGATCGATATCGAAATAACGCTCTTTTATGTCGTTTTAGTCACAAAATCCCGGCATTTTAAATTTAAAATATGATCTAAGTGGAAATCAATGTAATTGACAATGTATGATGAAAGAGCCTATATTCCATAGAGTCAGCAGATGCAGGAAGCTGCGTTGATGAATTCCATAGTCATTCACAGCCAGATAGTTGCTGCTCCATGATTGGGCATCCAGATTTCCTGCATAGCAGGAGTAAGTCCGACAGTAGGCTCAGTACGTTGTGTTTAAGTCATTCCATTGTTCTAACAAGTTATGAATGTCAGGCATAATTATGCTGATCGCTGCAACAAATGTGGAGGTAATGAATATATGGATACTGACCTGACGAATCAGTTGAACCAGACATTAAGTACGAATGGCTTAGTCTCAATTATCGTCTCTCTTTTATGTATAGCGTTGGCGTGGTGGGCTTTGCAGAATCTCAAGCTGGATTTAATTATCAGGCAGCCACGAGGAGCACAGGGAAGACTGTTACACTTATTGTTGGCCATTATACTTGGGCACGCTGTTTCAGGTTTTGTCATTGACTATTTGTCATGGACACAAATGTTGCGCAATTTGTTTTAATGTCGAGATGGTTGGTTAATCATCTGTTAGGTTCTTCAAGCAGTTCAATGTCGAATAACATCGATTAATTGTGTTAACAATTAGAGTATGAGCTGTCGGCAAAGAAATTAAGTAAAAAGTGTGACGTGTAATTGGATGAATTTGAGATGTTTTATTTAAAAATGCTTGTATCGTACAATTCAACAATGTTATGATGGAAGTTAGGGAATTCACAATTGTTCACTTATTTTGTGGTTATAAACGGGATATCCGGTTGAATCCGGCTAATAATCATCCCAATCTGTCTGTTCAGATGCTTGCTGGCCTGTAGGCATTACATTTACAAGTCGGAAGGCATCATGCAATGCACGTGGTATCATCGATATGGATTATAAACCAATTCTTTTCTGAATAGACATCAAGGGCATTATTTGCCAGGTTATGTCGAAATTCCACACACAGCAACAGTCTTTTCTATTACAGAAGGGCTCACGTATTCCGGAATGAAGAAAAGGGAATAAAAGCGCGGAGGGAACCATGATGAGCAAATTTATCGTCCGCGGTGGCAAAAGGTTGACCGGAAGTGTCAAAGTTAGCGGCGCTAAAAATTCTGTTCTTCCGATCATCGCTGCCTCTCTCTTAGGGGAAGAAGGACAAAGCGTTATTATTGACGCTCCTCCTCTAGACGATGTGATGACGATTAACAAGGTGTTGGAATCGCTGGGAGCGGGTGTTACATACCGGGACGAAGTGATTACCGTAAATGCGGAGAAACTTACTTCCTGTGAGGCACCGTATGAATGGGTAAGTAAAATGCGGGCGTCTTTTCTGGTCATGGGGCCATTGTTGACGCGTATGGGTCATACAAGAATTTCACTTCCTGGTGGATGTGCCATCGGTACACGGCCAATTGATCAGCATTTGAAAGGTTTTGAAGCCATGGGCGCTGAGATCAGCTTGGGCCAAGGCTATATAGAAGCTCGCAGCCAAGGACGGTTGCGTGGCGCGAAAATTTATCTGGATGTGGCTTCCGTTGGTGCCACTCAAAATATTATGATGGCTGCAACATTGGCTGAAGGTGTAACTGTTCTGGAGAACGCGGCAAAAGAGCCAGAGATTGTGGATCTTGCCAATTTCCTGAACGGAATGGGTGCCAAAGTGCGTGGTGCCGGAACAGGAGTCATCCGCATCGAAGGTGTGGAGAAACTGTCTGGTGTGAAGCACACGGTAATTCCGGATCGGGTTGAAGCAGGAACCTACATGGCTGCTGCTGCAATCTCCGGTGGCGATGTGTATATCGAAGGTGCGATTTCAGACCATTTGGGTTCTGTTATTGCGAAGATGGAAGAGATGGGTGTAACAATTCATCCTGACGAGAATGGCGTTCGCGTTATTGCGGATCGTCCGCTCAAGGCTGTGGATGTGAAAACATTACCATACCCAGGCTTCCCTACCGATATGCAATCCCAGATGATGGCACTCTTGCTTGCCTCTGAGGGAACCAGTGTTGTGACAGAGACTGTTTTTGAAAATCGCTTCATGCATGTGGATGAATTCCAGTTGATGAATGCGGAGATCAAAGTTGAAGGACGTTCGTCCATCATCACGGGTAATGCCAAGCTGAAGGGTGCCAAAGTAACAGCTACCGATTTGCGTGCGGGTGCCGCACTCATTATTGCGGGTCTTGTTGCCGAAGGTACAACAGAAGTAGGCGGTGTTCATCACATCGACCGTGGCTACGTCCATCTCGCTGAGAAGCTTAACGGACTCGGAGCCGACATTTATCGTATTTCGGTGGAAGAGCCTAAGCTGGATGCAGTTAAAGCATCGAACGAAAAAGTCGGGGAAGAAGTGCCGATGTTCAAAGTACAACCAACCTGGGCTTAACGTCCACTAGGACGACGGTCGTTGCTCTGCGTAGGATCAATCACACATCAGTGTGAATTGTGGTTACGAGAGCATCTCCCGTCAACGAATTTAAACTCAAAAGCTAAGCCATCTGGCTTGGCTTTTTTTTATGTTCTACGATCCACTGAATCAGTACCTGATTCTATTAATAGCTGGTCCTAACTTATATAGCATAACATCGTATTCTGTACCAATTCTGAACAGAATGAAAGAGCATGCTTTTAGAGGGAGGGGCGTGCCCTATGTAATGGAATACCGCGACAAATCAACGTTTTTGAATAATACATAACCGAAGTAAGTTAGAAGTAACCACATATAGTATGCCTTCGTTTCTCTTAAATCAGGTTCTATCAGATCGGGCAGGCTCATACCCTAAACTATGGATTTGAACAAAAGGACCGGCGCTTTGACCGGCCATGGACAACGGAGGGTTATATTAAAATGAAAGAAGCCCGTGTGCAGGTTAAGGTACCTCTTGTCCCTCGTCCACAAGTGAAGGAACCTGAAGAGAATGCTGGTTTCGGTGTGGAAAAAGACAAGCTTGCTTCAACGAACATCAGAACTGTCCCAGAAGAAACGATACGAACATCTCCTAGACGGCCTGGCCCGAAACAGGAGTCAGCCGGGCAAGCTGCAATGCGGGTACACATGCCCGTCATTGAATTGGACCAGTTTCGTCGTGTGAAGCGCCGCCGAATGCGTACGTTTGGCCGAGGCCGCAGATGGGGCAAGAACAACACTCGCTGGCAGCCGGCAGCGGCTGTTTCTGCAGTACTGGCTCTCGCGTTGCTGATCCCCGCCATTTTGGTCTGGCCGCGGGCGAATGATCCTGTTAAACCGATCCCTGTCCCACCTGGTACAGGCAGTATAACGACTCCAGCACCTTCGCCAGCGGTGCCCGTAACCTACCCAGAACCTAAGGTGAGGGTGTACCTGTCTGCAACCGGTACGACGATGAACCTGCCACTTGAAGATTATGTTACAGGAGTGGTCGCTGCCGAGATGCCAGCTGAGTTCAGATTGGAAGCTCTAAAGGCGCAGGCCATTGCTGCCAGGACATTTATCGTAAGGAGGCTGGCGGCAAACGATACAAGCGGTGTACCTTCAGGAGAAGCCGATGTGACGGATACGGTGAGTCATCAGGTGTTTATACCACCAGAACAAGTAAAAGCCGACTGGACGCGCCTGGGGAAAGCGAAGGAATGGGAGAAGCTGCAGCAGGCTGTTCGTGAAAGCAAGGATGCCGTCATGACATATCAGGGCCAGGCGATTACCGCCTCCTTTTTCTCCACAAGTAATGGATATACGGAAAATGCAGAGGATGTATGGGGCAACCCTGTAGCTTACCTGCAAAGTGTAAGTAGTCCGTGGGATAAAAACCTGGCTCCAGGCTTTGAAGAAACGATCACAATGAAGCGCAGTGAGATTCTCCAGAAGTTGAATCTCGGGGCGAGCTCCATCCCGGTTACAGCTCAGCAGAGTGGCTCATGGATGGAAGTATTATCTACTACTAAGGGTCATCGGATTAAGGAGATACAGATTGCAGGAAAATCGTTTAGCGGGCCAGAGGTTCGAAAGCTGCTTGGGCTGAGATCCAGCCAGTTCAGTTGGAAGACGGACGGGGATGAGGTTCAGCTTACAACCTATGGATACGGTCACGGGGTTGGTATGAGCCAGTGGGGAGCCAACGGCATGGCACAGGAGGGTCACACCGCGACCCAGATTCTCAAACACTACTACACCGGTATCTCCTTCGGACAGGCATCCAAGATGCTGGCATCGAAGTAGGAAACTGAAACGAATGGATAAGGAGATAAGCAGCAGGTGAACAGTGATCTATGTAGGCTCTCCTTCATCCCGTTGGAAGGCTAACGAATCTCAGTCATCTTATTAGGCCTTATGTTGAACAATAGAAATTCTAACGAATCTCAGAGAAGCTAATTCCGCAGAAAAGCTGAAATTTATCGAAATATCCCAGTAATCCAGAGAATAACGTTGAGATTCGTTATATTACCCAACGGACGTGAAATGCCGCAATAGCGTTGATCAGGTTCGTTAGATGCTTTCTGTAAAAGGACATGATGAAATGTTATTTGCCGGAATAGTGTTCTTTTGTCAATAAAATGCACAGTGTTGTTAGGAAGTTTTCCTGTAGTAAATAGCTCCCGAATTGTTGTGCGATAGAAATAACCATTAGAGCGGCCTCTGCCTCCCTGCTCTTTCGCATCTCGCTACTCTATCGGAGAACTCTAACGAATCTCAGACGTCTTATATCGCCTATATAGCTAATCTCAACCTACCTATAATCACCTTAAATTGCTTTCATCAACTCATTTCATAGAAGGATCGGCCATTACAGCCAATCCAGGTTTTCTCTACCGCCCCCCTTTCCGAGCCTTTAAGACTTGGCTATATTAGGCTGATCATAGTTACACCGGAACGGAGAGTTCAGAAAAAACCTGTAGGAGCGAAGCGTCCGCCTTTACTCCCGGATTTCACCTTTGAAGAAGGTGATAGAAGAAATCTGGGAGTAACAGCGGTCGAAAGGTTGTTCTGAACGCGGAGTGGTCCAGTGTAACACCCCAATCTCGCCTTATATAGCACTCTTTGAAAGCTTTGTGAAAATAATTAGAGTCGCGCGTGTATAAAAGAGTTGCACCCGGTAACACTTGTTACTGAGGTGATCAAGATGAATGAACAAAACAAAAAAACAGTCCAAGAAGAAACTCCTAAAACAACTCAAGGAGTACCGGCTAGCCAGCCCTCTTCATGGAGAAGAGCAATGTCCAAACGCTGGGTCTTCCCGGCAGCCTACATCGCAGCAGCAGGCATTATACTAACCTTAGTGTGGGTCTATCAGGGCACAGGCGAAAAAACGCTGAACTCGGACCCTACAAGCGGGGTAGTAGAAACCGGCGCATCGGGTACGGAAGAAACTGCGGTTAATGGAGAACAGGAAAGTGTGGAAGTTGTTGCAAAGTCGGAGAATTTTGTATGGCCGGTAGCGGTTCCTTCAGAAGTTTCGGTAGTTAAACCTTTCTATGACAACGAAGCTTCTACGGAGGAACATGAAGCAGCGATGGTGCAGTACAATGACACATTTATTCCGAACACGGGTGTAGATCTGGCACGCGGGGATAACAAAACGTTTGAAGTCAAAGCAGCACTCGGCGGAAAAGTGACCCGGGTCGAACAAAATCCGCTGACAGGTCAAGTTGTGGAAATCACACACAGTGATAACCTCAAGACCGTGTACCAAAGCTTGGCTGACGTCAAAGTAAAACAGGATGATGAAGTGAAGCAAGGAGATGCAATTGCATCGGCTGGCGTTAATGAACTGGAAAAAACGCTGGGCAACCACCTTCACTTTGAAGTTTACGAAGACGGACAACCGGTTAACCCGCAAGGATATCTTCCGGAAAAATAAATGATTTTTATCGCAGCAGCATGACGGGCAGAGGGAATTCTCCTCTGCTCTTTTTGTGCTTTTCAGAAAATTATGGGACCTTCGAAGCTTGTCACACCTTTAAACCGCGAATATATAGGCATGCTCCTCATATAATGTACCAAACTATCCACACAGTAGGGAGGCGGGAGCGTGCACGATTACATCAAGGAACGGACCATCAAAATTGGTCGCTGCATTGTTGAGACGAGGAATACGGTCCGTACCATTGCCAAGGAATTCGGCGTGTCAAAGAGTACTGTGCATAAGGATCTGACGGAGCGTCTGCCGGAAATTAACCCTGATCTTGCTGACCAGGTGAAACACATTCTGGAGTATCACAAGTCCATCCGTCATTTGCGGGGCGGTGAAGCGACCAAAATTAAATACAAAAAAACAAGCGGTAAAAAACGCGAGGTGCTGGCTTCGGCTAAATCGTAAGGACCTGCGGAAAGACGTAGGCTAAAAAGCTCACACATGCATTGAATCCCTCCCCTGAAGTATGATATGTTAAAAGCTGGTACAGGATCGAATTATGACATCTTATCAGCCCGATTTTTACATATATATGTTGCACTTTGTCGAACGAGCGGTGACGTGATAAGGGACTCTTTTTCACAGGATACGCTGACCAAATAATATCACTTTGGGGGCTCTTTTATGTTTAGCAAGGATATCGGTATTGATCTTGGCACGGCGAACGTGCTTATTCACGTGAAAGGAAGTGGGGTTGTCCTCGATGAACCTTCCGTCGTGACCATTGAAAGCGATACGAAGCGGGTCCTTGCTGTTGGGGAAGAAGCGCGTCGTATGGTGGGGCGTACTCCAGGTAACATTGTTGCCATTAGACCGCTGCGTGACGGTGTTATTGCGGACTTCGAAATTACGGAAGCAATGCTTAGACATTTCATTAATCGTGTGGGAGCAAGGAGCTGGCACAGCCGCCCGCGTATTTTGATTTGTGCGCCAACCAATATTACTTCCGTAGAGCAGAAGGCTATCCGTGAGGCTGCTGAGCGCAGCGGTGCCAAAGAAGTATTTCTGGAAGAAGAGCCGAAAGCGGCAGCGATCGGTGCGGGAATGGATATTTTTCAGCCGAGCGGCAATATGGTCGTGGATATCGGCGGCGGAACGACTGACGTTGCAGTCCTATCTATGGGCGACGTAGTCACCGCCTCTTCTATTAAAGTCGCAGGGGACAAGTTCGACGAAGCGATTACCAAGTTTATCAAAGCCAAATACAAGCTCATGATCGGTGAACGTACAGCCGAAGATCTCAAAATTGCGATTGGTTCCGTACATCCGGGTGGACGTCAGACGGAGATGGACATTCGCGGCCGGGATATGGTCTCTGGTTTGCCTGTTACCGTAACGGTGTCGGGAAATGAAGTGCAGGAAGCGTTATGGGATTCCGTGCAATCCATCATCGTTGCAGCCAAGTCGGTATTGGAGCGGACGCCACCAGAATTGTCAGCAGATATTATCGATCGAGGTGTCGTGTTGACAGGCGGGGGTGCTTTGCTGAACGGATTGGATGAACTGTTGTCCAATGAATTGCATGTACCGGTATGGGTTGCAGAGGATCCGATGCATTGTGTCGTCAAAGGTACAGGCATTATGTTGAATAATTTGGATCAGGTGGTTAAGAAAAAGTTCTAATCTGCCGATATAAAAAGCAAAGGTTCGCCCATGCTCGGGAGAAGAACGGACAAGCAGTTATCCTGTTATGCAGGACAAGCGCTTGAGGAGAGGGGTTAATACATGTTAAGAGGTCTGTACACCGCTACCGCGGGAATGATTACGCAGCAACGCCGCCATGACACCGCAACGCAGAATATCGTAAATATGAACACAACGGGATATAAACAAGTGAACAGCGTAAGCCGTTCTTTTCCGGAAATGCTCATTACGTTGGTAGGCGGAGATGCCAATCTTCCGACGAAGCGGCTGGGCAAGCTGAACACGGGTGTGTTCGCGGAAGAAAGTTTGTCCATGAATTTGCAGGGAGCCATTATGGAGACCGGGCAAAAGAGTGATTTTGCCATTTCGTCCAATCTGGCCGTGAATGATCCACAGACAGGACAACCTGTCTCGTTTGACGGTTCAGGCAAATTTGTACGGGCTGATGGTACAGTAACCTACCAGCCTCAAGCGTATTTTACAGTGCAGGATGCAGAAGGTAACACAAGATATACGCGTGATGGTCACTTCGAGGTTACAGGAACAGGACAGCTGTTGAGCTCAACGGGATCACAGGTGTTGGATAATAATGGACAACCCGTTGTGTTGACAGGTGCAGTAGACCAATTTAAAGTGGATGAGCAAGGTCGTCTTGTCAATGCAGAGACGGGTGCACCGACAGGGGTTACATTGGGAATCAGCGTCATCGATCAACCCAACCAACTGGTACGTCAAGGTGATGGCAATTTCAGCCTGAATGATCAAAATGGAGCAACGGCTCGTATGCTGGCTGTAGGTGATAATGTGCAGATCCGTCAGGGCTACCTGGAAGGCTCGAATGTGGATGCATCACAGGCAACTGTGGATATGAACGCTGCGTTCCGTGCATATGAAGCAAACCAGAAGGTCGTACAATTCTACGACCGCAGTCTGGACAAAGCCGTTAATGAAGTTGGGCGTGTATAACGCCGACATATAATATAGCCGCGTAGCGAAAAGCCAAACGCCCTTTGCGTAGCAAAGCAGAGAGGCTCACGCGAAGCAATAAGCCAAGCGCAGCGACGGTCTCGACAGTCCTTTGCGAAGCAAAGCAAGGAGAGACCCGCGGAGCTACCCGTCGCACAAAGAGCGTGCCCAGGAACGATTCAGCCATGTGAAACCATGGCGTGAATCGTTCCTGGGCAGTCGCGGCGCACACATACCACCGTCACTTAGCAAGATCGTACCCCACGCACCCTCTCCGCCTGTTTCGGGAGTCCAGAGGGCAGCGCCATCTGGGGCCCTCCCTACCAGGGAGGGTTTGGGAGGGTAGAACCACCAGGGGAGGGTAACCACCGAATGAATAATTCCATGATTAGTGCAATGGTCTCCATGACCGGAATACAGCAGCGTCTGGATGTCATTTCCGATAATATTGCCAACGTGAATACGGCAGGCTATAAGAGTAAGCAAGCAGCATTCGAGGATGTACTGACCCGAGTGCAGCAGCAGCCGGATAAGTATAAGCTGGATGGACGCTCCACTCCGATGGGGTACAACCTCGGGTTTGGAGTCCGTTTGGCGGATGTGACGAAGGATATGTCTCAGGGCTCGCTCAATGAGACAGGAAATCCTACCGATCTGGCGATTGAAGGCAATGCGATGTTTGCCGTTGAAGCAAATGGTGAGAAAATGTGGACGCGTCAAGGCGCATTCCATTTTGTCCCTGATACAAGACCCAAAACAAATCCCAATGCGCCAGATATGATGGTATTGGTCAATGGCGAAGGCCATTTTGCATTGGATCGTCAAGGTAATCGCATTACGGCACCGAATAACAGCAAGGTTGCTTTTGATGAAAAAGGCAATCTGTTGATCCGTCGTGGCAATGAAGCCAATGCAACGATTGGAGCCCAACTGCAACTCGTAGATATCGAGCGTCCCGAAGGACTGGTGCAGTATGCAGATAACCTGTTTGGTCTGGATGCCGGTCTAACCGAAAATGATGTATTTGGAGCCAATGCTGCTACACGTGAAGCGACAGCCATGATTCGTGCAGGCTACATTGAACAATCCAACGTGGATTTGACACAGGAAATGTCCTTGCTGATGCAAGGACAGCGGACTTACCAACTGGCGGCACGTGCGTTGACATCCAGTGATTCCATGGCGGGTCTTGCCAACAATATGAGAGCATAAAAGGTGAATGTGATGACAGATACACAGCAGCAGAACAGCAAGCCGGATAAGACGAAAGTCAAGAAGAAGAAGAGTGGATGGCGCATCGCAAGATGGTTTCTGGTTCCGGTCCTGCTTGTTCTTGCCCTCGCTGGCGGATTGGTGGCTGGCTACGTGGTACTGGGCAAACAGGATATCGGTTCCGTATTGCAGTGGAGTACATGGGAACATGTATATGATTTGGTGTTCGCTCCGTAGATAAACGACATATGCGAAAACTCCTGCGCAGGCAGGAGTTTTCTTTTTGGCGTTGAAAACAGTATAATGATGGATGACGTTTCACAGCAAAAGAGGCCTCCCCTGCGAAAGACTTTCGTCATCGCTAAGAGAGACCCCTTATCTCAACCTTCACTACTGCAGTCATGAAGGATATAACTAGTGTTAACTGAAAATATGCTTTTCATACACAATTAAATGAAAACCACATTTATATGAGGCTCGACTTGATCATGTTGGGGTTGATGGCTTCCGCACTAAAGTAAGTGGAGGGGACGGAATTGTTCAGAAGAAGCGAAGCGCTCGCCTTTGTCACCGAATTTTAGACCATTCTAAAATGTATCAGAAAATTCGGGGACAACAGCGATCGAAAGAACGATCCGTAACCGTAACGACCGCTATTGCGCTTGACGTCAGTCCATGATGGAGAATTCTCATATAAATGACCCTGAGAGGAGATTACACTGTGCTCGACATCAAACAAATTCAAGAAATTATTCCGCACCGTCCCCCATTTTTGCTGGTGGACAAGATTGTAGAGTTAGAGGATGGCAAACGTGCCGTTGGATTAAAAAATGTAACCATTAACGAACCTTTCTTCATTGGTCATTTTCCAGAGTATCCGGTTATGCCGGGTGTGTTGATTACAGAAGCACTGGCACAAGTTGGTGCAGTAGCCATTCTTAATCTGGAAGGCAACAAAGGCAAAATCGGCTTTTTGGCGGGACTGGATAATTTCCGTTTCCGTGGACAAGTTGTGCCTGGAGATACGTTGATGCTGGAAGTGGAAATTACGCGTCTTAAAGGTTCCATTGGTAAAGGCAAAGCTACAGCCAGAGTGGGCGACAAAGTGGTAGCTGAAGGCGAGATCATGTTCGCACTGTCTGACCCAAGCTAATGATTGTATAGTTCAGAACTCAATTGAATTTTATATAGAAGGAAGGGGTTTGCAGGAATGGAACAGTTAAGCGGAACAGCAGCACAAACATTGCAGCAGTGGTTGGAGGATGCTTCGATTGATGAAGCGACGAAACAGGAGCTTCGTGATTTGCAGGATCAGCCGAAAGAGCTGGAAGATCGTTTCTACAGAAATCTGGAGTTTGGTACAGGTGGATTACGTGGTGTAATTGGAGCGGGAAGCAACCGGATGAATCGTTATACCGTGGGTCGTGCAACGCAAGGATTTGCGCGTTATTTGCTGGAGCAGCATGGCGACAAAGAAGGTAAACCTTCTGTAGTGATCGCACATGACTCCCGTCATTTCTCACCTGAGTTCACACTGGATGCGGCCCTGGTTCTGGCTGGGAATGGCATTGTAGCTAAGCTGTTTACTTCCCTGCGTCCTACGCCTCAGCTTTCCTTCAGTGTACGTCATCTGCAAGCAACCGGCGGTATTGTGGTGACTGCAAGTCATAATCCTCCTGAATACAATGGCTACAAAGTGTACAATCACGAGGGTGGCCAACTGGTACCGCACGAAGCGGAGAAAGTCATTCAATACATTCAGGAAGTTCCTTCCCTCGCGGATGTGAAAAAGCTGACGCAAGAAGAAGCCGAAGCCCAAGGATTGCTCGTATGGCTTGGAGAAGAGGAAGATCAGGCATTTGTTGATACAGTCGCCAGCCTGAGTCTCAGTCGTGACCTGATTCAATCCGGTGTCGGCCGTGATTTCAAAATCGTCTTCACTCCTCTGCACGGAACAGGAAATGTGCCTGTAAGACGTGTGTTGGAACAAATCGGTTTCGAGCAGGTTCACATTGTGGCAGAACAAGAACAGCCAGACGCTGAATTTTCAACTGTGAAATCCCCTAACCCGGAAGAACGCGAAGCGTTCACACTCGCAATGAAGCTGGGTGAATCCGTGGGTGCGGACATTCTGATCGGTACAGATCCGGATGCAGACCGCATGGGTGCGGTAGTTAAAAATAATGATGGCAAGTATTTCGTACTCTCAGGTAACCAATCCGGAGCCATCATGGTGCATTATGTGTTAAGCCGCTTGCAAGAGACAGGTAAACTGCCGAAAAACAGCGCAGTTGTCAAAACGATTGTAACCAGCGAGATGGGAGCGGTCATTGCCGAGCATTACGGTGCAGAAGTGATGAATACCCTGACAGGCTTCAAATATATCGGTGAAAAAATGAACCAGTTCGAAGCAACCGGCAGTCATACGTTTTTGTTCGGTTATGAAGAAAGTTATGGCTACCTGGCAGGCAGCTACGCACGTGACAAGGATGCTGTCCTGGCGGCGATGCTGATTGCTGAAGCAGCTGCTTATTATAAAAACCAAGGCAAAACTCTCTATGATGTCCTGCAAGAGCTGTACAGCCAATTCGGATATTTCCTGGAGAAGCTGGAGTCCCGTACGCTTAAAGGCAAGGATGGCGTAGCTCAAATTCAGGCGAAAATGACCGACTGGCGTTCCAATCCGCCACAAGAAGTAGCCGGCATCGCTGTACAAGATGTGCTGGATTACTCCCTTGGCTTGGATGGCTTGCCTAAAGAGAACGTTCTGAAATATATTTTGGCAGACGGATCATGGTTCTGCTTGCGTCCTTCGGGAACAGAACCGAAGATTAAAGTGTACTTCGCCGTGCGTGGAGAGAGCTTGGAAGACGCGGAAAGCCGTATCCAACTTCTGGCGACTACAGTGATGACGCGTGTAGACGCACAATAAATACGAATGCAGTACTGAGCAAGAACATGAGAAAGCCTCTCCGCACCGTAAGGTTGGTTGGCGGAGGGGCTTTTCTTTTAGGTAAAAAGGGTGAATGTCTACATCTATTTTGGATGAATTGCGGATAGATGCACGTTGGTTAACACAAGCTGTGTGTATCCGGTATTTATTCACTATACTGCAATGAAAATCATGAGCTGAACGTGTATTTGGTTCCAATACTTGAGGAGGTACATGTAGTGCGTCAAAAATGGCTTTATTGGAATACCGCTTCCCGGAAGTGGCTGTGGATTGTTGTCATTATCGGTTTGATTGCTTCCATCCCTGTCATCAGTGATCGGGTGCAGACGGAATCTTCCGCCAAAAAGGTGGAGCTTGTCTTCAATTATCGGGGTCTTTTGGATATTTCGGCTTATCAGGCCCATCCGCAAGACTTCATGAATGAGCAGCTGACTCGTTTGAAAGATGCCGGAGTGACAACTATGGCGGTGTTCGAAAGTACACTGGATGAGTTGAAGAAGTCCCGCCGTCTGATGGTGTATAACGGGCAGGATATTGCGAACATGACTAAAAATGTCATTCCTTCTAACGATAATTACACGTATGTGCTGTTCACCAACGAGGAGAATGCACAAACGTATACTCCTATCATTGAACAAACGTTCGCCGATCGGGAGATTCCTGTGGTTCCATGGGAATATGAAGGTCGTAGCGGCTTAATATTGCAGACTCCACCGGAGAATGCGAACATGCAGCCTTTGCAGCCAGATCCAGTTGCCGTGAAGATGCTGCGTGATAAAGGATTTTACATTTTGCCACGGATCGCAGACAGTGTTCCTTACAATCAGGAATCCATGGAACGCCTGCTTACCTTCTTCGAAGAGAATGGGGTAAAGCGCATCTTGTTTGATGGCGATGCTGTGAAAGGGTACAATGATAATGCAGAGATGAAGAGTCTCGATATGTTCGCTCAGTTGCTGAATAAGCACCATATTGGTCTGGCGGCTATTGAGAATTTGAAGAAACCACAATCCGGTTTTGAGACGCTCTCCTATAAAATTGACTACAATGTAACTCGTCTGTATTCCTTAAGTGACGGGGATGCCAATCTGGATGTAGACACCATTGCTGACCGTTTTGTTTTGGCTACCAAAGACCGCAACATTCGTATGCTCTATATGAATGCTTCGCCAAGTCGGAATACGGCCAAAGCCATGATCACCAATCCAATTGATAATCTGATCAACAGTTTGGGTGAGCCCGGTCATGCGATTGAGCGTATGGGGAAACACGGCTTTGAACTGGGACAAGCTGAAGCATTCACAGTTAAAGATTCTTCCATTCAGCGTTATGCCAAGCTGGTTGCCCTGATTGGTGCAATCGCAATGATTACGCTCATGGTCTCATATTTTGTACCCCTGCTGACATTGCTGGTATTTGCTCTGGCTCTGGTGGGCAGTGCCGGATTGTTCTTGCTTAAACCGACGTTGCTGGAGCAAGGAATTGCCTTGCTGGTCGCAATTAGCGCGCCGACCATCGCGATGGTGCTGGCGGTTCGTACAGTGAACTATCAGCAACAGCGTCAGCCAGACGCGCCTGCGGGTCGTCGGTTGGCACAAACGTTATTTTTATATGTAAGAACGTCGATTCTTTCGTTCCTGGCGGTGCCTTTTGTCATCGCTTTGCTGAACAGCATTACGTACAGTCTGGTGATCAACCAGTTCCGAGGCGTGAGCCTGTTGCACTTTGCACCGATGGGGCTTGTTGCGATTTATATTTTGTTTTACCGTGGTTCGGGTACGTTCTCCATTAAACAAATTAAGGAGATTCTGCGTACACCGATTAACGTATTAATGGTTGTATTGGCATTGGTTGCTGCTGTGGTTGGATACTATTATTTGAGCCGTACAGGCAACTCGGGTTCGGTTACACCATTCGAGATGTTCCTACGTACAACGCTGGAAGATACATTCGGCGTACGGCCAAGATTCAAAGAATTTATGCTGGGACACCCGCTGTTTATCGTTGGCGTGTTCGCCGCTTTAAAATATCGTAAAGTCATCTTTGTGCTCATTATTGCAGCAATTGGACAATTGTCCATGGTGGATACGTTCGCGCATATCCATACGCCAGCTGTGTTGTCACTCATTCGTGGAGTGATGGGATTGGGACTTGGCTTAATCTTCGGTATCGTTGCTGTGGGTGTGTGGCAAGTAGCGGAAGGATGTTGGAAAAAATGGTCACCACTTCTCAAAAGTTAGTCATCTCGGGATATTACGGATTCAACAACAGCGGAGACGAAGCGGTACTTAAGTCAATCTTGACCGCGCTGGAAGAGGAGAGCCACAGATCGAACGTCACGATTGAGCCGATTGTGCTCTCCGATGACCCGGAGTGGACCACTTCAATGTACGGTGTACGTTCAGTACATCGGATGAAGTTGAAGGAGGTTCGCGAAGCGATCAAGGAAAGTGATGGTTTAATTAGCGGGGGAGGAAGTCTGCTGCAGGATGCAACCGGACTGAAATCCATCCCTTACTACTTGGGTGTCATCAAACTGGCCCAATGGTTGAAAAAGCCAACATTTATCTATGCGCAGGGCATTGGACCTGTAAATCGCAAAATTTTTAATCCAATGATTCGATCGGTCTTCAAGGCCTGCAATTATGTATCTGTGCGTGATGAACAATCCGCTGAATATTTGCGCGGACTTGGATTGCAGTGGAATCAGATTCATGTCGTTCCCGACCCGGTGATGGGCCTGCCTTTGCCAGAACTGAAATCGGAAGAGGGGGGGTTAGTAAAATCTGACAGCAAGCGATGGAATGACGCTGGAACTGCTGCAGAGGAATCTCCAGAACCATCATCTAATGCTCAGGAGATCACAGTGGGTGATCAAGCTGTTGATCTTAATGCAGAGGATGTAATTGCAGATAGAACAAGTGTTCATACGAAGCTCCCGGTTGTCGGCGTATCCGTACGTTTCTGGGAGTCGGATCGTAAAGAGCTTACAGCGATTGCTGCTGGATTGAAGAAGCTTTGCACCAAAAAAGCAGTCCACTTGCGCTTTATGCCATTTCACTTGCCGAGTGATTCGGAGGCTTCACGTTTTGTCATGGAAATGCTCGGCGATCTCGATAACAAGGGTAGCGAAGTCAGCATGACCAAGGATCTCACTGATCCGCAGCTGATGCTGCAGGAAGTCAGCAATTGTGATGTCGTTATCGGCATGCGTCTGCACAGTCTGATCTATGCAGCATCACAGTATGTTCCTCCTGTTGGTATCTCGTATGATCCGAAGATTGATCAGTTCATGCTGCGTCTGGATAGTGAATCCGTGGGCAGTACCGATGCGCTTGATGGGGATAAACTGGCGAAGACGGTGGCTAACCTGTTGGATCAGCGTTCACAGTGGCTGAAGGAACATGAAGACAGCATTACCGAATTGAAGCAGGAAGCCAAAGTGCCTGCTCAGCAAATTATTAAATATTTAGGCCGCAAAGGGTGAAATAAGATGAATCAGACCGGACCAATACCTACCGTTTCGATCTATGGTATTCCTTTTTCCAAACTAACGATGAAAGAAACGGTGGAGGTTCTGCGCCAAGCAGTTCTTACGAAGCAGCCGCACCAAGTCATCACAGCCAATCCGATCATGGTCATGGCCGCGCTGGAGAATCCGGCAATGATGAAGGTTATGCAGTCTGCTGAAATGATTGTTCCCGATGGAACAGGCGTTGTATGGGCTGCCAATTATTGTGGAGAGCCTGTGGCAGAACGGGTGCCTGGATTTGAGCTTTTACATGAATTGCTGCGTGTTGGAGAAAACTATCGGTGGGGCGTGTATCTGCTCGGTTCTACACCCGAGGTGATTCAAGAAACGGCAGTTCGGTTACAAGAGCAATATCCGGCGATTCGAATTGTAGGTTATCGTGACGGTTATTTTGGTCCGGCTGAGGACGAGCAGGTTGTCGCTTCCATCCGTGAAGCTGCACCTGATCTTCTGTTTGTTGCACGTGGGGCAGATACGCAGGAACCGTGGATTCACAAGTACAAGGATGCGCTTCAAGTTCCTGTAACCATGGGGGTTGGAGGCAGTTTTGATGTGATATCGGGGAGAACCAAACGTGCACCTAAAGTGTTCCAAAAGTTAAGACTAGAATGGTTTTACCGTCTGCTTCGCGAACCTAGTCGGGCTGGTCGAATGCTTGCGCTTCCGAAATTCGCTATCAAAGTGATGCGGGACAAAGAAAACGTGACTAAAGTCCGTTAAAATTAGGCTATTACGCGTAAAATGCACGTTTTTGCTAAAAATTGAGGTTGGCGTTTCGCTTGGGATCAGCGTATAATTCATTCCGGATTACATGTGTGCCACTCGAATAAAAACTTTTAGTTGCACATGACCACTCCGATGTCAGAATAACCTTTTGATCGCTGTTATGCCTGGATTTCTTTTATTAACCTTTGAAAGGTTGAAATCCCGTGATAGCATATGCTTTCGAAGCAGCTTTCTTTCAGAAAGCTCTCAGGCGAACGCTTCGCTTCTTCAGGTTTTCCTTGCACTCTTCGTTATCGTGTAACAAGTATTCAAAAATGACTGACAAATGATTTTTTATATATAAAAAGAGATCAGGGGATTTATAATTTCTTACAGGTATTATAATTGGGGGTCGAATGTTCAAATGGTAGCGATCTTTATCATTGGATTTATCGTGTCAATGGGACTGGCTCTTGCCCTGACACCGCTTGTCAAAAAGTTCGCAGTCAGAATCGGAGCAATGGATACGCCGAATGCACGTAAAGTGCACACTCGGATTATGCCGCGTCTTGGTGGTTTAGGAATTTTCCTTGCCTTTATCATTACGGTTGCTGCTTTGCTTCCTTTTGTGTCATCATGGTTTACAACAAGAGATATGAGCTTTGTCAGTGCTTTTCTGATTGGTGGCTCGATCATCGTACTGATTGGTGCGTTGGATGATCGTTTTGAACTGTCAGCCAAAGTGAAGCTGCTCGGACAAATTGTTGCTGCTGCTGTAGTCGTATTCGGATTCAATATCCGCGTAGACTTCGTCAACATTCCTTTTCAGGATGCATACTCCTCACTGGAAGCTTGGGTGTCCATTCCGCTGACGATCCTCTGGATTGTTGGTGTAACGAATGCGATTAATCTGATTGATGGTCTGGATGGTCTGGCTGCCGGTGTATCCGGTATTGCCATTGGTACCATTGCCGTGATGTCCTTCTTGATGGGGAATATGATGATTGCCTTGATGTGCCTGGTGCTGCTGGGTAGTATTATCGGTTTTCTGTTCTTTAACTTTCACCCGGCCAAGATCTTCATGGGAGATACGGGGTCGCTATTCCTTGGTTTCTCTCTGGCGATGCTGTCCATGCTCGGATTCAAACAAATTGCTGTCGTGTCCTTCATTACCCCGTTGATTATTATCGGTGTGCCGCTCTCGGATACCTTCTTCGCGATCATTCGTCGTGCGGTACAACGGAAACCGATTTTCTCACCGGATAAAGGTCACTTGCATCACTGCTTGCGTGAGCTTGGATTCAGTCACCGTCAGACGGTGCTGATCATCTACGGTATTGCCGCATTCTTCGGTGTGCTGGCGATTATCCAATCTTCCGCTGCGATGTTCGAAGCCAACTGGGTAACGTTCGTCGTGATTTGTATCATGATGTTCTTCCTCCAGGTCGGAGCAGAAGTCATCGGACTTGTAAGCAAAACCAGAAGGCCGGTTATTAACTTCCTGATGCGTATGCGCGTCAAGATGAACCCGGAAACCCGCTCGAAATCCTAAATAGATATGCCCGTTTACTGATATTATTGAATATTCTTTCAACCCAAACCTTGTCCTTCGTGGACAAGGTTTTTTGTTTATTTTGCTGTTTTTACTAAATAATTGGAACCTAATGGCCGATATATAACGGTAACTGACTTAAAAAGAGGAGAGATGATACGTAATGCAACAAAAGAAACGGCCGTTGGCATGGATCATGCTGGTCGCTATGGTGTTCTCATTGTTCCCGCAGGGTCTGTTCGGTGGGGCCGTTGCTTCGGCTGCGGACGGTGACACGACAGGATCTAACGCGTATACCACGTATTTTACACCAGATCTTAGAACGTTAAGGGAGACTGCTGCGCTGGCTATCGTGCCAGATGCAACCAAGGCTTTCCTGACACGTTCGAATGCATATACAACCTCAACTTCATCCATTACGATCACTGGTTCTTACGCTTTTGTATCGAATACCAGTTTGAAGGTAAAAGTTGAACAGCTAAATCTGGTTACTAGCGGATCGGAGAGCAAGTGGGTCGCAGACTCTACAAAATCAATTACAACAGCAGTTACTGCTGATCCCAGTGGTAATAATAAATTCACAGCGAACAGTCTGAATCTGTTTCCGGGATTTAATAGAATCACTTTTCTAGGGAACCAAGGATCAGTAGAACGTTCTGATACGTTCTATGTATTGTACGATCAGGCTCCTTTTATCGAGAGCTTTCAAGTGTACACGGACAGTTCTGCTACAGGTGGAAACAAATCCTATAACTTGAATGAGGGTTCTAATACGGTTGTAGATACACAGCGTGTTTCTATTCAAGGTAAAGTGCAGAACTCCACGCTCGTTAGCGTAAAAGTAAACGGAGGCGATGAGATCAATGCTTCCATGCTGCAAGATGGATCATTCTTTTTGCCACAGCTGGCTTTAAAAGCCGGACTGAATAACTTGAAGTTCAAGATTTCCAGCGCATCTAATGCCATTGAAACAGAACGTTCTATTTACTATTTTGATAAAGATCAACCTTTTACGGATTTAAAAGTGCAATTAGGTGGACAGGACAAATCCATTCTGGGTAGCAATCCAACCTTTACGGGTACAAGTCAAACAACAGCAACCCTGACTGGGCAGGTTTTGCTTCCATATTCAGCGAGTGCTCAGCCATTTAGTCCGACAAATGGTGAGATTACACTTTCCAATGGGAATTTGACACAACCGGCTAATTTTATCTTTACAGCTACCCCAGAGGATGAAATCCTTATTACAGGGGCAGACGGTGTAACAATTGAATATCGTTTGGTCAAATTCAAGGTAACAACACCATACAACCTAGAGTTGGATGGCGCTAATCCAAAGAAAGATCAAACACTACGTCTTCGTCTTGCATATGGAAATTTCAGTGCAGGCTACAACGCGAGTTACACTTACTCTGCAGGAGCACAGGATATTACGGAAATCTATTATTTGCCTGATTATAAAGAAGGTGAAGTTATTGATTCCAAAGCAAAACTCGATGGTACGAAGTTACAAAATAATGATTTCTACATTTTAGTAGAATCTAGCGAGCAAATCTCCGGTGAACTTAAAGGTGAGTATTTGCCTACAGGTACGACTAAGTTAACGATTGATGGTAACGTAGATGGACCAGATGGGTTACCTGCTAATCAGAAAGTCTATAAAATTTCCGGTTTCCTAGGAGGCGAGCAGCAGGTTCGCTTCTATTATGGAAGTCCAACCAACTTGCCTAAAGTTGTGAAAATCTCTTATGTAACTGCAAGTTCTATTTATGTAGAGAGCCTTCAAAACGGACAGACATATACATTCAATTCTAAAAAAAACGACCAAAAGCTTACGTTAAAAGGCCGATTTATTGGATTTAAAACGATAGGCGGTACTAACTTTGTTGCTGAAGTAATTGTAAATGGCAAAAAGTTTACTACAACGGATAAATTTCCTGAAGATGACGGCACATTTAGTGTAAACCTGCCTGTATTAAAGCAAGGGCCGATTGTTTATGGTGAGAATACGATTCTCATTCGTGCTACGGATGAGGATGCGAATAAGCTTCCTATTACGATTTCGACGACGTTGAAAATCAATGTAATTGATCAGAATCAATCGACGGTTACATCTTTTATGCCTACGTTGATTCCTAAGGACTCACGTCAGCAGTTTCTTAACAAACCGATTACGCAATATGAAGATGAAGAGATGAAGCGAATCTTTTCCGTTACACCGGAATTTGCATTTAAAGAGGACAAGTATGTAACAAGCGAAGAGAATTATGATCTTGTTATTAACGGTGGTGGAGCCGAGATTGTAAATGTATATTTTGGCTCAGATAAAATCTTCACCAAAGAGCTGACCACAACGACAATATTTGAGGTAAATCAACCGAGTACTTCTGGTTTGCCAAGCTATGATATTACAGGGAACAGTGACCTGTTTATCGCCCGGATTCAGAATCTCAAGTTCGATGCACCAGGAACGCATGTATACACCCTCGAATTGATTAACAGCACGGGTGCTAGAACAACCCAACGGCTTGAGATTGTACGTGAGCCATCATCTTACCGCATCTTGTCTCCACAGCCTACAGTAGGTAGTAAGATCGTTGTGAACAAAAACTTTGTTCGATTCGACATCGAAGCTGAAGGAGCAACCCAGGTATTGGTTGGCAAGGAGCCAGCTGTGAAACGCACAGATATGAACAATCGTTTTGTGCTGGATTATGTAGGTCTTAAACCTGACAAAGATAACGCAATCAAGATACAGATTATTCGTGACGGTGGTACGATTAACGATACAATTAATGTGTATTATACAAGTGCCATTGCGATTGATTCACAGTACATGGCTCCTAAAGTGGCCAGCAAGTATACGGTGTTTAACAAAAATGTAATGCTTTCGTTCCCGAAAGGAACAGTATTACAATCTACAACAACGAGCGGTATGGTGAAATTTTATCCCGACAACAAACTATTGTTCGGTATCGCTGATCCGAAAGATGGGGTCGTAGAGCGGAAAAATGACTACGGTAACGTCATTGGAGTGAATACGGATGACAGAAGCACGAATGGTGCAAGCGTAATCCGAATTCCTACCGAATTGTCCAGCTTCTTTGCCTCTGTAATCAATACAGCTAACTTTACACAAGTATCTGATATTTATTGGATTAATGGTGGATTGGGTGAGCTTGGTGATCGTGGTACGAACGGGTATAAAGCAGGAACCAACGGAATTACCCCGTATTCCATTGATGGAGAGTTTACAAGATATGCGCAGGAGCGTATTTTGACACCTTCTCAACGGGGAACGTTAACTCTGAGCTATGATCCTACTATTGTTGACGATGTAGGTTCTACTATTACGGTATACCGCTATTCGGATGACTCTAACGTAGGTAAATGGGTATCCATTGGTGGTGTAGTAGATACGAAGGGGCACACAATTACGGTACCGTTTGATGAATTTGGTTACTACAAAGTTATGAAGCAAAGTCAGAGCTATCCGGATATCACCAACCATCCATGGGCGCGCAACTTGTTGAATGCGATGTACTCCAAAGGAATCATGAACCCGCTTAGAACAAACGCCTTCGGCGCAGATGACCAAACGACACGTGGTGAGTTCGCTACATTGCTAGTGAGAGGTATGGATATTCCATTGGTCAAAACGACCAAAACAACCTTCACTGATGTTTCTGAAAATACGAAATCCGATCGCTGGACATTCGAAGCGATTGAGACGGCTGCGCGTGCAGGTATTGTGCAAGGGCTTAGTGATGGATTCTTTGGACCAGATCAGCCTGTGACGCGTGAACAAGCAGCAGTTATGATCGCAAGGGCGATGAATGCCAAGCTCGCTGCCAATGACAGCAAGCTGTCTGCAACTTTGGCAAAATCGTTCCTGGATTCAAGCTCCATCGATTTCTATGCACGTCCAGCCATCGTGGCGGTTACAAAAGCCAAAATCATGGAAGGAAGCCCTGTGACGATCCCAGGCGCAACCAAACCTCAATATCAGTTCAATCCGAAGGGTAACATGACTCGTGCGGAAGCTGCGAAAATTGCAGTAGAGCTACTCAAGAAGAGTACGAAGCTATTCCCTAAAACGTTGAGCTAATCTAGTATAGTTATAATTATTTAGAGAGGACCTGTCCCTTTTGATAAAAAGGGCGGGTTCTTTTTATGGCTGTCAAACCACTGGTAAAGAACACTTTTATAATAGAAGGAAACTGTTTTTTACCAATAACTATTTTTGTAATTTGCTAGAGATTAAGATACAATAACGGTAAATACACAATGATCTAGAGGGTGAAGTTAGCTAATGAAACCGATTTATTCGAAAGCCCAGTTGGGCTACATGAAGGCAAAGACACAGTTCGAGAAACAAGCAGTCATTCTGGAGAAGAAAATAGAAGATACACGTAAAACGCAGGAAGTTTCCCAAGAAGTGATGGAAGGGCTTGTCAAGGCGACTGGCTTCCATGATGCGTATAACAATTTGGTTCTGGCTGAGAATGACTTAATTGAATGGTCTCACACCACGATGAAACATGAGAAGACGTACCGGGAAAATAGACAACCCATTGACGACATGTATCTGAGATTGAACAGTGATCCGAATATGCGTGCTCAAATTATTGATCTTGCGATGAAAATTCGCTAAGTTATAGAACCAGAACTGTACGAAAGGCATTCCATATGGAATGCCTTTTATTTATTTCATATTTAGAAGAATTTGTCGCTTCATGCAGCGAGTTATCGGGTATAAATAAACGTCCCCATCAATCCAAAAACAAAATAATCTTATGCAGACTGCTCCATCATTGGTGGTTTGAAGGTTTTGAACCTCGCATGTACCCGCACTGCATCAATACATAAATAAGTTCAAAACTTTTTTTGCTGAATCCGCAACTTTTTGAAATCTGCTGCGTTTAAGATGTAGAGTCAAAAACATTGGGGAACTTACCAAGAATGACCTCGTGAAGAATCTTGTCTATTTATTAGAAAAAATTGCTTTACGGCACGAGAGACCCATTGTATAATACGTAAGGTAGGATTAGGAAACTACTCTATTTTCGTATGGTTCTATTATTATTCTTGTTTACAAGTTTCTGTGATATGCTCACAGACATCATTTATATTAACTTGCTCATGACTCTGGAAAGGGGGTGCGACAATAGAATGAGGAACACGAGCGACCCTATTAAAGAAAATTCCAATGTTATGAACGCCCAAGGAGGAGAAAAAAAGGTTATGAAGAAAATTTTATCCGTAGCTCTGTCTACAGCAATGGCATTCTCAATGTTTGCATCTGTAGCATTCGGTGATACAGCAGTTTCGCCACAACAACAGTTTGATGCATTGAAAGCAAAAGGTGTTTTCACTGGTTACCCAGATGGAACTGCTGGTTTGGACAAAGAGATGACTCGCGCTGAGTTCGCAAAAGTTATCACTAAATTGCTTGGCCTGAAAGAAATCACTGGTGTATATTCTTACAACGATAAAAACTACAATGCTAAAAACTGGGCTGCTCCTTACATCGAAGCAGTAACAGCTGCAGGCATCATGGAAGGTAAAAACGTTGAGAAGAAAATCTTTGACTTCAACGGTAAAGTAACTATCGAAGAAATGGCGAAAGTTCTGACAATCGCTTTGGACCTCGAAGTTCCTACTGAAACTAACAACACAGCAACAGCTTGGGCTAAAGGTTATGTTCAAGCAGCAATCAACGCTGGTCTGCTTGACACTAGCTTGAACTTCCAATCCAACGCTTCCCGTCAATTGCTTGTAGGCGCTGCTTACGCAATTGATCAAGCGCAAAGCTTGAAAGTTGCTTCTTATGAAGTAAGCGAAGCTGGTAAAGTTGTTACTTTCAAAATCAGCGACGGTGAATCCGTTAAAGTAACTTTGGATAAAGCTCTTGAAGCTAACAAAGAAACTGAAGTAAAATTCACTTACAAAGATAAAGAGTTCACTGAGAAAGTTACTTATGTAGTAACTGCAGCGACTAAAGTTCAAAGCGTATCTGCTAACAACTTGAAACAAGTAACTGTTACATTTGATGGTGATGTTGACGCTGCTACAGCAGAAGATGTTAACAACTATCAATTGAGCAAAGATATCAAATCTGCGGTTCTGTCTGCTGACAAGAAAACTGTAGTTTTGACTTTGGATAACGAGTACTACACAGGTGGTAACAAACTAGATAACCAAAAAGCAATCAAATTGACTGTTAGTGGCATCAAAAACTCTGACGGTTCCAAAACAATTGCACAAGAAGTTACTTTCACACCAGTTGACGTAACTACACCTTCTGTAAAAGAAGTTAAAGGTTTGGGTACAGGAGCATTCCAAGTAGTGTTCTCTGAGCCAGTTGATCGCGCTTCTGCAATCACTACTTCTAATTACAAAGTAGATGGTAAAGTAATTTCTGGCACAGTGGAATATGCATTCCCTGACAGTGTTATCATCACTACTGGTTTGACAACTGGAGATCACAAACTCACAGTTAGCAATGTTCAAGATTTCTCAGGACTGAAAGTAGTTCCAGTAGAATCTGACTTCTCTGTTGCTGCTGACACTGAAGCTCCAACTGTAACTACTGCTAAATCTTATGACTTGCAAAAAGTTGAAATTGAATTCAACGAGCCAATCAGATCCTTCACACGCGTGTACAATGGTACAACTGCTAAAACTGGTGAAGTTACACGTTCTGGTAACAAATTGACGGTTACATTCACAAGAGCTAATGCTTTGAGCGTGGGTGAAAACACAATCGTTATCGAAGGCGCTACTGATTACAGTGGAAACACTGCTACTCGTGAAGTGAAAGTTACTCCAACATTGGATACTGTTAAACCAGTAGTTAACAATGTTGCTGTATCTACTGAAAGTGGTAACCACGTATTGAAAGTGAAATACAGCAAATCAGTTGTATCATCCACTAACACTACTGGTACAACTAAAGCTAACTACACGATCAAAGATAAAGATGGTAAAGTTGTTGTAGGTTATGGTTTGGACGGAAGCGGACACCCAGTTAAAACTATCAACTTCGATGCTAACACTAATGAAGCAGTTATTACTTTGTCTGGATATCTTCCACAAGGAAACTACACTGTAGAAGTGTCTGGAGTTCAAGATAATGCTTATGTACCTAACACAATTGTGCCTGTATCTTCTGCAATTACTGTTGGGAACACATCTGAATTTAAAGTAACTAGATTCTGGACGAAAGAAGAAAACACCAATGGTTCAAAACGTGATGTTAATTTCTTCGTTACATTCAGTAAAGCTGTTGCTACAGATGGAACTGGTAACGCTTTGGAAAGATCCAAATACGCATTGAAATGGACTACAGGAGCAACTACATTTGAAGCTCTGCCAAGCAATGCAACAGTTGAATTGGTTACCCCAGAAACTGTGAAAATTACAGTTCCTTATACTGACAAAGAACTGGATACTACCCTTGCAAAACTTCGTGTATCTTTAGTAGCTGATCAAGCCGGTGCTTTTGCTTACACGGACAACAGCTATGTAAGTGGCGATATTGCAGTAGCGGGAACTTCAGTACAACTGGTTCCGGATTCTGTTAAAGCTACTGCTACAAACAAAGTTACAGTTAAATTTGATGGTATTTTGAATACTGTTGATGCTAACGACTTTGCTGTTAATGTAGGTGGAACTAATTGGAGTGTTGTGCTTGATGGTCAACCAACTTACTCTAATGGTCAAACAATTGTTAACTTCACACTTGCTGGAGAGAACAAATTGGTAGCTGCTCCAGATGCGAAATTTGGTCTTAGAGTAACTACTCCAAACACTCAAGATAACTTGGGAGTTCGTGTAACTGTACCAGTTGCATCTGCTGGTCTAACTGTTATTGACAATATCAAACCAGAAACTAAAGACTTCGCAACAAATAAAGCAATTGGGCTTGTTAGCAATGGCGGTAACAGCTATACTGCTAAAGTGAAATTCACTGAAAACATTGCTGCAGTATCTGGTACAAACGTTGTTAAATTGAGCGTTACTGGTACTACAGTATCTGGTGTCACTTATGCAGTAGATGCTGATGATCAAGACGTTCTAAATGTGACATTCACCTCTGAAGCGGCTCTTACAGCTGAATCTGTAGTTACAGTTGAATTGGATAGCAGCAATGCTAACTCTAAAGTTGTAACTGACCAATCAGATGCTAAAAATGCAGCTGCTGCATTCTCTCTGAGTGGTGTATACAAAGACGTTATTGTTACTCCTTAATAATAATTAATTTTTAAAAAAGAGATCTACATACTATTGTATGTAGATCTCTTTTTTTATTGAGTAAAAAGAGATTAGAAAACAACATCGTAACTTTCTTCACTCTCCAAACGTTTATACTATAAAGCAACAAGCAACTTATGGGAGGTTTGGAAGTGGATCAAAAGAAAATAGTTGTGAGCTTGCTCGCAAGTGCGTTGTTGATCAGTTCAACGGCTGGCATTGCCATGGCAGCGAGCACAACGAATAAAACGTCTGCCACCAGTTCCAATAGCAGTGTACCAAAGAAAACAACAACAACGAACAAGGTCGTACATACACTGAGTAACTTGTCCCCTGTCAAAGTAACCGCACGTAGCTCCGTTAGATTAACGGATGTAAACATCTTATCTCAGGATGATGGAAACGTTGTTACGTATACTCTGTCATATAAGAACAATGACAATACCCCAATGATGATGCTCGATTATTGGAGCAAGGTAAAAACCAAAGGCGGTACGCTGTTCTCACCTAAACTGATTGCGAAGGATCAGGAGAAGAAAACAGTCGCACCTGGATCAACGGTAGATCTGACTTACGTCATGAAGGTTGGTCGGGAAGTGAAGCTGAGTGATCTGAACTTCCTCATCGTAAAATGGGATTTCAGTCAATCTAACTATGAACGTACGCTGGGTAAGTTTAATGTACCCGCATCCTATAGTATTACTACACCCGTAGGCAAACCGAAGACGGTTCGTCTAAGTGATTCTGCCGTGAAGGTGAAAGTGTCTGGTATTAAAGTGTTCCCAGGTGAAGATAAGAATCAGTATGTCAAAATTGGCGTGAATTTAAACAATATTAGTTACAAATTACTTGAAAATCCGAATATCAAATGGATCTTACGTACGCCAAGTGGTACGAACTACCCGTTGACGCCAGACAAGGATAGTACAAGCGTTAGCATACAGGCACAGGCCAATAAGGCCCTGAGTCTGATGGCTTCTCTCCCCACATCGGTGAAGTTGCAAAAGTCTGAACTATTGCTCGTGGAAGAGCAGGGTGAAGAGAAGACGGTCTTACCTGTTGCTGCGTTGCAGCTGCCTGAGGCAAGTAAAGCTACCAACGTAGAGGTGGCTGCCAATCAACCGAATATCATATCTGTTGAGGGACAACGATTATCTACATTGCTTGAGTCAGCAAAGGTTCGTATTGATGACGGCGAATATGATCTGAATATGCAATTTGTACTTAAGAACGAAGGTAAGAAAGCCGTTAAAGCACCAACCTATACATTTGAAGTGCGAACAGCTGACGGAACAGTTTATCCGATTGAAACCAAAGCATTGGACGCATTAAAGCTTAATCCGGGAGATATTAAAACAATTAAACTCAACGCGACCTTACAAGGTGATGGGGACACAAGCAAAATTAAGCTGTACGCGATGAGTCCTGTGGATAAGACGGAGAGCACGGATACATCGACACCAACGAGTACAAGTAGCTTTGTTTTCTCCTATCCTGTAGGCGTATATGCGATACCGCAATCTGTATCCACTGGAGACGGTTTGACAACAGAGACGGTTATTAAGAATAGTAAAGGAACATTTGGTGTTTCGTTGGGATCGTTGCAGCGTTTACCATGGATAGATAGTGACATTGTAGCTGCGAAAGTAACGATTCGTAATGCAGGCAGCAAAACGGTGCAGCTCCCAGAGCTTGAAGCAATGTTCACCATTGACTCGGCTCAAATCGATGGAGACAAGAAGTTAATCTATACACAAAGCGGAAAACTGCTTGGAGCCGGTATGACGACAGAGGCTTATCTTTTGACCAAAATTCCTTCTGAGCTTCGTATGGGTCGTCTGGAAGTAAGTTTAATTGAAAAGGTTAGTGAAGAAGAAACGAATGAGTGGATTACTTTAAATACGTCCGGGTTGATCCAGCCCGTATCCTACGTAGCAACGGGTAAGACCTATACAACTGGCATTGCGGATAAAGAGACTGAAATGGGTGTGCGCAGAACGATCCGTTACCCAGGAACATCATCGGATATCGTATATACTGAATTTGAAATGACAAACAAATCGTTGCGTCAAAGTGGGCTTGGCAAACTGGTGGGTTACTTCAAAACTTCGGACGGTCAATATTACAGAGCAACTGCAAAACAATCTGAGCGTTCACCTGGGCCAGGCCAGAAATCAATTGTTACATTCTGGGCTAAGGTTCCGAAGTCAGTCACATTCTCGGATATGCGGTTGGTTGTGGGTGAAGGCATAGCAGATAGCAAGTTTGTCACCGGCGAAGGGGAAGCCACAGCCTATGTGAATGCTCTAGCATTCGAAGTGCCACCAACTTCCATCAGTGTTCAAGGGACTCTCTCAAATATTGATCTCTATCCGTATCTATTGACTGCTAATAGTGTACGTGCATATCTGGCAGGAAGCTCGTCTGTGCAGGTAGAAATGAACTATAGCCTATCCCGCAATGAAGAGATTGAGATGGGCGAGAACGAACATAAATTAATCCTTGCGCTGACCGATCAAGCAGGTAAAACATATGAGAAAGAGTTAGTCTTGGGAACCGATCTGAAAGCGGGAACGAATCAAACACTCACTTGGAGTGTAGAAGACAGCTTTTTCGAGAAACTGCGAGGAGGCTCGTATCGTTTGGCGGTATATGACCAGTTCCAGGGACAACGTATTCGTCTTGCGGAACAAGGCTATGGATACGATCTGACCAAGCTTCCAAAGGAAGAACCTGTAGATTCGAGATAAACGAAATCTTTCTGCGATTAGTGATTTATCCACAAAACCTCGTTTCCAGAGAAATGGAAGCGAGGTTTTGCTTGTCGCATCCCTACTTTTTCTCTATAGTTAAAGTTAATAGATTTCCAGAGGAGGAAAATAAATCACATGAAACCTTATATGAAAGTATCCCTGGCTGCGTTAGCGATTGGTGTTGGCGTGTGGGTTGGGTCTGTATACAGCAATACGGCAATAGGTGCAGGCACAAGCCAACCGGGAACAGCAGATGATCCGGTAGTGACGAAGAGTTATGTTGATCAACAAATTCAAAAGGCTCTAGGTGGTGGCACGAACACAGGGGCTGGAAATACATCAGGTAGCAACAGCGGCTCTACGGGAACCGGAAACTCGGGTAGTACAGGTGGAGATACAACGCTGCCTCCATTGGTATCAGGAGCTTCTGATGCTGTTGAGATTGTAACCGTAAAGCCGGGTCAACAGCTGATCGGTGCATCTGGCGCGGAGTTCATCGTACGCAGCGGTAAAGCTGTGATCGTCAGTGAAGGTACGAATGGTGTAGCTGATCTGACGGACGGGGTTGATTTGACGAATGGTCAGACAGCACCGACCAATCACTTGCTCTCTTTTCCAAGAGATGGACGGGGTATAACGGTATTGGATGGTAACAAGTACAGCCTGACTGTCATGGTACGTGGTGGATATTCTCTGAAATAGGATGAGCACTTTTCGGACTTTTTATTCATTTCATTTGTTCAGATTAACCAGTTCTAACAAACATTAATACGGCTAGCCAGCACTGTTCCTGCTCACTCTATAATTGTACAAAAACAATAACCGGAGGTGCAGGAATATGGCTAGAAGCAACCGCAAAGTGGTACCCGAAAGTCGTCAGATGTTGGATCAGATGAAGTATGAGATTGCCGCTGAGTTTGGTCTGAATGTGGGATATGGCGGTAGAGGTCTGGCTGGTGAAGATACCGAATTTGGTTCTGAGCTAGGTGAGGTCAGCGATCACTCTTATGGCCAGTATAAAGGCTGGGGCCATCTGACTTCCCGTGACAATGGATCGGTCGGTGGAGAGATTACGAAACGGCTAATTCGGCAGGCAGAGCAGCACTTATAGGGTGTTTTCCTTATCCCCATTTGTTTGACACGTCTTGACAAATACGTTAAGATGGCAGTTGAGGTACGCAGCCTTTTCCACTAGGGAAAGGTTGATTTTTTGTTGAGGCCATTACCTGAAAAATCCTTATCTTCGTAACTGCGGACCCTGCGTCCTTATTCCGCCCGGAAAGCTTTCGAGGGTACAGTGAACGAATCAACGTAAATGTTTTGTTCGGGCAATCGCCATACTACTGGTTATGGGAGGTTGAAACTTCAATGTCTATTAAAGGCCGACATCTATTCACATCGGAGTCTGTAACTGAAGGACATCCGGATAAAATTTGCGATCAGATTTCGGACGCCGTGTTGGACGCGTTCCTGGCGAATGATCCAAACGCTCGTGTAGCGTGCGAAGTTTCCGTAGCTACAGGCCTTGTGCTTGTCATCGGTGAGATCAGTTCAGCGTCTGAATACGTGGACATACCGTCCATCGTTCGTAATACGATTAAGGAAATTGGGTACACTCGTGCCAAGTTTGGTTTCGATTATAATACTTGTGCAGTCCTGACTTCTTTGAATGAGCAGTCTGCTGACATCGCACAAGGCGTTAACGCAGCTCTGGAGAACCGTGACCCTGAACAAATGGCTCGCGAGACAGAGAACATTGGTGCTGGAGACCAAGGTCTGATGTTTGGTTTTGCAACCAACGAAACACCTGAACTCATGCCTTTGCCAATTGCATTATCCCACCGTATCGCTCGCCGTTTGGCTGAAGTGCGTAAAAACGGTACATTGGAATATCTTCGTCCGGATGGTAAAACTCAAGTAACGATTGAATACGACGGTGACAAACCGGTACGTGTTGATACAATCGTCGTGTCTACTCAGCATGCTGAAGAGACTACATTGGAGCAAATTCAAAAAGACATCAAAGAACATGTAATCCTGCCGGTCGTTCCAGCTGAATTGCTGGATGAGCAGACTAAATATTTCATCAACCCAACAGGGCGTTTCGTTATTGGCGGACCTCAAGGAGATGCGGGCTTGACTGGACGTAAAATCATCGTAGATACCTACGGCGGTTATGCACGTCACGGCGGTGGCGCGTTCTCCGGTAAAGATCCAACAAAAGTAGACCGTTCCGCAGCTTATGCAGCTCGTTATGTAGCGAAAAACCTTATTGCTGCAGGTCTTGCCGACAAAGTGGAAATCCAGCTCGCTTACGCGATTGGTGTGGCCAACCCGGTATCGATCAACGTAGATACATACGGAACAGGCAAAGTCAGCGAAGAGAAATTGGTTGAGCTTGTGCGTAACAACTTCGATCTTCGTCCGGCTGGTATTATCCGTATGCTGGATCTGCGTCGTCCAATTTACAAACAAACGGCTGCTTACGGTCACTTCGGCCGAACAGACCTGGATGTTCCTTGGGAACAAGTGGACAAAGCAGACGTTTTGAAAGAGCAAGCAGGTCTATAATTTAACAGTAATACCTGAGTGTGAATATGATATACATGAAGCCTTTGGTTCCTCCATGGAACCAGAGGCTTTTTTTGCATCTTTAACCAAAATAAACAACCTATAATTACCAAATGATTAAACGAAATCCCTTCTCTGACCGACATACATATAGAGGTCTGTATATCAGATATGTGGATAATGAAATGAGGAGGAAGGATGGGTGTTTGTGAATAAATGGGCCCGTAAGGGATTGGTTAGTCTTATGATTGTTATGTTAGTTGCACAAGGTTGGTTGACCGGATGGGTAGGAGGCAGTATTGCTTTTGCAGCTGACGATCTTACAGGGAAGGGAATTAGAGCGACGACTCCTGCTTTAAACGAACAACAGGCGAGTGGATCAGCACCACTAACAATTGAATTCATCAAACCGGTGAAAAAAGTCGCTGCTACGATAGAGAAAATCTCTGTACGCCGGGTACAGGATGACTCCATCGTTACAGAAGTTCCCGTAACGGATGCAGCAGTTACAGTCTTAGCAGATGATGCGGTTGCCGATGCAGATTTGGGGAGAAATGTACGTATTCAGCTTCCCGCATCTCTGCCTGGTGGATCATTCTATGTCATGATTGGCAGCCAATCGTTTGTTTACGGCGATGGTCAGCCGGTGGAGGGATTAAACAAGGAGTGGACATTTCGAACGGCTGGAGTTGGTTCTGCACAGGTAAAAGCTCAGTCTCCTCTTAATGCGGCTACGAATGTAACTGCCTCAGCTAATATTCAGCTCACATTTGACCGGGCGATGAAGGTCGGAGCAGGTAAGATGCAAATCTATCGTGGCAGTACACTAGTAGAAGAGATCGATGCCAATTCGTCACGGATTAGCTTCAATACGGACAGAAAGACGGTAACCGTCGATCCTGTGAACAATTGGGCGAGCAACAGTACGATTTACATAGAAGTGCCGGAAGGATTTTTGCGTGATGATCTGAACAATGATATGAGCACCATTCAGCGGACGACTTGGGGATTCAATGTCATATCTGACCCGACAGTACTAACAGTATCCAGCCTTTCGCCTTCGAATGGAGCAACGGGAGTATCGCTGTCCGGTGAATTCACCTTAACGTTCAACAAGGAGCTGGACCGAAATTTTACAAGCTCGGCTACGGTGAAAAACGCGAATGGCGGAATTGTGGCTTCCACTACGTTAATTAATACGTCCAACCTTAGACAATTGCGTATTATCCCGCAAACGAGTCTCACCAGCAATACAACGTATACCATTGATATTCCTGCCAATGTATTCCGGGATCAAGCGGGCAACCTGTTTACAGGCTTGAATGGAGCAGCATCGTGGACATTCAGAACTCTGACGGTAGATACAACGGCTCCTGTACTCAAGACAGCGAAAATGTATAGCAATTCAATCATTCGATTGACATATGATGAATTGCTCTCAAGCCTTGATCCGTTTGCTTCCAGCTTCACGGTTACAGTAAATGGGGAGAACCGGAATGTGAGTACCTCTTACGTTTCAGGAGATAGCGTTTATGTCGTATTGGATACCGGTGTAGCAGTTGGACAAGTGGTTAGAATTGCGTACGCTCCGGGAACAGGAACACGCAAAATTCAGGATTTATCTCTCAATGCAGCAGCAGCATTTTCAGCTAGAGATGTGGAGAATAGTCTAGATTCCATCATGTCCAAGCCTCGTGAAGGTAACGCTTATTACAATACCATTACCCTTTACTATCCAGAGACAGTCTATATAAGCTCCAGCGATGCGGTAAGACAATTCAGTGTGACAGCAGATGGATCAGGGGTGGGTATTAGCAGTATTTCTACCAATAACAGTTCGATAGTAACGCTAAATCTCAGCCGTTCGATCCAAAATGGTGAAGTGGTTCAAGTATCCTATGCACCAGGAACGTGGCCAGTGAAAGACAGTCGTGGTCAGGCCTTTGCTGGATTCAACGGGTTCTATGTACGCAACAGTATCGACACGAAACCACCTGAATTCAAGAGTGCAGAAGTAAGTGGTACGAAGATGTGGATCAGATACAACGAGCCGCTGAGCCGGAACAACAAACCGCTCAAGAGCCAATATTCGGTTTTGGTAGACGGAAAAGCCGTCTATGTCAATGATACAGATATAGAAGATGACCTGATAACTTTGACGCTGGCAAACACGGTTTCAAGTACTCAGAACGTTACGTTTTCTTATGTACCGGGTACCTTGCGGTTAACCGATCTGAACGGCAACCCTGCCGGCTATGTTAACTTGGCTCCGGTTACTTTCACCTATGGAAATGGCAAAATACTTTCGGCTACCCTGCAGGGAGACAAAGTATATATTAACTTCCGGGATACGCTTCAGGCACAAACAGCATTAACTGCTTCCCAGTTTAGCGTGCAGCTTGGAGGAACAACAACGAATGTTCTGAACGCTTCCATATCGGGTTCAATTGTGACTTTGAGCCTTTCGAGCTCGGCGACAGCGGGCCAGACAGGCACCGTCAGCTATACTCCAGGTGCCGTGCCATTACGGGATGCGTTAAATAACACGATTGCAGCATTTGGACCGCTTGCATTGCAGCAAAATGGCAGTTCCACAGGTAGCCAGACGACAAATAGTCGCCCTTCTTGGCTAACTGAACAGGATGCATCAAGCTATGGACAGGCATTGCTCGTCATGAGCAGTGATACGGCTGCTACTGCCTCCATGATGTCACGAAATAACCGTTCCACTCGTCAATTTAATGTGGATGCGACCAAGCTTTTGCAGGCCTTCCAGTACGCAGCAACATCTGGAAAAACGGCACAGCCTGTTGTATTTGAGGTCCCTGCCAGCGAATCTTCCGCCTATGTAGGATTTCCACTCAATACACTGGCTCAGGCTGCAACAAGTAATCGGACTGGTTCAATCGGTATCAAGTATGGGGATCGTCTGTGGACAGTTCCTTTGAACAATTTGAATGTATCCACAATGAGTCAAAGTGTAGGTGGGAATACAACCAGCACAGATGCCTCCTACTTGTATGTGCAGCTCGAAACCGTACCTGTATCAAATTCAGGAACCATAGATGGGATGTTGGCAAGTGCAGGGGCGCAGAAACTTGGAAATGTTACAGATATCTACCTATCTGCGTTTAACGGGAATACGAATCAGCGGGCAGAACAGAATTTTAAAAGCCAACTGTTGATGCAGCTACCTGTGAACACACCTACTGTGACATCCGGGTTTACTTATATTGATCCGATTACACTAATTCTCGCAAATGTACCTCATACGTTCGCAAATACGACAACAGGAGTAGTCATTAAAGGACAGATAAACGGTAATCAAACCGTGGTCCCTGTAACTCATGCCGTAAGCTATCAGGATACGGCCAGTCATTGGGCCGGTGCTGTTATTAAAGAGTTGTCGTCCAAATGGATTATCGGTGCAACGAATGGTTCCTTCTACGGACCCAATCAAACGATTACGCGTGCAGAATTTGCTGAATTGGTAGCCAAAGGACTTGGGTTAAAGGGAGATCAGACAGCTGCACGTCGTTTCCGCGATATTCGTGGTGGTGATCTTACAAGTGCCTATATAGGTGCTGCGGCAGAAGCAGGTATTATTACAGGAAATACCGATGGTACCTTCAAGCCGGATAGTGCGATTACCCGTGAACAGATGTCCATTATGATGGTTCGGGCCATGAATTATGGTGGAAAAACGGTATCACTGCAATCTTCAGCTGCCACCACATTATCGAAGTTCAAAGATAGCAACAAAATCCAATCCAAGGATTCTGTCGCCAAAGCAGTGCAAGAAGGAATCATTCAAGGTATGACGTCCAAAACATTTGTCCCTCAAGGTAATGCTACTCGTGCACAAGCAGCGGTGATGTTGAAGCGTGTACTGAACAAGTTGGGCTATCTATAAGAGACATTGTTGTTATAAGGAATTTATAAATAATTGAAGGACTTCAATAGTACAGGGCAACCTTGTGCTTCTGAAGTCTTTTTTCTATTGAAATGAGAAATTACACGTAAAACATAATCAGATACTCAACCAATAAATACCTGAATTCAGGCCCGGGGCGTAACTTTTCCCACTAAAAGTAGTCTATTAATAGAAGAGTATACTAGAAATCTCGCTATCTGCTGCCACGTGGTAGAGATCGTGATATCTAAGATTGATATACAAGATGGGAGAGACGTTTCAAACATGCTGGGGAAACAAGGGAAACGGCTGAACGACGTTAAGGGTAGCAAGGCGAAGAAATGGGCGATTGTGACGCTGGCGGGCGTGATCTGGATTGCACCGGTTCTGGGAGCGGGACAACAGGTCTGGTCGGGAAGTTCATGGCAGTCGGTGGCTGCAGCTGCCTCTACAACAACAAGCAAATTAAGTGAAGAAATTCTGACTTCGGGTGCGAAGTTGATGAAATACAGTTATACAACGACACGTTCCGGCTCAAAGGTGAACGTATTGGCTGACGTCATTCAAGTGGATTTGCAGAATCCCTATGTGAAGCTGGACGTCATGACAGGCAAGGGCGGCAATCTGAACAGTAAACAAAGCACGGGTGGCATGGCAAAGGAAAACGGAGCAGTAGCCGCCGTGAACGGCGACTATTTCAATGTATCCGGTGAGCTTGCTCCTATCGGTGGACAGGTCTCTGACGGGGTCCTCGTGTCTACACCATCGGAATTGTCAGGCATGTATGCTCTCACCGTGACCAAGGACGGCAAGCCGATGATTGATGAATATTCATTTGATGGCACGGTGAAGGCAGACGATGGTTCAACTTTTGCTTTGCGTGGGATAAATAAGGAGGATTACACGGTCGAATCGGGCTCGGTGAAGTACAGCCATGCCAATTCGATGTATATTTATACACCGGCTTGGACGTCCACGAAGCGGCCTAATGATCCTTCTACCACACCAACTGAGGTACTTGTGCAGAACGGTGTAATTACCCAGATTTCCGATAAAAAGGCGTTAGACATGACGGTGCCGGAAGATGGGTATATTTTGCGTGCGCATGGAACGGCAGCGACATGGATTATGACTCACCTCGCAGTTGGGCAGACGCTGAATGCGGATTACAAACTGAAAGCCAAAACAACTGGAGAATCCGTTGATCCGAGCAACCTGCAGATGATGATTGGTGGTCATACCATTCTGGTGAATGGTGGCAAGGCGGCTACGTTTTCCCGCGATATTGTAGCTTCCGGGATCGGTGGTGTTCGTGCCAGAACGGCAGTAGGGTATTCTCAGGATGGTCGATATGTCTACATTATTGCAGCGGAGAAAAACAGTAATAGCAGCGGCATGTCGCTGACTGAACTGCAATCCTTCATGACCAGCATTGGTGTATGGAAAGGCATGAATCTGGACGGAGGCGGCTCCACAACGATGGTAACTCGTCCGCTCGGCGAGGAGACAGCAGGACTTACGTTCAATACGGAGTACGGTACAGAGCAGCGTCAGGTCGTAAACACGCTGGGCGTGTTCTCTACGGCGCCAGAAGGTAAGCTGAAGGGCTTTGCCGTGAGTGGTAGCCAAACGTTGCTGGTAGGGCAAGAGGGCAAGTATACAGCCAAAGGATATGACACTTACTACAACCCGATTGCGACAGGCGATATCAAGATGACGTGGAAATCGAGCAACAACGGCATCGTGAGCGTGAGCAATGGAACGATCAAAGGCGTGAAGCCGGGTACGGCGACGCTGACTGCAACAAGCAATGGGGCTTCATCTTCTATTAAAGTTACCGTGCTGGGTGGCAGTGAACTGGCTTCACTGACAGCAGGATCTGGCTTGGGATCGCTCCAAGCGGGCACAACGATCTCCATTCCGGTGACGGCGAAGACCAAAGACGGACAAAGTGTAACGGTTCCTGCGGACTCGCTGACATGGGAATTTATCGGTTTCAAAGGTAAAGTGGCTGCAGACCAATTAACTGTATCCTCCGTGAATTCCGGTGCTCAAGTTGGTTATGCAATTGGTCGTTATGACGGCTACAGCACGGTGGTTGTGCTCTCCGCTGCGGCAAGTGAAACGATATGGGAGAATTTCGAAAATGTAAGCTACCCGGTCAACTTCACCACCAACGCAGCAGGTGTAACCGGATCGGCTTCCTTGACAGCTGGAACAGGTGAAAAAGCGGGCTCCAAGGTGCTGCAGCTGAGCTATGACATGACCGCGGGAATAGGTAAAATGTATGCTTATGCCCAACTGAACGGTTCCACTGGCAAAGAGGTATCTGCAACAGCAACATCCATGTCGATGGATGTTATGGGAGATAAGAGCTTGAACTGGCTGCGTGCTGAATTTACTGATGCCAGTGGCAAAACAGTTTATGCCGACCTCGCTAAAGCGATTGATTGGGACGGTTGGAAAAAGCTGAACGTGGACCTGAATGGGCTGAACATTGCTTATCCGGCGAAGCTGAAACGGGTTTATGTGGTGAATGTGGAAGAAGGTCAGGATGAGCGTGCGAAGACAGGCACGGTTGCTTTTGACAACATTGCTTTCACCATGCCATCCAAATCCAGTGAAGTAGGGTTGTCTTCAGGGACTGCTTCGCTGGTGCTTGGACAGAAATCCATGACGGTGAACGGAACGAAAAAGGCAATCGACGCCGCACCTGTACTGAAAAATGGAACAACTTATGTTCCAATCAAGCATGTATTGGATGCTTTTGGCGGACAGGCGAGTTGGGACAGCAAAAATCAACGGATTACTGTTGTGCGTGGCGGCAAGCTGATTGATCTGGTTGTAGGTCAGAAAGAATTCATTATAAATGGCAAAAGACAAAGTGCAACAGTCGCACCTTACGTATCTGGTGGTAGGACTTTAGTCCCTCTCAGACTCGTTTCGGAGCAGCTTGGACTGACTGTAAAATGGGAACAGAACACGAAGACCGTTACCATCTCATCGTGATATGGTATGATATATACCGGAAACGATAGAAATGGAGTCGAACAAACGTGGATTTACAAGCCGATGCCATAGACCGCGTCATAAAAAACGCCATTCAAGTCATGGAAAACAGTAAATATCAAATGTTTGAGATTATGGACTCAACCCGTAATGAGCTGAAAACGCTGAACGAGGAGTTGAAGTCGGTTCTGAAGGAGACGGCGGAAACGATCGAGAAAGTAGATCAATTGGAGCTGAACTACCGCCGCTCCCGGATCCGGCTAACTGAGGTTAGCCGTGACTTCGTCCGTTATTCCGAGCATGATATCAAGCAGGCGTATGAAAAAGCGACGCAGTTACAGCTGGATCTGATGATTTACCGTGAAAAGGAAATGTATCTGAAAGCCCGTCGGGATGATCTGCAGAAGCGTGCCAAAAATGTGGAAGCTTCGGTGGAGCGCGCCGAGACGATCGGTTCCCAGATGGGGGTTGTACTGGAGTATCTGTCGGGTGAGTTGGGTCAAGTGACCCGTATTATCGAATCCGCCAAAAATCGACAAATGATTGGTTTGAAAATAATTTTGGCCCAGGAAGAAGAGCGGAAACGCATTGCCCGTGAGATCCATGACGGACCTGCACAGATGCTCGCAAATCTAGTGCTTAGGACGGAAATTGTAGAAAGAATGCTCATAAAGCAGGATTTTAAGATGGTCCAGGCCGAAATAGTAGATTTGAAAGGCCAGGTTCGTTCGAGTCTTGGAGAAATGAGAAAAGTTATTTTCAATTTGCGTCCTATGGCACTGGATGACCTGGGATTGATTCCGACGCTTCGGAAGTACGTGCAGGATTTTGAAGAAAAAACAAAAATCCGCTCGCTTTTTGAAACGAGAGGCAAGGAACACCGTTTGTCTTCCGCAATGGAGGCAGCGATTTACCGCCTCGTGCAGGAAGGTCTGTCCAATGCTGCAAAGCATGCTTATCCCACTTATGTTGTAGTGGAAATTACATACCAGGCTCAGCTCGTCAAAATTGTCGTGCAGGACAATGGGCTTGGATTCAAACCGGAGCTTCTTGCGAAGAAGAGCAAGGATCATACCCACTTCGGTCTGATTGGGATGAGAGAGCGGGTTGAACTGTTAGAAGGAAGAATAGAGATCGAATCCGCGGAAAATCAAGGAACCAAAATAGTGATTCATATCCCGACAAACGTGGATAAGGGAAAGGAGTAGCAGGATGGAAAACCGTGATACTGGTAAAGCATCAATTAAAGTTCTTTTGGCTGATGATCATCAGCTGTTCCGTGAAGGTCTGAAACGCATTTTAAATATGGAGGACGACATTGAGGTCATCGGCGAATGCGGCGATGGAATTCAGGTGCTCGAATTCTGTAATCAGGATAAACCGGATATCGTATTGATGGACATCAACATGCCGGTAGAGAACGGGGTTGAGGCAACGGAGAAATTGCGTGAGCTGTTCCCGGATGTCAAAGTGATTATCTTGTCTATTCATGATGATGAGAGCTACGTGTTCGAGACGCTGCGCAAAGGCGCTAATGGATACTTGCTGAAAGATATGGAGGCCGAGTCACTGATTAATGCGATTCGTTCCGTTCATGAAGGGCATGCATTCATCCACCCTAAAGTAACGGGCAAACTGATCATGCAGCTGCGTCGGATGACGTATCTTAATGAGACAGGGGCAATGAGCGAGGGGGCTTCGAAAGAGGCAGGCGTTAAATTTGTCGCTGGCGACAACAATCCACTTACTCGTCGTGAGGCTGAGGTTTTGCGTCTGATGGCTGAAGGTAAGAGCAATAAAATGATTGGTGAGTTCCTGTTCATCAGTGAAAAGACAGTAAAAAACCATGTCAGCAGTATTCTGCAGAAGATGGAAGTGGACGATCGTACGCAAGCGGTTATCAACTCGATCAAATATGGTTGGGTTACGCTCTAATATACAATTGTAATTATGTAGTGTGTTGTTAACAAATATAGGCTTCTGTTTACTCGCGCCCATTCCAAGATATTGGACTGGTTAGCGGGTTAATGGACTTTATTACAGCAAATGATCAAAGTGTGAAGCTGTGTAGAACTTACGTTAGCTTCGGCATGAATGAGTGAACGACCTGGCCTGTCTTCTTCGTCCAGTGTCGATCAGAATGGAATATGAGCGTTCGGGATTTGCAAGTGTAACCCTTCAGGGGATGCAGCATATACTGCTGTATACAGGGATGTTCGCCATGGGTGAGCATGACCTTCCGAGGAGGTGCAGTTGCCATGGTTGCTCATCTGACTATGATTCTGCTCATATACTTCCTGGCGGCAATGGCCGTTCATGCCATGCACCAGCGCCATCTTTCTCGTCCGGACCCCGAAGGCTACGAGCAGATTTTGCTCATTCCTTCCAATCAGGAGCAGCGGATTGAAGGTATTGTAAGAGCGCTTTGCCGGGAATTATTTTACCGTGGAAAGAGCTTCACATTGACGGTTGTTGCTGATCGTACGGAAGCCGAAACGGTTCGAATCATTGAAAAGCTTATGCATAGGCAAGGAATGGAGTTATCCTACTTGTCTGCTGTCCCTTCCGATATAGAGCAGGGGAATCAGACAGGGAATCGTTCTATTCGCCTTATCGATTTGCGTGAGCCGAAGCAGTAGTGTTGCTTTTTTTACACCTATTGGATCATTAATCGTGCAAGCTGCTGAGACAGACTGGCTAAAGCATGTCATCAGTCAGAATGCACTTTAATGAAGTCATGCCAGCTTGCCAAGTTGAGCTTGGATTTCATAAGTTAGAGGTGGTTAAAGATTACAGCGTATGCTGTAGTCTTTTTTTGTCATTGTAGCCAAGCTTGCTGATAAATTAAATATGGGTTTTTATGCAATGTATGGTTATTGCAGGGTTTCTGTGCTTCTTTAGTTAACAATCAGAAGCTTTTTGAAATCAGAACTCTTAAGTTAAAAGTATAGACGGTACGGATTGGAAAAAGTTTCGCGGTTCAAAGAAAGATTATCGTTAATAAGAGAATTGGTAAAATGGTATGATGAGGAGGATTTGGAATTACAATAACTTGTAACACAACTCCACGATTGATATAGTGGTAGTACAAATGGATATGATTTGATTGGGATGAACATGAAGCACATGCTCCGACGAAAAGTCGGGTTGGCATGTGCTTTTTTTGCGTTTCGGGATATTGAAGCTGAGGGAGGAGAGCAGATGAAGGTTGGTTTATATGTGTGTCAAGTGAGAGAAGGGTGGAAGATGATTCTATCATTGGATATCCGAGTGGATGCGGCGTGGTGGCTAGAGGGTGTAAGCGGACAGCAGGTGTTGAGGTGGTTGCTGCTAGGCAGGGAGTTACCTTTAAGTCAGGCTTCATGGATGGTAGAGAATTTTGAATCGGAGAAGGAAATGAATCAGTGGGGCGAGCGTTATTGGCAGGCATATTTGCGGCGGAAACTGGAAGAGTACGAGCGGGCCTCCGGGGAACAGGATGCTAGGGGAGAGATGGCGGGCAATGTAGGGATTGCCGCTGAAAGAGGCGCGGGGGTGGGCGGGATGCCAGAGCCGTATCCCGCCGACGAGTGGGCTCAGCTGGAGCGGGGCGCGGCCCTGCTGGCTGAGCGGCTTCGCGGCCGCCAATTGCTGGCGGCCGAGGCAGAGGCGCTGCTGGCGGATACGGCGCCGCAGCTTGCCTCGGTTTGGCGCGCGGCTGCGCAGCTCGCGCACCTATGGGGGCGGCTGAGCATAGCAGCCGCCCTGGAGGGGCCTGCCAGGCGGCGGCGAAGCATCGCGTGGCTTGGTCGCGCGCACAGCGCGCCCCGCTGCCGCCGATGCGGCAGCTTTGCCGGGCATCGCGTGCCCTGCGCTGCCTGCGGCCTGGCGGCGTGCGCCTACTGCGAGGCTTGCCTCGCGCTCGGGCGCAGCCGTGCCTGTGCGCTGCTGCTGCGCAGCGCAGCGCCATGGGCCGTGCCACGACGCGGCGAAGCATCGCGTGGCACGGCCGTTGTCCCCACCGAGGGCGGACTTGCCCGGTGGGGGTTGAGCCCTGCGCAGAGCGCGGCGGCTGCCGCGGCGCTGGCGTTTTTGGCCCAGCCATCCGATGGGGATGGGCCGGGGCGGTTTTTGCTATGGGCTGTGACCGGGGCCGGTAAAACCGAGATGATATTTCCTTTGCTCCACTACATATTGGAGCGGGGTGGACGAGCACTTGTCGCTACGCCGAGGCGGGATGTCGTACTGGAGCTGGCTCCTCGTTTAGCGAAGGCGTTTCCCGACATCTCACTCGCTACGCTATACGGAGGCAGCACCGAGCGCTGGAAAGACGCGCAGCTCACACTCGCGACCACGCACCAACTGATGCGTTTTTATCAGGGATTCGATCTGGTCATTATTGACGAACTCGATGCCTTTCCCTATCACAACGATCCTATGCTCGCTCATGCCGCCGCGTCCTCGTGCAAGCCTGATGGACACTTTGTATACCTGTCTGCTACGCCGCCAGCTCGGCTGCAGAAGGAAGCCGCTCAGGGGAGGCTCACTCACGCCAGAGTGCCGGTGCGTTTTCATCGCCATCCTCTGCCTGTGCCGCACCTGATGAAAATGCCTACAGTCGCTGAATGTATTCGGAAGCAGGAGCTGCCCGCTCCATTAAAAAAGAGCATTCAGACTTCCTTGCTACGGGAAGCTCAGGTGTTTGTATTTGTGACACGGATCGCTCAGATTGAGGCGTTTATAACCCTCATGCGTCGCATGTATCCACAAATCCGTATTGAAGGTACTTCATCCCAAGATCCCGATCGTGCAAGCAAAGTTACATCCTTCCGTGAACGCAACATTCGATTGCTCGTGACCACCACTATCTTGGAGCGGGGAGTGACCATTCCGCGCAGCGATGTTTTTATTTTGGATGCGGATAACGGCCTCTTCGATGAAGCTTCTCTGGTACAGATGGCGGGTAGAGCAGGTCGCTCCATGGATGATCCGGCAGGAAGAGTCGTCTTTGCATCATCCCGTCGTACACGTTCTCAGGTCCGAGCATTGGCACAGATCCGAAAGATGAATACCATCGCCCGCCGCAAAGGATACCTGCACCCACCGTCTCATCCATAAATTCAACTTTGGAGGCTCACACTTATGACCATCTGGCTAAACGATTTAACCGATTATTTGCACCAGCTTACCCATCGTCTGCATAACCTGCTCGCCCCACCAGGAGCAACTTGCCTGACCTGTGGAACCCGAGCGATCCTTTCAACAATTTATCCAGAGGTATGTACCCGATGTGTGCAGCGAATTCCGTGGATTCGTACCATTCGCTGCTTGCGCTGTGGTCGAGGAATCGGCTGCCCGGACTGCGTCCGTCCACACATGCAAAACCGTTCTTTCATCCTCAACCGCAGCGCCGTTCAGTACAATGCTTTAATGAAGGAATGGATTGGCATGTACAAATTCAAAGGTCACGCGCGCTACGCGCCGCTACTAACATCTCTTCTGATTCAAGCATTTCAAGCAATGAGTGAGGAACTTAACCCTGTTTTGGCAAAAGAAACCCTGGCCCTCGCGGCTCATCCCGCCACCCCTGCTCAATCTCATATGGATACCAGTTCACATCCATGTAATTCGAGTGCGTCAACAAACGCACTCGTTCACCGACCAGGCGGGGGCGATTTAAACAACAATGCGCCCGTTCACCGACTTGGCTCGCGTCAATCAATCAGCACGCCTGTTCACTCACCAAACTTGTTTGCGCCCGCACATACACACGCGCAACTCAATAGCCACAGCCCCTTCGCGAGCTATACGCATGCTCATCCAGGAGCAGCACCACGCAACCGCCAGTCGCTGCTCCAAAACAACAAGCCGCGATGGCGGCCAGACGTGGTGACCTATGTCCCCGTCAGCAACGAACGCCTTGCCGAGCGCGGCTTCAATCAGGCCGAGCGGCTCGCATCAGGACTCGCCGCAGCCTGCCGGCTACCAGTTGTTGATCTTCTACAGCGCCGGATCAACACCACCAAACAAAGCTTCAAAACACGCGGCGAGCGCATCCAGACCATGCAGGATGCTTTCTCAATGCAGCCGGGTGGAACGGAGATGATGATTAAACTCTACCAAGCCAATTCTCAATTTACACACAACGATATGCATTCACAGCCAGCAAATTCATACACGATTGGCCAAGGAGCCTCTTCACATATCACACCTACAACACAAGGCTGGCCAATTTCTCCCTTACGCTTGCTGTTGATCGATGATATTTACACAACCGGTAGCACCTTGGATGCATGTGGACAGGTGATTTTAAAAGCTGGATTTTCTATGAACCTCCCAATTGAGATTTACACGCTGACTTTGGCCAGATCCTGAACCAAATATATGCATATTCAATTAATAGATGGCTATCTAAATGACTATTACAAGCAATATCGTGATAATATTTAATAGCTTTTATATACAAAAGGGAAAGTACGTTCTTGTATGTACAGAGTTATCACTTTTGTGGATTTTCATATACATACATATGATTTGTGTGTTGGTTGTTTAACGAAACTATAAACATAAATTAGACAAGAATATTTTTACATGTAAAAAAGAGGAATTTCTTCTGCCATGTAGAATAGATAGTTCTGCCGTTCATCATAGGTGACAGCATAGGGAGTGGCAAAACATATCTTTTTAAGGGGAGAACAACGGTGGTTGCAGGAAAAAGAAAAAATGGGTTTTACTTATGGACCGTCCGTTTACTGGTGCTGATGCTGGTATTCGGACAGTTTGGCGTGTACGGGGGGAACCGGGCGAATGCCGCAACAGGTAGTGGTATTGTCTCATCGAGTAATGACTTTCAGTATGTAATGACAAACAACAACGGTAAATTACAGGTGAACCAGAGGGATGTTAACCTCAGTTGGGTTAGATCCTACAACATTTCAACAACAGGTTACTCTTTTACAAGAAGGCAGTCTATCTTGGGATTTACCAGTGATATTACGAATATAAGCTTTGGATCGTATACCTCTAAATATACGGGGCAAATCGATAATGCATTTCTTATTGATTTAAGTAAAATTCGTGAATACTTCACTGAGATGACGTATAGGCAATCCGGCATGGAAGTGGGGCAATGGACCATTTCGAACTATAATGTTTTGGGTCAGCTTACACCGGTTGATGTATACAATTATGATGTAAGGCAGTTAAGTTTGGTTGTTAATGCGGATACGGGGGAGGTCGTAGATTTCTATTCTGAACTGAACCCATATTATACACGCAAAGCGGAACCAGCCTCTTTTACCAAACAGTTGGTGGCCCCAGTAACGATTGACAACATGCCAGCTATTCCAGCTGGGATCACAGGAAAACAAAGTGAAAATACAGTTAACTTGAACTGGCAGCATGCACAGCAGGCCGTGCAATATGAAATTGAGGAGAATGGAATCATTAAGGGACCTTATTATGGGACAACCTTTGTCAGCAACGGATTATTGCCAGATACGTTGTATTCCTATAGAGTGCGTTCTCTTAATTCAATAGGTACAAGTGAATGGAGCTCTTTGTACGAGATCAAAACCTTGCTCCAACAACCGGTGATTTCGGCAAGCTCCCAGGAAGGTAAAAATATTATCCAATGGAACGCGGTTGATCAAGCTAGTCATTATCAATTAAAGATTGATGATCAAACGCCTATTGAGCTTGGCAATGTGACATCGTATGAGCACGAGGGTCTCGCAGCAAACTCAAGTCATACGTATACGCTAAAAGCTCTGTCTTCGAACAATGAGAGCGATTGGAGTAAAACCATAACGCAACTGGTAGTTCCGGACTCCGTCAGTGGTTTGAAAGTAACAGAAGCAACATTTAATAAAGTTGCACTATCCTGGACCGCTGTAAAAGGTGCGACAGGTTACGATTTAGAGATTGACGGTAACATCGTCGCTGTGACAGGTACCACATACAGCAAAACAGGACTCATTCCTAATACAGAACATACTTTCCGGTTGAGACCAAAAAATACAGGCGGGGCAGGCAGTTGGTCTGATCTGTTAACCGTGTCCACTCAATTGAGTACACCCGTACTGAAATCAAGCCCTTCACAGGAAGAAATTATTCTCGTTTGGCCTTCTATTGAGGGTGCTATTTCATATGAAGTGGAAGCCGATGGAGTAATTGTTGGTAATGTTGTAGATCCGACATTTACGCATACCGGACTCACACCAGCTACAGCTCATAAATACCGTGTGCGTGCTTTGACAGATACCAATACAAGTGCGTGGACAGCCGTACTGACTCAAAATACGTTACCAGGTGCTGTTGCGGGATTAACAGTGAATTCTGTAACCAATACGGCTATAGCGTTAAAATGGACAACTGTAACTGGAGCCACCGGATACGATCTGGAAATCGACGGCACAGTTGTCGCTGTCACCGGCGTTGCCTACACGAAGAGTGGTCTTGTAGCAAACACGGATCACACTTTCCGCATCCGCTCGAAGAATGCAGCAGGAGTAGGGACATGGAGTGATTTGGTCAGCGGAACAACGCAATTGAACACACCAGTGTTGAAAGCGACCTCGGAAGAAACGACTATTAACCTGACATGGGCTGAAGTCGCCGACGCTACGAAATATGAAGTAGAAGCCGATGGCTTGGTAGTAGGGACAGTGGACGAACCTTCGTACATGCACAGCAGCTTGCTCACAGGTACAGCGCATAAGTACCGCGTACGTGCTTTGACTGAGACAAACACAAGTGCATGGACAGCCATTTTAACGCAAAGCACGTTGCCTGCTTCCGTTAGCGGATTGGCTCTTACCTCCGTAACGAATGTGTCGATTGCACTAAAATGGAACGCAGTAACCGGGGCTAGCGGATACGATCTGGAGATTGATGGCACCACAGTATCCACAACTGCTACTGCCTACACGAAGAGTGGTCTCGCAGCAAACACAGATCACACCTTCCGCATCCGCTCCAAGAATGCCGCGGGAGTGGGACCATGGAGTGATTCGATTAGTGGAACTACGCAATTGAATACCCCAGTGTTGAAAGCCACATCGGAAGAAACGGCTGTTAACCTGACATGGGCAGAAATTGCCGACGCTACGAAATATGAAGTAGAGGCTGATGGTGTGGTAGTGGCGACAGTGAACGAACCTTCATACACGCACAGCAGTCTACTCGCTGGAACAGCTCATAAATATCGCATGCGCGCTTTGACCGACACCAATACAAGTGCGTGGACAGCGATTTTAACGCAAAGTACAATTCCAGCTTCCGTCAGCGGACTGACTATTAACTCGGTAACGAATGTAGCAATAGCTTTGAAATGGAACGCAGTAACCGGAGCGACAGGTTACGATTTGGAGATCGACGGTACAGTCGTCGCTGCTACTGGCGTTGCCTACACGAAAAGTGGTCTTGCAGCAAACACTGATCACACATTCCGCATCCGCTCGAAGAATGCCGCAGGTGTAGGAACATGGAGTGAATTGATCAGCGGAACTACGCAATTGAACACTCCTGTATTGAAAGCGACGTCTGAAGAAACGGCTATTAACCTGACGTGGGCAGAAATCGCCGACGCTACGAAATATGAGGTGGAAGCCGATGGTGTGGTAGTAGCGACAGTGAACGAACCTTCGTACACGCACAGCAGCTTGCTCGCAGGAACAGCACATAAATATCGCGTACGTGCTCTGACCGACACCAACACCAGTGCGTGGACAGCCATTTTGACGCAAAGCACGTTGCCTGCTTCCGTTAGTGGATTGACTATTAGCTCGGTAACGAATGTGGCGATTGCACTAAAATGGAACGCAGTAACCGGAGCTACCGGATATGATCTGGAGATAGATGGCACCGTAGTATCCACAACTGTTACTGCCTACACGAAAAGTGGTTTTGCAGCCAACACAGATCACACCTTCCGCATCCGTTCTAAGAATGCCGCGGGAGTAGGAACATGGAGTGATTTAATCAGCGGAACCACGCAATTGAACACCCCAGTATTGAAAGCCACATCGGAAGAGACGGCTATTAATCTGACATGGGTAGAAATCGCCGACGCTACGAAATACGAAGTGGAAGCCGATGGTGTGGTAGTAGCAGTGAACGATCCTTCATACTCGCATAGTAGTCTGTTCGCAGGAACAGCACATAAATATCGCGTACGTGCTCTGACAGACACCAACACAAGTGCATGGACAGCCATTTTGACGCAAAGCACACTGCCTGCTTCCGTTACAGGATTAACAGTGAACTCCGTAACCAATGCGGCAATAGCCCTGAAATGGAACGCAGTAACTGGAGCTACTGGTTACGACCTGGAGATCGACGGTACAGTTGTCGCCGTTACTGGCGTTGCCTACACGAAGAGTGGTCTCGTAGCAAACACAGAGCATACCTTCCGTATTCGTTCCAAGAACGCCGCAGGAGTAGGGACATGGAGTGATTTGATTAGCGGAACCACGCAATTGAATACCCCAGTGTTGAAAGCCACATCGGAAGAAACGGCTATCAACCTGACATGGGCAGAAATCGCCGACGCTACCAAATATGAAGTAGAGGCTGATGGTGTGGTAGTAGGAACAGTGAACGAACCTTTATACACACACAGCAGTCTGCTCGCAGGAACATCACATAAATATCGTGTACGGGCTTTGACTGAGACCAACACAAGTGCATGGACAGCCATTTTAACGCAAAGCACACTGCCTGCTTCCGTTACAGGATTAACAGTGAACTCCGTAATCAATGCGGCAATAGCCCTGAAATGGAACGCAGTAACTGGAGCTACTGGTTACGACCTGGAGATCGACGGTACAGTTGTCGCCGTTACTGGCGTTGCCTACACGAAGAGTGGTCTTGCAGCCAACACAGATCACACCTTCCGTATTCGTTCCAAGAATGCAGCAGGAGTAGGGACATGGAGTGACTTAATCAGAGGAACAACACAATTGAATACACCTGTATTGAAAGCCACATCGGAAGAAACAGCTATTGACCTGACATGGGCAGAAATCGCCGACGCTACGAAATATGAAGTGGAAGCCGATGGTGTGGTAGTAGCGACAGTGAACGAACCTTCATACACGCATGGAAGCCAACTTCCTGGAACAGCACATAAATATCGCGTACGTGCTTTGACGGATACGAATACAAGTGCGTGGACCACCATTATAACGCAAAGCACACTGCCTGCTTCCGTTACAGGATTAACAGTGAACTCCGTAACGAATGTGGCGATTGCTTTAAAATGGAACGCGGTAACTGGAGCTACGGGTTACGATCTGGAGATCGACGGTACAGTGGTCGCTGTTACTGGCGTTGCCTACACGAAGAGTGGTCTTGCAGCCAACACAGATCACACCTTCCGCATCCGCTCGAAGAATGCTGCAGGAGTAGGAGCATGGAGTGATTTGATTAAAGGAACAACACAATTGAGCACCCCTGTATTGAAAGGGACCTCAGACAGAACCAATATTTTATTAACATGGGATGCAGTCATTGGTGCCTCTCTATATGAAATTGAAGCAGATGGTCAAGTCGTAGCGACTTTAAATGATACGACCTTTATTCATTCGGATCTGCTTCCATCAAGTCTTCATAAATATCGCATTCGTGCATTGAATGATCAAAATATAAGTGCATGGACTTCTGTATTAAGCATCAAAACATTGAATTAAGGATGTAGATCAGGGGTATAGGTTGCGCATACATGCACCCTATAGCCCTTTTTTATTCGCAAACAGGCTATGGACTTAAAGTGAGAAAATAAGGTAATGTATAGTTATTATCCATTCGGAATAGGAAGTTTGAGAGGGGCGTTTTAGCGATGAATCTGGGTAATTGTCCGCGTTGTGGCAAATTATATGCGTTGAATTTTCGGGATGTATGCTCGAACTGTATCAAGGAAATTGAACTGGAATACCAGACTTGTGTGGAATATCTGCGCGAAAACAAGGGCACTAACATACAGGAACTATCTGATGCAACAGACGTTTCAATTAAAAATATTACCAAGTTCATTCGTGAGGGACGGATTTCCATCGAAAACGCCCCAAATATGATGTATCCTTGTGAAGTGTGCGGAACCCTGATTCGTGAAGGACATATGTGCGACTCTTGCCGGAATCGTTTGACGAAAGATTTGGCTGGAGCGGCTCGAGAAGTAGGTCAGAAGGATAACGGCAGCATAGGCGGACGAACCTATAATGCTGTCGACAAACTACGGGATCTATAGGAACGAGGGCTTAAATACAAGTTTTGCTATAACAAATGTTTTGGAACGTACCGATAAACTTATTAAAGATTATCGGTTTTTTTTATTATCCTAATCGTTCGAGAACATAAAGATAATGTAAAAATCCTAAGGTGGAAGGAAGTGCAATTCGTATGAAAATCAATGAACCGAGTAGAATTGGTGCAATCAATTCATATCAGAGGAACGTTGAATCCAATCAGCAGGCTGATGCCAAAAAGAGCCGCCGTAAGGACGAGGTATCCATTTCTCCGGAGGCGATGAAGATGCTTGAGGAACAAGGTCGTACACAGGATGCAGGACGTATACAACGGATACAGGAACTGAAAGAACAGGTAAGTTCGGGAACTTACCAAGTGGACAGCAGCAAGCTTGCTGACAAGTTACTGCCGTACTTTAAGTCTTTTGATAAGGAATAGGTGATCACGTAATGGCAGCACTGGACAGATTAATTGCAGTTTTGCAGCAAATGGAACAAAGTCACTGCGAGATGCTGGCACTCAGCGAGATCAAGAGACAGGTCATTGTCAAAAACGATGTGGATCAACTCATTGCTGTAATGAATAAGGAATCCAAGTTTATGAAACAGCAGGAGCCACTTGAGAGCGAACGATTGAGTGCAGTTCATGAACTGCTTCAGGAGCGGGGCATCAAGTCGATGCTTAACCTGAATATCACAGAAATCTCCAAGCTGATCTTTGATCCGGCTGATAAACAGCGATTGCTTGAAGTCCAGAAGAAGCTTGCGGGAACATTGCAGGAATTGAAAGAAATTAATCAATTGAATCAAAAACTGATCGAGCAATCATTGATGTTTATTGATCTCTCAATGGACATATTTGCTTCTCGGCCGGAACAGGATGCCACATATCAGCATCCTGCTGATAAGAACGGTAATCCAGGGCGAATCGGTCTTTTTGATACACGTGCCTGATTAATAGGGGGAAACAAGGTGACATCTACTTTTCATTCAATCGAAACGGCTAAACGCAGCTTGTTCACGCAGACGACAGCGCTTAGCACAACAGGACATAACGTGGCAAATGCCAACACCGAAGGGTACTCCCGGCAAAAGGTAAACATGCAGGCGTCCATTCCTATGGAGCCGTTTGCATTTTTACATAGTACAACACCGGGACAACTAGGAACAGGGGTAGAGTTTGACTCCATTACCCGTGTTCGGGAGAAGTTCCTGGACGACCAATATCGTAATGAAAACACCAACTTCGGAAGCTGGTCCATTCAACGAGACACGCTTGAGAAACTTGAAGCTATTGTGAATGAACCATCCGACACCGGATTTCGGACCGTAATGGATAATTTCTATAAATCCTGGTCCGATCTGAGCAAAAATCCTGAGGATGTAACGGCACGTCGTATCGTAAAAGAGACAACACTGGCTCTGACAGATGCGATGAATCAGATTAGCCGCCAACTGGACAATCTTAGTCAGGATTTGGACAACAATATTGAAGTGAAAGCTAATGAAATCCAGGGTTATCTTGGTAATATCGCTAATCTCAATAGCGCTATTGTTAAAGTCGAATCGCTAGGCGATAATGCCAACGATTTGCGTGACCAACGGGATCTGATGGCGGACAAATTGTCTAAGATAATGAACATTACTGTAACAGATTCTCCGCAAGGATACTCCGTTCAGATGAACGGACAAGCGCTGGTTACAGGTGGTGCTGTGCAAGCAACGGTAGATTCTGCTTTTCTGAATACGGCTTACACTTCGGGCGATCTTACCAATGGCGAAGTCCACGGTATGATTAAGTCCAGAGACACCTTGGTGAGTGATTATCAGAAACAAATGAATGAACTTGCCAATACGCTTGCGAATGGTGATATTGAAATCACGATTCCAGCGGGCTCTGTCTTGCCGGATAACACCGTCCTAGATGGTGTTACATACACAGGTACATCACGTACACTAACTGCGGATCTTAAGGTTACGGTTAAAGGCTTGAACGGTCTGCATCAGCTTGGGTACAGCATGGACGGAACCAATTCACCAGGAGTGCCGTTCTTTACAGCAGCTGGTGGCGGAACCGCGATTACAGCTGGGAATATCTCATTGAATGCAGAAATTCTGGCTGACCCTAACAAAATTGCAACTTCTCTGCGTACAGTTACTGATGCTTCCGGAGCAGAGACTGTGGTTAAAGGGAATAACACCCTAGCACTTTTACTTGCTAATCTGAAGGATACTCCTATGAAATCCTCGGATGGATTGCGTAATGCAACCATTGGTGCACAATTCAGTGCAATCGTAGGTCAACTGGGGGTTCAGTCTCAAGAAGCTGCACGTCAGACGTCTAACTCTGAGTTTCTTGTGGAGCAAGTAGACACGCGTCGTCAATCGGTAAGTGGTGTATCGTTGGATGAAGAGATGTCAAATATGATCAAGTTCCAGCATGCATATAACGCATCTGCTCGATTTATGACCACATATGATGAATTACTTGATAAGTTGATTAATTCTACTGGGACAGTAGGTAGATAATAGAAAGGAGTGACTTAACAGACCATGAGAATAACCAATAATATGCTCAGTTCACAGTTGCTTTTGAACCTGAACCGGAATGCCCAACAGATGAATAACACTCAGACCCAACTCGCGACAGGTCGTAAAATTAACAAGCCCTCTGACGATCCAGTAGGAATAACATACTCCCTTCGTTATCGAGCAGAGCTTTCATCTAATGAGCAGTATCAGAAAAACGTAGACAGTGCTATATCCTGGCTGGAATTTAACGATACCGTTATGAACCAAGCTGGGGAAGTCGTTCAGCGTCTACGTGAATTGACGGTGAAGGGTTCAACAGGAACTAACCCTCAGTCAGCACTCGATAGTATTAATGAAGAAGTGAAACAGCTCAAGGAGCAGCTGATTGATATTTCTAACAGTAAGCTAAACGGTAAGTATATCTTCAGTGGTGAAACCTATGATGTGAAGCCATATGATTTTCCTGCCAATCCAGATGGATCTTTCGATACATCCAATGCTGCCTCCGTTTTAACGGATAAAGGTAAAATCAATTTTATTGTTGGTGAAAGCGTACAACTGCCTATTAACGTCAATGGCAATGAGGTATTTGGTACTGAAACGGAAGAGGATAATTTGTTCGTAACAGTTAACAACATTATGAAGGCTTTAACAGACGGGAACATTGAAGAATTATCGAAGCAATTGGATAACATAGATAGCCGTATGGACAAAATGCTGGCGATCCGTTCCGAACTTGGTGCCAAAACCAACCGTGTTGATCTAATGATGGGGCGTCTCGATGATCTCAATATCAATTTGACAGATTTGCAAGCCAAAGTTGAGGATGCAGACTATGCTGAACTGGCGATGAAATCCAAAATACAGGAAAATATCTATAACGCTTCCTTGTCTGCAGGTGCCAAAATCATTTCTCCATCTCTGGTAGACTTTCTGAGATAAAGAGGAGGGGTAATTAGTGAAGACTCTTCCTGTCGTCCAGATTCGAACAACGCCATCTATTCTCAATATTGATGCTGATCCTGGTCAGTACTCTATTCGTCAGCCTAAGGCAGAAGTGCAGCTAAACACTAGACCTGCCAAGCTAACGGTAGAGAGTCATCCTATCACTCTTCGTGTAGATCAAAGTAAGGCTTTCTCTGCTTACAATGGCGGGAATATGATCGATATGAACGCACGAATATATTCTGGAATACAGCAACAATTTCTGCAAAACATGGCTGAACGCGTTCAACAGGGGAATCAATTGGCAGCGATTCATAAGTCAGGTAATACGATTGCCAATATAGTGGGCATGGACTGGAAACCACATCCATTCCCTGAAACGCGCACTCCGGCTTCATTTGATAATGTTGAGACACGTGTTGATACAAGGCCACCGGATATTAACTTTCAACCCGCCGTTTCTGAAATGAACGTTATTGTTAACAAACCCGAGATTGAATATCAACGGGGCAAGCTTGATATTTATGTGAAACAGTATGCGTCAGTTCAATATACTCCACCTGACATAGATATCGGGTTGTAAGTTATAATGTAGAGCTATAGACGGTCTCGATATGCAGCCATCTATGGCTCTTTTTGTATAAATTCTTCGCCAAGGAGGCGTTTACCATTCATATTCAGACAAGCATGTGGGGAGAACTAGAGGTCAAAGAGGAAGATGTGTATCAATTTCCCAAAGGGTTACCAGGATTTGAAGAAGAGACGGAGTACGCGTTAATTCCATGGGAAGATACACCGTTCAGTTATTTACAATCAGTACAAGAACCTGGCTTATCGTTCTTGTTGGTTAGTCCATTTATGTTTGTACCTGATTATAGTTTTGAATTGGGTGAGGTGGATAAGGAAGAGTTAGGGATTGAAGAGCAGGTTTCGGTTTTCTCTATGGTAACTATTCATTCTGACACCAATAAATCTACCATGAACTTACTGGCTCCAGTTGTACTTAATCCAGAGCAACGTCTGGGAAAACAAGTGGTACTCCATCATTCCAGCTATGAGACACGTCATCTCATTTGGGCCGAAGATGAAGCAAACTCAGTGAAGGGTGGAGTCTAACATGCTGGTATTATCACGAAAAAAGGGTGAATCCATTGTTATTCAGGATCATATTGAGGTGACCGTACTTGCTGTAGAAGGGGATACCGTGCGAATTGGTATTTCTGCACCTAAGCATATAGATATTTTTCGGCAGGAGATCTACGCGTCCATTCAGGAAGCGAATCGGGAGTCTGCTACACCTCTCGCAGCCAATATTGAAGCGTTTATGGAACGTTTAAGAAAAACAGAAAATAAAAAAGATTAAAAATATTCCAATTTGCTATAAACAGTTGCTCACCTTCCGTCGATATATAATTTAGACGCTGCTTCGGCAGGGCGGCCGACCTTAATGTCGCGGCGTTTACCACATGGATGTGGAACTAATTTATTTTCAGGGAGGAAATACTCTAATGATTATCAACCATAATATCGCGGCATTGAACACACACCGTCAACTGTCTGCAAACACTGCTAACACTAACAAAAATATCGAAAAATTGTCTTCCGGTCTTCGTATCAACCGTGCTGGTGACGATGCTGCTGGTCTGGCAATTTCCGAAAAAATGCGCGGTCAAATCCGTGGTTTGGACCAAGCTTCCCGTAACGCTCAAGATGGTATCTCTTTGATCCAAACAGCTGAGGGTGCTTTGAACGAAACTCACTCCATCCTGCAACGTCAACGCGAGATTGCTAACCAATCCGCTAACGGAACGAACACGGATTCCGACCGTCAAGCATTGCAAGATGAAATGAACCAATTGACTTCCGAAATCAACCGTATCGGTAACACTACTGAGTTCAATACTCAAAAATTGTTGCAAGGTGATGGCAAAACTAACCTTACTGGAACTGGTGTTGCTAAAGACGGATTTGCAAGTGGTGGTTTGACAAACCGTACTCAGGCAACTCAAGTAATTGACTTTGCTAACAATACAGACCTGGCTGCTGCTGGTGATTCTGTTACATTCACAATCAATGGGCAAGACCTGAAAGTATCTTTCACTGCTAGTGCTTCGAACGGTGGAGCAACGGCAAATGATTCTATTGGTTACGATGTTACTTCCAATTCTGCAAATGTTGCAGTAGATGCAGCGGCAGATAATATTACGACTGGCGATGGTTTGGCCAATGCTCTCCAAAAAATTATCGATAACAACGAAACATTGAAAGGAAGCTACACAGTTGCTTCTGACGGTGCAGGTAAAGTTACGATTACTGCAGTAACAACAGAAAATGGTGGTAAGTTTGATGGCGCAGCTGGAAATATCGCTACATCAAGCGCTACAGGAGCAGGAGCGTTTACTGCTGTTGCAGATGCAGCAGCTGCTTCGGTAGGTACTACAACATATACCGCTGCAAAAGGAACTCTTGACTTTACTAGCGTAACTTCTCCAGCAGCAGCAGAAAAACTGCTTGGTACTGGTGTAACAATTAATGGTCAACAAGTTGAGTTCTACGATGCAACAAAAGGTGAGTACAAAGGTAGCGCATTAGGAGTTAACATTAGTGCTTTGACTAAAACTGGTGCTACTGTAAATGCTGGTGATGTTGCACAAGCTATTGTTGACACTCTTGCTACTAAGATTGAAGGTGTAACACTTTCCGTAGGCACAGGTGCTGATGCTAATAAATTGGTGATTACTGCCAATGCTAAAGGTGAAGCTGGAAATGGAATCACTTTGAAAGATGGCGGAGTTCAAAAGAACTTTGAAACTTCTTTCCAAATCGGTGCTAACACAGGCCAGTCCATGAGCTTGTCCATTGGTGATATGCGTTCTTCCGCTCTGGGTATCACTGGTAAAGCTGGCGATGCTGGTTTCACTAAAGAAAACACAGTAACTGATGGAACTAACGATGTTAAAGGCGAAGCTGCCCTGAACATCTCCACTAAAGAAGGCGCAGCTGCTGCAATCGCAGTTTTGGATAAAGCAACTGCAACTGTATCCAGTGAACGTTCTAAACTGGGTGCTGTTCAAAACCGTCTGGAGCACACAATCAACAACTTGGGAACAGCTTCTGAGAACCTGACAGCTGCTGAATCCCGTATCCGTGACGTTGATATGGCTAAAGAAATGATGCAACAAACGAAAAACAACATCTTGGCTCAAGCAGCTCAAGCAATGTTGGCGCAAGCAAACCAACAGCCGCAAGGCGTGCTGCAATTGCTTCGTTAATTTTATCAGGCTCTACACTAAACCTTGGATCTTTGATCCAAGGTTTTTTTGTTGGATTTTACATATTTCCTAAAGCTGGGGACTTGCTTGACCGATATATATTATAAATGCGAACATGTTGGAGGTCGTTTAAGGGTGAACATTCAATTTTCTTTATCTGCTGCCTCATCCGTAAGTAGTGCTGGGCTTGAGGTACAGAACCCGGCAAGCGCTTCACAAGCGGGACAAGAAACAACTACCATCAAGACAGCTAAGGAAGCTTATAACAAGGAAAAGCAAGGTATACACTTATCGATCGGGGAAGAGCAGTTGATTCGTAATATCGATCGTGCAGTCAAGGCTCTACAGGGGCCGGAGACTACGCTGGACATCAGCATTCATGAGAAGACCCATGAGATCTTGGTAAAAGTACTGAATAAGGATACAGGAGAATTAATCCGTGAGGTTCCTCCAGAGAAGACGTTGGATCTGGTAGCCAAGATGATGGAAATTGCAGGGATACTCGTTGACGAAAAAATATAGTTGGTGGAGGTGCTGTTGTGGTTACACGTATTAATGGATTTTCCGGAATGGATATCGAAAGTATGGTTAAAAGTATGATGGCGACCAAGCGCGTGCCATTAGACAAGCTTAACCAGGAAAAACAACTTTTGCAGTGGCAACGGGAAAGTTACCGTGAATTAAGTAGTAAATTATATGATTTCAGATCCAATAAATTAATTACGAAATATGGAAGTTCTACAGCGATGAACGCGAATAAAGCAACAGTTACAGGGAACACCGATGCGGTCAAAGCAGAAGCGTCAGCAACTGCTAACGGAGTTGAAATGAAGGTAAGTGTCACCCAACTCGCTAAAAGTGCAACGGTGTCCACGTCTGGTTTGGGACAAGGCGTAAGTGGTTCTACGTCATTAGCAGCTCTGGAAGGTGTAGATTTGTCCAAGATGGGCTCCGCAGATATGGCAAAGTATTTGCAAAAAGGTTTTGATATTACGATCAATGGTGTAAGTTTTACTGATAAAGACGGAAAGTCTTTGTTTAATGGAATGACATCGATCTCTACGCTGGTATCTACGATTAATACGAATGCTCAGGCGAATGCTATTGCGAGTTATGATGAAATTACAGGTAAGTTATCAATAGCTTCAAAAACAGGCGGACTGGATAGTAAAGTGGTTGTTGAGACCCCCACTGGCGGAAATTCTGTTTTGGCACTCTTTTCTAAAAAAACAGTGATTGAAACAAATGGTGCAGGTACAGGGGTTACCAATGATAAAACACTGGCTGATCTGTACAAGTTAAGTGGTGGTAAAGATCCAGAATCGGGTGCGCCTGCGAAAACATACAGCTTTGTTTTGAATGGGAAAACTCTTAATTTCAACGAAAATGATAAAATATCTGATGTGCTTAATAAAATCAATTCTTCGGGGGCTGATGCAACGGCTGAGTTCACGGACGGGAAATTGACCATTACTGCTCAACCGGGTAAAGAGCTGAAGATGAGTGGCGGCTCATATGAATTTATGAATTTGTTTAAAGGAATCAAATCGTATGGGGATGTTGCAGATCAACTTACGTCTACCTCAGGTCAAGACGCAATCGTTAGTGTAAACGGTGAACCTTTGAAAGATATTAAGAGTAATACATTTTCTCTTAATGGCGTACAAATTACCCTGATGGATGTAACGATAAAGAATGATGTAGATACTCCAACCATCATTAAAAACCAAAGTGATCCAGACAAAGCTTTGGAATCCATCAAGGGTTTTATTGAAGATTACAATAGCCTAATTAAAGCTCTGAATTCAAAGGTTGAAGAGACGAAGTATCGTGATTTCAAACCATTAACAGACGAGCAAAAGAAAGAGCTGAAGGAATCCGAGATTGATACCTGGACCGAAAAAGCAAAAAGTGGTTTACTTAAAAATGATGATATCATTAAATCCGTATTGTCCGAGATGCGTGCAGTAATTACGGATAAACTTGGTCCTCTAAGCGCTTTGGGGATTACAACAGGTAACTATTCGGAGAATGGTAAACTGGTTATCGAGAACGAGACAAAACTGAAGAATATGATTAGTACGAATCCACAACTCGCATTGGATCTATTTCAAGGTCCTGCCAACGCTCCAAACGAAGGTATATTCGATAAATTGGCAGATAAGGTATCTAATGCGATTGAGAAAGTCTATCAGCGTGCAGGTACCAACAGATATACAACTGATATAACCAGTGCATTCCGAGATGAGAACATCATGGGACGCAAAATGAAAGACTACAATAGCAGAATCCTGATGATGCAAACCAACTTGCAACGAACAGAAGATAGATACTACAAACAATTTGCTGCGATGGAAGCGGCAATGAACAAGATGCAAACACAGTCGTCCAGTCTCTTTTCCAGTTTAGGACAATCTTAATATAAAGGGTGAGACTTTTGATTACATCTCCTTATGATAAATACCGCCAATCTTCGGTCCAGACTTCAAACCCGGCACAATTGGTCATTATGCTGTATGATGGGGCAATCCGTTTTGTGAAGACAGCTATAGACGGCTTAGCGCAAAAGGACAATGAGAAGACAAGCTTGAATTTGGGAAAAGCCCAAACCATTATCAGTGAGTTGATGAGTACGTTAGATCGTTCTTATGATATCGCCAAAAACTTGCATTCGCTTTACGAGTATACTAACTATTTGCTTGTAGAAGCTAACATTCGTAAGGATGTTGCTAAAGCTGAAGAGGCAGTGGGTTATCTAACGGATCTTCGTGAAACGTGGCTGCAAGCATCCAAAATTGCTGCAGGGCAGGAAGCACCACCTGTAACTACTGAAAGTGCTCATGGATAGATTGACGTATATGACTCAACTGCAGCAGCTAACCAGCACTATTATGGAAGAGTTATATGAAGCCGATTATGAGAAGCTTGAAGCTTTTGTTGAGGAACGTCAGGTTATTATTGACGGACTCGTGAAGCAGTTCTCATCACAATCTGCAAGTTTATCTGAGAAGATGGAGATAGAACAACTTCTAGGTAATGATAACGAGATTGTAGCGCGTATGAACGTTCTTCGATTGGAAGCTCAGGACTGGCTCCATAAGCGTGGACAGGCCAAGACACAACGAAATGCTTATGAGTCCGGCTATACGCCAGATAGTTTTTTGATGGACAAGAAAAAATAAGAACTTGATAAGAAACCTTCATGCATTACTTGACCGAGATTTAGTCAGGGTAATCGCAAGAAGGTTTCTTATTATTATTTGTAGATATTTGTTACCAAAAAAAGGTATACACCTATTCTTGTTGAATAACATTATTGTTAATAAAATACATAAAAGGAGAATTGATATGAGGAAAATGTTTTTAGTAGCATCGAAGTGTTTACTGGGCCTCACATTAGTAAGTGGACTGTTTAGTGGAACAACATGGGCAGAATCTAATGGAGAGAGCCTGCAGGCAGTTCAGATTGAGCTACCCAACAATTTATCTAAACTAGAGCTTCCTGATATCGTCTATTCAACTAAAGGAATTGCTAGAGGTAAGAAAATTGAGGTTGATCGTCCTGGAATTTCTATTTTATCTAATTTTAACGTGACGGGGGATCGCATAAGTTTTAGTGACAGTTTAACTGCAGCTGATCCAACAGACTTCTGGTTTTTTAGTGTTCCAACCGATCGCACAATTTTGACTCAGTTACGATCTGCTAACGCTAATTATAGAGTTGATTTGTATTCAATAGATTGGAACACAGGAACTGCAACTCCAACACCATTTTGGGGTAAGGCAGGCGAGATCAAATTTGCAACCGATTTGGCAGCAGGGGATTGGGGACTTCGAGTTACCTCCACAGGTACGGTAGGCGACTCCTATAGTATTCATGCTAACATGGCTAATCCTTCAGTAGTTCCTGATCCAAGTAATCCTTCCAAAACAGCGAAACTCACTTCGTATTCTGAAAACCTAATCTCGGCAGTAATGGAGTATCCTAATGGTGATATTACTGTAAACGGAGCAAAAATTGGGAATACGTCCGCAGTGAGTAATATTAATGCACATCTTGCTTGGGCTAGGGAATACACCTTTACAAACGGAGGAGCACATTCATCCATAAATCATGATGTTGACGATGTAAGGATTAAAAGTGTCACAATTCCATTGAAGTATACGTCTCAATATGCGCAGTCGGACAATGCGGTGTTTATAACTTTGGATAAAGGGACTTTATTCACTTCATTCCGTTCTAATTTCGTTTCTGGCGTTCCCACTTCAAGCTGGAGTACTTTTGATGATGTACAAGGCAGAACGACACCTCGTAGACTTGATGACATTGATATGTTTGGTGATCCAGATCTCTTGGTTTATGATTTGGATAAGAAAAGAGTTATTGATTTTGCGAGTAGCTTGAACTATTGGTATGCAAAGGGGATAGAGGCTTTCCCTTCTGTTGTTTATTATAGATAATTTAGTAATCATTTGTACTTAGAATCGAATGTTGAAAAATAATGATCCAAATAAAAAGAAGCCCATCGTACAATGAGCTTCTTTTTATATTTATACTTTAGCTAAAGTTAGATTTCGTTACGTGCTATCGTTTTCGTATCTAAATCCAAAATGAGGTCTCGGAACCACAACTTTTTAACTACCCTGTGACGTGACTACGATTTTTGGGCGTGCCTAACTGACATGTTATATCTCGAATAACACTTGAGTCAAGAGATGGATGTCTGCGCAGAGCACGTGGCTGGTACTAAATTCTGATTTAAGAAGGAAATGATAGGTTTTCAAAACTTATTTAAATGCAATTCTAATCAATTGGAAAAGAACAACGGGCTATTTAGGAAAAATACTTAAATTAATTTTGTATGGTATTTTTTTGCTGGTATGGATTGCTTGGAAACGAATTAACTCTTATTGGAAATTGAAAAATCTTAAAAAAACCTTAAAATTTTTGTAATTAAATAGAATTTTAATTATGTTTTTTACAGGAATATTATAGGTTAATATGATATTATAATCATGGTGTTTCCATAAACATACATAGTAGAATCTGGGAGGATGGCATGTTGCAAAGAAAAAAGGATAAAATCACGAAATATGTTCTTTCATCAACTCTATTGGCGACTTCTTTCGCCGGGCAAGCATCTGTTTATGCTGCAGATGAAAAAGTAGCACCTGATGCAACTCAGGCTATAGTTAAAGAACTCATGGATAAGGGTGTCTTAACGGGGAATCAAAATGGAGATATGAATCTGGACGGGAAACTAACTCGGATTCAAGTAGCGGCTATCTTAGCTAGATCTTTAAATCTTAAATTGTCGGATAGTCCTAGCATTAGTTTCAGGGATGTAAGTTCTGATAGTTGGGGACTGAAGTATATTGACGCTCTGGAGAAACTTGGAGTAATCACAGGCTCCTCTGGTAAATTCAGACCTAATGACGTAATCACTAAAGAAGAGTTAGCAGTAATTTTGGTTCGTGTTACTCAAACAAGCATTGTTGGAAAAGGTGACAATCTTACTTTCTCGGATAAAGAAAGTGTTAGTTCATGGGCTAGAGCTTATGTCCAAGCAGCAATCGATGCTAAGTTGCTATCTGCTGATAATGGCCAGTTCAATCCGAAAAAACAGGTGACTCGTAAAGAAGTAGCAATCTTCACAGATAGTTTCATAAAAAGTGAAAAATATGAAACTTACAAACAATCCGCTAATGATCTGTTAGACAAAGGCGGAAAAATCTCCAACAGCGACCCGTCTATTTAATTTAATCACCCCAAAGTTGCTACAATGTGTAGCGACTTTGGGGTGATCCTGAAATATAGGGGGAACATATGTTTATTTCTGCTTGTATACTTACAAAGAATAACGAAGATACAATAGGTCTGGCTATAAGTAGTTTGAAAAATCATGTAGACAGAGTAATTGTTGCAGATACAGGTTCGGATGATTCTACGGTTTTAATTGCTTCAGAACTAGGAGCAGAAATTCATTCTTTTTCTTGGTGTGATGATTTTTCGAAAGCAAGAAATTTTTGCCTTCAAATAGTCCGAAATGACAACTGGGTTTTATGGTTAGATTCAGATGAAGAATTTGTCTGGTCAAATGACGTTAGTTTTAAAGGTTGGTTACAAGAAAAGTTCTTTAATTCCACGGATGTACTTTTGCTTGAAGTAAGACATATACGAACTGGAGAGCCACAGGAAGTGATGGCTCTTACTCATGCGGAAAGATTGTTTTCACCTATGTTCTTTCGGTATACAGGAAGCGTACATGAAAATATAACTTGTGTTTCAGAAGATGGTTTTCAGAAAACAATTCAGTACTGTCCATATGCTTGGATAATACATTCTGGATACTCCCCCGAATTTCAAGAGCGAAAGCATCAAAGAAATATGGCACTTTTAAAAAATGAATTAACTGAGAATCCCTCTAATCCATTAACTTTCAGATACATAGCCAATGAGGCTTATAATTTTGGTGATTATACTCAGAGTCTCCTGAACGCTTCAAAGGCCTTGGAGTTGATCCCACTAACTGGAACATACAGTAGAGCACAATCCTACTTTTATAGTATCATGTCCAACGTACACCTAAACAAAACAAATGAAGCTCAGGAAATGATAGAACGTTGTGTTGCTGAACTCCCTCATTACTCGGACCCGTATTGTATTGCTGGAGAATTATGCTTTAGTCAGTCGCTTTGGGAAGAAGCTCTGAAATGGTATGACGCATGGTTTGATTCAGTAAAACAGGAAAAAGAAATGTTTCCTGACTATTTTATATCACAAAGAAAACAAATATATAAACGAAGACAAGAGTTATATAGAAATTTAAATGGGAGTATATCTATGAAAGAGGTAAAGGATATGAATCTGTCAATTTTGATTACTTACCCTGAGCTAGAATTTGATTGGGAAGAGTTAATCCTTCACATTAAGGAGAAGCTAAGAGATGTAAATTTTCATATTGGGGTATGGTGTGATCAGAAATTCCAAGTCGATCAAAAGATTAAGTTGTTATGGAGAGAAAATAAAATTCAAACTTTTTATGAAGCGGACTGGCAAAAAACAGTTTCCAGTTTTGTGAAAAAGAATAACACTCAGTACTTATGGAAATGGGAAGCTAACGAACGATTAACATCAGATTTTAACTTAGAAACATTTATCCATCATATTAATAATTATAAAAATGAGGTCGTTATAAATAGATTTTCTGAACGAGTAGGCTGTACGTGGCAGGAAAAACGTATATGGGATGTAAGCCATACAGAATATAACGATTTTCGAGTTGAAACAAACTCCTTGTATAATGGAGATAACTATCACGAAAACATGATTACTTTAGAAAAACCCCTCATGGTTCCGAAGGAGCGACAGAAGGATTATAGTGAGAGAGTCTCAATGGAGTCTGGATTCAATAGAATGTTGACAAACTTTGGGTGTCAGAGATATGAAGAAGTGATTAAACAATCAACTGCTAGTGAAGAGGATTTTTGGATATCCTCTCAATTTTTCAAAGCACTTGCTTATATTTGTCTGGAGCAAATTGATCAAGCAGCAAATATTGTTTATGACATGATCGATAATGATTTAACAGATAAAGATGTCTTTGATTTTATTTATCTACACAGTAAGCTTGCGCAGAATGTAACTGTTGATGAAATGAAAAAGGAGTCAATACAATTATTAACAGACGTGCTTGAATCGAACCCTATTATTGAGACAAAGCACCTAAAGATTCTGGAGACTCATTGGTGGGCCCAGATGGGAGAGCTCTATTGGCAAATAGGTGACGCGGATCAAGCCATTAAGTCCTTTCGTCAAAGTTTGGAAGTTTCTTCGTTTAAAAACTTGGAGTGCGCATATCGTTTAGTCGAGGTAATCCAAATGCAATTCAAAGATGAGGGTATTGATACGATTGTACGAACCATATTAGGGGTGTTCCAAGATTCTCCTAATGGTAAGTCAGTTTTAGGACTCATGTTTGAACATTTAAATCTCCAAGATTGGGCTTTATTGTTTAAGAGGGAAGATATCACAACCGCTTTGGATATCTCCGCTATTGAAAAAGATAACTTGGTGAGTATCATTCTACCTGTTTACAATGATACCCAGTACTTGTCAGAAAGCATTAGGAGTATACTCTCGCAAAGTTACGTTAATTTGGAGTTGATTATCATTGATGATGGATCAACTGTTGATGTCAAGAAATATGTTGATAGATATAAATATGATAGTAGAATTAAATACTTTAGAACAAAGAATAATTCAGGAATTCCTAGCGCAATAAATTACGGGATCACTAAAGCTGTTGGATCCATTATGGCATGGACATCAGCTGACAATTTCACTCACTCAAGATGGGTGGAAAAAATGGTTTTAAGACTGGAAAGTGAGCCGACGGCAGTGGCTGCTTACTCTTCATATTATCATGTGGATGAAGATGGAATCATTATTGGTACTAAAAAGGAACCCTACTATAAACTTAATGGATTACAGAATAGTGGGCCTTCATTTTTTTGGAGAACGAACATACTACGTAAGTCAGGGGTTTTTGACGAATCACTATTTGGAATAGAAGATAGAGATTTTGCAATCAGAATTGCATTACAAGGTAAAATTATTTATCATTCCGAACCCCTTTATTACTACAGAATTCATGAAGGATCTCTTTCGTCCAAAATTGAATTGGGCAGTCATGGTGGTTGGAACGAGTTACATGAGAAGTTGAAGAAAAAGTGGATATATCTGAGTTTTGTTTAACCAGGGGGTAAGTTAGTTGATTAATCAAATGATTATCGATGCTATCGGAGATGGACGTTCAAATCAGGAACATTTGGAGATTCAATTAGAAAATTTGAAATCAGTATATAAAAAAAAGACATTCGATATTTTTAAACTAGAAAAGAAAATGGAAGCGGTTCTTGAGAATTTAACCAGCATTGATCTGAAAATTAATGGTTATATGCAGGAATTGCAGATATTACAAGTTCAGATTGACGGTATGGAAATTCCTTTAAATAATGCAAGATCCCAGGTCCCATTCGAAAACGATTATTTAAATAGAAAGAGTTATTATCAAGCAGCATACGAATCTGTTGACCCTGAATGTTTTAACCTAATTGGATTAGAAAATGAAAAGCTTATGAAGGTCATTATCTCATTGGATGGATTGGATTTCCAAATAAAGAGAGCTAGTGAACTAATGGAGGATTTGGCTGAGAGAGAGTATGTATGTTTTCATTTTGAAAGGGATATAGAAAATGATGTTGAGCGCATTTCAAAAAATAACTATGCATATAAGAGCGAAGTTCAACTATTAAGTTGGTTAAAATCAATAGACATCGTACCACTAATATTGGTGAATTCTGTACAGCAAACAGCGTTGCTAGATTTGATTGACAAAAAGTATATTTGGTATGACATATGTAACGATGGCGACTTATTGTGGGGGGAACAAGCAACTTCAAAAATGAAACATTTTGAGTTGCTCGAAGCTGCGGATATGGTTACGTACTCTGATCGAAGGTGGAAGAGATACACGCTCTCAAGAAATGATTCAATGGTATGGAAACCTTGTGAAGGATCCTATGAAGTGTTGACTAAAATGATTTTTGGGGAGTCCTTCAATCATGATAAATAAAAACAGTGCTAAACCATACTCAATCATTCGTCAGGAAATTAACAGTGTGCAAGCAGCTTTACAGCAGATGGAACTTATTAAAGAAAATCAGCAGATGAAACTGGAAAGCTTGAATTCGGAATTTTTAAACCGTGAAATAACGGTTATTGAAAAGAAAGCAGCTATCGAGCAGCTTAATGAAAGAGTGACTACTCAAAATTATGAGTTAGCAAAATATGATTTGTTATATTTTACAGAGTATAACGCGCAGTATAAATATTATAAAACAGTTGTTGAGTCTCCCATATCTGAAGAAGCAATTCAAATAATTAAAATTATACAGAAATATGAATATACTGGGATTGTAGTGTACCCTAATGCTGTACATTGGAATCCAGTACAAAGACCACAGCAAATGATGTTGGATTTGGCTAAGCGAGGATACCTTTGTTTCTTTTGCGATACATCGCAAAGTGTTGACATACATAAGGAGCAAGAGGGGATGTATGTTATATCCAATCAGAGTCATCTGCTTCAAGCGCTACAAACGTATCATGTGTTAGTGTTGAATTCTTGGTTGATGCAAAATGCCTGGATTGAGCATTTGCCTCATAAAACAATTTGGTATGACGTTTTAGATCGGGTTGATTTTTTCTCGTTCTATGATAAAGGTATGTTAGCGGCACATTATCAAAATCTATATGAAGCCGATATTGTTACGTACTCAGCACAAGCCTTATCAGAATATGTCTCTAAACGCAAAGATGCAGTGTATCTACCAAACGCTGTGAATTTTGAAGATTTTGTTATAATAAATCAAAAAAATGATATGCCTGAAGATCTATCACCTTTAATAGATGGAACAAGTAAGATCATTGGTTATTATGGTGCAATTGAAGAATGGTTTGACGTTGAACTCATATCAAAATTGGCGAATCAGAAAAATATTAAAATTATTTTGATTGGTTATTGCGGCCTGACTGAGATCGAATTCCCGGAAAATGTACATCTATTGGGACCAAAACCATATTCAGAACTGAAGCAATATACTACATTTTTTGATGCAATGATTATACCTTTTTTGGTAAATGATCTTACAAATGCGGTTTCCCCTGTAAAGTTTTTTGAATACTGTGCAATAGGTAAACCTATTATTACTACCCCTATTGCGGAAGTATTGCAGTACGAGGGACCTGGTATCACTTTAGTGAATACGGATGAGTTTGTATCTTTGGAACCCTCGTTTTGGAGAATGGAATCGAACGCAATCCATCACTTGCGCAAGATTGCCCGAGAAAATCAGTGGAACCAAAGAACGTCGACTGTTTTGGATGTTTTAGAAAAAATACCAGCATTTCTACCCGTTCTTGCTAATAGGGTTTATGACAAAACACAAGTTAATGTATTTGCAGCTACATTTTTGGATTACAAAGGAGAAAACTATTATTCAGGTGGAGCGGAACGCTATCTAGTAGACCTTCATGAGGTATGTGAAGATTTGGGGTTGAAACTGAATATTTATCAATATGGGGACTTTTCATGGTACCGTAAATACAAGGATATAGATGTCTATAGCTTAGGCCATGAAACGCTTGATATGGATGAATTCACCATGGAAAATCTCTTATCTTTTAGTCGGAGATTTGATTATATGGCTAAAGGGCATTCCATGTTGAATATTTATTCTGCTTTTTTTCAATCCTATCCTAATGTAGCACATCCTAGTATAGGGATTAGTCACGGGGTTGCGTGGGACTCTCCGCATAGCCAGTTTGAGAATGGTACTCAGTTCTGGAATGTTAATGAGAGATATATTCAGAGTGCAGATGATCTGCAAAAAGTTGTATCAGTGGATACTAATACAGCTAATTGGTTCCAAACCGTTTCATATGGCACCTCATTAAAAATAGAAACAATACCTAATTACGTGGATCGAACTGAATTCTTTCCGGTGCAGAGGAAAGAAGATGGGAAAATAAGAATTGTATATCCGCGAAGGCTTTATAGACCACGAGGGTTATATATCACTCTTGATATCGTTGATAACATATTAAATGATTATCCTAATGCAGAGTTTCATTTCGTAGGAAAAGGATTTCCGGAAGACTTACAAGCAATATATGACAAGATGGAGCAATGGACGGGAAGAATATATTGTTATCATAGTGAACCTGAGGATATGCACGCTGTGTATAAGAATGCAGATATTGTATTGATCCCCACCCTATACAGTGAAGGTACCAGTCTTTCTTGTTTAGAAGCTTGTGCAACGGGGAATGCAGTAATTGCTACCCGGGTAGGTGGGCTTACAGATATCATTATTGACCATCATAACGGGTTGCTAATTCACCCAGACCAAGCTTCACTTGAGAAAGCTGTAAGAACTTGTTTGGATAACCCTGAACTAATGAAAAAAATTGGTGAGAATGCTATTGAAGTCTCCAAAGCGTTTAATAAAGATATTTGGAAAAAACGTTGGAAAGATGTAGTTAAAGAGTTGCTTCAGGAACAAGGAGTGGAATGGGATTATAATTCAGCAGGTAATTCAAAAAATGAGATAATTGAGATTGTAATCGGTCCAAATGTAAGACAAAGTAAATGGCTTCCATATGTTATACAGTGCTTGAAGCAAGGGATGAAAGTCTTTATAAGATCGGGACAAAAACCGGAGTTGGATCTTAATTTTGCAAGAATACAGTGGCTACCTCTGGATGCTGAAGTTTATTTTGAGCCAGACGTTGTGAAGAAGTTTGTTTAGAGAAAGGGAATGTATATGTCCTCTTTGATCGTTTCTGTTTTAGTGTTTGTTTGGCATTTTTCTTGGAATTTAACGATTAATAAAGCGTTGGGCAGCAAAACTCTATCATGGGCTCATATACTACTTATGAGCCTCCTGGTGGGGCTGTTATCTGAACCGATTCACCAACAGAGTAAAGTGTTACTGCTGGTGGGAATATCATTTTTCAGCCTTCTTTACTATATCAATTTAATTCATGTTCGTTTTTTTGGACACTTGGTTCCTTGGGTCCAGATTAAGGAATTTTTTTCGAAGAAAAAAACTACCGCCGCAGGCGGCGATATGTTAGTGCAAGCGCTTAAAGGATTAGTAAGATCTGTAGATTTGATTCTTCTACTAGTTTACCTTGTCACCACAATAGGTATCTTATTTTTAAAGACAGAGCCCCTTAATTCCATTTATAGCATTGTGGCGCTTAATATTGTTTTATTATCACTTATCATCGTTACATGTTTTAAATACAGGGAGATAAAAGAAGGACGGGTTAATCCCTATCTATTTGGTGTGTTCTTTTCTTATTATTTCGTATATTTGAATGAGCAGAAGAGGAAGGAGCAACACGAAGAACTATTTAAAATGTTTGAAAAAGAACAGGATCATGATACGAAGCTCGAAGAATCGAAAAAGGAAGTAAGACAAAAAGATGAGTTTTTCGGAAAATGGAAGGGTAAAAATGTTATTCTTATTCAATTAGAATCGTTTCAACATTTCCTTATTAATCACAAGGTTGACGGTCAAGAGGTGACACCTTTTCTTAATCGTATGGCTCGTGAAAATATACAATTCACAGAAGTTTACAGCCAGTTTGCTATAGGACACACTGTTGATGCAGAGTTTGCAGCGTTACATTCGTTATATCCATTGAAAGACGAAATTATTAACTTTAAACACTTTGACAAAAATTATCGTGGATTAGCTCAAATTCTTAAAGAGAATAATTATGAGACCGCAGCTTTCCACGGGTATAAGGGTGATTTTTATAATCGGAGAATTATGATGAAAACTCACGGGTTTGACTCTTTCTATGCGGAAGAGGATTTTGATTCTTCTGAACGAGCTTCAAATTGGATGTCGGACAGGTCATTCTTTGAACAGTCTATTGATAGAATTAAAAACATGAAAGAACCGTTTTTTTCATTCATGATAACCCTGACATCGCATTTTCCGTTTGAATTGGAACAGAAGTACTGGGGATTAGATATAGAAAAGGATCAAACTGATTTTATGTCCGGATATTATCAAAGTGCTAACTATACTGACCGTGCACTAGAATATTTCTATAATCAGTTGGTAGAAGAAGGCCTTCACAAAAACACGGTCCTTGCATTTTACGGAGATCATGAAGGAGTGACACTGGAGAATCTTCCTGCTTTATTCAATATTTTAGGACTTGAGCAAGATAATATTCTTAAAGCAATTAACCAACAGAGAGTGGCAAAGATCCCATTTATCCTGGCTTCGGCTGATGAGGAACAGTCTGTTAAATTGTCTTCATCTAATATTGGTAGTACTTTGGATATAAGTGAAACTTTACTGCATTTAATGGGACTTCCGGCGATTTCTTATGCGATGGGCGAGAGTTTATTCACATTTTCTCCCGATAGAACTGTCCCTTTGACGCAGTACCCTCTAGGATCCTTTGTGTCTAAAAAAATGTTTTGCTATGCTTCTTCAACGGGAAATTATAGTGAAAGTACCTTTTTTGATCGCGAGAAAAATAGAATGGTATTGCCGGTTTTTGGGGAAAATAAAAAGTGTTTTGATTTTAGCAAGCAGCAAATTATTAAGTCAGAATATTTAATCACTGGTAATCAACTTATCGATATCAGAGCTGAGAAAGACAAGAATTATAAAGACGTTATAGATATTAATCCAAAGTTAGAAGAACTCCTTTTTGTTGCTGAACGAGATGCTATTATCATTCCCATAGCAAAGAGTTTCGAGCAGGAGTACAAGAAACAGACACAAGATAATCTTTTGATTTTAGATAATCTTCAAAAGTATTACTGTGAACAGACTAAACGAAATATCAAATTCTTCTCTATGATAGATTTCGACATTAATAGACAGAGAATATATTTTGAAGATCCTCAATATGTTGATGATATAGTTAATAAAGGTTACTCTGTTTCTGACGCAATATCGGACTCGTTAGAAGTTTTCTTGGACAGTTTGCCAGATGATGTTTGTATCATAATCACTTCCAAGGACGATGCTTCTAATCAGTTTGATGAGCTATATTATAATGAAATTCAAAAGTATGGATTTGAAAAGCTGAAAAAAGGCTCTAATTACCGATTTAGTTATATTAACTTAATTTATAAGAATAAGGGGTTTACTTCATTTTATGAAGTGAGTTCAAGTTTTGCGTTAGAACTCCACTTGAATAAAAACCAGTTCTTTAATGGATTGTATATTCCTTTTAAACTTGGTGCTATAAGTAAGGGGGCCCTTGTTGGAAATCATTCTGAAATCAATGTTAATGGTTTCCCATATAGTTTAAATAAGCGAGGTCTGAATATTGTTGTAGTAAGTATGCAGACATCAAAAGTACTTCAATCGGTCTGGGCAGATACGTATTTAAATACGAAAGTCAATAATGGAATGTACAAAGCTACAAAAAGTGATGTTACAAATGGGGGGTAAGTATTGTGCTTAGTTTAAATATAACTGCAACAGCACTTGCTCTCTTATGGATTTCCTTACTTGCATCCTTAGCTTTAAAGAGAGAAAAAAAGCAATTTACGGTACAGTTAGAAGAACAAGAAGAACAGCCATTAGTTGTGAAAGATATATCTGAACGATACAACCCAGTTAGTTTTTCATTGTGGTATGAATTTTTAGAGAGTGTTCTTGAGGTACGAACTAAAATTATTTTTAACCCACAATGGTATCGCGCTTCGGAGGAGTACAAAAAATTTGACGAATATTGTAAGGATAGAGGTGTTACTGTGCTTAAAGAACACAATCTTGATTTTCAAAGGGATCGATCTGCAATTCACTTTGATGATCCACTTTTGATGCCGTTACTATGGAATAAAGGATACAATATCAAATTTGTAAAAGGGAAAAGTTTTACAGACTTATTAAAAGAGGTTGCTCCATTCACACTAATATTTCTATCAGTCAAGGACGACGGTTCTCAAGCGCTGAATCATAAATGGCAAGAGAAACTTGCGGACTACGGTGTACAAAAGTTGACTCGTGAATTTTTGCGTTCGAGTTACATTAACGTAATCTGGAAGAAGGGAGAGAGGGAATATATCAGTCTTCATGAAGAAGTTTCAGACAAAGCAATATCTAAGACAATCGAGTCAGGATATAAGGTTAAAGAATTTATTATGCCAATCCATTTGGAAGTCAAAAGTGCCGGGTATAACAGTGGAAATGTTTCGAGTGTTAAGATAGAGGGATTAGAATATTCGCCTAATTTACGTGGTATGAATATTATAGTTTACGATCTAATAGATTCAAAGGTTAAAAGTGTTCATAGAGTGGATACGTTTGTGAGTATTTTTGAAGATAATACGATATATTGTGCATATCCTGAGGAGGAGAAAATGTGAATAGCGAACTAGACCTATCACTATTGGATTATGGGGCAATTTACATTCCTCTTTCTAATTATTCTAGAAGTCAAAATGATTTGGCTTATGCTGCATATCGTAGTATGTTTTATAGAAAAAATGATATTTGGATCGAAGATATTTCCAAGATCGATTTGGATCTGAATCGAAAAAGTATATACTTCCACACAAGCATCTATATACCTCAGTTTAGTCAACATAATTATTCTGTTGAGCTTACACAAGGAAAATCCTTGGTACAATATCTTATGGAAACTGAAGTAGGATCTTATGTTGTAATTTCAATAAAAGATGACGGGAGTCAACAAATTAAAGATGATGTCTTAGAAGAAGTTAAAGCTCTAGGTATTACACTTCTGGATAGCAGTAAACTTCGATATAGCTATATATGGTTGGCGCGCAAAACGAATGAAATTAGTTATGAAGTAATATACCAAGAATGTTCTTCTGAAGAATTAAGCTGGGAAGGCCAACTGGATGGTAACCACATACTGATAAAAAGTAGCGGAGCAAACGGAGGCAATTATAGTAGCGTCATGATTGACGGTGTTGAGGAGAGTAAGAATTCCCGAGGGATGAACATTGTAAGTTGGAAAGAATCGCATAAGGTAGTTTCAACTAATTTCGACACATTCTCTACAATTTATATGCAAGGTAGTTTATTCAAGGCCACTCCTTCTAACTTAAAAAGAAATGATACCCAATTCAGCGTTGTTAGCCATGCTGCTGGTATGTTTCAAGGTCTCAGCTGTACTAACTGCAGAGAAGCGGTGGAATGGAATTACCGGGTTAAAGGACATCGTATTTTTGAAATAGATTTTGAGTTGACTTCAGATGGCGAAATGGTTGCTAGACATAATTGGCAAACATACCTCTACGATTATTTACAGCAGAAACCGCCCGAAGGAGTAAAAGAAGATGAGCCTCTAACTTTGGCTCAATTTAAGGAACTTAAAATATTAAATAAGTATACTCCACTCACAATCACAGATATTTACGAACTTATGGTCAACTATCCCGATTTATATATCGTAACTGACACCAAATATCTGAAAGCTGACATAGTGAAGACTCAATTCAAGAGGATCATATCAGCGGTTGAACCGTATGGTTATGAATTACTTTTACGCATTGTACCACAGATATATTGGGAAGATATGTACTCAATCATCGAAGAGATATTTCCGTTTCCTAGTTATATCTATACACTATATGCGACCCATTCTTCTGATGAACAGATCCTTCAATTTGTTGAAGGGAAACCTATTGGTGCTGTGACTACATATCCAGACAGATATACTTCTAATTTTGGTAGAGAGTTAAAATCACTTGGTGTTGAAGTTGCACTTCATACAATTAATGATATGGAGCAGGTCAAGAAATATGTGGGTATGAATGTTGATGGGTTTTATACGGATAGTTTATCTTCTAGTGATATTGAGAGTGAGATTACTAGATTTCAATCTGAGGTAAATGCAAGCAGGGACATGTTACTATTATATATCGAAAAACGTTTTGGAACGGTTACTTCAAGTATATTAAATAGGTTTCAGCAATTTAGCAAACAGGAACTTGAAGAATTTGCTCCCAAGTTGTTTCTTATCAACACCTTAGAGGAGTTCTATCAGCTATGTGAAGAAGTGAAATTCCAATTAAATGCATAATTATTTTATAGAATTAAGTTAAGGTGACAGCATTATTAAAATAACGCCATTTTCCAACAAAAAATTCCAAGAAAACATTTACTTTACCAATTGACAATGGATAACTTTGGATGGTATTATCTGAGTTGTGGGCAAGGGTCTTTGACACAACCTCACTTCATTTGATGACGAAGGGAATGTTAGTGCATGCAAGGTAAAGTAAAATGGTTCAACGCAGAAAAAGGTTACGGTTTCATTGAAACTGAAGACGGCGGCGACGTATTCGTACATTTCTCCGCAATTCAATCCGAAGGATTCAAAACTTTGGAAGAAGGTCAATCCGTAGAATTCGACATCGTCGAAGGCGCGCGTGGACCGCAAGCAGCTAACGTAATCAAATTATAATCATCCGGACAATCCGACCTACATATATGGTTAGATGGTTACCAATTGAATTATCGCTAGCATCAGACTCCGGTTTTTCCGGGGTCTTTTTTTGTTTTAATAGATTCGAAATTTGATAATCGCCGAAGAACATTATTCTCATGAATTCGATAGATTCAAGTTATAGTTTTGATTCATTTTACATAATAGATTGAAGGAGCTCGGAAACGGTTAATTACATCATCAAGCGCTTAATAAGACCATCCATGTTAATTAACGATTATGCCTCAAAATGGTGAAATATCGTGAAATATGGCGGTAAGCCTATATTGGCTGATGTGGCTTGAACAGATGTCATTATTCGGTCACCTGGAGTTTTTACATGGCGCTTACATTCGTGTTATAATGAAGTGGCAAAGGAAAAGGAGGAGTGCCCTATGAATTTAAGTATTCGAGGTCAACAAATCGAGGTTACCGATGCTTTGAAGGATTATGTCGACAAAAAGTTGAGTAGACTCGAGAAGTATTTCGATGCACCCCTTAACTCTGACGGTGCTGTTACCCTGAGCACGACGAGAGGCTTGCATACAGTAGAGGTGACGATCCCCTTGAAAGGCATTGTGCTCCGCGCCGAGGATGAGAGTGACGATATGTACGCTTCCATTGACTCCGTGGTAGACAAGCTGGAACGTCAGATCCGTAAACACAAAACGAAAATTAACCGTAAGTTCCGCCAGGAAGGCAGCCTGAAAACGCTCTTCGTGGAAGATCCGACAGGCACAGTAGCTACTGCTGAACTGGATACGGATACGGACGATGATGATTTTGAAGTGGTGCGTACAAAACGGTTTATGTTGAAACCAATGGACGTGGAAGAGGCGATCCTCCAAATGAACATGGTCGGCCACAATTTCTTCGTATTCTCCAACATTGAGAACGAAGAAGTTAGCGTTGTGTACAAACGGAACGATGGTAAATACGGTTTGATTGAACAAGGTTAATGAAGTCAGTGTAATTGACTGACCTGATGCACTGATTTAGCACACTAACCTAGTTTAGTAACTAAACTATTGAATTGAAAAATGATTTTTTAACGATAACGAATGAAGACAGGGACATCTTAGCTTCCTGTATTGGACTTAAACTACCAAGAGCCTCCATCCTTTATGGGATGGGGCTCTTTTGTGCGTGGTGAAGCTGGGAAAAAAGTCGCTGGAGCAAGATAGTGAAACTATTTCCCATGCCACTGCGTCTAATATATAGTAGGAATGAGACAAATCCGTGCAATGAAGAATACCAAATTTCAAATACTCCCGGAAATGTTACTGAGGATATATTCTTTTTCTCAACATTGAGATTTCCATCCAAATTTACCACTAAAACTCGTTAACATGGCTTATCTTCCTGGGCAATGAAACGGCATAAATTCAGGCTTCCGCTAACGACTATGATTTTTTGCACTTATTCTCCTTCCGAGAGGCTTCAGAAGTTCAAAGAAGTGTACCATGGCTTGTTGCGGGGACCCTTACAAACTGTTACAATTTATACAAAGAGAATCATTGTCCTGATGAGGAATTGTCAACGAATGATCACTAATCATAATCAATGACAGGCACAGCACCATGAACATGATTCATAAGGCTCGGTATTCGGTTGTTTCTAATAACCGGATCCGGATGAATTACCGAATCAGCTTCATGAGGGAACCTTGGCAAGCCTGGAGTTGATTCACTTATATTATTATCGTTTGTCACCCCCGGGCAAGTGGATACCTATCCATCCGATGGTGTCGCGTGGCGGCAGCAGGGGGTCTATTCTGTTTTGCACGAAAGGGGTATACCATGCTAGGACTTGTCAAAAAGATCTTCGGCGACATGAACGAACGTGATGTTAAACGTCTGATGAAGACAGTCGATGTGATCAATAAACTGGAACCACAATTTCAGGCTCTGTCTGATGAACAACTGAAATCCAAAACGGATGAATTCCGTGCCCGTATTGAAAAGGGAGAAACAACAGATGAACTTCTTCCTGAGGCATTTGCAACCGTACGTGAGGCATCGCGTCGTGTATTGGGCAAACGTCATTATGACGTACAGATGCTCGGAGGCATTGCTTTGCATGAAGGCCGGATTTCAGAAATGAAAACGGGTGAAGGTAAGACACTGGTAGGAACACTCCCGGTATACCTGAATGCATTGATGTCCAAAGGTGTACACGTGGTAACGGTCAATGATTATTTGGCTCAGCGGGATAGCCAGGAAATGGGACAAATTTATGAATTCATGGGCATGACGGTTGGGGTTAACCTGAGCGGTATGGACCATGCTTTGAAACAACATGCTTATGCATGTGATATTACGTACGGAACCAATAACGAATTTGGCTTTGACTATCTGCGTGACAACATGGTGCTCTACAAAGAGCAGATGGTACAACGTCCATTGTTCTTCTGTATCATTGATGAAGTGGACTCCATTCTGGTCGATGAGGCACGTACGCCTTTGATCATTTCCGGACAAGCTCAGAAATCAACGGACCTGTATTATGCAGCTGACCGTTTCGTGAAACGTTTGGTTCCAGAAGAAGACTTTACGGTGGACATCAAGGTGAAATCCGTAGCGCTGACTGAAGCGGGTGTGGCAAAAGCGGAGAAAGCATTTGGTATCGAAAACTTGTATGATCATGCCAATGTTACACTCAACCATCACATCGTGCAGGGATTGAAAGCGAACGTAATCATGCGTCGTGACGTTGACTACGTGGTGAGTGATGAAGAAGTACTGATCGTCGATGAGTTCACAGGCCGTTTGATGGCAGGACGTCGTTACAGCGATGGATTGCACCAAGCGATTGAAGCCAAAGAAGGCATTGAAGTACAGAACGAGAGCATGACCCTTGCTACGATTACATTCCAGAACTATTTCCGTATGTACCGCAAGCTTGCGGGAATGACGGGTACAGCGAAGACCGAGGAAGAAGAATTCAAAAAAATCTACGGTCTCGAAGTATTGCAGATCCCAACCAACCGTCCGAACAAACGGGATGATATGGCTGATGTGGTGTACAAGAGCATTGATGGCAAGTTCAAAGCGGTTGTGGAAGAAATCGTGGAACGTCACAGCAAGAACCAGCCAGTTCTGGTTGGTACGGTATCGATTGAGAACTCCGAGCGTCTTTCTGACATGCTGAAACGCCGTGGAATCAGACACCAGGTATTGAATGCCAAGTACCACGCTGAAGAAGCAGAAATCATCTCAGGTGCAGGTCAAGCAGGAGCGGTGACGATTGCAACTAACATGGCTGGACGGGGTACAGATATTATCCTGGGCGAAGGTGTCGCTGAAGTGGGCGGTCTTCACATCATCGGTACAGAGCGTCATGAATCTCGCCGGATTGATAACCAGCTGCGTGGACGTGCAGGACGTCAGGGTGACCCGGGTTCCACACAGTTCTACCTGTCACTGGGTGATGAGCTGATGAAACGTTTCGGTGCAGACAATGTACTGAACATGATGGAGCGTCTTGGTTTTGAAGAAGACCAACCGATTGAGAGCCGGATGATTACCCGTGCGGTAGAGTCGGCACAAAAACGGGTTGAAGGGAATAACTTTGACGTACGTAAAGTCGTTCTGCAGTATGATGATGTCATGAACCAACAACGTGAAATTATATATAAACAACGCCGTGAGGTGCTTGAGTCCGAGAATATCAAACAGATCGTTATGGATATGATCAAACCTTCCATTGAACGTATCGTGGAAGCTCATTGCAGTGATGATATTCCGGAAAACTGGGAGCTTCAAGAAGTTGCCGACTACATGAACAGCAAATTGCTGGATGAAGGCTCAGTAACGAAAGATGACCTGTGGGGCAAGGAAGCCGAAGAGATTATCGACTACCTGTTTGAGAAAGTTCAGAACAAGTACAATGCACGTGAAGAGCGAATCGGTGAAGAGATGGTTCGTGAATTCGAGAAAGTGGTTGTGCTCCGCGCAGTAGACAGCAAATGGATGGATCATATTGATGCGATGGATCAATTGCGTCAAGGTATCCACCTTCGTGCCTACGGCGGTACGGATCCGCTGCGTGAGTACCAGTTCGAAGGCTTCGAAATGTTCCATCAGATGATTGCGTCGATTCAGGAAGAAGTGGCAACCTATGTGATGAGAGCGCAAATCGAGAGCAATCAAGAGCGTCAGGCGGTTGTTGACGAAAGTCAGATCTCGACAAGCGGCGAACCTACGGAGAAACGTCCGGTAAAAGTGTCTGACCAAATCGGACGCAACGATGCTTGTCCATGTGGCAGCGGCAAAAAGTTCAAACACTGCCACGGTCAAGAGTAGTACAAAGCTCCTCTTATATACCCTGTGTATAAGTTGGATCTGAATTTTTTACACCATAACGGAGAGTGCAGAAGCAATCTGGAGAAGCAAAGCGTTCGCATTTATCACCGGATTTTTCCCTTGTGAGAGGGAATGAAGAAAATCTGGGGATAACAGCGATCGGAAGATGCTACTGCAATCGGAGTGTAAGGTGTAACGAAGGCTGGCTCAACTTAAATAGAATGACATGAACGGCTCCTTGCAGCCGGGTATTCCAAATGATCAAGTGAAGGATGCATAACCTGTAATTGGTGCATAGTTATAACTATGTGACCATGATCATGGAGTAGAGGATTGCCGATATAAAGGTGACCGAGACTCCGAGGTGAAGCATCAGATACTTGATCTGGAGGAATGCCCTGGATGCGGGGAGCTTATCTTAATGAAAAGAGGAATTGCACATGATCGATCCAAGCGTGAAGCAGGACCTGCGTGAAATAGGCAAGAAACTAACAAATCTTAGGGGGTCTCTTTGACTTAGATCTCAAGCAAGAGATGATTGAGAACTTCGAAGTGAAGATGTCCGTCCCGGATTTCTGGGATGATAATGATAAGGCACAATCTTTAATCGCCGAGCTGAATGCGGTAAAGGGATCTGTGGATCAATACACCAAGCTGCAGCAGGATTATGACGATGCGGTCATGATGGCAGAACTGGCTGACGAAGAAGGCGACGATGATCTGGCTGTGGAGATCGGCAACAGCGTAACAGCCATCGTGAGTAAAGTAGAAGAGTTCGAGCTACAGCTTCTGCTGAATCAGCCGTATGACAAGATGAATGCGATTCTGGAGCTTCACCCGGGTGCTGGTGGTACCGAGTCCCAGGACTGGGGACAGATGCTGATGCGGATGTACACACGCTGGGCCGAGAAGCGTGGCTTCAAGGTTGAGGTGCTGGATTATCTGGCAGGAGATGAAGCAGGAATCAAGAGTGTCACGCTATCCATTAAGGGGCACAATGCTTATGGGTATCTGAAAGCCGAAAAAGGTGTACACCGATTGGTGCGAATCTCACCTTTTGACTCCTCAGGACGCAGACATACATCCTTCGTATCCTGTGATGTGGTTCCGGAGATTGATGACACGATTGAATTGGATATTCGAACAGAAGATCTTAAGATCGATACGTATCGTGCGAGCGGTGCGGGTGGACAGCATATCAATACCACCGACTCAGCCGTACGGATCACTCACCTTCCAACTGGTGTGGTGGTAACGTGTCAGAATGAACGTTCACAGATCAAGAACCGTGAGCGGGCGATGACGATGCTTCGTTCCAAATTGTATGAACGTAAAATTGAAGAACAAAAACAGCATCTGGACGAAATCCGAGGAGAACAGTCGGATATTGCGTGGGGTAGCCAGATTCGCTCCTATGTATTCCATCCCTATAGTATGGTAAAGGATCACCGTACGAGCGTAGAGACGGGAAACACTGGTGCAGTAATGGATGGCGACCTCGATGGATTCATCGACGGTTATTTGCGCAGCCAGATTAAAGTAGATACCGATTAATCAAAAGTTCCTGTATAGACCCGATACGTGTAGGCGTATGCTGGGTATATACAGGGGCTTTTTTTTGAGCATATATACAAAAAAAGGAGAGCACGATGACATGCAGCAGCAACAGCATTTACACAATAACCGCAAGAAGAGGCTAACTACCCTCATTCCCCTGAACGGTCCATGGAGAAACGTCGTGGATACCGTATCCATCATATTAGGTTCTTTTTTGATTGCCGTGGCCTTTAATTTATTTTTACTTCCGAATCAGATTGCGTCAGGTGGGGTATCCGGGTTATCAATATTAGGCAAACAATGGCTGGGGCTTGAGCCGGCATACACCCAGTGGGCTATTAATATTCCACTTCTGATCGCGGGTTTTCTCCTGATTGGCAAGCAGTATGGTATCCGTTCAGTGCTTGGCAGTATCGTTCTGCCTTTGTTCGTATTTCTCACGAAAGATTGGGCGATTCCAACAACGAATCCACTGCTCGGTTCACTCTATGGAGGAATTGGGGTTGGTCTCGGGATTGGGATTGTCTATCGGGGGAGAGGTTCAACAGGGGGCATGAGCATTCTTGCCAGGATCGTACAAAAATACAGTGGGTTGAGTTATTCCCTTTGCGTTGTTATGATGGATGCTACAGTTATTATTATGGCTGCCTTTGTACTGTCATTGGAACAGTCGCTCTTTGCTCTGATCGGGTTATACGTTACCGGAAAAGTCATTGATGCCATCGAGATGGGGCTTGGTTATTCGAAGGTAGCTTACATTATATCCAACCAGACCGAACCGATTACGAAGGTGATTCTGGATGATCTGGATCGCGGATTGACGAAGCTGGAGGCAAAAGGTGGCTACACCGACGATCAGCGAACCGTACTGATGGTGGTCGTTGGACAGAATGAGGTGCCGAGACTGAAAGCCTTGATACGGTCCGTTGACCCGGGGGCTTTTGTCATTATTAGTAATGCGCATGAAGTATTGGGCGAAGGCTTTAAGCGCGAGGAAGTGTAAGGTACAGCGAGTAGGCATCTATAAATTAAACTTAACATTCACGTGAAAACAGAGAGCGGTTTAAGCGGTTCGTTTAACTAAAAAGAAAGTAAGCATATAATCTAAAAAAAAGCAGGTACTCCTCCACCAGACATAGCTGGAAAGGAAGTACCTGCTTTTTGTTTTGTCTTTTGAACGAAAATCACTGTACTACTTACTGTATATCTACTATCACTACTATATCTACAGAATCGGAGACAGCAGACGAGAAATCGCTTCTTTAAATTTGATCTTCACACTGCGTTTATTGTACTCCTCAAGCGTCATCTCACGGGATACAAGAAGATCATGCTCAAACGTCTGCACAAGAGCAGTCGCAATCGCTTCATCATACATAAATGCATTTACCTCAAAGTTCAGTCGGAAGCTGCGGTAATCAATATTAGCGGTTCCCACAGATGCGACCATACTGTCGATAATGAGTGTTTTGGCATGAATAAAGCCGTTATCGTATATAAATACAGTTGCCCCTACTTTTAACAATTCACCGATGTAAGACAGCGTAGCCCAATATACGAAGGCGTGATCCGGTTTATTGGGAATCATGATGCGAACATCAATCCCTGACAGGCACGCAAGACGAATGGCTTCGAATACACTGGCGTCCGGGATAAAATAAGGCGTCTGTATGAGAATGGAGTGTTTGGCACCATTGATCATTTTCAGATAACTGTTTTTGATGTGCTCTGTCTCAGCATCCGGTCCGCTGGATACAATCTGCATCGCTGTCGTTCCTGTACCCTCAATATGAGGGAAATGCGCCGGAACATAAGGGGTATCATGCTGCTTGGACGCTTCATTCCAATCGAGAAGAAAACGGGTCTGAAGAGCATGAACAGCATTACCCTGAATACGCAAATGCGTATCGCGCCAGTAACCGAACTTGGAATTCAAACCGAGATATTCATCCCCTACATTAAACCCGCCTGTATAACCTAGGTTGCCGTCAATTATGACGATTTTGCGGTGATTTCGGTAGTTCATACGCAGGTTGATCAGACTGAATTTGGATGGGAAAAAGACTTCAACCAAACCGCCAGCTTCGCGTAATTCTTTGAAAAATCGTTTGGATACCCTCCGCGAGCCCAGCGCGTCATACAGCAAACGAACTTTGACACCTTCCCGCGCTTTGCGGATGAGTGCATCCCGGATTCTTTTGCCGAGTCGGTCGCCTCTATAAATGTAATATTGCACATGAACATGATCCTGCGCTGCTTCGATATCATCAAGCAACCGCTGGAATTTGTCTGTCCCGTCCGTGATAATTTCGACCGCATTGTCTTCAGTCAACAGAGCATCGTTCTGCTTCAGGTTCATATAAATCATGTCCTGACTGCTCTCTGTGGCCTGATTACGGAACGGTGTTCGGTTGTCTTGCAGCTGTTCAAGCTGGGCGGCAATACGTTCTTCAAGCCCGAGCTTCTTGCGCTCTTTCCACTGGAAAAGCCGGTAGCGCGTCAGGTTTTGCCCTGTTAATAGATAGAGTACAAACCCGAAAACCGGAATAAAGTTCAAGACGAGCAGCCAAGCCCAGGATGCACTTGCATCCTTTCGTTCGAAGAAAACGACCGCTGCTGCGAAAATAATATTCAGGCCCAGGAGTACAACAAGTAAAATGGATTCGATATGCACTGTAGTCCCCCATGTCTCATAATGACCATCATGAATCCATTCATAAACCCTTCCTCGTATAGATTGATTATGAAATAGACCCTGGTTGTAATGTTTCCTATAATACGTATTTTAGCAGAAGTATACGGGTTCGTCCGCAGATGTTGGAAAGATATGTTCAGGATACAACATTATCCGTGTTAAATTGATGGTAGAGTGTTGTATTTATATAACTAGAGTTGTATAATAATACACAAATATGCATAGAAGCGACGGAAATGCTGTATGAACGTCCCTTGAGGGCAGGAGAACAGTTACAAGTAGCGCATACAACAGGATTGGGGGAGCGAGAGTGAATAACAAATTAAAAGTGGCAATCGTCGGTTCCACCGGCTACGGCGGGGTGGAACTGATTCGTTTTTTCCAGAACCATCCGCAGGTTGAAATTACTTCGGTAATCTCTTCATCCAGCAGTGGTGAGTCCATCGCAGATGGATTCCCGCATTTGACGGACGTGATTCATAGGCCACTCGACGGCGTAGATCCGGCCGAGATCGCAAGTCGTGCAGATCTGGTGTTCACAGCAACCCCGTCTGGTGTAAGTGCGAAGCTCGTTCCAAGCCTGCTTGAGGCTGGTCTTAAGGTCATTGATCTCTCTGGAGATTTCAGACTCAAGGATGGAATGGTGTATGAAGAGTGGTATAAACATCCGGCACCATCTGCTTCATTGTTGGAACAAGCGGTATATGGCATGGCAGAGGTGTATGGAGACGAAGTGGAGGGGAAGAACTTTATTTCCAACCCAGGCTGCTACCCAACGGCGACGTTACTTGGATTAATTCCAGCTGTTGAGGCAGGATGGATTGATCCTTCCAGTATCATCATTGATGCCAAATCCGGCGTGTCGGGTGCGGGACGGGGAACAAGTCTGACGAATCATTATGCAGAAATGAACGAGAATTTCAAAGCATACAAACTCAATAAACATCAGCATATTCCCGAAATCGAGCAAGTGCTGGGCAATATCACAGGAACTCCAGTCACAGTAACATTCACAACGCAGCTGGTGCCGATGACGCGTGGGATAATGAGTACGATGTATGCCAATCTAGTAGGCGAACACAGTGACCGTGAAATCGTTGATTTGTACCGCAAATATTATGAGAATCGGCCTTTTGTGCGTGTGCGTGAGCCGGGGATATGGCCTTCAACGAAGGAAGTGTACGGATCGAACTATTGTGATATCGGATTTGCAGCTGACCCTCGTACAGGTCGTTTGACGATTATTTCGGTCATTGACAACCTGGTGAAAGGTGCATCCGGGCAAGCCATTCAAAATATGAACCTGATGATGGGATGGGAGGAGAACCTCGGGCTGAACATGACGCCGGTATATCCATAAGGTTTGAGGAGCGTCCAGACGCAATTCCGAAACCATGTGGGGAAGACGGATCAGGCAAAGCAAGCGGACAATCGGCATGCAGCCGAACGCATAACGGGGGATAACATATGGAAACGAATGTGGAGCAAAAGGCTTTTACGATAGTTGAGAACGGAACGATTGTAACCCCGCGCGGGTTCACTGCTGGCGGATTGCATTGTGGTTTGAAAAAAACATCTCGCAACGACATCGGAGCGATCCGCTGTGACGTGCCGGCAACTGCAGCTGCGGTGTATACAACGAACGTATTCCAGGCCGCACCTTTGAAAGTCACGCGTGAGAGCTTGAGCAATGGACGCCTTCAGGCAGTCATCGTGAACAGCGGGAATGCCAATGCCTGTACCGGACAACAGGGGGAAGAGGATGCCTACGCCATGCGTACGGCGGCTGCACGTGAATTGGGCGTAGCGGAAGAGGATGTTGCTGTCGCTTCCACAGGTGTTATTGGTGAATTGCTGAAGATGGACGCTGTTCACTCGGGGATCATTGGACTTCCGGCACGGATGGGCAAGGAGGCAGCAGAAGCGGAGCATTTTTCCCAAGCTATTCTGACTACTGATTTGGTGAAAAAAGAAGCCTGCGTCGCCGTTGAGGTGAACGGCAAAACGATTACGATTGCAGGGGCCGCCAAAGGATCGGGAATGATTCATCCGAATATGGCGACCATGCTGGCTTTTATGACCTCTGATGCGGTCATTGGCGCAGAAGCGTTGCAGCGCCTGCTGCGCCAGGCGACCAATCATACATTCAACATGATTACGGTAGATGGAGATACGAGCACCAACGACATGCTCGTAGCAATGTCCAGCGGTCTGGCAGGCAACGAAGAGCTGACCACGGAGCATCCGGATTGGGAAGCTTTTGCTGCTGGATTTACCTATGTGTGCGAAGTACTCGCCAAAGCCATTGCGCGTGATGGCGAAGGAGCAACCAAGCTGGTTGAGGTACAGGTAACAGGTGCAGTAAGTGATGAATCCGCGCAAGCGATTGCGAAGACTGTCATTGGATCGAGTCTCGTGAAATCCGCCATGTTTGGTGCGGATGCCAACTGGGGACGAATTATTGCAGCTGTAGGGCGCGCAGGACAGCCGGTGAACCCGGAGACGGTGGATATCCGTCTGGGAGACATTTCTGTACTTGCTCAATCCCGTCCTGTTGTATTTGACGAAGAAGCGGCACTGGCCTACTTGCAGACCGATACCGTACGCATTGTGGTCGATCTGCACCACGGCGAGGGAACGGCTATTGCTTGGGGCTGTGACTTAACGTATGACTATGTACGAATCAACGCGGCATACCGCACGTAATAAATATTTTGCATTAATTTTATTGAAGCTAACAGCTTCCCTATGAAAAGCTGTTTCGTAAATATGTAGAAAATGTATAAGGATTAAACTTTAATTGGTAGTTGATAACTGGCGAAGGCAGTGGAGAAGACGGAATCGATTCTGTAGAAGCGAAGCGTTCGCCTAAAAGCTTTCTGAAAGAAAGCTGCATCGGAAGCATAAGCTGTCTCCGAGTTTTCCCACTAGAGAAGGGGAATCCCAAAAACTTGGAGACAACAGCGATCGAAAGAACGATCCGGATTCGGAACGGTCAGCCACCGAATATCGCATTAATTAAGTGTTAAGCCCTTTAGAACTTTTTAAATGAAAGGAGTGCCCTCATGAATTCAACATTGCAAAATGAGAGTACCGGAACTGAGGCAGGTGCCGAGAAGCAGACGTTTGTCATGAAATGCGGAGGCAGCACGCTGGCGGCGTTGCCTGACTCCTTTTTTGCAGATCTGCGTGACTTGCAAACCCAAGGAACTCAGGCGGTTATCGTGCATGGCGGCGGCCCTGCAATCTCGAATAATTTGGCGAAGCTGGGCATTGAGACCGAGTTTGTGAACGGATTGCGCAAAACAACGGAACCCGTGCTGGACGTCGTGGAGATGGTTCTTGCAGGGAGTATTAACAAACAGATCGTACGCCTGATCCAACGTGTCGGTGGGCGTGCGCTGGGTTTATCCGGTGTGGACGGTAGTTTAATTCAGGCAAAACCTGTCAGCAACCATGCAGAGATTGGCTGGGTAGGTGACGTAACGGGCGTTAACGCGGAGATTATTCAAGGAATTGTAAATATGGGCTATATGCCAGTTATCGCGCCAGTTGGTGTAGATGCATCTGGCCAGCGCTATAACATCAATGCGGATACCGCCGCCGGAGCGGTAGCTTCCCATCTCGGGGTGAGTCGGATGATCGTCGTAACTGATGTTCCTGGCATCATGAAGACTATAGGCGGCGAGAAAAAAGTAATGCCTTCTGTCTCGGTACAGGAGATTGAAGATATGATCCATACCGGAGAAATCTATGGCGGCATGATTCCAAAGGTTCGTGCAGCGATCGCTTGTATTCACGGCAAAGTGCGTGAGGTCATCATCGTAGACGGCAGCGAACCACAGATCCTGAGCCGTGTGCTTGGCGGAGAAACGATCGGAACCCGAATCATCCGTATGCAGTAGGGCTCACATAGCTCTTATACAAGATATAAAAAATGTGTACACGGCTTTTTTATAAGAAGTCCAATATTACACGGTAACGTAGAGTGCAGAACCAATTGAAGAAATAAAGACGCATAACGTAGAGGGCAGAAATAACCTGAAGAAGCGGAGCGTGCGCCTTTATCACAGGATTTTCCCCATTAAAGGGAAATTAAAAAAATCCGGGGATAACAGCGATCGGAAGGTTGTTCTGTCATCGAAGTGGAAGTATGCATACGATCAGAAGATGGTACTGTAATTGGAGTGGCCTAGTGTAAAGCAGGGTTGGCTTATTATAACTGCCACTGTACTCACAAAACGAAGGAGTGAATGGTGATGGCAAAAGGCAATGAACAGCCAGGATCTGGCACAGCAGTAGCGGGCGTAGCGGCGACAGGTGCAACAGCACAGACGGAAAGCTCTCTTTTCCCAACGTACGCGCGTTATCCAATCAGCTTGGTCAAGGGCAAAGGCAGCTGGCTATGGGATGATCAGGGCAATCGTTATCTTGATTTCATGTGCGGGTTGGCTGTAACGAGTCTGGGCCATGCGCCGGAGAAAGTCGGAGCCAAGCTGAAAGCGCAGATTGATGAGCTGTGGCATGTATCCAACCTGTTCCAGATTCCGGGTCAGGAAAAAGCAGCGGCTTTGTTAACAGCAAATACATGCGCAGACGCGGTGTTCTTTTGTAACAGTGGTGCAGAAGCGAATGAAGCGGCAATTAAACTGGCTCGTCGCTACCATCAGAAAGTGAAAGGCACAGGGCGGTATGAAGTTATTACCTTTGCCCAATCCTTCCATGGACGGACACTCGCAACCTTAACCGCAACGGGACAGGATAAGGTAAAAGAAGGATTTTTGCCATTGCCCGCCGGCTTCGTAACTGTACCATTGCATGATACAGCGGCACTCGAAGCGGCGATCGGACCCAATACAGCAGCAATTATGCTGGAGATGGTGCAAGCCGAGGGTGGCGTGCATCCGGTCAAACCAGAGTTTGTCCACCACGTTCGGAAACTTTGTGAAGAGCACGGACTGCTGTTGATCGTAGACGAGGTTCAGACAGGAATGGGACGTACAGGCAAACTGTTCGCGCATGAGCATTATGGCATTGAGCCTGATATTTTCACAGTAGCCAAAGGTATTGGTAGTGGATTCCCTGTAGGTGCGATGCTGGGTAAAGGTTATTTGAAAGATGCGTTTACTGCGGGTAGCCATGCAACGACGTTTGGCGGTACACCACTCGCTTCCTCGGTTGTCATTGCAACGATTGAAACGATGCTCGAAGATCAATTGCCAGAGCGTGCAGCTGAAATGGGCGAGTACCTGATGAACTCATTGCGGGAACGTATGGCAGGCAACTCATTTGTGAAAGAAGTTCGGGGGATGGGTCTGCTTGTTGGGATCGAATGTGCTGAAGCGGTGGGAGACATCGTGCTCGCTGGTCAGAAGCGAGGTATTCTCTTTGTTTCCGCAGGACCGAATGTCATTCGTCTGCTTCCAAACTTGTATGTGAGCAAGGAAGAGATCGATGAGGCGGTATCCTTGGTAGCAGCGTTAATTGAAGAGCATGTGGCGGCGAAGAACGCTTAATAAGACTTTATAAAACCTTTCTGACTCGGGGCCTTCACTGGCCTCGAAGCCAGAACAAGATGATGAATCCCTGTAGCCGCGCGGTAAACTAGCAGAAGATGAAAGTGAGCAGCCGGATGGCAAGTGCTCAACCTTCTACACTCTTCTGCCCATGCGGGTGCAGGGAACCGGAAATAAGGAGGACAAAATGAACATGACACAAGCACAACAGACGGAGAAGATCCAGAAGGTCGATCTTAGAGGCCGTGATTTTATTGAATTTACAGATTATACAGCGGAGGAAATTCGCTATTTGCTGGACCTTGCGATTGAGATTAAAGGCAAACAAAAAAACGGCGTACCGTATCAGCCGCTCCAAGGCAAAACGATCGGACTCATTTTTGAAAAATCATCTACGCGTACCCGTGTATCCTTTGAAGTCGGCATGTTCCAACTAGGTGGTCACGCGCTCTTCTTGAGCAAAAACGATATTCAACTCGGTCGTGGGGAAACGACACATGATACAGCTAAAGTCTTGTCACGTTACCTGGATGGCATCATGATTCGGACCTTTGGACACCATAATGTGACTGAACTGGCAGAACATGCGGATGTTCCAGTTATTAACGGCCTGAGTGATGCAGCGCATCCATGCCAGGTACTCGCGGACTTCCAAACCGTGCTGGAGCACAAAGGCAAGCTGGAAGGTCTGAAAATGGCTTATGTCGGAGATGGCAATAACATGGCGCATTCCCTGATGCTTGGTGCAGCCAAGATGGGTATGCATGTAGCAGTAGCGACTCCGGAAGGTTATGAGCCTGACAGCGCAGTGGTAGAGCAGGCGCGCAGCATTGCACAGGAGAGCGGTTCACAAGTGACTGTAACTTACAGTGCACAGGAAGCTGTGAAAGATGCAGATATCGTGTATACAGATGTATGGGCGAGCATGGGTTTTGAAGAGGAGCAGAAGATTCGTGAACAAGCATTCGCCGCGTATCAGGTGGATGAGGAACTGATGAAAGGCGCGAAGCCGGATTATATGTTCCTGCACTGCCTGCCAGCTCACCGTGGAGAAGAAGTGAGTGCCGGAGTTATTGACGGTCCAAACTCTCTGATCTTTGATCAGGCGGAGAACCGGCTGCATGCGCAGAAAGCATTGATGGCTGCGTTAATGAGTGAATAGACGCTGTTTGCCTGAATGGGTTGATTTTAGGCACAGATTTCGCGATGATAGATTAAGCAACTGAACTTGGGGAGGACCATTGAACATGGCTAAGGAAAAAATCGTACTCGCTTATTCTGGCGGGTTGGACACATCTGTAATTTTGAAATGGTTGAAAGAAACATATGATGCGGAGATTATCGCATTTACGGCGGATATCGGACAAAAGGATGAACTGGACGGCCTTGAGGAAAAAGCTCTCGCTACAGGCGCTTCCAAAGTGTACATCGACGATCTGCGCGACGAGTTCGCCAAAGATTTCATCTATCCAATGTTCCAGGCAGGCGCCCTTTATGAAGGACAGTACCTGCTTGGTACAAGTATCGCACGTCCGCTGATCGCTAAACGTATGGTTGATATCGCTCGTGCAGAAGGTGCTACAGCGATTGCTCACGGCGCTACGGGTAAAGGGAATGACCAGGTTCGTTTTGAGTTGAACGCAGCTGCGTTGACACCAGACATTCAAGTCATCGCACCTTGGCGTCTGGAAGAATTCCGCAACCAGTTCCCGGGACGTGCTGAGATGATTGCTTATGCTGAAAAACACGGCATTCCGGTAACCGCATCGGCGGCTAAACCATACTCCACAGACCGTAACCTGCTGCATATCAGCTATGAGAGCGGTGTGCTCGAAGACCCTTGGTTCGATCCAAGTACGGACGAGAACAAGGACATGTTCCTACTAAGCAGTGCACCTGAAGATGCACCGGATCAAGCGGAATATGTTGTACTTGATTTTGAACAAGGTAATTGTGTTGCACTGAATGGTGAGCGTTTAAGCCCACTGCAAGTGATGGAGCAACTGAACGAACTTGGTGGTAAACATGGTATCGGTCGTGTGGACATGGTTGAGAACCGCTTTGTTGGCATGAAGAGCCGCGGCGTATATGAGACACCGGGTGGAACCATTCTGTTCACGGCACACCGCAAAATGGAATCCATCACGATGGACCGTGAAGTCATGAACCTGCGTGATAGCCTGATCACACGTTACAGCACTCTCGTTTATAACGGTTTCTGGTTCGCACCGGAACGTCTGGCGCTGCAAGCACTGGTAACGGAAAGCCAGAAAAATGTAACAGGTACCGTTCGTGTGAAACTGTATAAAGGCAACATCATTGGCGCAGGTGTGAAAAGCCCTGTCAGCCTGTACAACCCGGATATTGCCACAATGGAAGCTGATCCAACACAAGCATACGATCAAGGGGATGCAACGGGCTTTATCCGCCTGAATGCATTGCGTTTGAAAGTAAACTCCGGTGTGGAGCAAAACAAAAACTAATTTCATCTGCATATAGAGCATCACGATTATAACTGACAAGGCGGGCCGTTCTTGCACATCTGGCAGGAGCGGCTTTGTCCATGAGCGAAAGGGGAGCACTCACTGTGAGCAAGCTGTGGGGAGGACGTTTTACCAAACAAACCAATCACCTGGTTGAGGAATACACAGCGTCAATCAATTTTGATAAAGCGTTGGCCGAGGAAGATATTCAAGGAAGTCTGGCTCATGTAACGATGCTGGGCAAATGCGGCATTCTTCCGGCAGAGGATGTAGAAACGATCAAGGAAGGTTTGATCACCGTTCTGCACAAAATCCGCGCAGGCGAAGTGGAATTCTCCGTATCGGATGAAGACATCCACATGAACATTGAGAAAAACCTGATCGATACCATCGGCCCTGTAGGTGGCAAATTACATACAGGACGCAGCCGGAATGATCAGGTAGCAACGGATATGCATTTGTACTTGCGTGAGCGCGTGGTTGGATTTGTTGGCATGCTGCACTCGTTGCAGGAAGCGCTGATCGGACAAGCCAAAGATAATCTCGATACGATCGTACCGGGATATACGCATCTTCAACGTGCACAACCGATTCTGTTCGCCCATCACCTGATGGCGTATGTATCGATGTTCCAACGGGATGCGGAGCGTCTTATGGACAGCTACAAACGCATTAACATTTTGCCACTGGGTGCAGGTGCCCTTGCAGGCACAACGTTCCCGATTGATCGTCATTTTGTGGCGGAACAACTGGGCTTCGACGGTGTCTACGAGAACAGTCTGGACGCGGTCAGCGACCGTGACTTTATCGTGGAGTTCCTGGCAGCCGCTTCGCTGATCATGACTCATTTGTCCCGTCTGAGCGAAGAGTTGGTCCTGTGGAGCAGCACGGAGTTTGGTTTTGTTGAATTGGACGACGCATTCTGCACCGGCAGCAGCATTATGCCACAGAAGAAAAACCCGGACGTTCCCGAACTCGTTCGTGGTAAAACAGGACGTGTGTACGGCAACCTGATCGGTTTGCTGACCGTGCTGAAATCTCTGCCGCTTGCTTACAACAAGGACATGCAGGAAGACAAGGAAGGCATGTTTGACACTGTGGCGACGCTGGAGGGTGCGCTTCAATTGTTCGCACCGATGATCGCAACGATGACGGTCAACAAAGGACGGATGCGTCAAGCGGTCAATCAGGATTTCTCGAACGCTACGGATATTGCGGACTTCCTCGTGGGCGAAGGTTTGCCGTTCCGCCAAGCGCATGAGGTTATCGGTAAAACCGTATTGTACTGTATCCAGAACGGCAAGTATCTGCTGGATCTGACAATGGATGAATTCCGTCAATTCTCTCCGCTGTTCGATGAGCGTATCTATGACGTGCTGCAACCGGAAGCGGTTGTAAATGCCCGTAATGTGTATGGCGGCACAGCTTCGAACCAGGTAGCTGAGGCGATTGCACGTAGTGAGAAGGTGCTTGAAATGACAGAGCAATGGATTACCAATCGAGGTTAATTTCACACCTCCTAGAGTAAAAAAGAGTATAAAACGTAAAAGCAGGCCAGAGGATTTCTTCTCAAAGGGCCTGCTTTTTGTGTATTACAGAGATCAGAAGCTTGTTCTGGTCATTGGAGTGCTGGTGTAAATATTCATTAGTTGAACTTACAGGACTTTTATAGTTATTCCTGCACATATCCATGTAAAATGCAGTAGCTTCATTTTAAATTTCTCGGCTAGCCTCGTTCAGGCAGAGGCAACCATTTCAATACATTCTGAATCTTCTTGTCCCAGTAGCCCCACTCATGTTCACCGGGTTCCTCCTCATAGGTCAATTGGAGATCAGTCTCGGAACAGGCTTCACGGAAGGACTGGTTCTGCTCATACAGGAAGTCTTCCGTACCACAGCATTGATAGAGCAATGGCAGAGGTCCACTGCTTGCTTGGTTCTCCTTCAGTAGTTGCAGCAGATCGTTCTCCGAGCCTGCAATCTTCGGCCCAAAGATACGTTCCATTTCGGCCCGCCAGAGTGGGCTGGAATTCATATTATCCAAATGCGCTACCATGTCGAGCGCTCCCGACAAACTTGCCGCGGCAGCGTATTGATCCGGTTTCCGAAGCGCAAGCTTGAATGCCCCGTAGCCACCCATGGACAACCCGGCTACATAGTTGTCTTCACGTTGGTGAGATAGTGGGAAGAAGGAACGCGCGAGTGAAGGCAGCTCTTCGCTAATGAACGTCCAATAACGTCCACCTTCAGCCATATCCGTATAGAAGCTGCGATGAACCTGAGGCATCACAACGGCAATACCAAGGTCGGCAACATATCGTTCGATGGATGTACGGCGCAGCCAGATGGAGTCATCGTCCGATAGACCGTGCAGCAGATACAGTGTCGGATGCAGTCCTTGGCCCGCTACGTTCTCCATGCCAATCTGATTGTGGGTTTGTTGTGGCAGGATAACATGCATGCTGGTGCTTAGACCAAGCGTGTCCGAGTAAAAATTACATTGAATAAGTGCCATGTGTTAAAGTAACCCCTTTCATAATTCATTGATGAAGGTCCTGAATTGAAATGAGAGGATGGATCTGGAGTGGAAATGGCTCCAAAGTGTCTCCAAAGTGTCTCCAAAGTGTCTCTAGTAAACAGGTTATACGTAAATCTCTGTGGACGCAATAACAAGATCCACTGTAGGAACAAAGAAAATAAGCGCTTCCAAAAGCATATGGATTTTTATGTGGGAGCAGTAGATATGAACAGAAATCGGAGATTCCATTCACCATGTTGTTCGCTCTCTTTACAGCGTAACAATGTTATGTTACACTGTTTTCAACGTGAAGGGGGACCATATATGACGGATGATTTGATCTCCAAAAAAGAATTGCTGGACCTGACGGGCATCTCCTACGGCCAGTTATACCGCTGGAAGCGGAAGAATCTCATTCCAGAGGAATGGTTTATTCGGAAGTCGTCCTATACCGGACAAGAGACTTTTTTTCCAAAGCAACAGATATTACTGCGGATTGACAAGATTCTCAATATGAAGGACGGATTGTCTCTGGATGAACTGGCAGACGTGTTTTCACCAACTTTGGGTGAAGTGGAAATGTCCGCTGAGCAGCTATTGGAGCGAAACATTGTTTCGAACATTTCGCTCGAGCTGTTGAATGAAGCAGGCCGGGAGCGGCCGCTGTATGCATTGGATCAGATCATGATGCTCTATGTCCTTGATAAGCTGCTAATGAGCGGGGATATTACCCGCCAGGAGGGTACAATGCTCATCGACGTCATGTCGGAGCATTACTATCGTTTCACAGGCAAACCAAGCGAGCTGGTGCTTATTCGCAAGATGGGTGTCCCTTTATTCATGCTGGTAACGGCAGGGACGGAGCTTTATTTTGACAATGGTGTGAAGGTTGTTCTTAGACAGCCCATGGGAACGTTTATGGAAGAGCTGAAACTCAAATTGGGATAAGGAGTGGGTCATATATGGAGGAACGTAATTTGCGAAACGATCTGAACGTAGCAGGTTTGAGCCAAACGGCAGGCGGGGAATTTCACCGGGTATCCATTGATGGCATGGCTAAGGTAAACGGTAACCTGGACTGTACCTCCCTTAATGTGAATGGAACATTGAAGATGCATGGAGCTTTGAGTGCAGAAAGTGCAACGATTAACGGCATGTGCACGCTGAACGGCCCTTTGAACAGTTCTCGTGTTCGTGTGGATGGCTTGACTACGATTAATGGAGACCTCCATAGCCCTGAGCTTGAAGTTAACGGGAAATGTACCGTACGCGGACGAGTGAATGGGGAACGAATCGATATTGGTGGCGTGATTGATATTGAAGGTGACGTACAATGTGAGTCCCTGAACGTACAGGGCAATATTAAAGTCAGTGGCTTCCTGAATGCGGGAACGGTTGAGATCAGGTTGCATACCTCCTCTTCGGCCAAAGAGATTGGTGGGGAGCGCATTGATATTCGTCGTAAGGAACAGACTGGTTTTTGGAAAAGTATTGGACTGGGCGGTACACCTTCATTCAAGACATCCTTGATTGAGGGGGATGAAATCGTGCTGGAAGATACCGAGGCAGACATTGTTCGTGGCAACAAGGTTCATATCGGTCGCGGATGTAACGTCAGAGTGGTCGAATATTCGGGTGAACTAGAGGTTGATCCAGATGCCAAGGTGGGCAGCAGTCAGCGAATTTAATTTTGAGTTGGAGTGAAAGGGATGTGACCGACATGAATAATCATTTTGCCAGTTCAATGGATAAAAAACATGACATTAGCATCATCGGCGACGGCAGTTCTTCTGGTGGTGTATACGGAAAGATTAAGGTAGTAGGGGATGCCTCGTTTAATGATAAACTGATCTGTGATCAATTCAAATGTACCGGTACATCGGTCATATACGGATCTCTTGAATCGACAGATATCAAAATTACGGGAACCCTTTCCCTGAAAGACCAGGCTGCTGCTGATAATGAAGATCAGGAGGGGCATTATGCTTCTAACTTGTATGCAAAATCTGAACATATGAAAGTGGTAGGGGAGCTTCATGTGTCAGGCGATTGTCAGGTGGAGGATATGAAGCTGAACGGCCGTTTTACGATAGCGGGTATGCTCAGCGCTGAACAAATGACACTCAAAATCATGGGTCCATCCGAGGTCAGGGAAATGGGCGGATCCATCATTTCAGTGAAGAGCGGCAAGGGCAGACTGTTCGAAGGTCTATTTTCGGGGCAGAAGTCAGTACTTAAGGCAGGGATGATCGAAGGCGACGATATCGAATTGGAGTATACAGAGGCAGAAGTTGTTCGAGGGGATAAAATAAAAATTGGCCCCGGCTGCCGGATCGGCACGGTGGAATACCGCTCTTCTCTGCATATTCATCCGCTATCGGAAGTTTTGGTGCAAAGCAATCGGTCCTTGGACTGATTATCCACCGTAACTTTTCGGATATACTAATTCAGTCATATGAATCGGTTGTGAATGGGAGAGATTGAGTAGAATGGCTACACGTAAAAATAATATTGGATTGGTGCTGGCAGGGCTGCTGCTGAGCATACTGATGGCTTCGATGGACAATACCATCGTGGCAACAGCTATGGGCGACATTGTCGGGAAGCTGGGTGGGCTCGACAAGTTCGTTTGGGTTACTTCTGCGTATATGGTAGCTGAGATGGCGGGTATGCCAATCTTCGGTAAGTTATCCGACATGTATGGAAGGAAGAAGTTTTTTGTTTTCGGAATACTGGTATTTATGCTTGGCTCCGCATTATGTGGAACGGCAACAACAATCGTCGAGCTGACGATGTACAGAGCTATTCAAGGTATTGGTGCAGGTGCACTGGTGCCGATTGCCTTTACGATTATGTTTGATGTGGTCGCACCAGAATCACGAGGCAAATTGGGCGGTTTGTTTGGAGCCGTGTTCGGCTTGTCCAGCGTATTTGGCCCACTGCTGGGTGCTTACATTACACAGTATGCGACATGGGAATGGGTATTCTATATCAATCTGCCGCTTGGTCTGATCGCGTTTGTGTTTATTGCATTCTTCTATAAGGAATCGCATCAGCATCAATCCCAACAGATTGACTGGCTGGGTGCAATCACACTGATTGGTGCGGTGGTCTGTCTTATCTTCGGGCTTGAACTGGGTGGCAAAACGTATGCTTGGGGCTCGTGGCAGATCCTCGGTTTGTTTGCCGGATTTGTGGTGCTTGCACTGCTATTCCTGTTTGCAGAAACGAAAGCCAAGGAACCGATCATCTCGTTCAGCATGTTCCGCAACCGGGTGTACTGGTCCAGTAACGTCATTGGCATGTTCAGTGGTGCTGCGTTTATTACCGCATCCGTGTACATTCCGATCTTCATTCAGGGTGTTCTTGGTGGCAAGGCGACCAATTCTGGTCTTGTGCTATTGCCTATGATGCTGGGCTCCGTTGTGACGGCTTCCTTGGGTGGGGTCCTGATGACCAAAATCAAATATCGCAGCATTATGATTCCTACGCTGGCCTTGCTGGTGGTTGGTCTTGGCTTGCTGACAACGCTGGATGAAAGTTCATCTTTATGGACGATACGTATATATATGGTGATGGTTGGTCTTGGTGTCGGAGCTTCATTCTCGGTACTCAGCAATGCAGCCATGAACGCGTTTGAACCGCAAAGACGCGGAGCAGCGAGCTCCACGCTTAACTTCCTGCGTTCGCTGGGGATGACGATGGGCATTACCATCTTTGGTATCGTGCAGAGCCAGGTGTTTACACGCAAAATGAATGATGCCCTCGCCGGATCAGCGGCGGAAGCGGGTGCTCCTGCAGGCGGCGTGCCTCAGGGAGTGGATCTGAGCGATCCACATGCGTTGCTGTCACCAGAGCTGAGAAAGGCGATTCCGCCTCAGGTGTTGGACGCCATTACGCACGCGCTGTCTTCATCCATCGTGCAGCTCTTTGCCTGGGCTGCGATCCCGGCTGCACTCGCGTTGATTGCTGCATTCTTCATGGGTAAAGAGAAGATGGTTATAGGCGAAGAGCAGGGAGAGTACACAGGCGGACATTAAAAAGGTCTGGTCTGATCCATACACAATATGAATCTGTAGAACAATCTATAGAACTAATTAAGACACATCTCTTAGGAGCCCCAGTATGGGAACGGGAGATGTGTCTTTTTCTGTTTGTTATTATTTTGCTGAGTTGGACCTATCCATGTGTATGTGTAGTGGCCCTCCAGTGGGAGAAAGTTTAAGGCTGCTTCGTGTCGCTGATCCCATCCTCTACAACAGAAGGCTCCTTGGGATCAGGGAGGTTGGTATGACCAGAGCGGGCAATCAGGCGGTTCTGGGCTTTGTACGTATCACGTGTAATGGTTTTGGATTCGACGACTTTGCCATCCACCCTTTTGGTGCGCAGTGTCTCCACAATATATCCGGGCTGACCATTCTGGAGCACCTGCTGGGCACCGTCAGGCAGCACATTGCTCGATACATATTTCACGGGAACACTTAACGTCTCAATCGTACGGGATTCCAGTGCATAACTGACGTTTTCCGGGAAGGTGCCGAAAAATTTAACTGTTAACCTCCCGCCCTCTACTTTGGCAAGAATGAGCAGGGACTTACCGGTATTGTTTTTGAACCGAAAATTGATCGAACCTGAGGCGAACGTGGCATCGAGTCCCTTTGGCAAATATTTGACGGGCAGGGAGTGATTGCGACGCTCTACAATGTCCAGTCCGGTTAAGAGAGCTGCATTATAGACTGTACTCGACACCTGGCAGATGCCGCCTCCAATGCCAGGGGTCAGCTGCCCGTTTACGATGACCGGGGCTTCCCGGAAACCGTAGTCTTCTTCGGCTTTACGGATGACCTTCTCATAATCAAATGTACCATTTGGCGGTAGAATCAAGCCGTTAACCGCTTGCGCTGCTGCGCTAACGTTATGTATCCGGCCTTCACTACTGTTTCCGAGGCCAGTGGAGAACTGAATGATTTTTCGATCAATTCCCTCCTGGCGCAGCGATTTAAGGGTCACTTCAGGTTGCAGCGTATAAAGTGGCAGCTGAATCAGTAGAGGGTTCGGCTTCACATCATGATCCAGTGCAGCGAAATCCCGGTGCAGTTTAGCCTGCATCAGGTTCCCGAGTTCATCCCAGGCGATTCGGCGGACGCCCTTTTCCGGGATGTATTGAACTTGATCACTTGCGGTAATGCGGCGGATAGCGTCCGCAGGTGAACCGAAGGTTTCCTTTTCCCAGGCAGGATTAAGTTGTTCTTGCAGTGATTTTGAATTATACGTCAGCTTCAGGGACCATTCCTTGGTGAAATGATATCGGGCGTAAGCGCGCTCCCACAGATTGCCTTCGTCCAGCTGCTGTACGGCAGCCCGGAAGTCGTCAGCGCTGTAATTTGCACCCGTCTGGGCGGCGGTGAACGTCATCATTTTGGCTGCCGGATCGTCCACCTCAAGAGTAACTGGCCACTCCTTCAGTTGTTTCAATCGCGCATCCAGTGCTTGCTGCACCTCCTTGCGATTCATACCTTCCAACGACCATTCCCCAACACGCACATCTTTCGGTAGAGCAGGCTGGTTCACGTACATATACAGCAATCCATAGGACGCGGAACCGATCAAGAGGATAGAGAACAGAATAATGACCGTCAAATGTATTTTTTTCATATCCGTACACTCCTTTGTACTTCTGTTGTTCCGCAATTCGTAACACTTTCCATATATATGATCCTATGATGGAAAACTTTCGGGTACTCAATAGGTAACAAATTTGTTACAATAAAACTCATATGAATCCAAGCTTCACCATCGAAAATAGGGCGAAATGGATTTCTCCTGATGAAATTCAGGTCTTTTTAAAGGAAATGCCGGGATTGTGTCGAAATGATAATGGCTAACTATGCAACGGGAAGTGATGATGTGATAGAAATGCAGGACGTGTGGAAGACCTACGCCAATGGTACCCACGCATTACAAGGGGTGTCGGTGAAGATCGACCGCAATGAATTTGTCTATATCGTCGGTCCGTCCGGCGCAGGCAAATCGACATTTATGAAATTGATGTACCGTGAAGAAGTTCCGACCAAAGGACAAATATCCATTAACGGATTTAATATCGGGAAGTTAAAGCCACGCAAAATTCCTTATGTACGCCGGAATATCGGCGTTGTGTTCCAGGATTTCAGGTTGCTGCCACGCATGACCGCATTTGAGAATGTGGCATTTGCCATGGAAGTTATCGAAGCGCCGAAGCGTCACATCAAGAAGCGAGTGATGGAAGTGCTTGATCTGGTAGGACTGCGCAGCAAGGCGAACCGTGAACCTTCGCAGTTATCGGGTGGGGAACAGCAGCGTATTGCCATCGCACGTGCCATCGTGAACAATCCGTCTGTTATTATCGCGGACGAGCCTACGGGGAACCTTGATCCGGAGACGTCATGGGGCATCATGCAGCTGCTGGATGAAATTAATTTTCGCGGGACAACCATTGTGATGGCGACCCACAACAAAGATATCGTGAATACGATGCGTAAACGGGTTATTGCGATTGAGCGCGGACAGATTGTACGGGATCAGATGAGAGGGGAATACGGATATGAATTTTAGTACTCTCTTGCGCCATTTGCGGGAGGGATTCAAAAATGTATTCCGCAACGGCTGGATGTCCGTAGCCTCCATCATGTCCATTATCGTGTCACTGCTTATTCTGGGTGTGTTCATGCTGCTGGTGCTCAACGTGAATTCCATGGCCAACCAGGTGGACAGCCAGGTCGAGATCAGTACGTATCTCGAACTGAACGTGGATGAGAACCTGCGTAACACGCTCGAGCAGGAAATCAGTGCCATGCCTGAAGTCAGTGAAATTCGTTTTGTCTCCAAAGAAGAAGGACTCAAGGAGTTCCGTGAACGTCTGGGAGCAAGTGCAGACAACGTGCTGAGCGGTTTCGATGTGGATAACAATCCACTGCCGGAGACGATTGAAGTAGAGGTCATTGAACCGGAAACCGTCACTTTTGTGGCGCAAAAAATCGAAGCATTGAACGATAAACACCCGGAGAAGCCGATCATGAAAGTGAACTACGGCAAAGAAACGGTGGAAGTGTTGTTCAAATTTACGAAACTTGTTCGGAATATCGGATTTATTTTTGTCGGGGGACTGGGTTTGATGTCCATGTTCCTGATCTCGAATACGATTCGCGTAACGATTCTGGCCCGGCGCCGGGAGATTGGTATTATGAAACTGGTTGGAGCCACCAACACGTTCATTCGCTGGCCTTTCTTTGTTGAAGGGGCATTGATTGGATTGATCGGTTCGGCGATTACGGTAGCGGTACTATTCTTCGGCTACAGCCGACTGATGGCAACAATTGGTCAGGATGTATTCATGCAGATGCTTAATCTGATTCCACTCGGCGATATTTGGCTGCTGTTTGGAACACTCTTGATTGGACTTGGTGTGCTGGTTGGTATTTTGGGAAGTACATTGTCCATCCGCAAGTCTCTTAACGTTTAATCGAAAAAGAATGGCAAAGCAGGTTCACAACAGAACGCTGTTTGACGATATGTAGTAAAGACGGAGTCTTTAAGTGTAAAGAAAGCAAAGAACATGCTGTTCACCACCTGTGCAGGTTGCTTTCTTGTGAAATCATAGGATGGGGGATCACATTTTGAAAAAAACAGCTTCGCTGCTGGCTTTAACGTTATTGGCCAGTTTGACGCTTCAACCTTCTGACGGATATGCCAAGAGTAGCATTAGCGACATTGATCAGCAGATTCAGCAACTGGAGAGCAAGGCGGCTTCGGCCAAAAAGGAGCAGCAAAAGGCTGCCAGCAACAAAAAGGAAGCCCAACATTACAAGAACAAGACCAATGCTTACTTGAAAGTGGTCATGGAGCAGATCAATGTGGTTAGTGATGAGCTGGCAAACGTATCCTTGCAGATTGAAAATACGGAAGAGGATCTCCGGACAACGAAAAAAGATCTGCAAGCCGCAGAAGAACGTATCGTTGCAAGAGAGAAATTGCTTGAATCTCGTGTACGGCTGATGTATACAGACGGTGCCGTTTCATATCTCGATGTGTTGTTAACTTCAACAAGCTTCACTGATTTCCTGACTCGTGCCGATTCATTGAAAACGATTGTGGATCAGGATCAGCATCTGCTGGATGAACACAAAAAGGACAAGCAGCTCGTTGTGGACAAAAAGGCAGAACTGGACGTGCAATATGCAGAAGCTAAGAGTCTGTATGCGCAGAAGAAACAGCGCAAGTCCCAATTGAACGAGAAGGAACAGGAGAAGCAAGTGCTTCTCGCTTCCTATGATGCTAAAATTGAAGAATCGGAAGAGCTGACGCAAGAACAGGAAGACGTATTGATGCAGATTGCAAGCAAGCGTTCAGCCCTTCTCCAAGAGAAAAATAAATTGCGTGAACAGCAAGCGGCCGCGGCCGCCAAAGCAAAAGCTGCAGCAGCTGCACGTGCGGCGGCAGCTGCGAAGGCGCCGACCAAGGTCAGCACAGGCAGCAGTGAGACCAGTGAGACCACGTATTCAGCGGGTAATGGCATTTTCTCCAGACCTGTATCCGGTGGACGTATTTCTTCTCCATTCGGTCGCCGTACACACCCTATTACGGGGGAAGTGGGAAAAATGCATAATGGTGTTGATTTCGCTGTTCCTGTGGGTACCTCAGTTCATGCTGCATCAGGCGGTATCGTAATCATGGCTGAGTGGTACACTGGATACGGCTATACCGTTATTGTAGACCATGGTGGCGGTCTTTGGACATTGTATGGTCACCTGCGTGAAGGCGGATTTAAGGTGAGCAAGGGAGATACGGTCAGCAAAGGCGATCTTATTGCCGAATCAGGCAATACTGGCAACTCTACAGGACCTCACTTGCACTTTGAAGTTCGGGATAATGGTACGGCAGTCAACCCAATGAATTATCTATAATAGATGGACTGCAAGGGAATGGAATAAACATATTCCGTACAAGCTAGGCATATACTAAGCTGGCATGTTCAGGGAATGTTTTACGGAACAATTGAATTTGACACGCTTCAATACTAAAGGCGGTGACAAACGGATGATGAAGAAAAGATCGGCCCTGCTGCTTGTCATTGTAGCCCTTCTTGGAGGCAGCCTGCTTACGCTGGTGCTAATGAGTTCCCCAGGCCTAGCAAAGACGGCACCTGGTGAAGGATTGCTTGCCAGTGTAACTGGCACGGCACAGCAGAAGAACGATTTAAAGAAGATTGAAACCGCGATGGATTTGATCTCAAGCAACTATTATAAAGACGTGGATCGAACCAAACTCATTGATGGTGCGATCAACGGCATGATGGAATCCCTTGGTGATCCGTACTCCAACTATATGGGACAGGAAACAGCAGCCCAGTTCGAGGAGTCGATTGAAGGTTCGTTTACCGGAATCGGTGCAGAGGTATCCTCTCAAGACGGGAATGTCGTCGTGGTATCGCCGATCAAAGGATCACCTGCCGAAAAAGCGGGTATTCGTGCGAAAGACATGATCATGTCCGTGAATGGTGAATCCCTGCAAGGTTTGGAACTGAACAAAGCCGTTAACAAAATCAGAGGTCCAAAAGGCAGTGAAGCGAAGGTGCAGGTTAAACGTGCCGGATCTTCCGAGCTAATTGAATTTGTCATCGTGCGTGCTGATATTGATTTGGAAACGGTCTACGCCCACATGGAGGATAACGGTGTTGGTGTGATTAGCATCACTCAATTCTCGCTGAATACTGGCGATCGCTTTAAGGAAGAACTGGCGAAGCTGGAGAAGCAGAACATGAAGGGCCTGATCATTGATGTACGGAATGACCCGGGTGGTGTTTTGCAGGTCGTTATTGATATTGCAGAACAATTTGTTCCAAAAGGCAAGGTTATTGTTCAAGTCGAAGACAAGAACGGTAAAAAGGAACAAAGCAAATCAAACGGATCAGGTAAATCCTATCCAATTACGGTTTTGATGAACAAGGGCAGCGCGAGTGCGTCAGAAATTTTGGCTGGTGCATTGCAACAGTCGGCAGGCGCAACGTTGGTTGGAGAAAACTCCTTTGGTAAAGGAACCGTACAGACGAGTTATGATAAGCAGATGGGTGATGGCAGCTTGCTGAAAATCACCATCGCGAAATGGCTGACTCCGAATGGTGACTGGATTCATGAAAAAGGCATCAAACCGGATATTGCGGTGAACCAGCCGGATTACTTCTCGGTGGCACCAATCAATAAAGAAAAATTACCTTTGAAATACGACAGCAATAGCACGGATGTGAAAAGTGCGCAGACGATGCTGAGAGGACTTGACTTCAAGCCGGATCGTGTGGACGGATACTATGACCAGAAGACGGAAGAAGCGGTCAAAGCATTCCAGAAACAAAAAGGCATTCAGGCAACAGGCCAGATTGACGAGAAAACCGCGGAATCACTGGAAGCGGCTCTGATTGAACGCATTGCCAATCCTCAATATGATGCACAGCTGAAGCGCGCGATTGAAAATGTCTCAAAGGATATTTCATCCGCTGTGTCGAAACCATAAAGAAGGCTGATTTTCAGCCTTCTTTTTTTCTGAACCGGCTGAAGGAGAGGAGTGACCATCCACAATGGAATGGGCTTGGCCATGGTTAACTACATTAGGGGAAGCATTGTTGCAGTTGTTTATTCAGCCGTTTTATTATATTGCGGTAATCTTGATTGCGCTAGTTTATCATCGTCAACTATTGCAGGAACGTAAATTGTTTCACGTTCGTCTGCAAAGCTCGATAACACAGACTATTCGTGCAGTGCTTGGAGGTATTCTGATCGGTGTAATGGTCTCCATCGTGTCGCTGTTTCTCGGGGCACATCTTACACTGGGCAGCCTCATCTGTATATGGGCAGCAACGTTATTTCTGGCCTTATTCCGTATCCGATACTTATGTTTTGCTTATGCTGCAGGTTTGCTTGGTGTGTTGCAGTTTGGTTTAAATATGGCTTCGGGCTGGCAGCCCGTAGGATGGATAGGAACTATCACTGAAGCCTTACGTGAGCTGGATATGCCTGCACTTCTTGTGCTCGCAGCTGTATTACATATCGGTGAAGCACTGATGGTACGTATGCAAGGGGTATCCATGGCATCGCCTTTGCTCTTTGAAGGTAAACGCGGCAAGCTCGTTGGAGGATACCAGTTGCAGCATTTCTGGCCGATTCCGTTACTGATTCTTGTTCCGGTTACGGGCGGGGCAGCATTACCATGGACCGCCTTAATCAGCGGAGGAAATGGCTACATGCTGGTTGCACTGCCGATTATGCTTGGATTCGGAGAAGTTACTCAAAGTATGCTCCCGGGAAAAAAAGTTCAGATTTCCGCAAAGCGATTGCTGTTATATGGGACAGGGCTGCTTGTGCTCAGCCTTCTGGCTGCGTGGTGGTCTCCACTCATGATTGTTGCAGCCTTGGCTGCTTTCATTGGACATGAGTTCCTGGTGTGGTATAGTGGTTTCGAAGAACAAAACCGCAGCCCACTGTTTGTTCACCCTGAGCACGGCTTGAAGGTGCTGGGTGTCATTCCCGATAGTCCTGCAGAAGACCTGGGGATTGAAGCAGGGGAGACCCTGTACAAGGTGAATGGCGTGCTGGTACATTCGCCTGAGCAATTACATCGCGCCTTGCGCATGAATCCGGCTTTTTGCAAGCTGGAGGTACGCAATCATCAGGGAGAGAGCAAGTTCATGCAACGAGCGATCTATGAAGGCGAGCATCATCAACTTGGCGTCCTCATGGCTCCGGACAATCATGAAGCCTGGGCGCTCCGGTTGCGTCCGCTAACCCTGTTTCATATTGTAACTCTCAAGTTGTTTGCAAGACGTCGGAAAGACAAGCATGAGGTTGAAGCTCCACTGGCACTGCCGCCAGCTCCTGTGGGAGAGCAAAGGTCGATAGAGATGTAATAATTAAAGGGTATTTCCTCCGCCTAATCAGGCAGGGGAGATACCCTTTTTGCTACTTATTTTTCAACATGAAAATGGCGATTTGAGTCCGATCACGCAAACTAAGCTTGCCGAGAATATCAGTAACATAGTTTTTGACCGTACCTTCGCTCAGAAATAGCTTTGCAGCGATTTCTTTATTAGACAGTCCTTCCGAGATAGCCTCTGCAACAGCTAGTTCCATACGAGTTAGGCCGTAAGAGTCAATGGGTTCATGGGTCTGAGCCGACGCAGCAGGGCGGAGCAGAGTCGCGAGCTTACGAGCAATATCAGGATGAATCAACATATCCCCGTTATGTACAGTCTTGATGCCTTGAATGATTCGGTCAGGTGGCACATTTTTGAGCAAATAACCGCTGGCCCCGTTTTGCAAAGCCTGAATAATATACTCATCATCGTCAAACGTGGTAAGCATCAGTACACGCACGTCAGGGAAGCGTGTCTTAACGATTCGGGTACCTTCGACTCCGTCACCATCGGGCATGCGAATATCCATAAGTACAACGTCGGCAGGTGTTCCTGACTCCAGCAGTTCGAGAGCTTCTCGTCCGTTTGAAGCTGTACCTGTAACGATAATACCGGGATCGAGTCCGAGCAGGACTTTAAGACTTTCACGGATAAAGGAATCATCATCTGCAAGGATCAGCCGAATGGACTGAGGTTGGACAGAATGGCCCGAGTTATTTAATTCATTCAGGTCAGACATGAGCAAATCACTTCCTTTTTCAGATCAGTTCAGCTTTGTTCGTTATGGGCAGACGTGTAATCACCGTATAGGGATAGTCCGACTTGATTTCCAGTTTCCCTCCAACCAACTGCGTGCGTAGACGCATTCCTTCAAGCCCCATGCCGAGCCCTGTAAACGCTGCTTTTACACTCGGGTTAGCAAGAGATCCATGGCTTCCTTTTGTTTGTACCTTCGCGGAAAGGGGATTTCCCTTCCCATCATTGCTGATAGACATACAGATCTCTCCTTCTCCAAATTCCAATTCCACCGTAATCGTAGTGGCATTTCCATGACGGAGGGCATTGGTCAGGGTCTCTTTGGCATTTTTGTACAAGACGATCTGTATGCTGGGATAGAGTACATGTGAATGCCCACGCACTTCGTAACGCGTCTTCACACCCGTTTCCCGGCCAACGTCTTCCAGCAGACGATCTAGGGCGTAGGCATCGGATATATAAGAGTTTGGCCGCAATTTGTGGAGCGTGGTTCGCATGTCATCCATACTGGCGGCCAATTGATCCCGAATCTGTCTCACCATTTCCGTGCCCTGTTCCGGATGTATAGGGAGGGTCAGAAGGGCTGCGTCAGACATCATTTTGGTGCGAATCAGGCGGTGACCAATGTCATCATGAAGCTGCCGGGATATTCGGGTACGCTCCTCAACCTGTGCAGCTCCTTCAAGTTGCTTCGTGAATTGCAGCAATTGCTCTCGTGCGTCCTGAAGCTCGTAATGTTTACTGCGCAGCTCATCATACACCTGTTCAAGCTGTTCCCGGCTGCTCACAGTTCTAGACCCTTGCCAAGAGAGTGTTGCGGTGATGAGCAGGAGCAAGTTACCTGCAACCCGAGCCATTGTCTCTTGGGTGAAGGTAAAAGGAAAGGCAGTGTTTGTGTGAAGTATAAGCCATGCATGAAGCCCCTGTGGTGGAGCGTAATACCAATGTAACGCGATATTGCTGGCGATAAGCTGAATTACGAGCATTAACCAGCGCTGGGCCCCATCCAGTCTGTACATGTACACATAAAGCGCAGATAAGGAGAGGAAAAACATAAATGGGCCATATAGAGCAATCAGCCAGCAGCTGAAAAGGATTTCGGCCACAAGCAGCAAACGCTGCATACCTGAACGGGTGAAGTCCTTCCACACCGCGAGTCCAAGTGCAATGATAATATACAGCGTATAGATATCTTCTTGTTCCAGGGGCAGCACCAGAATATACAGGACCGAGGGAACTAGAAGTAAACCGTACTGCAACAACCGCATCGGCATATGTCAGAGACATCCTTTATTTTAGAAGTGAAGGTATACCTTCCGGTAATCTATGTCGATTATATCATAGGCAGTTTCCCCATCCGAAGATGACTTAAGTCACCTTTGTTTCATGACCTTTCGTACCTTCGCAGAAGATCACAATTCGTTACAATACAGATATATAATTCTTGGCAAGAAGCTGGACGGAAGAGGAGTGTATAATCTATGGCTATGCTTGAGGTGGATCATGTAGTAAAACGATACGGCAGCAAGCTCTCGGTGGATCATTTAAATCTGAGTGTCGGTAAAGGCGAAATTTTTGGATTGCTTGGACCCAATGGAGCAGGGAAAAGTACCACTATTAGCATGATTGCCGGTCTTTTAAAGATTGATCAAGGTGAAATTCGGTTGGATGGCATATCGTTCAAGGAACGGCCGCTTGAAGTGAAACGCAAAATCGGGCTGGTACCACAGGATCTGGCTTTATACGAAACGATGACCGCTGCGGAGAATGTAACATTTTTTGCCCGGTTGTACGGACTTCGTGGAAAGATGCTTAAAGAAAGAGTGCAGGAATCCCTCGAATTTGTAGGTTTGCAGGACAAAGCGAAGGATGCCCCATCCACGTTCTCTGGCGGGATGAAACGCAGGCTGAACATTGCGTGTGCCATTATGCATCGCCCGGATTTAATCATCATGGATGAACCGACAGTGGGTATTGACCCGCAATCGCGCAATCATATTTTGGAGTCTGTCCGCACGCTTAATCAGATGGGATCAACCATCATTTATACAAGTCATTACATGGAGGAAGTAGCTGCAATCAGCCACCGGGTAGCGATTATGGATCAGGGACATATCATTGCCTGCGGCACCGAAGCAGAGCTGAGAGAACGGGTTGCATCCGAGGAAAAAATCGTTCTGACCACTTTGGGCGTCGGTCCCGCTGTTGTGGAGGAGTTAAAGCTTCACCCCCGTGTGCGGGCGGTAGAAGTATCAGACAATATATTGACCATTACGCTGCCATCCGCCCAGCAGGATCTCCAGGATATGCTTTTCATTTGCAGCAAACATGAAATCTCCATCCAATCGCTCAAGGTCGAAGAGCCTGATCTGGAAACGTTGTTCCTCAATCTGACCGGACGTACGCTTCGGGACTAGGAGGATCTCAGATGAATATATGGCATATTTGCATCTTTGAGCTGAGACGGATTCTGAAAATCCGCTCGGTTCTGCTGAATCTGTTTATTCTGCCGCTGCTGCTAATCTTTATATTGGGTACTGCACTTTCCAGTACAATGGGCACGACAAAAGAAGCAATTCCTGACCCAGTGAGAGTAGGAATCATTCAGGCTGAAGAAAATTCCGGTTCCGGTGCGATCAGCGAAGCTTTGAATACATTTGTGACATCCCCGGCGGTAGCCGACATGATGAAGGTGCAGAACATTTCTACGGAAGAAGAGGCTGTAAGTGCACTGCGACGTGGTGACCTGGATTTTGCCGTAATAGTCCCATCCAATCTGGAGGAGCAGATCATGAATGGGGAAGAGGCGAGGTTGCAATGGATACTTGGGAGAGATGGCACGCTCAATGTCGTGGGTGAAACATTGTTTACCCGGTTTACGGATGAACTGAACAGGCAGGTCGCTATGGTAACCGTATTTGGTCCCGAAGTGGTCGCTGCCATGGCTTCCTCTTCTGAATCAGATGCTGCCAATTCCTCCTATATTGCTATAAGCAGCCCCGGAAAGGCCGGGACATCATACAGTGCCTCCCAATATTATGCAGCTTCTATGCTGGCTATGTTCATGCTATATTCTGGACTCACGACAAGCAACAGCCTCTTCGGCGAGCGTGATAAAAAAACGTTAACCCGTCTGCAGGCTGCCCCAATAGGCAATGGCGTTATCTTTGCAGGGAAAATTGCAGGCAACAGCCTGCTTGCCTTTATGCAGGCCGTTATTATTGTACTGATGACACACTGGTTATACGGCGTGAATTGGGGTACACATCCATGGCTGCTTGTTTTGATCTGTGTGCTGATCACGCTGGCTTCCATGACTCTCGGCGTGATTGTCGCCCTGGTCTGCAAAAATGCTGCATCGGCAAGTGCTGCTCTACAAGGCATAATCATTACGATGACGTTTATCAGTGGTGGCTTCACACCCATAGCGTCCGATTTTGTACAGCAGATCAGCGAATTTACGGTAAATCATTGGGCTCTTCAGAGTTTTTTGCAAATGATGCTTGATGCTTCACTAAGTCAGATTATGTACAATATCATGATGCTTGGTACGGTAGGTGCAGTATTATTGGTACTTGCGGCATTGATCTACAGAAAGGCGGGATACCGCTATGAATAGTCTGAATATTGCCTGGTTAATGATTAGACGCACACTTGGACGTAAGTGGGGCTTCATCACATTTCTCCTTCTTCCTTGTTTAGTCGTCACAGGGGCAGTTTCGATATTTGGGGGGCAGCATGAAACGCGTGTAATCATTCCCTATATAAACGAGGATCATGGTGCGGCAGGTGCGATGATTGTGGATGAACTTGCCCGCAAGGAGGAGTATCTGCTCAAGCCAATGGAAGATGTAGCGGAGCTTAAGGAAGCCATCGCCGAGCAAAAGGGGAGTTCCGGCATCATCATTCCGGCGCATTATACCGATGATCTGCTACAGGGCAAGCAAACGAAAGTACAACTGGTAGAACTCCGTGTAAGTGAAAGTTCCTATACATTACGAGCCGCGGTTGAAGGTTTGGCAGCAGGGCTGAAACAGTCTGCAACAGCAGTGTTGACTACAACAGGTAGTCCTGCTGGTGCGGCCCCTGATCCTGTATTAAACCAGGAGAAATTTGAACAGTTACTACAGGAAACGAGCAAACATCAAATTTCGGGTGAAGCAACCGATCTTCAAATTTATCCGAAACCGGGTCTGAACAATGTGACGGGATTTACAATCATGTTTATGATGGGTTTGCTTACAAGTGCAGTAGCCGTCATAATGGAGGACCGCAGGCAGCGTACGATGGCACGAGTCTACACAGCTCCGGTCCACGCCTATGAAATCGCGCTGGGTAATTTTCTGGGAAGTTTTGCGATCGGTTTGATCCAAATTGTCTTAGTGCTGGGGATTAGCCGATGGGTGCTTCATTACGATGCGGGAATTCCATTTGGTATCCATCTTCTCATCCTGGCCGCGTTTATGCTGGTTTCGATGGGGATTGCGAGTACGGTTGCCGGATTGATTCGTGAATCCAAAAATGCAAACATGCTGAATTCACTAATCATCACACCGACGTGTATGATTGGCGGCTGTTTCTGGCCACTGTCAATCATGCCGGATTATATGCAGAAACTCGCTAATTTTGTTCCTCAGAAATGGGCGATCCAGGCGGTTGAAACGATCTCCGCTGGCGGTACGTTATCGGATATTGCCCTGCCGCTGCTGATTCTGTTTGGGATGGCAGCCATCTTGCTGACGGTGGGTTCTGCGATTCTTCGTCCAAGTCAGCCAGGCGTGGATGCATAATGTATGAAATCGGTTGTACGTTGAAGGTGATCCATCAGGTGCCATTACCATAAAACGAAGAAAACAAATGATCTGCTGTTTAGTAATAGGAGATAGAAGTAAAAATAAAAGCACGTTCTGCTGAATCGAATTCAGTAAAACGTGCTTTTTATAATAGTGCTAGGATGTTTCATACGAAATGTTGGCGATTATGGCTGGAGTTGACGCAAGACGGTAATTTCCACACGTCTATTTTTTTGCCGTCCTGCTGCGGTGGTATTATCCCCAGTTGGGCGGGTGTCAGCGTATCCGGCATATTGAAAACCGTCAGGGTCAAGCTTTTCTTTGTCGATAAAAAATCGCAATACAGACAGTGCGCGTTCACCGGAAAGCTCCCAATTGTCTTTATAGGTAGCATTCGCCCCGACAGGAACGTTATCCGTATGGCCTTCAATGCTGACAACGGTGCTCAGATCACGGAACAGGCTTGCTAATTTGCTCAGCGTGGGGGCAGCATCGCTTTTGAGGGCTGCTTGTCCCTGATCAAACAGGAAGCGGTCACTGAGTGTAATGGAGATGCCTTGAGGCTTGTCCGCAACAAAAATCTGATTTTCCAGTTTGTTGTCCTCGATATACTGAGTAATTACATTGAAGAGATTTTGCAGTTCCAGTTCCTGTGATCTGAATTGCTCTTCCCGCTCCGTAAGTGGCTGATTATCATCTTCTGACGTACCTGTCTCGGAGCCGGAAGAAGATCCTTCGCCTTCTCCGGGTTCTTCTCCCTGAATCTGGGAAGGTGGATTTTTGGTAATAGCTTGTCCCGCTGTACCGGCAATCCCTTCACCTTGGTCAAGCAGGGAATTGGATTGGTTAAATGTATTTTGCAACGATTGAGTAACCACATCGTATTTACCAGAATCCAGATGGCTCATCGCATACATGATCACAAAAAAGATCAGCAGCAGGGTAATGAGATCGGCATAGGTAATCATCCAGCGATCTCGATGATCTCCAGGTTCACGTTTTCCGCGCCGTTTACTGCGCCGACTCATCCAATCCCTCCTTCACTAAAGGACGTGTAATCTGGCGGTGAGTGAGTGTGAAGGACTCCAGCCGTTTACGCACGAGTTGGGGGTTCTCCCCGTTCTGGATAGAAAGTACTCCTTCGAGCAGCATTTCCATCGTCTGAATTTCGTCTGCGCCACGGGATTTAATTTTGGACGCAATGGGTAAAAAGATAAGATTGGCACTGGCGACCCCGTACAGTGTTGCGGTAAAGGCAACAGCAATCGCTGGTCCGAGTCCTGTAGGATCGGTCAGACTGCCAAGTACCTGAATAAGTCCCATTACGGTACCAATGATCCCCATCGTTGGAGCATAGCCGCCTGCTGATTCAAAGATTTTGGCATATCCATCATATTTTTGTTCGACGGAATCAATCTCCATCTCCATGATCTGGCGAACAACATCCTGATCTGTGCCATCGACAACCATCTGAATACCATCTTGCAAAAATGGATGCGGATGGTCCATCACTTTTCGTTCCAGTGCAAGTACGCCTGAGCGGCGAGCAATTGAAGACATATCTACAAGTTCTTCAACCCACTGGCTTGAGTCATTGTTATTACGCCCAAAGGCCATGCGGAGGGCAGCAGGAATCGTACGCAGCCGATGTGAAGGGAAACTGGCAACGACTGCAGCAATCGTTCCACCAAATACAATTAGAGCAGCCGTCTTTTGCATCAGACCGGATAATTGGCCGCCTTCCCATAAAAAACCACTAATGACTGCGGCAATCCCGGCAATAATGCCGATAAGTGTCGCAATATCCATAAATTAACCCACTCCTATCTTTACTTCGCGATTGCATCACTTGCATAGACTTGGTATAATTAAACGGGAACAAATATTCCTATTACTATAAGTTTTCCCATATGTAAATTCGGGGAACTTCGACAATATATAGTGACTATTATTTTAGACGATAGGGTGAGATACGGCAATGAGCGATATTATAATGAGCGACAAAACGTTCGAAATCGAGTCAGAGTTTTCTCCCCAAGGTGATCAGCCTGTAGCCATTGAAGAGTTGGTGAAGGGTGTTCAGGAGGGGAAGAGATACCAGACGCTGCTGGGTGCAACCGGTACGGGTAAGACATTCACGATTGCACAGACGATTGCCAAGCTGCAACGTCCCACGCTGGTTATTGCCCACAATAAAACGCTGGCAGCACAGCTTGCAAGTGAGTTCAAAGACTTTTTTCCAAATAACATGGTTGAGTATTTTGTCAGTTACTACGATTACTTTCAGCCAGAGGCCTATATTCCTTCCTCGGATACGTATATCGAGAAGGATTCAAGTATTAATGAAGAGATCGATAAGTTGCGCCATGCGGCTACGAGTTCATTGTTTGAACGCAGGGATGTCATTATTGTAGCGAGTGTATCCTGCATCTATGGTTTGGGTTCGCCGCATTCGTATTCCAGCATGCTTCTGTCCTTGCGGGTAGGCATGGAGAAACCGCGCAATCAGATTTTGTCTCGTCTGGTAGAGATTCAATATCAGCGAAATGACATTAACTTTGTGCGTGGCACGTTCCGCGTTCGTGGCGACGTTATCGAGATTTTCCCGGCATCAAAGGGTGAACATGCCATTCGGGTGGAATTGTTCGGGGATGAGATTGAGAAAATTACGGAGATTGACGTGTTAACCGGAGAACTGGTTGGCGAACGTGAACATATCGCTATTTTCCCGGCATCTCACTTCGTAACCCAAGAAGAAACGATGCGCGTCGCGCTGGTAAACATTGAGCGTGAACTGGAAGAGCGCCTCGAAGTGTTGAGAGAACAAGGTAAATTGCTGGAGGCTCAGCGACTGGAGCAGCGTACACGGTACGATATCGAGATGATGAAGGAAGTCGGGTTCTGTTCAGGAATTGAGAACTATTCCGGACCACTGACGTTCCGCGAACGTGGCGATACACCGTACACATTGATGGACTATTTCCCGGATGACATGTTGATTGTGGTCGATGAGTCCCACGTGACTCTGCCACAGATCCGTGCGATGTATAACGGTGACCAAGCACGGAAGACCGTACTGGTGGATCACGGTTTCCGTCTGCCATCTGCGCTGGATAACCGTCCGCTCAAATTCGAAGAGTTCGAGGGAAAGATGAATCAGATCATCTATGTATCTGCAACACCGGGTCCCTACGAGATTGAGCATACGGATACGATGGTACAACAGATCATTCGTCCAACCGGTCTGCTTGATCCAATTATTGAACTGCGTCCAACGAAGGGTCAGATCGATGACCTGATCAGCGAGATTAACGACCGGATTGCGAAAGACGAGCGGGTCCTGATCACCACATTAACGAAGAAGATGTCCGAGGATCTAACGGATTATCTGAAGGAGATCGGAATCAAGGTGCGTTATTTGCACTCCGAGATTAAGACGTTAGAGCGTATGGCGATACTGCGTGATCTCAGGCTGGGGGTTTTCCATGTACTGATCGGGATCAACTTGCTGAGGGAAGGTCTGGATCTTCCAGAAGTTTCTCTGGTAGCCATTTTGGATGCCGACAAGGAAGGCTTCCTGCGTTCTGAACGTTCACTGATCCAAACAATTGGCCGGGCGGCACGGAACAGCGAAGGTCGAGTTATTCTGTACGGTGACAAAGTGACGGATTCGATGGATAAGGCGATTAAGGAAACGGAACGCCGCCGCGCAATCCAGATTGAATATAACGAAAAGCATGGCATTACACCACAGACGATTCGGAAAAAAGTGCGTGATGTGATTGAAGCAACCAAAGTTGCGGAATCCAAAAAAGACTATCTTACAGGCGCTGCCGAGAAGATGTCGAAGAAGGACCGTCAGGCGCTTATTCAACGCCTCGAGGTAGAGATGAAGGATGCAGCCAAAAACTTGCAGTTTGAGCGTGCGGCTGAGCTTCGCGATGCATTGTTGGAACTGCGCGCGGAATAGCTCGTAAGGGCAGGTTGTTTAGAGATAAGTAGAGGCACAGATAGTGAATATTTGCTGCAAGGATAGATCTTCAACAAGAGAACGGCCGCGTGGCCGTTCTCTTGTTGAGTAAGGAAATCAGTAATCTATCGATAATTAGACATGTTGAAATCATAAAATCAGGTCTATACTGATAGAGAAGTTGAAATTGGTTAAAAGGTTTATAGGGAAAGCATTTGGAAGTTGTGTCCTTGGGAGCCGAGCCGAAGGCAATGGCGACCTCTCGCGAGCGAAGCGAAGCCGTGAGCGTTCCGGTGTTGAAGGGGAGCCGAGCCGAAGGCAATGGCGACCTTTCGCGAACGAGGCGGAGCCGTGAGCGTCCCGGTGTTGAAGGGGAGCCGAGCCAAAGGCAATGGCGACCTTCCGCGAACGAGGCGGAGCCGTGAGCGTCCCGGGTTAAAGGGGAGCCGAGCCGAAGGCAATGGCGACCTTTCGCGAGCGAGGCGGAGCCGTGAGCGTCCTCTCGTGGTAGAGCAGCCGTCCAGGATACCGGCAAGAGCCGGAATCCTGGACGAAGCTGCGGGCACACAACAACCATTCACATAGCAAGACCCGACCATTCACCACGCACCGCCTGTTTCGGGTGTCCAGAGGGCTGCGCCCTCTGGGGCCCTCCCTTGGAAGGGAGGGTTTGGGAGGGATCGAAAAGCATTACAACATTGAGAGGATGAATACCATTGGCGAGCGAGAACATTGTCATCAAAGGCGCGCGAGCGCATAACCTCAAAAACATTGATATCACCATCCCGCGTGACCGTTTTGTCGTATTGACTGGTCTGAGTGGCTCAGGCAAGTCCTCGCTGGCTTTTGATACAATCTATGCCGAAGGACAACGACGTTACGTGGAATCATTATCGGCATATGCACGACAGTTTCTGGGGCAAATGGAGAAACCGGATGTCGATTCCATTGAAGGATTGTCGCCGGCTATTTCCATAGATCAGAAAACGACAAGTCGTAACCCGCGTTCTACCGTCGGAACCGTTACGGAAATCTATGATTACCTGCGTCTGTTATTTGCACGTGTGGGACATCCCCATTGTCCGGATCATGGCGTGGAGATCACCTCCCAGACCGTAGAGCAGATGGTAGACCGCGTGATGCAATATCCTGAACGGACCCGGCTGCAGATTTTGGCACCGATCGTTTCAGGCCGTAAGGGTGAACACAAAAGTGTGTTTTCCGATATTTCCAAACAAGGCTTTGTCCGTGTTCGGGTGAACGGGGAATTACGTGACCTGTCTGAAGATATCCAATTGGAAAAGAACAAGAAACACACGATTGAAGTCGTCGTTGACCGGATCGTGATTAAGGAAGATGTGCAATCACGTTTGGCCGATTCGATTGAGACTGCACTAAATCTGTCCGGTGGACAGCTGCTGGTAGATATTATGGGTGAGGAAGAACTGCGTTTCAGTTCCAATTTTGCCTGCCCAGTGTGCGGATTTAGCATTGAAGAGCTGGCGCCACGGATGTTTTCTTTCAACAGTCCATTTGGGGCTTGTCCCGATTGTGATGGATTGGGCGTTAAAATGATCGTTGACCCGGACCTATTAGTACCGGATCGCAGTAAAACGATTGAAGAGGGTGCATTTGATGCATGGACAGGCGGTACATCCACCTATTATCCGCAATTCCTGAAGTCGGTATGTGAACACTTCAACATCCCGCAGAATGTGCCTGTAGAAGATCTTCCTGCAGATCAGATGAACAAGCTGCTGCAGGGTACAGGTACGGAGAAAGTTCGTTTCCGGTACGAGAATGACTTTGGGCAACGGAAAGAAGCAATGGTTACCTTTGAAGGTATTGTGAATAACTTGGAGCGTCGTTACCGTGAGACAGCATCCGAAGGTATCCGAGAATTCATTGAAGGTTATATGAGTGCGAAGCCGTGTGGTTCTTGCAAAGGGCACAGACTGAAGCGTGAGAGTCTTGCTGTTACGATTAACGATCACAATATGGCGTATGTGACAAGCTTGTCCATTGGAGAAGCAGGTCGTTTCTTCGACTCACTGCAATTGAGTGAAAAAGAGCAAACCATTGCCAAACTGATTTTAAAAGAAATCAACAGCCGTCTTGGCTTCCTGGTAAACGTAGGTCTGGATTATCTGACCCTTAGCCGTGCTGCCGGAACGTTGTCCGGTGGTGAAGCCCAACGGATCAGGCTAGCGACACAAATTGGTTCCAGTCTGATGGGTGTACTGTACATTCTGGACGAGCCAAGTATAGGTCTGCATCAACGGGATAATGATCGTCTAATTTCTACACTCGCTCATATGCGGGATATCGGTAACACACTGATCGTGGTTGAACATGATGAAGATACGATGCTTGCTGCCGACTATATCATCGATATTGGTCCGGGTGCAGGTATCCACGGCGGCACTGTGATGTCCCAGGGAACACCGGAAGAAATCATGAATGACGAGAACTCGTTAACAGGTCAATATCTGAGTGGGCGTAAGTTTATTCCGGTACGTACCGAGCGCCGTAGTGTCGGGGACCGCTGGCTGGAAGTGCGCGGAGCGAAGGAAAACAACCTGAAAAACCTGAATGTAAAAATTCCGGTGGGTGTATTCACGGCTGTAACGGGTGTATCCGGCTCAGGTAAATCGACACTAATTAATGAGATTTTGTATAAAACGCTGGCTCGCGACTTGAACCGCGCACGGGTGCGTCCAGGTCAGCACAAAGAGATTCGGGGTCTGGAGCATATCGATAAGGTCATTGATATTGACCAGTCGCCAATCGGACGCACACCACGTTCCAACCCGGCTACCTATACGGGCGTCTTTGATGACATCCGTGATCTGTTTGCACAGACCAATGAAGCCAAAGTGCGCGGATACAAAAAAGGCCGGTTCAGTTTCAATATTAAAGGTGGACGTTGTGAAGCTTGTCGCGGGGACGGCATTATCAAGATCGAAATGCACTTCCTGCCAGATGTCTATGTCCCTTGCGAGGTCTGCAAAGGCAAACGGTACAATCGCGAAACCCTTGAAGTCAAATACAAAAATAAAAATATTGCAGATGTGCTGGGAATGACAGTAGAGGATGCAACACAATTCTTCGAGAACATCCCTAAAATTCATCGCAAAATGCAAACCTTGCTTGACGTGGGGCTAGGCTACATTAACATTGGGCAGCCTGCAACAACCTTGTCCGGTGGTGAAGCACAACGTGTGAAACTTGCTTCTGAGCTGTATCGTCGCAGTACGGGTAAAACCATCTACATTCTGGATGAGCCAACCACAGGTCTGCACGTCGATGATATTGATCGCCTGCTGACCGTATTGCATCGTCTGGTGGATTCCGGAGAGTCAGTACTGGTGATCGAGCATAATCTGGATGTAATCAAAACAGCCGATTATGTCATTGATCTGGGTCCTGAGGGCGGAAGCGGTGGTGGAACCATTGTTGCGACAGGTACGCCAGAGGATATTATTAAAGTGGAAGCTTCTTATACAGGCAAGTACTTGAAGCCAGTATTGGAGCGGGATACAGAACGAAGCAAGACGCTACAATTGACGGAGTAATGCTGCCCAAGGCTATCCTGAGAAAGTGGACATGGATCTACCTTTTCAGAATAGTCATCTGTGGTGGTTCATTCAAACTAGCTGCAAAGCTATGTAGTATGGCTATAGGAATAAAATATTCCTAACCCTTCTTATTGCGAAGTGTGAGGCATCCATGTATCATCTGATGTTCTCGTCTTCCCAAGAGAAGGGTTTTCTGATATTGTGGCGTTTGGCCAATCTCAATATGACATGGGTGAAAGTGTTTACATATGCGATAGAGCAAGCCTTCCATCAATCTACTGCCAAACTGGATTTTTTTCATTTTTCTGGATGATAGGGCTTGCATTACAAGCAGGGTACAGATAACATAGAGGAAGATATTAGGGTATGCGTTAGCATTCTGTATTTTGCATCACTTGAATCGGTACTGGATACAAGCTGTAAATGATAGCCTCATTTCAATTTACATCCTGCTGATTGGAATTCAATGATTGGGTTGTGCAAAATGCATGTTCAACTATGGTGAGGAGGTCTGTCTATCCATGCTGTTTGCAGAAGCTGCCACGGCGAGTACTTCAAATTTTAATGCGTTTGATATTTTTGTCATCTTATTTACGATCCTGATTTTTATCGGAGTGGTACGCCTGATTCGAGCACCGAAGAAAAATTTGTTTGCTATCGGATTTGCAGTAGTCAGTCTGCTGGTATTTCTGTTAACCGACTATGCCATGATTACCGGTTGGTTTGGTTCGTAGAGACACCGCTGAACTTTATTTGAAAACAGCAAATAGAAGAACAGACAAACACTTTCCAAGGGAGTTTAGGAGGGTGTTTTTTTGTGTTTACAGAATGTGTGGAAATATGCGGGTTTTCTCTGTTAAAAAATAGGGCTTGAAGCGATTGTACAGGAATAATTTGTATGTTAAATTGAAGGATACCGGTATTGCAGATGGTAGAGAAAGAGATTCAGCAATGAGTCATATGGTTCGGTTGCATAACGGAAGATATATAGAGAGGGTTAGGTGAGAGAATGAGAGTGTTGGGGAAAAAGGGCGTAGCCACGCTGATGGCTGCTGTACTCTCGATCAGTGTTGCAGCAACGGCTGGCGCAGCGGAGTCTTCATCAGGAATGCAAGCCAAAGTGGTAGATGGACAAGTATATGTTAGTTCAACGGATTTGGTCAAAGCACTCGGAGGAAGTGGGCAATATGATGCCAAATCCGGAACGTTTCAGTATAAGGGCAGTGAAGCAGTCCCGAAAGTAATTGAAAAAGTATCCCCGTCTGTTGTAGGCATCATCGGCAAATCTACCGAATCACAGGATGGCGTCACATCCGATCGCTATAATTTAGCTCATGGTACTGGCGTGATCATCCGCTCCAACGGCTGGATTGTGACGAATGCCCATGTGGTTGATGGGTTAACCAATCCGCTGGTTGTGACGACCGATGGCAATACATATAAAATCACCAAAACATACAGTGACCCGTTAAGCGATATCGCTCTGATCAAAATTAATGCCAAGTCTCTTAAGCCGGCGACCTTCGCCAAAGCTTCACAGACAACCGTTGGAGAAACCGTTATTGCTATCGGTACACCGATCTCCTTCTCTTTACGTAACTCGGCGACAGTAGGCGTAATCAGTGGTCTTAATCGGGGAGTGGAGGCCACCTATCGATTGATTCAAACAGATACCGCCATAAACCCAGGCAACAGCGGCGGACCGCTGGTCAACCTCAAAGGCGAAGTCGTTGGTATTAACTCTATGAAATTTTCAGCAGTGGGTATCGAGAGCATGGGATTTTCGATTCCAGTAGATACCGTTCAATATATTATCAATCAGTTCTTTGAATACGGGAAAATTAAGCGTGCAAGCCTTGGCCTGCAACTGGAAGAGAGCTGGTCAGCGATTGTGGGCCTGCCTACAGATGATCCTTTGACGATTACCGGCGTATTGTCAGCCCAAGCGAAGAAAGCGAAAATCAAAGAGGGGGATGTGTTATACAGTGTGGCAGGCACACGTGTGTCCTCTGTGGTGGATATTAATGAGCTGCTCAAAAAGTATGTACCAGGACAGAAGGTCAAACTGGTAATGCAAACGGAAGGCGATATTGTCACTCGTACGGTGGTCCTTGCTGATCGAGCGGATATCCAAGACGATGAAGATGAGCAGTTCGCTGTAGATGAAGACCAATAAAGCCCGGCGAGCAATCCGGATCCAGAGAGGACGAATGAACGGAATGAAGAAATCTTTTTTACGTGTGCTGAGCACAGGTATGTTAGCCGGGATGCTGAGTATTGGAGCGGCATTGCCTGCATGGGCATCCGATCTTACGACAAGCGAGCTGCGGATCACCGCAGGTAGTACGAGTGCCTACATCAACGGCAGCAAGCAGACAATTGCTAAACCATATAAATTCAAAGGGGTTACGATGGTTCCCGTCGGTGTATTCAAGAAGGCTTTTGGCAGCGAAATCCGACTGGAAAAGAATGATGTGGTCAAAGTCAAAGAAGGTCCGCATACCATCACTTTAACGATTGGCAGTTCGATTGCCTGGGTGGATGGTGTCAAAAAAGAGATGAGCGCAGCCCCAAAAATGATGAATGGGGTGCTCATGGTGCCACTCCGCCCGGTAGCTGCCGGGATTGGCGCTACACTTGCCCCAAGCAGCTCAGGAGAGATGGTCATTCGTTTATTGCAAACGGATGGATCAACGGATGACGACGAGGGCAGCATTAATCTGGATGAAGGCAAAACAAGAATTGGTAACAGTTATTATGGCTGGTCCATGAATTATCCATCCGACCTCATGATTCTGCAAACGGGTGAGCAGGAGCGCATGATGACTTTTGGCGCAGAGGACAGCAGTTATTATCTTGAAGTGTATGTGAGTGACCAGGATGTCAATCTGGATTCGGATGATTTGTTACAGCAACTTGTTCAGGAAGCCAAGGAGGCCGGAGATACAGTGCTTGATCGGGAATCGATTGCCAAAGGGAAAACCCCTTATGCCCGGATAGTGGTTAAAGATGCGGACGGTGTTTTATGGGAAATGCGTCAATATATCAAGGATGGTCGCCAATATGATGTATACCTCGCGGATTATGGAGCTCTGAATTACAAGGATCTGGGCAAACGTGCAGCGCTGCTCAACTCATTCCAACCTACGTATGTTCAGTCGGATCGTACGATTAAGGATCTTTCAACCGTGGATGAGGGTATGCGCTCTACCTGGAATGACGATTATGGCATTGAATTGAAGATTCCAGCAGGCTGGTCTATGGACAACACCCAGATGATTTACGAAGCCAAGGATGGTGCATATCTGCAACTTCGTGTTACATCTGCACCGAAGGGTGCGACAGTCCAGGAGTGGAGCGGCCAACTGGATAAGTGGATGCGAGAGACGTTCACGCCTGAAAGTTATGAGCCGATCGGTTCGTATACGATGGATGTATCAGGCGAGACTGCCGAGGTGAATGAATTCCGTTATAACTTTGGCGATGGATGGCAGACGGAGTTCGATGTTCTTTTGCAAAAAAACGGGTATCGTTACTATGCAGAGTATACGTTCCCTGAGGAGCAGACGAAGGACCGGGAATGGTTTAAGAGTATCATGAAGAGTGTTGAGATTGATTTTGATACGGTAGCCGATAATTTCGGACAGCTGGATGAAGACCCGTATTTGACAGATAAAACAAAATCCGTGACACGAACATCCAAACGTTATCATTACAGTGTGGATATTCCACGTTACTGGACGCCGTACAATGATCGATTCGAATATTCTCCCGTCGTGTATACCTTCACAGGGGGGCAATTCTCCATTGCCGCGAGTGAGGACAAATCCATTGAAATGACCGTCAGTCAACTTCGAGAGGCATATGCGGAAGCAACCAAAACACGTAAAAACTTCAAATTGATTAGCAGTGAGGAGATGACTTTTGCGGGGGTGCCTGCGTTTTCCTTCATCTATCATGAAGTGGACAATGGTGTGCCATATACCGGACGTCAGATTGTGTTTGAACAGAACGGAACGACGTATACGATAACAAGTGGGCTGAATGACGCCAACAAGACGGAAGTCCAGGCAGCAGCGCTGGAAAAAGCCGTGAACTCATTTACATTTATTAAATAATGCAAAATGCTGAAATAACAGAGATGCATGTTGCCGGAGGGTCATAAGACCTTCCGGTTTATTTGGTTTCTATATAAGAAAATTGGACATTTATACTGGAACGAAGAGTGCAGAACCGATCTGAAGAAGCGAAGCTACAAGCTTTCTGAAGGAAAGCTGCATCGGAAGCATAAGCTACGCGTTTATCGAGCGATCGGAAGATGGTACTGCAATCGGAGTGTCTAGTGTAAAGTTTAATGGAAATGAAAATGATAAACGGTTTTTTCAGGAAAGCATAGAAGAGTCGTTGCAGAAGTGGTACACTATACTAGTTCAGGAGTTATGACTGCTGTTCTGAAAAATAAGAATGACTGTAGGCTTGGGAATCAGGCAATACAGACATAATGTATAGATATAGCGATACAGTGACAATGCAGGCGTATAGAATTAAGGTGCAAGATTTAGCGTACAGGGTACAGGGATGAAATCCGGCTATGCCGGTTATGGGGAGGATACACATGAAAACAGCAACAATACGAAGAGAAGACGTTGAGCTTCTGGCACCCGCAGGTGACTGGGACTGTATGCGTTCGGCGGTAGCCAACGGCGCGGATGCGATTTTCTTCGGAGTCGAAAAATTTAATGCACGGGCACGGGCGAACAATTTCCGTATGGACGAGCTGCCGGAGATTATGGCGTTTTTGCACAGTTATGGCGTAAAAGGTTTTTTGACCTTTAATATATTGATTTTTGAAAATGAATTGACGGATGCCAAAGAACTGATCGATGCTTGTGTCGATGCAGGTGTGGACGCCGTGATTGTACAGGATTTGGGCTTGGTCAAAATGATCCGCGAGATCTCACCGGACTTCCCGATTCATGGTTCAACCCAAATGACGATTACGTCACCGGAAGCGGTGGAGTTTACGAAGCCGTTTGATATGGAACGTGTCGTGCTTGGACGGGAGAACAACCTGAAGCAGATTCAGAAGATCGGAGAACAGGCGAAGTTGCCAATGGAAGTATTCGTGCACGGTGCGCTGTGTGTGTCCTATTCCGGGCAATGTTTGACTTCTGAAATGTGGGGCGGACGCTCCGCCAACCGTGGGGAATGTGCACAGGCTTGTCGTCTGCCTTACGACCTGATGGTGGATGGTGAGCATAAACCAATGGGCGATGTGGCGTATCTGCTGTCTCCGAAGGATCTGGCTGCGATTGACTTGATGCCTGAACTGATCGAAGCGGGCGTAACTTCCTTCAAAATCGAAGGACGTCTCAAAACGCCGGAATACGTGGCCAACGTGGTTAGTAAATACCGCAAAGCGATCGACCGTTACTTTGATGGAGATAATACGCCTCCAAGTAAAGAAGAGGTTCGTGAATTGCAGCAGAGCTTCTCGCGTGGATTCACGCACGGTTTCCTGGACGGAACGAACAATAAACAACTGGTTGACGGTACGTTCCCGAAAAGCCGTGGCGTCTATCTGGGTCGTGTAGACCAAGTATTACGTGATGGTGTTGTCCTGAAGCTCGATGCACCAGTTAAACGTGGAGACGGAATCGTATTTGATGCCGGAGATCCGACGAAGAAGGAAGAAGGCGGACGTGTCTACGATGTACGTCGCAAAGGCGTGAAGCTTGAAGGCGAAGCGGAGGAAGGTTGGATCGTGGACGTCGTACCAGGCCGTAGTGACGTAGACCTGCGTCGCGTGAAAGTTGGCGACAAAGTATGGAAAACGAATGATCCGGCACTGGACAAACGTCTTCGTCAAAGCTTTGAAACCGAGAAGCCTTATCGTATCTTCCCGGTAAACGTGAAAGTCATCGGCAGCCCGGGGCAGCCGCTTAGCACCTGGTGGACGGACGTGCAAAAGGGTACGACGGTCCGTGTGAATTCCGAGATGGAACTGGATATTGCCCAGAAGCGTCCTATGACGCACGAACTGCTCGAAGAGCAATTCGGACGTCTGGGCGGCACTGTGTTCCAGCTGGAAGAGCTGGACGTCAACCTGCACGGTGACGTCATCATTCCGATGCGCGAGTTGAATAACATTCGCCGTCAGGCGGTGGAACAACTCGCGGGCGAGCGCCCTAAACCGCCCGTCTACGTGAAACGGGCGGTGGAAGTCTACGGCGATGCGGTTAAGCCGGCATCGCCAGTGGCTCGCGGTCAAGCGGAGCTGACCGCGCTCTGCCGCAGCCTGCCACAAGTAGAGGCAGCGCTGGAAGCAGGCGTCGGCATGATTTACGCCGACTTCGAATTTATCAAGCAGTTCCCGGCAGCGGTGGAAGCTGTGCGTGCCGCAGGCCGCAAGATTGCGTTGGCAACACCACGCATTCATATGCCTGGGGAGAACGGATATCACAACAACATTCTGCGTTTGCAGCCGGATGCTGTGCTTGTACGAAATACAGGTGCACTGTACTTCTACCTGCGTCATCGGATGGAGAACCCGGATGCGAAGCACCCGGAATTGATCGGTGACTTCTCCCTGAACATCGCCAATCACAAGGCAGTGGAATTGTTCCTGGAAGCAGGCTGTGACTGGATTACGCCTTCTTATGACCTGAACATTCAGCAAATGGTTGATTTGCTGGGACACTCCCGTACAAGTCAGACGGAAGTCGTCATTCATCAGCATCTGCCGATGTTCCATACAGAACATTGTGTGTACTGTACGTTTATGAGTGAAGGAACGGACTACACCAACTGCGGACGTCCTTGTGAGGAACAACGTGCATCGCTGCAAGACCGAATCGGCATGTCCCACCCGGTACGTGTGGATGAAGGCTGCCGCAATACCGTTTATAATGCGGTGGAGCAATCTGGTGCTGAATATCTGACCAACTTTATGGATCTGGGTGTATCCCGCTACCGTGTGGAATTCTTGGAGGAAACTCCAGAGCAGGTGCGCGAGGTTATTGATCTGTACAATCGTGCTCTGCGTGGTGAGATCAGTGGTACACAAGTATGGAAAACACTGAAAGCTACCAACCAGCTTGGCGTAACACGTGGTCAACTGGTGAAATAATAGACCGAAACCGTAACAAACAGCAACAGGCATGAAGTATGAAGCAACCCCAATCTCTGCTTTACGGAGCTCTTGGGGTTTTTTCTATAAAAGGGACCAGGGATAAGATGACTTCGATTCAGACTTTAATAAGTCTTCGTTCAAGGTGGTACGGATAAGGAGGGTTAGACAAGTGGCGTCATTCACCATGATGGATATCAAATTGCTGTGCGGGGTCACGGCATTCAAGCGTGGAGAAGATTATAAATTATCCGGAAGAGTTACCAATATGGTCGTTAGTGAGGATGAGTGTCATTACGATGCTGTTGTTAGAGGGACCAAACGATACAAAGTAACCGTAGACTTGGATGATGTGGGAGAGATTGAAGCAACTTGCAACTGTCCGGCTTACGGTAACTATTATGACTATTGCAAGCATGTCGCGGCTGTACTGCTGGCAATCCACGAACGGGTAGAAGAACTGGGAGACCACTCGGCGAACAATGAGGAGGGCAAGAAAGCCAGAAAGGCTGATAACGGGAAACGGCAAGAATCATCTCAATTTGATTCCCGGCGGGGTGCTACCTCTGGTTCAGGCTCTATTTCCAAAGTGGGTACACTGATTGAGGAAAGTCATTGGGAGCGTCCCGATTCATCTTTCGATCCAGGGCCGCATTTTGAAGCTGCTTCGAAATCCACGGTGTCTTCATTCTCCCAGGCAGGCCGTCCAAGCTCGGCCCCTGGATGGGGAAGATCAGCAGATAAACCTTCGTACCGCACAGCGGATCAGATTCTTTCCATGTTTGCCAAAGAACGTAGTCCCTTGCATGCAAATGACCGTAAATACACCGCGCCTGTAACCCGCTCCCCACTAAGGGAAGAGCTGCAGCTTCAATTTATATGCAAGCTTGTGCAGGTCCACAAAGGCGGAGCCAAACTCGCGCTTGAACTGAAGGTAGGCAATAAACGCCTGTATGTAGTTCAGAAAGTAAAACAATTCCTGAACTGCATTGAGAATGGTGAGCCGATGTCGTTTACCAAGCTGTTTTTCTACGATCCTTCAATGCATTATTTTAGTACCCAGGATCAGGCGATCCTGTCTATGCTGATTCGGATGAGGCAGAGTGAGGAAGCTTACCGCGAATCCATCTCGGGTTACCTGGGTGCTTCAGACGGAAGAGATATATTGATTGCTCCTCTGGTCTGGAAGCCTCTACTGGATTTGCTGCTTCAGGCAGATAGCCGGATGGAGGGAACGGGGTTAGCCAATGGACCGCTCACTTTGGGTGAGGGGGCACTGCCTTTATTTTACCGTATTGCACAGGGTACTAATGAAGGATATCAGCTAGAAGTTTCCGGATTGCGTGAGCTAATTCTTCTTCCAGCCTATGATGCTGCCGTGGTGGAAGGGCAATTGCATATGTTGGAGCCGATGCAGATGCGAAGTCTGGAGGATTTAAGCAGCGCGCTCACTTCTTATGGAATTAAGGAGAGTATCGATATTTCTGCTCAGCAAGTGGATGAATTCGTGCAGCATGTAGTGCCGGAACTGCGTACACTTGGACATCTGTCCATCGATTCCCAGGTGAGAGAACGAATCGCAGAGCCGGAGCTTGCGCCAAAGTTGTATATCGATTTCTACCGGGAACGGATTACTGCGCGTCTGGAGTTTGATTATGGTGTAATGGTGATTAATCCGCTGGCCGAGTATTTGATCGATGAGGAAGAGAAGAAGGTGATTTTGGTACGTGACCGTCATGCGGAGCGTAACCTGATCGATCGACTAGATCGCTCTTTCCTGGAACGGGATGGCAGTGTATGGGCGAGTGAACGAGAAGATGCGATATATGATGTGATGTATCATTTGCTGCCTGAGCTTGAGAAACAAGTGGATATCTATATTCCGAATGCCGTGAAGGCCATGGTGCAATCCTATCCGACACCTCCGAAAGTCCGGGCAGATCTGGGTAAAGGGTTGGACTGGCTGGAGATCTCATTCGAGATGGAAGGTGTAGACGAGCAGGAGCTTCAGGAAATCATGCGCAGCATTGTGGAAAAGAAACCGTATTTCCGCTTGCCCAGCGGTGTATTTCTCTCTCTCGAAAATGAAGGAGCGGACAGCTTCGCACACATGGCGGATTCGCTTGGAGTTGCTTCGGGCGACATCAAGAGTAGTCATATTCGCCTGCCGGCAGTTCGGGCTCTGCAGCTCCCCGGCCGGGACGAGGTTTCGGGCCATGTGAAGTGGGGAGGTTCCCTGAAACGTTTCCTGGATGACCTTCGTGATCCCGAGCGGATGGATTTTGCACTGCCAGATGCGCTTGCTCCTGTGCTGCGTGATTATCAGGCTAGTGGATACCAGTGGCTGCGCACACTCGCATTTTACCGATTTGGCGGCATTCTGGCAGATGATATGGGACTTGGTAAAACGCTGCAAAGTATCGCCTATATCGCGGCAGAACTGAAAGAAAAGCTGATTTCAAACGGAGATTATGACGGCGCAGATGTCCATGGGAAGAACGGATTACGGGGAGAGGGAGTTTCAGGTGCTGCTTATTCTGGGATTGATTCTGTAACTGGGCTGCCATTGAATGAGGCATCTTTGGAGGGGGTTGGGAGTCTCTTTACTGCCTCAGGTACATTAAAGGATGGATTATCGATCCAAAGCCGCCCTAATCATCCTCCGGTACTCGTCGTTGCACCAGCTTCATTAACATACAACTGGGCGAATGAATTTGCCCGATTTGCTCCGCATTTGCGAGTACTGATTGCAGCAGGGCAAAAAGATGAACGAGCCAGTATGCTCGAAGGCATGGATGACGCAGATGTTATTGTGACTTCCTACCCGCTATTGCGCCGTGATCTGGACACATATCTCGGAAGAACGTTTCATACGCTTATTTTGGATGAAGCCCAGGCAATCAAGAATTCTTCTTCGCAAACGGCTCAGGCTGTTAAACAGATTCAGGCACCACGTCGCTTCGCACTTACAGGAACTCCTGTGGAGAACTCACTGGATGAGCTGTGGTCGATCTTTGAAGCGGTATTCCCGGGGTTGTTCCCTAGCTATCGCAGATTCCGGGATCTGCCTCCTGAGCGCATTGCCCGGATGGTCCGTCCGTTTATTCTCCGTCGTCTGAAGAAAGATGTGCTGGAAGAACTGCCGGATCGTATTGAAACCGTACAGCGCTCCGAGCTGAAGGATGAACAGAAGAAACTGTATGCGGCCTATCTGTCACAGCTTCAGGATGAGACATCCAAGGATATGGAAGAGAACGGCTTTCAGAAGAACCGTATCAAAATACTGGCTGGCATTACACGCCTGCGCCAGTTGTGCTGTCATCCCGCTCTCTTTGTGGAGGGTTATCAGGGAGATTCCGGGAAAATGGAGCAGCTGCTGGAGACGGTTCAGGATTGTCTGGCTGCTGGCAAACGTATCCTCATCTTCTCTCAGTTTGCAAGCATGCTGAATCTGATCCGACAGACGCTCGCTGCACAGGGGAGAGATTTGTTCTATCTGGATGGTCAGACACCTGCACAGAGTCGGGTAGAGATGTGCCGCAGATTCAACGAGGGCGAAGCCGAATTGTTCCTGATCTCGTTGAAGGCTGGTGGTACCGGATTGAACTTAACGGGTGCAGATACTGTTATTTTATATGACCTTTGGTGGAATCCTGCCGTGGAAGAACAGGCCATCGGACGCGCCCATCGCATGGGGCAGAAACAAGTCGTACAGGTTATCCGTCTCGTGACGGAAGGTACGATCGAAGAGAAGATTCTGGAGCTGCAACAGCGCAAAAAAGATCTGATTGCCGAAGTGATCGAACCAGGAGATCGAGGATCGACTACCTTATCCGAGCAGGATATTCGGGAGCTGTTAATGGTATAATGAAGTCCAATCATATTGGAGTTTGCCATCATTAAATATATTAAATGATGACTCTAGCAAAGGAGTGGGGCTCAGCGTGCGTATTCGCAAAGCAATTATTCCAGCGGCCGGGCTCGGTACCCGGTTTCTGCCTGCCACGAAGGCGATGCCGAAGGAAATGCTGCCTATCGTCGATAAGCCGACGATTCAATACATTATTGAAGAAGCTGTGGCTTCAGGCATTGAGGATATCATTATCGTAACAGGTAAAGGTAAACGGGCCATCGAGGATCATTTTGACTATTCATTCGAGCTGGAGCAGAACCTGGCTGGTAAACAGAAGTGGGATCTGCTGAATGAAGTTCGCAAGCCCTCCGAAATGGCAGACATCCATTATATTCGTCAAAAGGAACCAAAGGGCCTTGGACACGCCATCTGGTGTGCTCGCAAGTTTATCGGAAATGAACCATTTGCCGTCCTGCTGGGAGACGACATTGTGGAGTCCAATCATCCCTGTCTTCAGCAGATGATCGAAGTCTATGATGAATTGCAATCACCGATCGTAGGTGTACAGCCAGTCGATTGGAGCGAAGTGTCGCGTTACGGGATTGTGGACGGGGAATTAGTCTCTCGCACTGAAGATCGTGTATACCGCGCCCGTCGTTTGATTGAGAAACCGAAGACGGAAGAATCACCTTCCAATCTGGCTATTATGGGTCGTTATATTCTGACGCCGGATATCTTCGATATCCTGGGTCAGCAGTCTGCTGGGGTAGGTGGAGAAATCCAGTTAACGGATGCCCTGTCCCGTTTGAATGATCAGCGGCAGATTTTGGCCTATCACTTTGACGGCCTGCGTCATGATGTTGGAGAGAAGCTTGGTTTTATTGAAACCACGATTCATTATGCCCTTCAGCGCCCGGATTTGCGTGATGATTTGTTGAAGTATTTGGAGCAGATTGTACAGAACAAATAGAGGAGTCGATAGAATTAAGCCCAGCCGAAAATTAAACGCGGCTGGGTTTTGATTATTTTATAGAACAACGTATTGAAATATCATGATATAACCAGGCCAATGAACGATCACTTGCCTGATGCCCTACATATACATAGTTATTATGAAGAAATGCTGTTATTAGCAAAAACGGAGGGGTAACATGAAGGTGATTCCGCTGTTTATGGATGGCGCAGCTATATTGGAACCCAAGGTTTATGGCGATCATCGGGGATATTTCATGGAAAGTTACAATGAGCGTGTTCTGTATGAGAATGGTATACATCATGTGTTCGTTCAGGACAATCAATCCCTGTCCGCCGAAGCTGGAGTTCTTCGCGGACTTCATTACCAGCTTCAGCCGAGAGCCCAGACGAAGTTAGTCAGAGTTATATCCGGAGCTATTTATGATGTTATTGTAGATATTCGTACCTCATCACCAACCTTTGGACAGTGGAAAAGTGTCATTCTCAGTGAGTATAATCAGCGGCAGTTGCTTGTCCCTCAAGGTTTTGCTCATGGATTCTGTACACTGGTGCCACATACACAGGTGACATACAAGGTGGATGCATACTATTCCCCTGAACATGACCGGGGAATTTTGTGGAATGATCCTGCACTCGCGATTGATTGGCCTGTTACGGCTCCTACTTTATCAGAGAAAGACCAAAAGCATCCGTTACTCAAAGATGCAGAACTAAACTTTGACTAACAAAAAGACTTCTCAGGTACTTCTGTATCTGGAGGCAGAAGGAGAGAGACGGCATGAAACTACTCGTTACTGGTGGAGCTGGATTCATCGGCAGCAACTTTGTGATGTATATGCTTCGTGAGCATCCTGATTATGAAATTGTTAACGTGGATTCCCTAACTTATGCAGGCAATCTGGAGAATTTGCAATCCGTGGAATCCAATCCTCAATACACGTTTATCCGAGCGGATATCACTGACGTACAGCAGATGGAACAAATCATCTCCAAAGGGATTGACGTAGTGGTTAATTTTGCAGCTGAATCTCATGTGGATCGCAGCATTCTCTCCCCAGATATTTTTGTGCGTACCAATGTACTTGGGACTCAGGTTCTGCTGGATGCGGCGATGAAATATCAAGTTACCAAATACGTTCAGGTATCTACAGACGAAGTATATGGCTCACTCGGCACCACAGGTTTGTTTACAGAAGAGACACCTTTGATGCCGAATAGTCCATACTCTGCCAGTAAAGCTGGTGGAGATTTGCTTGTAAGAGCGTATCATGAAACCTTTGGCTTGCCTGTAAACATTACACGTTGTTCAAACAATTATGGACCTTTTCAATTTCCAGAGAAGCTCATTCCTTTAATTATATCCCGCGCTTTAAATGATGAGGCTATTCCTGTCTATGGCGATGGACTGAATATTCGTGATTGGCTTTATGTAGAGGATCATTGCAGTGCTATCGATTTGGTCATTCACAAAGGCAAGATCGGAGAGGTTTACAACATCGGGGGAAATAATGAGCGGACCAATCTATATATTGTTGAGACTATTCTAAAACAACTGGGCAAGCCGGCCAATTTGATTCAATATGTTCAGGATCGGCCGGGGCATGACCGGCGTTACGGAATTGACCCGACCAAGTTGGGTACAGAGCTTGGGTGGAAGCCTGTGCACAATTTTGAGACAGGGATTAAGGAAACCATTCAGTGGTATCTGAACCATCAAGATTGGTGGACACGAATTCAATCAGGGACGTATCAGGATTATGTTCAACTTCAGTATGGTAAGCGAATGGGTGATTCCACAGAATGAAGTATAGAGTACTGGTAACGGGAGCTGCGGGACAGCTCGGATACGATGTTGTGAAAACATTTCAAGCAGGTGGTCATGATGTAATGGCCTGTGACAGGGATCAGTTGGACATTACCGATCAACAGCAATGCAGAGTTACCATTAACACATTCCAGCCTCACATCATCGTTCATTGTGCAGCCTATACAGCCGTCGATTTGGCCGAGACAGATGAGGATATGGCATACACAGTCAATGTAACAGGCACTAGAAATATAGCAGTCGCTGCGGAGAAAGTGAAAGCCAAGCTAATTTATATTAGTACGGATTATGTATTTGATGGCACAGCAACGAGACCTTATCAGGAATTTGATGTAACAAATCCGCAGACTGTGTATGGCAAGTCTAAGCTTGCGGGAGAGAGACTGGTTGAGGGGCTCTGTACGCGATGGTTTATTATCCGGACATCATGGGTATTTGGAGTACACGGTAGCAATTTTGTCAAAACCATGCTGGAGCTTCTGGAGAAGCGTCCCCGACTTCAGGTGGTTCAGGATCAACAAGGATCACCCACATATACTGTGGATTTAGCTAGACTCGTAAGTGAGCTTTCTTTAACTGAAAAATACGGTATCTACCATGCCTCTAATTCGGGAACCAGCACATGGTATGAGTTTGCTCAGGCCATCGCAGAAGAAGCAGCTAAGCAATCCCGTTTCAAACAAAGCGCTGTTCTTGAGCCCTGTACCACCGAGCAATTTCCGCGTCCTGCTCCTCGCCCTCAATATTCCGTAATGGATCATCTCGCTATTCGTACAAATGGTCTGCAACCTATGAGAGCTTGGAGAGAGGCTTTGATCGCATTTCTGAATGAATTAAGTGTAGAGCAAGCCGATTAGGTAGGGCTTCTTTTTCATCCGAAATACTGTATCCCTAGATTCAACAGCCGCCTTCGGGCGGCTTTTTGTTTTACACCTCTCCAATCAGGGTAGTTAGCTATCAAAAAGGAAATACCGCACATGCTTCGTCATATCATGATTATCATACTCTTTTCTTCCCTACCACCCTACTAAGGATGTGAACGCCATATGAAACGAATTGCAGCCGTCATTACACTACTCATCGTAACCGTGGGCACACTCTTTTTTGCCTATGACAGTCAGAGCGAGGAGCAGCACGATGGATTTACGGCCTATCGATTGATTGCCCATGCGATGGGCAGCATCCGTGAGCAGCCTTACACCAATGCCTATGAGGCGATGATTGCCAATTATGAGAAGGGCACACGTGTGTTTGAGATCGACTTTATGCTGACCTCGGATCGTAAAGCGGTAGCCAGACATGAATGGACCGCCAACATGAGCAAAATGCTGGGACAGGACGAGGAGTTACCCGAAGACAAACAGGCTGGGGCGCTGACACATGATGAATTTATGAATACGCCCATTCTGGGCAAGTACCAACCCATGGATGCCGACGGCATTATGGACGTATTGGCCAAGTACCCGGATATGTATATCGTGACCGATACCAAAGAACAGAAGGATGAGGATATTCAACAGGTGCTGAAATCACTCGTGGACGCAGCCAAGAAACATGATCCGACAATCCTTAATCGGGTTGTTGTGCAGATCTATAACGAGCCGATGCTCGAAACCGTGAAAGCAATCTACGCTTTTCCTTCTATTATCTATACTCTTTATGCGACGCAGGATACGGAATCCCAGGTTGTTGATTTTGTACAAAAGAATGACATCGATGCCGTAACCATGCCGGAATATAAAGTAAACCAGAATTTCGTTGCCAAGCTGAAGCAGGCAGGAGCTGTTACCTACGTGCACACCATTAATGACACCGACCAGGTGGCGAACTATGAAAAATGGGGTGTGTATGGCGTGTATTCGGATGTATTGACGGAGCAGGAATTGGATGATATGAACACACGTTTTGCCTGGAAGCCTTGAGATATTATATTTTGATTCAAATGGATACAGTGCTCCTACGAAAGAATGTTGAGCTCTACTCATGATATTGATGTTCGTAGTGGCACCTGCACCTGGTACCTAACTTGAATTCTTCTGTAGCATCGCAATCTTATCTTTTAAAATTACAGGCTTCTCCTGCAATTCCAGGGAAAAGTCTGTGATTTTTTGTTCCCCTTTTTATACGAACATTGACACTCACTCCCTGCTGACTTAGACTTAGTTTACAAGCTTTTTAGGATGCAGAAGAACCTCTGGAGGAATGTTCGTTGATAGACATGATTAAGCAGTGGAGACATGTATTTAAGCTCGACCCGGACCGGGAAATAACGGATGAAGCACTCGACCTGATCTGCATGTCGGGGACCGATGCCATTATGGTAGGCGGATCTTCGGGAATTACCTATGATAACACGGTGGAGCTGATGTCCCGAGTACGTCGCTACGAGCTGCCCTGTGTGCTGGAAGTATCCGATCTGGAGGCCGTTGTGCCCGGTTTTGACGGATATCTGATTCCGATGGTACTGAATGCAACGGATAGCCAATGGATCATTGGACAACACCAGCAAGCCATTGAGCGTTACGGTTATCTGATTCCATGGGATCTGCTTATTGCAGAAGGCTATATTGTCCTTAATGCCGACTCCACTGTTGCCCGAATGACAGGAGCGGATACGGAATTGACAACTGATGCTGCGGTTGCTTACGCCCAGGCTGCGGAACGTCTGCTTAACCTGCCTATCGTATACATGGAGTACAGTGGAACGTTTGGAGATATGGAACTGGTTGGAGAGACACACAGACAACTCACTAAGGCACATCTTATCTATGGCGGCGGAATTGATAGTTCGGAGAAAGCTGGACAAGCCGCTCAAGTCGCAGATACCGTTGTGGTTGGCAACGTTGTGTACAGTGATTTGAACAAAGCGCTGGAGACGGTCCAAGCTGTGAAACAATCCGTTTAATCGGTTTAGTTTACCATTCCCCCAATTTACCCTCCTGATCTGTTAAAATAGAACTTTGACCTTACTCATTAAACAATTTACATTAGCGCAATGTTGTTTACACGAGAACGGATATGGCAGAACCAATTTAGAAGGAATGAAGTGTTCTCTCTCAACAACATGATAGAAGATAGTAATTTCAGTTCAACTTTAATCTCAACTTTAATCTCAACTACCTTATAAATATAAGCTAAACTAATTTTACACGAGAACGAAGAGGACAGAAATAAGCTGGAGAAGCGGAGCGGTCGCCTTTATTACCGGATTTAAACCTTTTAAAAAATGAATTAATAAAATACGGGAATAACAGCGATCGGAAGATTATTCTGTCATCGTAGTGACGAGTGTAACCCTTAGTCCTACTTATATAGATCAACCAACGAAAGGAGCATGCATGCATGCAACCTGTAAATATACATGATGCCGTTGCACGGCTTAATACCCCTCAACGGCAAGCCGTCGAGGCGACGGATGGACCGCTGCTGATTATGGCCGGAGCGGGTAGTGGCAAGACCCGGGTGCTCACACACCGGATTGCTTATCTGATTGCAACACGGAAAGCACCGCCATGGGGCATTTTGGCTATTACTTTTACGAACAAAGCGGCACGCGAGATGCAAGACCGGGTATCCCAACTGGTTGGCGGCTCTCAGGGCCGTGATATTTGGGTTTCGACGTTTCACTCCATGTGCGTGCGTATTCTGCGCCGTGACATTGAACGTATCGGTTTCACCTCCAATTTCAGCATTTTGGACTCATCTGACCAATTATCTGTAATTCGTAGTTGTATGAAAGACCAGAACATTGATACCAAGAAATTTGAACCGAAAGCTGTTCAATCGATGATGAGCACCGCGAAGAATGAATTGATCAGTCCGGAGCAATATGAGAAGCAGGCTGCTGACTATTTCGAAGGCATTGTGGCGAAGGTATATAAGATGTATCAGAAAAAACTCAGAGCCAACAACTCGCTCGACTTTGACGATCTCATCATGGCGACCATTCAACTTTTCAAAGAGGTACCGGAAGTTCTCGACTTTTACCAAAAGAAATTCCAGTACATTCACGTGGATGAGTATCAGGATACCAACCGCGCGCAATACATGCTTTGCCGCATGCTCGCTGATAGTCATCACCGTATCTGCGTCGTAGGGGATAGTGACCAATCGATCTATCGCTGGCGTGGAGCGGATATCAGCAACATCCTGAATTTTGAGAAAGACTACCCTGAGGCTAATACGATTTTGCTGGAGCAAAACTATCGTTCCACTTCAAATATCCTGAATGCAGCGAATGAGGTAATCGGCCTGAATACTGGGCGCAAACCGAAGAAGCTGTGGACGGACAAAGAGGGTGGCTCAAAGATCAAGGTGTACCGTGCGGATTCCGAACATGATGAGGGGTATTTTGTAACCTCCGAGATTAGTAAAAACGTGAAGAACGGCAAATCCTATCAGAATCACGCCATTTTGTATCGTACGAACGCCCAGTCCCGGGTTATAGAGGAAATTTTGATCAAGTCTGATATTCCATATCAGATTGTTGGCGGCATCAAGTTCTATGATCGTAAAGAGATCAAGGACATTCTGGCGTATCTGCGCCTGCTTTCCAATCCAGACGATGACATCAGTCTTACCCGAATTATTAATGTACCGAAGCGCAGCATCGGAGATACAACGGTAGCCAAGTTGGCAGCTGCGGCAGGAGAACGGGGGATTTCGATATTCCGTGTGCTTCAGGTCGTGGACGATCTCGGTTTTGCCGGTCGAACGCGGAATGCGCTGGTGGAGTTCTATGACATGATCGCTGCGCTGCATCAGATGGTAGAATATCTGTCTGTAACCGAACTGACCGAGAAGATTCTCGAGATGAGCCAGTACCGTCTTGAGATGCAAAATGAAAACACACTCGAATCCCGTGCACGGCTCGAAAACATCGATGAGTTCCTATCCGTTACAATGGAATTTGAGAAAAATAATGAAGACAAAACGCTCGTTTCGTTCCTCACCGATCTCGCACTAATTGCGGACATCGACAGCATGAACGATGATGAAGAGGATCAGAGTGACGCAGTTACCCTGATGACGATGCACAGTGCCAAAGGTCTGGAATTCCCCGTCGTCTTTATCGTGGGTATGGAGGAAGGCGTCTTCCCGCACAGCCGGGCCTTTATGGATAACGAGGAGCTGGAGGAAGAACGCAGACTGGCTTATGTGGGCATTACGCGTGCGGAAGAACAACTCTTTCTGTCTTGTGCACAGATGCGGACCTTGTTCGGACGCACAACGGCGAACCCGCCTTCACGCTTCCTGGACGAAATTCCGGATGAGCTAAAAGAGGATACCTCAATGGCTCGTGACCGTTACCGTCGTGGTAGCGGCGCAGGTGGATCATATGGTGGCCGTGGGCTTGGGGCAAGTGGAGGGAGCAACTTTGGTGGCGGCAATACAGCCAAGCTTTTCGATCAACAAAGCAGAAGTGGTTCCTCTGCTACTACATCCACGCCAACTTCGCGTGTGACTACAAGTACCTCCCGTTCCACATTTGCTGCGCCATCATCTGCTTCAAAATCCGTAGCTTCCAATGGTGAAGCAGGATTCAAAGCCGGAGATAAAGTACAACACGGTAAATGGGGAACAGGTACCATTGTTGGGGTGAAAGGCTCGGGTAATGACACGGAGCTTCAGATCGCATTCCCGGCCCCGGTTGGTCTAAAACGTCTGCTTGCAGGCTTTGCTCCCATTACAAAAGTAGAATAAATTAAGAACGAAACTTCAATAATGCACAATAACTAAGAGGGCAGAAATAACTTGAAGAAGTGAAGCGTTCGCCTTTATCCCCGAATTTCCCCCTTTAAAACGAATTAAAGAAATTTGGGGATAACAGCGATCGGAGAGTTGTTCTGCCATCTTAGTTCAAGTGCAAATTTGAGTGTTCGTTCTACATAGATCCAAATTTTATTTACGGAGGGATGGCCCTATATGGACCCGATGCACCGGATGGAGCAACTCGTAACCGAGCTGAACCAGCATAATTATCAGTACTACACGATGGATCAGCCTCAGATCAGCGACAAGGAGTATGATCTTCTGTACGACGAACTGGTTACGCTGGAACAGGAGAGTGGCATGGTTTTGCCTGATTCTCCGACACAGCGTGTGGGTGGTGAACTGCTCAAAGGTTTTACACCGCATCGCCATTTATCCTCATTGTGGAGCTTGGACAAAGCCCAGAATATTGAGCAGCTGCGGAGCTGGAATACGCGTGTGCTCAAGCTGGTCAATGATTACAACACCAAAAATCCGGACAATCCGTTACCTGAACCCGGCTATGTCATTGAACTGAAGTTTGACGGTCTGACCCTGAATCTAACGTACACGAACGGAGAGTTGGTTCAAGCCTCTACCCGTGGGAACGGAACCGTAGGTGAGGGGATTTTGGCTCAGGTAAGAACGATTAAGTCTGTCCCGCTCAAAATCCCTTATACTGGTGGCACGATTGAAGTCCAGGGTGAAGGCATAATGAACCTGTCTGTGTTGAACCGATATAATGAAACGGCAGCAGAGCCGCTTAAAAATGCCCGTAATGCTGCAGCAGGAGCGCTGCGTAACCTGAATCCAAAGACAACCGCTGAGCGGCGGCTGAACGCCTATTTCTATAATGTAGGTTATTCGGATGATATTCAGTTTGCCAACCATCAGGAGATGATGGATTTTCTCCGTGAAAATCGATTCAAAGTCAATCCATCGATTACGTATTTCCATGAGTTTGATGATGTGATGGAGCAGCTTGCAGCGATACAGGAGAGCCGTGGCCAACTGGACTATCTGATTGATGGAGCTGTTATCAAAATTACAGACATGCGCACCCGTGAGGCACTGGGTTACACAGACAAATTCCCTCGTTGGGCGGTGGCGTACAAGTTTGAGGCCGAAGAGACTACGACTGTTCTGAACTCTGTTGTTTGGAATGTGGGTCGTACCGGCAAAGTGACTCCGCTTGCGCGGGTAGAACCGGTTGAGCTGGCTGGGGTAACGGTACAGAACTGCACATTGAATAACGTCGGTGACATTGAGCGGAAAAATCTGAAGTTTGCTTTGGGCACACGTGTCTTTATCCGTCGCTCCAATGATGTCATTCCTGAAATTCTGGGCAAAGTGACTGAAGAGAGTGATGGCGAGGAGATTGTGTTCCCTGAGCAATGTCCGGCATGTGGATTCCCGCTGGAACAGCGTGGAGCGCATTTGTTCTGTAACAACAAGCTGGCGTGCAAACCGCAGACCGTAGCCCGTATTTCTCATTTTGCTTCCCGTGATGCCATGGATATTGAGACGTTCAGCGAGAAAACGGCGATTCAGCTGTACGACGAATTGAACGTGCGTGAGCCCGCTGACCTGTATACGTTGCAATTCGATGATTTGGTTAAGCTGGAGCGGTTTGGTGAAAAGAAAGCAAACAACCTTATTGCTGCCCTGGAGCAGAGCAAGGATCGGGACCTCGCTTCGTTCCTATATTCACTGGGTATTCCGAATACAGGCAAATCAACTACACGAATGCTGGCTGATCATTACCGCGACCTGCATGCCATTATGAATGCTACGGCAGAGGAGCTCGTTGAACTTCCAGACGTCGGTGGTATTGTAGCCGAGAGCATTGTGACTTTCTTTGCAGATCCATTTACACAGGCGGCGATTGAGAAAATGCTGAATTTGGGTGTGAAAGCCCAGGCGCCTGAGGCACCAGCAGCGATTGTGGAAGATTCCTTCTTCAGTGGCAAAACGGTCGTGCTGACCGGAACGCTGCATCAACTGACGCGGGAAGAGGCAACGCAACGACTGGAAGCGCTTGGAGCGAAGGTAACGGGCAGTGTTTCCAAAAAGACAGACCTTGTTATTGCCGGAGAGAAGGCAGGCTCCAAACTGGCCAAAGCTCACGATCTCGGCATTCCTACCATTGAGGATGAGGATGAACTCGTACGTCTTTTGAATCAACAGGGATAAATCCTGAATGTGAAGTATGACTTGGTGATTTAGAACTCTTTGTCATCCAAGTGAATAATAAATGACATAAAGGGGCTGTCCCATAAGTCATAAAATTGGCTAGGGACAGCCCTGTTTTCCAAATTGTAAAACAAAAAGAAACCGT
>NZ_JAROCD010000011.1:0-280662 GCF_030433635.1 Paenibacillus vandeheii
ATATGAACACACTGATGACGGTTGCCATTATCGGTGCAGCTGCTATAGGAGAATGGAGCGAAGGCGCTGTTGTTGTGTTGCTCTTTGCCATTAGCGAAGCGTTAGAACGCTACTCTATGCAGAAAGCACGTCAGTCGATCCGTTCACTTATGGATATTGCTCCCAAGGAAGCGCTAATTCGACGTGGTTCTGCTGAGATGACCATAAGTGTTGATGATATTCAGGTTGGAGATGTAATGATCGTTAAGCCAGGACAAAAATTGGCTATGGATGGAGTTGTAATACAAGGAACGTCAACGCTAAATCAGGCAGCAATCACGGGAGAATCAGTTCCGGTCGCTAAAACTGTGGACGATGAGGTGTTTGCCGGAACACTAAACGAAGAAGGGCTGCTTGAAGTCAGAGTTACCAAGCATGTAGAAGATACGACTATATCTAAAATTATTCATCTCGTGGAAGAGGCTCAGGCTGAACGAGCACCATCTCAAGCTTTTGTCGATCGGTTCGCAAATTACTATACGCCTGCGATTATGGTGTTGGCTTTGGGTATCGCCATTATTCCGCCTTTGCTAGGTGGGGACTGGGGAGACTGGATATATCGTGGGTTGTCCTTGCTTGTAGTAGGGTGTCCTTGTGCACTGGTCATTTCTACCCCGATTTCTATTGTTACTGCAATTGGGAATGCCGCGAAAAACGGTGTATTGATTAAAGGTGGTATCCATCTCGAAGAAGCTGGGCGCATTTCGGCTGTTGCATTTGATAAAACAGGTACCCTTACTAAAGGATTTCCGGAGGTAACGGATATTACTGTATTTGGAGAACATATTGAGAGCGATATGCTTTCCATTGCTGCTGTAATTGAAAAAGGATCACAACATCCACTAGCATCAGCAATTGTGCGCAAAGCGGAACAAATGGGAGCCGACCTCTCCATTTCAGTTGAGCACTTTCAGTCAATCACAGGGAAAGGCGTCAAAGCTTCGGTGGGACAACAGCTATATTATATTGGTAGCCCTAAGCTTTTTGATGAATTGGAAGCTGAGGTATCCAGTCCAATATGTCAACAAATTATCACGCTTCAGACTCAAGGGAAAACGGTAATGGTGCTGGGGACACAACACGAAGTCCTTGCCTTAATTGCGGTTGCCGATGCCGTACGTGATTCGAGTAAGGCTGTAATTAATGAATTGCATTCTATCGGTGTAAAAAAGACGATCATGCTCACTGGTGACAACCAAGCGACAGCTAACGCAATTGGGCAGCAGTTAGGTGTGGCAGAAATTAAAGCGGATCTATTACCTCAGGACAAATTGGATTACATTAAGAAACTCCGCAGTGAATACTCTCATGTAGCGATGGTGGGTGACGGAGTAAATGATGCGCCTGCACTCGCTGCTTCCACTGTGGGTATAGCCATGGGAGGCGCAGGTACGGATACTGCTCTAGAGACTGCTGATATTGCACTGATGGCAGATGATTTAAGAAAATTGCCTTACACAATCCGGTTAAGCAAAAAAACACTGTCTATTATCAAACAAAACGTAGCCTTTTCCTTAGGAATAAAATTGCTAGCGTTAATACTTATCGTTCCCGGATGGCTTACCTTATGGCTTGCGATTCTGGCTGATATGGGGGCAACTTTGATTGTAACCCTGAACAGCTTAAGGCTTTTAAAAATACAAAAACAAAAGTAATACGATCCGACCGCTGAAAGGCGGTTTTTTTTGTAACTGCTATACTCCTTACTTACAATTGAATTGAACTACCCTACTTGTTAGGTTGACGAAAAACAGCCGACTAATTAGTCGGCTGTCTACTTGAATTATAATATTGCGTTCTATTGGGTCTACAACAAACTTATGCTTCTAGCATTAATTAAAGCATGAAACTCTTAGAACGGCCAATGTACGAAAAACTAAGGGTTGAGTAACATGAATAAATCTCTAAAGAGATGGTTTTACTGTGCCGACACCAGTCAAAACTCAGTTATACAACTGTAATAGTCCCATAATACATATACATCCCACAATTGAAATGATATGTTCCAGGTTTCAAATCATCTAAAGTAATGTAGTTATCTCCCTTTTCAAGGTAAACATCAATATCTAGATCTGTAGACTCAACACTTTTTATACAAGTATAACCTGTTTTTTTTATGAAATTTATTTTTGTTGGAACACCGGCTTTGACGACAATATTTTCTTGGCTAAAACCATTGGATTTTACATCCACTGAAATAACTTGGTAGTCTGTATTTTCTTGATTTGAACTATGTTCATTACTTTGAGAAGAAACTACAGAGGTTCGATTATCATGATACTGATTAAATAGCAGCAAACCCACTGAAACAGTTCCAAAGGCTACCGTAATTATACCCGCAATAAAAGGTATGCTGATCCCACTACTTTTTGTTTTATTGGTTTTAACTGCATCTAAACTTGTTAATTGAAGAACAACACAAAATATAAGGATAAATACGATATCAATAAACAATGCCATGATATAGGTGAAACCAAGCATAGATCCGAGCATGGCTCCCATCATTCCACCCATGATTCCAGCTAACATGCCATCTAACGATGCCAGTACACTAATAGGCTTTCCTGTAAAGTAACCGATCCCCAAACCGAATAAAATAGCGATGATGGAAGGGACAGCCAAGTCGTGATCAAACACAATACCTAGTTGAAAACCAAGGGCAAGACTAGACATCATTCCGATGCTCATGGCAATCATCATTCCAGGCATACCTTTGACTCTATCCTTACGTCTATAGGTATTCAGCACGACGTATCCGGACAAAACGATAATCATTACTATGCTTAATAATGTAAGTAACATTATAATAAGCCTCCCGATATATAAAATTTTAAATAATCATGTACTACACATTGTAGTGCATTTACAAAAAGAATACAGTTTAAATTCGAAAAATTCAGTGATTGTTCAAAAAAAATCCGGTATTTGCACATAGTTATAGACAAATGTACATTGAAGTTCTCGACTTTTGATAAAAAAAGTAGAGAGAACGGATATACAGTATAGGACTGATAAAAAATAGAGAATACATTTCCATTTATTTTTATAACAAAATTATATAGATATGCTTACCGATATCCTCTAATATCTGTATCAATTGTTTTCCGATCCCTTGCCGCGAGGATCACGATGAATTTAAATGGAGAGGTCACCGACACCGTTATAAGCGCTTCTTGAGCTATATGAATTGATAGAATCCCAACCTACCACTAGACTATTCTGTTCGGCTACAAGTACTGAGTAACGCCCCTGGTGCTTGTTAAACCATTCTGACATGTAAGCTTCATCTTTGATATCTGTTTCTAGCGTGGCAATGCGGTCTTCAATACCTTGGTTATAGATAGTTAAAATCCTTCTCAGAGCGTCTTCGGCAGCTTGCCGCTGAATTATCATGTTGATCAATCCTATATTTTGTTGTGTATATGTTTATATATCACAATGTAATTTGAAATGGGAAGGGGATTGAAAAAAAACATTTGCATTTTGCAAATAATAAGGGTATAACTATAACAAGAGGTGAGGTCATTGGAAAACAACGTAAGAGAGATGTTTCAGATCATGACACGACGTTTTGGAATACTGGATAAAAACTGCTGCACCGCAGGAGGGCTGGATATTTCACTTGTTCAAAGTCATATCATTTATGAAATTGATCGTAAGCCTAATCCATCCATTCAGCAGGTGGCAGATGCACTCTCCATTGACATCACGACGTTTAGCCGCCAGGTTCAAAGTCTCGTAAAGTTGGGTTTGGTTCAAAAAACGCCTTTACATGAAGATCGACGGATTTACATCTTATCCTTGACTACACAAGGTAAGTTTGTTGCTACGGTCATTGATGAGCAGATGAATGATTATTTAAAAGAAGTCTTTTCGCATATGTCTGAATTTGAACGGGATATGGTGATTAACGCCGTCAAACTGTTAAATGAAAGTATGGCAAAATCAAGCGTATGCTGTACACCACTGGGATAGTACTTATCCCGTTTATTTTATAAAATACTTGCAAAATGCAACTAATTATGAGGAGGAAACTAAAATGATTAAACATATTCCTGTGAACCAAGTGAGCTGCTGCGAAGCACCAGTACAAGAGAAGGGCAAATTACCTGTTGTAATCATTGGAGCTGGACCGGTTGGTCTTGCGGCAGCAGCACAACTCATATCAAAAGGTGAGCCGTTTATGTTGTTTGAAGCTGGAGATGAAGTGGGGGCAAACATTCGAAAATGGGAACATGTACGACTGTTCTCGCCATGGCAGTATAACATCGATAAAGCTGCTAAAGAGTTGCTGCAAAAGGCGAATTGGGTTGCTCCACAGAACGAAACAATCCCAACGGGTAAGGAGGTTATTGAGCATTATCTAAAACCTTTGGCTGCGCTACCTGAAATAAGTCCAAATGTGCATTTGAATACGAAAGTTACCGCGATCAGTCGTAAAGGGTTAAGTAAGGTGAAAACAAATGGGCGTGAGAAACTGCCGTTTGTGATCCATGTTGAACAAAGCAGATCTTCGTTTATTTATGAAGCGCGGGCTGTTATCGATGCGTCTGGGACATGGTCCAATCCCAACCCGCTTCGTTCAGACGGTGTATTTTCAGAAGAGGAAATAGCACTAAAAAGTCACATTTCATATGGCATTCCTGCGGTATTAGGAAAAGAGAGAAATCGTTATAGCGGAAAGAAGGTGCTTGTTGTAGGGAGCGGACATTCTGCGATTAACACGTTGCTTGAACTTGCCCGGCTTCAAAAAGAGGAGTCGGGAACTGAGATCGTTTGGGCTATTCGCAAATCAAATATTGAGAATGTTTATGGCGGACGAGAATTAGATGGGCTTCAGGCAAGGGGAGAACTGGGTAATCGGATTCAAAAAGTGGTTGAATCCGGTGCAGTAAAGGTCCTGACAGCATTTCATATTGAAAAGCTCCAAAAACAAGGTGAACAGATCCAGGTTTCCGGAACCATTGAAGATGAACAACTGGTTATTGATCACATCGATGAAATTGTAGGTAATACAGGTTCTCGCCCTGACTTATCAATGGTGCGAGAAGTAAGGGTATTAACCGACCCAAGCTTAGAATGTGTTTATGAACTTGCACCATTAATTGACCCCAATGTACACAGCTGCGGTACAGTTCGACCACATGGCGAAAAAGAACTCCGTCAACCAGAAAAGAACTTTTATATCGTAGGTGCCAAAAGTTATGGAAGAGCGCCAACCTTCCTCATGGCAACGGGATATGAGCAAGTCAGATCCATTGTAGCAGCACTAGTGGGAGATATGGAATCAGCGCAAAAAGTAGAACTGGAACTGCCGGAGACGGGGGTTTGTAGTCTAGGTGCGAGTAGCACGGAAAGCTGCTGTGAACCGGTTCAAGTGAAGGAAACAACTTCGGATTGCTGCTCACCTTCAAAAACGGGAAAAGCAGGATCAAATTCTTGCTGCTGATAATCAAGAATGTAGAGCTACTGCACCCGAATCGTGATGCAGTAGCTTTTTTATAGAAGGAGGGAGAAAAATGAAAAACTTGGTATATGATTGCATCGTTATTGGTGGTGGTCAATCCGGTTTGGCAGCAGCCTATTACTTACAGGAAGCTAAACGGAACTTTATCATCCTTGAAAAAAGTGAAGAGCATTTAGGATCTTGGGCAAATTACTATGATAGCTTAACGTTGTTCTCACCTGCACCGTATTCCTCATTGCCAGGACTCCCATTTCCAGGCGGTGCAAATGTTTATCCGACCAGAGATGAGGTTGTTCAATACTTAAAGTCTTATGCGGCTACATACCATTTTCCCATACACTCAAGGCAAGAAGTAATCAAAGTGGATAAGGAAAGTAATATCTATACAGTCCATACCTCAAGCGGAGAACAGTTTCGTACACAGTCCATCATTTGTGCAAGCGGGGCATTCGTGAATCCTCATATTCCAGACATTCCTGGCATGCATGAATTTAAGGGGGAATTGCTTCATGCGAAGGACTACCGAAATGAGAAAGAGTTTAAAAACAAACGGATCATTGTTGTGGGAGGAGGCAATTCGGCGGTCCAAATAGCGGTTGAACTTGCTAAGACGGCGCATGTAACGATTGCATCCAGAAGCCCGATCAAATTCAAGCCGCAGGTTATTGCAGGGAAAGATATTCACTTTTGGCTAACCATACTTAGGCTTGATCAATCCAATTGGGGCAAACGATTATTGCAAAAAAGCAGTGACGGTGTCCTTGATACCGGTATCTATAAAAATGCTATCGATCAAGGTAAGCCGGATGCCAAACTGATGTTTAAAGCTTTTACGGGAAATGGGATAGTGTGGGCAGATGAGACTCGTGAAAATGTGGATACCGTTATTTTTGCCACAGGGTATATTCCGAATTTCGAATATCTTAGTGGATTGAATGTTCTTGACGCATCAGGTGTACTTTTAAAACAAAGCGATGAAAGAATTCATTTTGTAGGTATACCGTGGCAGACCTCTTTTGCTTCTGCGACGATTCGAGGCTCAGGGAAAGATGCGAAAAAAGCTGTACATTCGCTTGTGAAAAGATTGTGAGCTATCGAATCTCAGGAGGATGTTATAATTGGTGATTATAACTATTCTTGAGGTGACTATAATGAAGGGCACACTTTTGTATACCGCAGCACAACTTAATGATGCAATTTTAAAACAATAGCACGTAGAGGTATATTAGCATGATGAATTATTAGATCAAGGTGGAGTCATTGAGTATCAAATTAAAGATATAGTTAAGATAAAAGACGGTCATTATTTTATGAAGTCAAAATGTGAATTTCTAGTTCGTGAGTAAAGTCGGTATTCTTTATTGCCGACTTTTTTGATGCACTAAAATCCTTTATATTCGTGATTGCTTATATAAGTGGTTTGTTATATGCTTATATCATTAAATGAAGCCGACAAGACTAATCACAGGGGGTGTACATATGGAACAAAGAATTCAGGAGATGGCTGAGGCGTATAAGTTATTTGCTGATAAAACACGTTTGACCATAATAGCGCTACTTCAGGAACAGGAACTTTGTGTATGTGATATCACAGACATTATTGGCATGTCACAACCAAACGCCAGTCAGCATCTTCGAAAACTAAAGGCAGCCGGTTTCCTTAATGAAAAGAAAAAAGGGCAGTGGGTCTACTACTCTCTTAATCCAGATGCAGAAGCATATGTTCAGTGTGTGTATCCGTATCTGCCATCCATGAAAGAAAAAATAGCAGGATTGAAAAACTGCTGCGGTCCTCAGGAGGAAGCATGACCATTATCGCGATATTAATCTTTTTGCTAACACTGACTTTTGTGATTTGGCAACCTAAGGGACTTAATATTGGATGGTCAGCTGGAGCTGTCCTTGCACTTCTTTTTGGAGTCGTGAGTCTATCCGATGTAGGTACGGTTACAGGGATTGTATGGAACGCCACGCTTGCTTTTGTAGCTATTATTTTAATTTCACTGATTTTAGATGAAATTGGATTTTTTGAATGGGCTGCTCTACACATGGCAAGGCTCGCAAGAGGTAATGGCAAGCTGATGTTCGTTTATGTTGTGCTGCTTGGGGCAGGGGTGGCAGCGTTCTTTGCAAATGACGGAGCCGCACTGATCTTAACGCCCATTGTGCTTGCTATGGTCCGAGCGCTCAAATTTGATCAAAAGATGATTTTACCTTTTATTATCGCTAGTGGTTTCATTGCAGATACAACTTCACTTCCGCTCGTCGTGAGCAACCTCGTCAATATCGTTTCTGCCGATTACTTTGGTATTGGCTTTGTGGAGTATGCAAGTCGTATGATTGTTCCGAATTTCTTTTCAATATTTGCAAGTCTTCTGGTCCTGTTCTTGTTCTTTAGAAAGAATATTCCAGGGAACTACGAAGTCAGTCAGCTCAAAAAGCCAGCCGAAGCGATCAAGGATAAGAAACTGTTCAACATATCTTGGGTGATCTTAGTCGTACTACTGATTGCTTACTTGATGAGCGAGTTCATTCAAGTTCCGGTGTCTGTTATCGCTGGGGTTATAGCCATCTTGTTTATATTAGCTGCAAGGCGGAGTCACGCTATTCAAACATGGAAGCTCATTAAAGGAGCTCCATGGGCAGTCGTGATTTTCTCCATTGGTATGTACGTGGTCGTTTATGGACTGCGAAATGTGGGATTGACAGATGAACTGGGGAAGGTCATTCAAGCTATTGCCGACCAAGGGCTCTACATCTCCACACTGGGTATGGGCTTTCTAGCTGCAGTATTGTCTTCGGTTATGAACAATATGCCGACGGTGATGATTGATGCGCTTGCTATTGATGGAACCAGCACGCAAGGTGTCATCCGGGAATCGCTGATTTATGCCAATATTATTGGCAGTGACTTGGGTCCCAAAATCACACCGATTGGATCGCTCGCCACACTTTTGTGGCTACATGTACTGTCCCGCAAAGATGTAAAAATCACGTGGGGAAGTTATTTCAAAATCGGAATTGTGCTCACCATTCCAACGCTCTTTATCACGTTAACAGGACTGTATTTGTGGTTACACTTGATTCATTCAACAAACATAAACGTTTGGTTAATGATTGCCGTAATCACAGTAGCATTGGTTGTTGTTGCTGTGATCATAAAAACGTTGATTAACTCAAAAATGAGCGAAGCGAAAATACAAGTAAGCCAAACCAAAGACAAAGGAGATCAATAATCATGAACAACAAACCACTTGTTTACTTTTTGTGTACAGGAAACTCTTGCAGAAGCCAAATCGCCGATGGATTTTTAAAGGCACTTGGTAGTGACAAATATGAGGTGAGAAGTGCTGGGTTAGATCCACATGGCTTAAATCCTCGTGCTGTTCAAACGATGAAAGAAGCTGGAATCGATATTTCGAGTCATACATCCGATGTGATTGATCCTGAGATTTTAAAACAAGCAGACTACATCATCACGCTTTGTGGTCATGCTAACGATAATTGTCCAGTTGTACGTAATGATAAAGCTGAAAGATGGCACTGGGGCTTCGAGGATCCAGCCAAGGCGACAGGTACAGAGGAAGAAATCACAGCTACATTTGCTGAGGTTCGTGATTCAATTAAAGCTCGCATTGAGCAATTCTTGAAAGAAGGTAAGTAAAATGGATCATGCCGAAAAGAAATACCATGCCCTTATTGCTGAACAAGTATTTATGGGCGGAGCTGCCGACGTAGAGGCAATGGTTCTGAACGAAGGCATTGAGGTCGTGGTGGATCTTCGGGAGGAAGCAACAGAGGGCGCGTATCCAGCAGATCATGTGAAGTGGGTAAAAGTTCCGCTTGATGACAACACGAAAGAAAACGAAGCCGAACTTTTTAAACAAGCGATTGATGAGGTTGTTGGAGCGTATAACGCCGGTAAGAAAGTTGCTTTTCACTGTGGGGGAGGCAAGGGTAGAACGGGGACCGTCGCAGCTGGAACACTGTTAGAACTAGGATTAGCCAGTACAATTGAGGATGCTGAGTTAAAGGCAAAACACATCAGAAGTATCATTAATATTAAACCAATTCAAAAGGAATTATTAAATAAAATATTCTGAAACAAGGATTTTAATCATTACGCTAACGGGAAGCGATGGCCTAATAAAACTAAGAAAGCAGCTGATCAATATGATCGGCTGTTTTTGTTCATCTAACGGACATTTTAACAGAACAACTCCTTTATACATAAAACTCACCCATATGAGGAAAAATAAAAAATTCCAACTATGAGGTGATTGCATTTGATAAAGCTAATTTTTTGACAATCGTTTTAGCGCTCGGGTTATCTTCGCTAATCAAAACTCCAGCTAAACGAGAAGAAACTCTGTCTGTATAACACACAACGCAATGCTCGTTAATCCAGAACACTCTTCGTCAAAATATCGCGACAACCTTTTGTACGCGAACCTCCACGTGTTACCGATCCAAGGTTCGGATAATCTTAAGGCTGAATTTATTTTAGAAATGACAATGATGAAAAGAGAGTGGCCAGAAACAGTTGGAATGACGTTTCAACGAAGTCTTAATGGATATAAGGTAGATGATATTGATGTGATTACTACTTAGTGGAGTGGATCATCACGTATAATAAGTTCAATCAATAGCTCTATCGGGTGGTTATTAAGATATTCACTGATATGTCAGGAAGAATTGATCCTTTCTTGAACGTTTAGGGGCGAATACGTGACCGTCATTGAATTGTTTAAAGTCAAAGATATAATAATTTTAAATATTAGATTTTGCAGTTACTTGGAGCGCACATCGAACCGACCAATCGGGAAGTTTACTGAGCAGTGGTCACTTTTGCGAATTACTTTGTGAAATATTTCTCTTTTGTGGGTGTTGAGCTCATTGACTGGCCAAACCTGATATCGAATGTAATGTAGGGCAAGTGTTTCAGAAATCTAGCAACATCTTAGTACAATAATTAAACGGATTTTGAAGGGAGGCAGGGAAGAGATGAGCATTGACACGGTACTGTGGAGCAGGCTTGTGACAGGGATGACCCTGGGGTTCCACGTCATATTCGCGACGATTGGCGTCGGTGTGCCCCTTATGATCGCTATTGCGGAGTTTGTAGGTATTCGCAAAAAAGATAACCACTACATCTTGATGGCAAAGAGGTGGTCGAGAGGTTTTGTTATTTCTGTGGCAGTTGGTGTGGTGACAGGTACGGCGATTTCGCTGCAACTAGCCTTGGTATGGCCTAATTTTATGAAGCTGGCAGGGAACGTGATTGCACTGCCATTATTTATGGAAGTGTTCGCTTTCTTTTTTGAAGCGATTTTCCTAGGCATTTATTTGTATACGTGGGATCGCTTCAAAAATCCATACATACATTGGCTGCTCACGATTCCGATTGTCGCGGGAGCAGGAATGTCCGCGGTCTTTATCACAACGGTGAATGGATTCATGAACCAACCTGGTGGATTTACGATGGAAGGAGGACTCTTCACAGCTGTTGACCCAATTCAAGCAATGCTGAATACAGCCACGTTCTCCAAGGTGTTCCATGTTTTAAGTTCCGCCTACTTAACTGGTGCTGCGCTGTTAGCAGGAATTGCGGCTTTTACGATGCTGAGAAAGGGCGTATCTGGATACCACAAAAAAGCTCTGAAGCTAATGATGGCTGTTGTGATGTTGTTTGGGTTACTCAACACATTAGCCGGAGATGTCTCCGCTAAATTTCTAGCCGAACATCAGCCGGAGAAGCTGGCTGCTGCAGAATGGCATTTCGAGACCGAAAGTGGTGCGGATCTGATTCTGCTAGGCTGGCTTAATGCAGAGCATGAAATTATAGGGGCGCTTCACTTGCCGAAACTTCTCAGCTTTCTGGCTTTTGGAGATTTCAACTCAGAAGTGACGGGGCTAAATGAATTTCCCCTGGATGAGCAGCCGCCGCTACTTGTGCATTATTTGTTTGACATGATGGCTGGAATCGGATTTGCGTTGCTTTGCATCTCCATGTTGTATTTTCTGTTTGTATTCTGGAAAAAACGTAATGAAGTTAACAAGTGGCTACTGCGGATTATTGCTTTGGGCGCGCCACTCGCATTTTTAGGGGTTGAGCTAGGATGGTTTTACGCGGAAATCGGAAGGCAGCCATGGATTATCCGAGGATATATGCGCGTAGAAGAGGCGGCTACGACATCACCAAGTGTAAGAATTCTTTTCTTCCTCTTCTCGTTGTTGTATATCGTATTGGGTACCGTGTGTGTTCTCGTACTTCGACGCCTATTCAAAAATAATCCAGCTGAAACTGAGATGGAGAAGTGGATGCAGCATGTAGGCGACAAAACAACGGTAAAGGGTGAGCACACACAATGAGTTACGAGTTGATTGGAATTTCGGTGCTCTGGTTGTTCTTGTATGGATACTTAATTATAGCTTCGATTGATTTTGGAGCAGGGTTCTTTGCCTTTTATGCACGATTGACGAAACAGGACCATTTGATCAATCGCCTGATTTCCCGTTATTTATCACCCGTATGGGAGATCACCAACGTGTTCTTTGTTTTCTTTTACATCGGCATTATCGGTTTCTTTCCAGATACGGCCTATTATTACGGCTCAGCTCTAATCGTTCCTGGCAGCATTGCCGTTGTTTTGCTCGCCATTCGGGGTTCGTTTTATGCTTTTGAAAATTATGGATCGAAAAACAACATCGTATATCTGTTTTTATATGGCGCTACGGGTTTGCTGATTCCTGCATCGTTGTCAGTGGCACTGACACTGTCTGAAGGCGGTTTTATTTTGCAGCAAGGTGAGACGGTTTCCCTGAATTATTGGGCCCTGTTTACCAATCCGTTATCTTGGAGCATCGTAGGGCTGGCCATCGTATCCGTTTTGTTCATTAGCGGCTCATTTCTAGCCTTCTATGCCTCTAGGGCAGAGGATCACGCTGCGTTAAAGCTGATGCGCACTTATGCACTGTTCTGGAGTACGCCGACGATTATCATCGCGCTCACTGCATTCATCTATTTAGGTCAACACAATGAACGCCATTTTCAAAATATGATGGATTTATGGTGGCTGCTCGCGCTTTCGGTTGCATTCTTCATGGTCGCCATGTGGCTGTTATATAACGGACGCCGTTACGGACTAGCATTCATATGTGTAATGCTGCAATTTTTCTGTGCCTTCTTCGCTTATGGCATTGGTCAGTATCCGTACATTCTTGACCCATATATTACGATTCAGAACAGCGTCACTTCACCATCGATGGGCTTCGCACTCGTTGTTGTGTTTATCGGCGGGATGTGTCTGTTGATACCGTCTCTGATTCTGGTCTTCAAACTTTTCCTGTTTGACGCGGATTATGTGAAGGGCAAACGAAAGTAGTTTCTTCAAGAGTGCATGTGTGGGTGTACCCTCGCATGCCATAAACACCAAGGAGGGGAAGAGTTGAAGAAGAAGAGAAAGAACAAAGGCATCATTTCTCAACAAATGTCTTTACAGCGAAATCGTCTTGTTCTCCTTGCGGTCATGTCGACCGCACTTGGCGTTGCTATCGTGAGTCAGGCTGCACTTCTGGCCGAAGTGGTACAGCGGATTTTCGTGGAGAAGTCGTCTTTTACTTCTGTTGCCATGTTGCTCGGCATATTGTTGTCCGTCATGGCTCTACGCACGGCGTTGTCGTATGCAAACGGAAAAGTTGGCTTGCAGATGGCGGCGACTGCCAAGACGAATATGCGAGCAGCCGTACTGCAGAACTTGATCCATGCTTCAATGTCGTCAACTCTTCACGGGCAAACGGGTGGAAAGGTGAGTGTCGCTTTGGATGCAGTAGATGAGGCTGACAGTTATTTCAGTCAGTACATGCCACGTATGCTGGAAGCCGCAATCATTCCGATTTTAATTCTAATCATTACATTCATCGAGCACCCCAATTCGGGATGGATTATGTTATTTACCGCTCCGTTTATCCCGCTGTTCATGATTCTTGTGGGACTACGAACAAAAAACAAATCAGAAGAAAAATATGAGCAATTGGCTGAGTTTTCCGGTACTTTTCTGGATTCGCTTCAAGGGCTGGTTAGCTTGAAAATATTTGGACGGGCCCATCATCAGAAGCGGGTCATCGAACGCAGCAGCCTAGGTTACCGTGATGCTACGATGGATATTTTAAAAATCGCTTTTACGAATACGTTCATGCTGGAATCGATTGTCATGCTAAGCATCGGCGTTATCGCTCTCGAACTGGCCATTCAGCTGCTCGTCTTCAAATCCATGTCGTTTCACACCGCCTTTCTGGTATTGTTGCTAGTTCCAGAGTTCTATACCTTACTGAAGAATACCGGAACGGCTTTTCATAGCGGGAGAACGAGTATGGGGGCGATTCGCAGAGTTGAAAAGTTGCTGGTTGAAACGGACGACGATCGAAATACACAAACTGAGGGGGAACTGGGGGCACATCCAAGCAGTAACCAGGCCCTAAAAGAACTGTCGCAAGAGTACGAGACATCTCATGAAAATCTATTACCCCTGCCACCAACCATCGAACTGGATCATGTCCGTTTTCAGTATAGGAGCGATTCATTTGAGCTTCAAACGAAGAAGATCTCGATTACTCCGGGAGAACATATCGCCATTGTTGGACAAAGTGGTTCAGGCAAAACAACCTTGTTACATCTCATTGCTGGTTTACTGAAACCAGCGTCAGGCAAGGTCCTTATCAACGGAAATTCAGTCACGACACATGATGAGTCTGCATGGTTCGAGTACGTTAGTTATATTACGCAACACCCGTATATTTTCGCAGGTACGTTCGCTGATAATATTGCCATCGGTACCCGCCGAGACGTGTCTCGAGAGGAAATCGAGCAAGCAGCGGTGGACGCAGGGCTTGCTGCGGTTGTTGCTCAATTCGAACAGGGGTTTGATACCTTTGTGGGCGAAGGCGGCAGGGGGCTCTCTGGCGGGGAGAAGCAAAGGCTTGCTCTGGCAAGGGCTTTTCTGAAGCGATCTGCCATTATATTGTTTGACGAACCTACAGTTGGACTTGATTTACAAACCGAGCGTGTGTTGCAACGCTCCATCGCTACTTTGGCAAAAACAGCGACGATGATTACGGTGGCTCACCGATTATATACGATTCAACAAGCTGACAACATTTTATTTATGCAGCAAGGAGTGTTGGTCGATTCCGGATCACACGCTGAACTGCTGGAACGCTTGCCGCAGTATGCCGAAATGGTCGATCTTCAACGAAAAGGGGGATTCGCGTGAGCGAACTGACTATTTTATCAAAAGCGATGCTTGGGGAGCGAAAAGACATTCTTCTTTCCATATTGGGAGGATTAATTGCCGGCATCGCTGGTGTGGCTCTTTTTTCCGCAAGTGGATACATGATTTCACAAACCGTTTTTGCGCCGCCGCTTTATACATTAATTGTGCTTACTTCGTTGGTCAAACTCCTTGGTTTCCTTCGAGCGGCGAGTCGTTACGCAGAACGCTTATATTCCCATCGTGCGACGTTCTCCATGCTCAGCCGTTTGCGTACATCCTTTTTTGCCAAATTGATCCCACTAGCACCTGGTGTGCTGAATAAAAAGCGAAGCGGGGATCTGCTAGCTCGAATCGTCGGCGATGTTGAAAGTTTGCAAAATTACTTTTTGCGGGTAGCTTATCCGCCAGTGATTGTGGTCATGGTCTTTCTGGCTACGATGCTGTTCACTGCTTCATTTTCAATCTGGATTGCGTGTTTGTTCGTACTTGGAATGCTGGCAACGGCACTGATTGTGCCTGGAATCGTTTTGTTAGGACAGCGAAAAACACAGGGGCGCGTCCGTAAACAGCGGGCACAACTGTCAACAGAAGTTACGGAGGTGTTGTACGGATTCCGGGACTTGAAAGTATACGGACAGATGGCACAGGGCGAACAGAAGCTCCAGCACATCTCCGCAGCATTAGCAGCTGAGCAGCAACGTGCAGCAGGGAACTTGTTGCGTGGTCAATCGATACATGCCTTTGTTACGTTTCTGATTTCATGGGGAGTGCTGGCGCTTGGCGGCTATTTAATCATGGATGGAGCGCTTGCTGGCGTATTTTTGGCCATGCTGGTGATGGCCTCATTAACGGTATTTGAAGAAGCGGCGGCCATGGCAACATTACCTGTGTATAAGCAGGATAGCGAGCATGCGGCCAAACGTTTAACGGAAACGGTAGTTGCCTCCGCCACGCTGTCATCACAACAACCGATCGGAAAAGTGTCCACGGATCATCCCGCCTCGATCGAACTATCTGGAGTTACATTTCAATATGAGGGGGAATGGAGGCCAGCGCTCAAAGAAATCTCATTGCACTTTCCTGCAGGTTCCAAAACAGCGATTGTTGGGCCGAGTGGGTCGGGAAAATCAACGCTAATCGATTTGATTCTGAAACTTCGTACACCAATGGCTGGAGATATTCGATTGAACGACGTTTCGATGGATGAACTGAATGAGACGAGCCTTTGGGAAATGGCGAATGTTGTATTACAACAAAATCATTTCTTTCGGGGAACGATTCGTGACAATCTGCTCCTCAGTCGTGGAGATCATACCGACAAGCATTTGTTGGACGTACTTGCCAAAGTTCAATTGTCCAGGATTTCTTTAACGGATCTAGTGCTCGAAAAAGGGGAGAATTTATCCGAGGGCGAGAAGCAGCGTATCGCTCTGGCTCGGGCTTTACTCCGTCAGGGAAGAGTATGGCTATTGGATGAACCGACCTCCTCCCTGGATTACGTGACAGAACAAAGGGTGATGACACATCTATACGAACAAGCAGCCGGAGATACGCTATTGCTGATCTGTCATCGGCTTACCGGATTGGAACAAATGGACCGGATCGTCGTCATGGAGCAAGGCAGAATTGTAGAAACGGGATCGTATGCAGAATTAATGATGCAACAAGGCTATTTCTATGAAATGAAGCAGATCGAACGGCAAATGGTTGGAGGAGGTGCAGAGACATGATCCATGTTCATAAACGAATTTTGTTGGTAGACGACGAGAGCCGAATTCGTGCATTGCTGAAGAAGTATTTGGAGAAAGAGAACTTCATCGTAGAAGAGGCCGATAGTGGGGGAGAAGCCATTCGGAATTGTTATATCAATGGTGGAAATTATAATCTCATGGTGTTGGATTGGTTGCTTCCTGACATGAGCGGCATTGAAATTTGCGAATATATAAAATACTACCATCAGGGCCTTCCAATTGTCATGTTATCCGGGCGTTCGGAAGAAAGGGATCGACTCGAAGGCTTTAGAGCAGGAGCTGATGATTACGTGGTCAAACCATTTAGCCCAAGAGAAGTCGTACTGCGAATCCAAAGCATTCTGGCTCGGATGGAGGGAACGTCCTTTTTTGAATTCAACAATCCTTCAGACAGCGAAATTCTGATTTCAGACCTTATTATTCAGCCTTCCGCTCGACGTGTTCTGGTGCATAAGAGCGAAGTTCATTTAACGCCAAAAGAATACGATCTGCTCTATTTTCTGGTCACGCATCAAGAGACCGCCTTTTCAAGGGAGGAATTGCTTAAAGAAGTATGGACGTCGTCCCATCAAAAGATTTATGATCAACGTACGGTAGATACCCACATCAAGCAATTACGGGAGAAGCTATTTTTTCATTCTCCTAAAGGAGACGAGTTCATTCGGACCGTATGGGGATACGGCTATATGGTCTGCAGTACAGATAAGACGTAGCCATAACTAGAACAAATGAGCTAAATCATTAGAATCTTGCTCAAATCTTACGAATTGCAATTCATCATATTTATAGCTAACCAACCATTATAATAGAAGAACACTTCGAATGTTAAGGTGCGAACACGATGAGTTATTTTGATTAGATATCTATCTAATGAATATTCAACAGTTCTTTAAACCATAGGAGGCCGCCGATCAACATGAACGGTGGTCTTTGTTCAACTAACGGGAAGGTTAGTTCAATGAAATGAAGCATAACAGTGGTCATAGCCCCGTCAAGTAGACAATAAAAAAGAGATTTTATCAAGCGGCGACTTTTTCACAAACTCAATCGGGGAGAGGTCGCCCAGTTTGTTTTGGAAACGTTCCATGTTGTAAAACGAAATATACTCCGTAATTTGGCTCCTTGCTTGCTCCGGATTCTGAGGTCTCTCCAAATACAACTTCTCCGTCTTTAAGTGGGAGAAAAACGACTCAATATAAGCATTGTCATAGCAGTTTCCACGCCGGGAATGACTTCCTGTAAGCTTCTTCTCTTCCAGTAACTTGGCATAGGTTTGTGTTGTATACTGAAACCCTTGGTCCGAGTGGAGCAAAGAAGGTCCACATTTCAGTTTCTTCACTGAGTCCGTAACGAGTTTTAAGTCATTTCGCTCAGATAGTTCCCACGCTACAATTTCATTGTTGTACAGATCCATCACCACGGAGAGATAAGCAAAATCATGCCCAATCCGGACATATGTAATATCCGTCACGAGCTTCTGCACAGGAGCTGTCGCTGAGAATTCCCGATTTAGGACATTACGGAACAGAACGGACGGTTTCCGGCCAGCAAATTGGCGTTTCTTTCGAATCACGGAACGAATCTGATGTTCTCTCATTAAGCGGCGTACCTTTTTGTGATTCACTACAAGGCCTTCTTTGCCTAACGCGGTTCGCATGCCTTTGTAGCCGAAATAAGGATGAAGGCGATGAATGCCTAAAATATGTGCCTTTAGATCTGCATCCCGATCTGCTCGTTTCTCTCTAAGGGCAGCATTTTTTTTCCATTTGTAGTAACCTGCTCGCGAAATTCCAGCCAATTTACACAGCAAAACCACAGGTGCCCTCGTGCTTATTTCTCGAACGGACTGGTACCGGACTTCGAAATCCAACTTTCCTCTCCGTGCAAATTTGGATTGAGCTTTTTTTAGATATTCTACCTGTGCTTTCAGAAAAGCATTTTCTTCTTCTGCACTACTAAAATGCTTCTTCGTCCAACGTCCATGGTAATCCTCGAAACTTTCTCCATTTTGGCTTTTACGAAACGAACCCATGTGATAATCTGGCTCTCACTCTCAATCCCAAACTTTGTCATGATCCGACTGTACGCCCAACCTTCTTCCACTCGCAGACGAACGGCTTCTTTCTTCGTTTCTTCGCTTTATCGATTAAAGGTATGGCCTTTCTTCGCTGACATAACAAAAATCCCCTCCGGTATCCAGTGTTTGAGTTCATTGTAACATGTCCTCTTTTTTCACTGTCTACCATGAGGGGATAATACCAGCAGGGAATATTTTTTTTGATAATTTCACTTTTATTCCTCCTATTGTTTCAAATATGAACGCATGTGCTTTTATTCATCTATCTACCAATATGAAGGTTATCGTTTAAATGTAAATAAAAATCTAGGAATATGTATATTAAAAGTAAAGAAGAGTGCTTGTCACGTACACGAGTGCTCATTTTTTGAATAATGTCTGGATTAACCTAGAAAGGGTAGGGCATTGTTCAAAACAACACCCTACCCTACACACTTAATTCAGCGGATCAGTATTAATGATGCTCATGAAGAGCCCAGTGAGGTGCCTCATAATGATCATGATCACCGTGTCGATCATAATGTCCAGGTATTGAGATCCAATGGTATCCGTGTGGGATATGTCCTTGTGGTGGTTCACCTGAGAGAGTTTCCATTTTTCCTTCATAATAACCAGTATGCGCTTCTTCATGTTGCGCTAAGTCAAAATGGCCATTGTGAAGTCTCACTTCGTAATGCTCAGGGATGGAAATTTCTTGCATAAAAATCATCCTTTCAAATGGGAGTCAAGACATATTATTGTTAACTGATTATTTTTTAATTCAAGGTTAAATTTGCTAGTCAATTTATTACGAAAACAACAAAATCTTAGATTTATGGAACAAAGAGATGTTTGATTTATCTTTAAATATCATTTGCATAACTTTCATTCATATGGTGGACATTAGAACCATCCATACAATAAAAAAAACCCATAATTGTATGAGTGATTGCCGCATATAAGGAGAGAGCAAATGTCCAGTTATAATGAAAGTCATGATCATACACACAGTCATGGACAATCAGCTAACAGAAAAGTACTTTTAGTCTCATTATTGTCATAACAGGTTATATGCTTGTGGAGGCATTTGGTGGATTTATTACGAACAGCTTAGCCCTACTATCGGATGCAGGGCATATGTTGTCCGATTCTATTGCACTTGGTGTAGCACTGCTTGCATTTACCTTTAGTGAAAAAAAAGTAAATACCGGGAAAACATATGGTTACCGTCGTTTTGAGATTTTAGCAGCTGCATTGAATGGCATCACTCTAATTGTGGTTTCTCTGTATATTTTCTTCGAGGCTATCAACCGATTCATCAGTCCGCCAGAAGTTGCTACATTAGGAATGCTAATCATCAGCGTAATTGGTTTGCTAGTTAACATCTTAGTTGCTTGGGTGATGATGCGCAAAAGCGATACCGAAAACAATTTAAATATGCGTGGTGCCTACCTTCACGTTATCAGTGACATGTTAGGTTCCATCGGCGCAATAGCGGCGGCCCTGCTCATGATGTTCTTTAACTGGAGCTGGGCAGACCCTCTTGCAAGCGTTATTGTTGCAGCTTTGGTTCTACGTAGTGGATACTATGTGACGAAGTCAGCATTAAATGTATTAATGGAAGGAACACCGGCTAGAACAAGTTGACGGTGTTAAAGGAGTGCATGACGTACACGTGTGGTCGATCACCAGTAGCTTTAATGTCCTGACGGGCCACGTCGTCGTAGAAGGAAATCAGAATGTATATGAAACTGAAGTACTCCTACAGAAGGTTGAACATATGCTTGAACATAAAGGGATTAAACACGTGACTCTACAAGTTGAATCAGAAAAACATTTGCATGATTCTTCTGTCTTATGCGTTGTCAAAGCAGATCAGCCTGATGCACATGCTCATCATAGTCATTGATTACCTTGGATTTGTAAGGGCAAATTAATATACTAGCGAGGTTTGTTCCTAATGAAGGAACAAACCTCGTTTTATTTCTAGTTTCTTCCTCAATCATTGGATACCATAGATGAACAAATAACAATCTACAAGTGAATATATGAAAGAACTTTTCAATAGAATTATTAAATATTAATTTTCCAGTTCAAAAGATAAAGTTGATACTTTGTTTGGAATTTTGTCGAATTCACCTCGTTGAATGAATACATGTTCATATGATAGTCTAAACAAGAAGATTCGTCAGGTATGAATGACTGTGGCTGGCGCGATACTTAAATAAAAGGAGGGTAGTGAATGCGTAGATATACAGTATACATGTCTCTACTTACTATAATCCTGATTCTGTCAGGGTGTAGTACACCAATGGCTGGAACAGGGGGTGTTTCGGATATGCAGATCAAGGTTGAACAAGAATCTGAGGATGAATCCCGTATTGAAGTAATTCTCGATGAGTCGATCATTAGTGATGGTTCATGGGTTATGTTTGAGATATGGAGCGCTGAGACTAATGGTTCCGTATGGCTCCAAGCTGCCTATGAAGGTGAAGGGATATACTCGACAGAAACGAAATTGTTATCAAGCAATGACTACACATTATTGGGGCACTTTTATGCCGCTGGTGGATTCCACTTTTCAAGACAGTATGACTCTACAGTAAATTAAATGACTTATTTTATCCCTAGGAAGGTGGGCTCATTCTTCATGAACATCCGTAAATCAACAATACTATTGGCTCTGATTATATCTTTTAGTTTTCTTTTTTTGTTTCCATCTAACTCATATGCACATACCAAGCTGGAATCTTCTTCCCCAAAAGTCGGCGAGGTGGTCACAACGAATCTAGATGTGATCACACTTCAATTCAACACAAAGATTGAGGTGTTAAGTTCGTTTAAATTGTTGGATGAACGAGAAAAAGAAGTCCCATTGGATTCTACTGAAATTAAGGATAATACCATGATCAGGCACATCAGTACAGGAAGCAGTCTTGAAAACGGGAACTACACGATTAAGTGGAAGATTGTTGGTAAGGATGGTCATCCTATTGAAGGAGACTACCCATTTCAAGTGAATCTTCCTATTCAGCCTCCTGTGAGTGATGAAATAGCAACGAATGACATGACCCCAAATAATCCGCAAACTACTCCTGAGTTTACATCGACTGCACCATCTGAAGGTGAAGAGTTAACTCAGAATTCATCCAACTCTAATGCTTTGTGGTATTTTGCTATTGGATTAGCTGTGATTTTGATAATTATTGATCTTTCCAGACGATTTGTAAGAAGGAGAAAATCATGAACTGGTATTGGTTAGGAGAGCCATTTCTTTACATTTTTTTAGCATTATTATTGGGTACGATAATCCTTCCACGAATCCATCCTAATATTCAGGTGCCTAAAATGAAAATGGTTTGGGTCGTTACAGGGATCATTATATTCTCATTTTTTCCGGTTCTTCGGATTATTGTTTTTTTCGCAAATGACACAAACTGGTTCATCATATTTAGAAGTGTTATGCTTTCATTTGCAGAAGGAAAAGCATATATGTGGACATTGATATTCTCAATCTTGTTCATGATGATGATTTTCACGAAAAGACAAATGAGTCGTGTTCACACAGTGGCACTATTACTGATAGCGATTGGGCTTATAGCTACTTTATCCTGGTCAAGCCATTCTTCTTCCTATTTTGGGATGGTCGGTTTTTGGAATCATTTCATTCATTTGTTCTCTGTAACGATTTGGGCGGGGATTTTGATGGTCGCTGGTAGATACATGCCGAATAGCGCCGATAACTGGAAAGCATTTCTTTCTTGGTATCATCCATTTGCGGTAGTAGTGATGATCATGATTCTTCTTTCTGGCCTCTTTCTAAATTTCAGAACGGATCCAGACTATGTTAACTCATGGGTTACTTCGTACGGGCAAGCATTACTTATGAAACATCTATTAATTGTTCCACTCTTAATAATGGCCTTTTTCAACGGGTTTATAATGAAACGCAGAATTAAAAATAATGCCCATTTCAATCCTAAAACATGGCTAATGGCAGAAGGTATTTTAATTTTGGTCATTTATATCATCACCGGTTTTTTGAATCAACAACCAGCACCACATGAACTGAACCCCGAAACCATGAAACTATCTGCTTCAGGTTTGTACAATTGGTTTAACCAGGGAGGTCCCATCTTGTACCCTGTTCAGTTTCATGTTCAAACCTTTACAGTATTTATGTATCTATTGGCCTTGGGTACAATTATCGCCATGTACGTCGTTTTAAAACAAAATAAGAATGTATATGCAGCTGTGGCCTTTGGTGTATTATTTAGTCTAGTGTCATTTGTTGGCTTCATACATTCCGTATCCTAATTTAGTCCGAGAGATTGCAAAAAAATGCTGAGACAGATGACTATTCTTATCCAGGATGATTACCTTTTTAACTTAAATTTCCTGGTACAACAGTTCTACGGTGAGAGGTTCACCGAGTCAGAGCGTGATGTCAGAGAGTCATACCCACGCATTGAAGCGATTAATCCTATGACCAACAAGAATTAAAAGAATGGAGAAAAAGTAGACGAGCCATACAACAATATACTACAGTGTGTAGGGTTACAAATTTTTAATCTTTTTTGACATTCAATAACAGATATTCACCTTCAAAGGAGGAGTAAACTTTTGAAAAGAGTATTTATGATTGCCCTTGGTGCTATATTTATGTTCTCTAACATAGAGTCTGTGTCGGCAAACGAGGTACGTATTGAGACAGAAGTAAATGAAGTGATAGGCACTCCATACCGTCTGGGGGGGACAAGCACTTCAGGATTTGACTGTTCTGGCTTTATTTTATATATTATGAACAAGTACAACATTGATTTGCCGCGCACTTCACAAATGCAAGCGAAATCGGGGATTAAGGTTGAGATGGAAGACCTGAGAACAGGTGACCTTGTATTCTTTAATACGAGCGGGCGAGGAATTTCACATGCTGGTATTTACATCGGAGACAATTCTTTTGCTCATTCCTCAAGTAGTAGGGGAGTTACAATTAGCCGGCTAAGTGAAAAGTATTATAAAGAGCGGTATGTGACGGCAAGAAGAGTCGTTTCACAAAATAACTCCAACAAGATGACAAAAGAAATGCATTAGTAACAGCGTTAGAACTGGATTGATCGACAGGTGATCCGATCTAAATATAAAGTCATGTGTAAAGAACTACAATATGTAGTTCTTTTTTTGCTGCATTTACCCCACAATCGACTAGAAAAAATATAGCTGAAGAATAAAGCATCTGTCAAAGATATAATTAAAGTCCTTGAAAAGACTTCATGACCCCGCTTTTTATGGGAAGGTTTAGATCATGTTGCGGACGATGCGAATTCGTCGCACGACACTAAATTCCACAAAGCTAAAGCCAATCTAGAATATAGGGAATCCAAAAATATAAGTATCTGCTCACAATAAGACCTGCGAAAATAATTAGCAATGTCAGTATACAAAATGAAGTCATTAGAGTAATTAAGGCTGTACTGTCTAACAAATAAACAATTGAAGTTGATCTGTCCTTCCATTATAGAGACTTCAAATGGTACAACCTGTCGCTTGGTGAACCCATTATCCTCTAAATCGTGATTTTTTTTGCTACTGGTTTTAACGTGTTGATTAATGGATAGATATTATTGAGGCGTTTAAAGAAGGGGAGATTGAGCACTCGGAGGGGGTATCTGTAGCCGAGGGGCTTTATTTCGTTGGTTTACCATGGCAGACCTTTTGAGAATACAATGGTTGGATGGGGTCAATATGTTACTCAGATGAATTGAGCAGAGTTAACTATATTCATCTATGTAACATATCTTAATCGTAATCCTTTCGTTTTTTTGACCTTTACTATAAAATAAGTAGTAATGGTGAATAGGAAGGTGATTTATAAGATGACCAGAAAGCCACCCTTATCGAAGATTGTGATACTACATGTCTTGGCTCTCAGGATGATTATAAACAAGCTAAGACTCAAATGATTGAAGAACATGTGGCAGTTCAAGTGGCAGACTGGTTTAAGGCATTTAGTGATCCTACTCGAGTTAAAATAATACATGCTTTATTACAGAGAGAACTATGTGTTCATGATCTTACTGTTCTTCTTGAAATGGGACAGTCCGCGATTTCTCACCAGCTGCGTTATTTAAGAAATATGAGAATCGTTAAGCGCCGAAAAGAGGGAAAGACTGTTTTTTATTCATTAGATGATACTCATATTGAACAAATATTCACACAAACTCTTCAGCATACTATGCATGAAAATTAAACATTAAAGGTATCTGCTTATGGCAGGTGCTTTTTTATTTTGATCTCATACGATTTATTGACAATTAAATTTTCATTTGCGTATAATGAGTTTATATACAAACGTATGAGCATTTGTTCATATATCGAAATTGAATTTATCTCTGGAGAGGAGTGAGCGTTATATGGAAGCACAGCAACAGAAGGTCAGAAAAGACTTAATATTAGATGGTTTAGACTGCGCGAACTGTGCTATGAAGATTGAGAACGGCGTTAAGAAAATTGATGGAGTTAGTACTTGTTCTGTAAATTTCGTAACTAAAACTTTAACTTTAGAGACTGATGAGGGAAGAGCAGAAAGTATTGTATCAAAAGCCAAAGAAAAGGTGAAGACATTAGAGCCTCATATACGTGTAATTGAAAAAGGTGAATCTTCATCAAGAAGTGGCTCCAAAGGTACAGAAGAACATCATAGTCATGAAGATGCTCACGATCATGCCCACGACCATGGAAATGAGAACACCAAACGTATGTTAACCCGGTTAATTATTGGTACTCTTATTGCTGCTGGTGCGTGGTTCTCTTCTTTTTCTGGCTATATAGAGTTCTCACTGTTCGCATTAGCTTATATCATAATTGGTGGCGACATTGTATTCAGAGCAATCAAAAATCTTGTCAGGGGTCAAGTTTTTGATGAAAACTTTTTGATGGCCATTGCAACGGTGGGAGCTTTTGCGATACAAGAATATCCCGAAGGTGTAGCCGTCATGTTGTTTTATCAAGTAGGAGAGATGTTCCAAAGCATTGCTGTAAATCGTTCTCGAAAATCGATCAGTTCACTCCTGGATATCCGTCCAGACTACGCAAACTTAAAAATAGGTGACGAAATAGAACGTGTATCTCCTGAAGAAGTGAAGATCGGAGACATCATTTTAGTAAAGCCTGGTGAAAGGGTTCCGTTAGATGGCAAAGTCATTGAAGGTGTATCTGCTATGGATACTTCTGCTCTAACTGGAGAATCTGTTCCAAGAGAAGTGGAGCCAGGTCATGATGTGCTCAGTGGCTTTATAAACAAAAATGGTGTGTTAACGATAGAAGTAGCGAAGGAGTTTGCTGAATCAACTGTATCCAAAATATTAGATTTGGTTCAGAATGCCAGCAGCAAGAAAGCACCAACAGAGAACTTCATCACAAAGTTTGCTCGCTATTATACACCAGTAGTAGTGATCATTGCTGTACTGCTTGCTGTGGTACCTCCTCTCATTGTAAGTGGAGCTACTTTCTCAGAATGGATTTACCGTGCACTTATATTTTTAGTTATCTCTTGCCCTTGCGCATTGGTGGTCTCCATTCCACTTGGCTTCTTTGGAGGAATCGGTGCAGCATCAAAGAATGGAGTGTTGGTTAAAGGGAGTAACTACTTGGAAGCCCTAAATGATGTGAAATATGTCGTCTTTGATAAGACGGGAACCCTAACTAAGGGAGCATTTACGGTTACAAGCATTCAAACTGGAGGGCATATTTCTAAAGAGCAACTCTTGAAATATGCAGCTTATGCAGAAGCTCACTCAACTCATCCCATCGCCGAATCCATTAGAGCTGCTTATGGTGAAAGTATAAATGAGAACGAGTTAGTGGAGTATAATGAGATTTCAGGACATGGTATTAAGGTTAAGGTCGATGGAAAAGAAGTACTTGCTGGTAATGCAAAACTAATGGTTAAGGAACAAATTCGTTATGATCAACCAGCTGACTTAGGTACAATAGTGCACTTGAGCATTGATAATGAATATGCAGGGTATATCGTCATTTCTGATGAGGTGAAAGAAGATTCCTTAGAAGCCATTCAATCATTGAAAAAGCTTGGAATTAAAAAAACAGTCATGCTCACTGGTGATTCAAAAATAGTGGGAGAAGCGGTTGGACGCCAGCTTGGAGTAGACCAAGTGCATGCAGAGTTGCTCCCACAAAACAAAGTAGAAGAAATTGAAAAATTAGATCAAGAAAAAGCGTCAAAAGAGAAAATCGCGTTTGTTGGTGATGGAATTAATGATACGCCGGTATTGGCGAGGGCAGATGTAGGAATTGCTATGGGCGGACTTGGATCTGATGCTGCTATTGAGGCAGCAGATATAGTCATTATGACTGATGAGCCGTCAAAGATTACAACGGCTATTAGGATAGCAAAAAGGACAAGAAGAATAGTGTGGCAGAACATTATTTTTGCTCTCGGAGTGAAGGTGGTTTTCTTGCTCCTTGGTGCATTTGGTATTGCAACGATGTGGGAAGCGGTATTCTCAGACGTTGGTGTCACTTTGTTGGCTGTATTAAATGCAGTACGAATACTGAAAAGTTCATAAGCATAATTAGGCTTCGACAGAACACCTTAAGTAAACAGGCGAGGGTTACAACTTGTCTTTTCTTAAGGTGTTTTTTTATGGGAGAATTCTTTGGGAAGATCACGCCGTTAAAGTGTTTATTTTAGCAGCTTAGTTGCTCTTTTCTTTTGTCATATCACAAACACTAATCTTTAAAAGGTTCATGTTTTGTTTACAATCAAATCATCCTTAGATCATGGTGATTGACTAGACTAAGGTTGTTTACTTTGTGTACAGGACTTTAGCAAGCGATTTGCATTATGTTACTAACAATTAGATCGACTGTGAACCTACACTTACATAGAGAATTCTAAATAAGTTAACGCTCTTTTAATTGATCTTCTCTGCTGTCAGATAAGATAATAATTTCTGTTTATATGTCGTCGCAAAAGTTGACAAGGTAGTGATAAATAAACTACATTATGTAGGGTAACAAAATTTTAATAATTTCGCCATGTCTCGAATGCAATTATTGATAATTTTAGAGTTTTTAGTAACTTTGTGGCGATGTAGGACAAGCAGCGTTCTATCAATCATAAGGCCATTAAACTCAATGAAAGAAATAATTCAAATCTAAAATATGTACAAGGATGGGAATTAAGTTGAAAAAGACAGCAACTGCACTTGCAATAAGTTTGATTACAATCACAATTCTTAGTCCTGCTTATAGTCATGCAGCATCAGGCATTAGTGATATTGATAATGAGTTGGAAAAGCTCAAACAACAGTCTAATTCGGCAATATCGGAACAGGAAAAAGCTGAAAAGAAGAAGAAGGAAGCCGTTTACTATAAGCAAAAGCAAGAGACATATTTGAAGAGCATCATGAAGCAAATAGAAAATGTAAGTAACGAGCTTGCAACTGTCTCTTACAATATTGAAACAACGGAAGAAAATTTACGCTTTACAAAAAAAGAGTTGGAAGCTGCAGAAGAAAGAATTGATGCTCGTGAGGACGTACTAGCATCCCGAGTGCGTTTGATGTACACCGATGGTACAATTTCCTATTTGGATGTGCTGTTATCATCTACTAGTTTTATTGACTTCCTTCAGCGTATGGATTCTCTGAAAATGATTGTGGACCAAGACCAGAATCTATTAGTTGAGCATAAGAAAGATAAGCAGCTTGTTGTAGAGAAGAAGCAACAGCTTGATAGGCAGTATGCGGAACATAAGCGGCTATATGTAGAGAAGAAAGCCCACAAGACAGAGCTCGCTAGTAAGGAGCAAGAGAAGCAGAAGCTTATTCTTGGATACGAGAAAGAGATTGAAACACAAAGTGAGCTCAGTGATAGGCAAGATCAAATGCTAGTTGAAATTGCGTTAAAGCGGTCGGCACTGGTTCAAGAAAAAAATACGCTGAAAGAAGAGCAGGCTGCAAGAGCTGCAAAAGCTAAAGCAGCTGCAGAAGAGGCTGAAAGAAGAGAAAAACTACAGAAGGTTTCTAGCTCTAGCACTAAATCAAGCTCCAGCAGTTCTTCCAATGGAAGCGGAGTGTTAGGGATGCCAATTCAAGGTGCAACCATTTCATCAAACTTTGGACCACGTGTCCACCCCATAACAGGTGAGTTAGGAAAAATGCATAATGGGACTGATTTTGCTGCTCCTCAGGGTACGAGTATATATGCTGCAGAAGATGGGGTTGTCATTATGGCAGAATGGTATGGCGGATATGGCAATACAGTTATCGTCGATCATGGGGATGGTTTATGGACTCTATATCCTCACATTAGGGAGAACGGTATTCAAGTAAAAGAAGGTGAATCAGTATCCCGAGGTAAAAAAATCGCAGAAGTAGGTTCAACAGGGAATTCAACAGGTCCACATCTGCACTTTGAAGTCCGTGTGAATGGAACTCCACAGAACCCATTAAGCTATTTATAGAGCATTAGTTCAAAAGGTCTTTGCAATGATTATTATTCGTACTAATGATAACAAGGATTACAGGTAGGAATATTTCGGATAGTAGGATAGTTAAAAAGTGCGTTGCAAGAGGTTGAACCTCTTGCAACGCACTTTTTAACATAGATTGGGTCATATTAATCTGAAGATTTGATTGTGATTGCTTAGTTAAATTGGCATTGAACTTTAATTAGTTTAAACTATAGTTTGTAGTTGGAAACAGAAATAGTAAATAAGAACGAAACTTTTCTGGAAGAGGTAGCTAAAATATGCGAGTAAAGAGATTCCATCTAGATGAAGAAGGTATCAATAAATTTTTTGGTTCTTTAGAAGCCAAAATTATGGAGATTTTGTGGAACAATAGCAAGATGACAATTAAACAAGTCCATGAGTTAATAAATGCAGAATCCCCCATCTCATTGAACGCAGTCATGACGGTAATGACAAGACTGACTGATAAAGATTATTTAATAAAAGAATCAAGTGGCCGGGGAAGAACGAGATTAACTTTTTTCTCAGCACCTACAACTAAAGAAGAATTTATTCAGGCGCAAACCCAAGCAGTCACTGATGGACTGATTGCTGACTTTGGTTCATATATGGTTCGTAATTTAATTGAAAGTTTGGACAAAGCCGACCCTGAGCTGATTCAACAACTAGAAAACAAATTGAAGGAATTAAAAAATGAATAGTTATTCGAAGATACTAATTGACCCAAAGCGGGCTTTGTTCGTGGCGATAGTTATATGCAGTTTGGTTATTTTTCAGATGGGCTATGTTATATATCATCAGCTTCAAGATGTACCAAGTAACGATAATATAATTTTATTGCTTCAGGCTACTATTACGGATATGTTTGTGAATCATGTAACTACCGAAATGATTATCAATGCTTTTATTGCCTTTTCAGTTATAACCTTTGGGTATCAAGTATTTAATCAATATTTACGTTATATGAATATGAAGAAACTCCTTTTCCAGATGGAGAAGTTAGAGTTATCTAATGGGTATTCAGAAAAATACAACTCCCTAAAAATAAAAATAAAAGTGGTATCACATCCAAACAAAATAGCAATGTCAGCTGGATTCTTTAAATCAGACATTATCCTTTCAACGAGTCTATTAGATCAATTTAATGATGAGGAAATTAGGGCAATTATTTACCATGAATATTATCATTGTACAAAACGTCATCCCTTTTACACGGTTATTTTAAAAATATTATCTGAATGTTATATTTTTTTGCCGGTAATAAAAAAATTAGCTAGCTACTATGAAGTTGAAATGGAATTAAAAGCAGATCAATTTGTAATAAATAAAATGAAAAGTACAAGACAGATAGGAAACGTTTTATTGAGTCTGATTAAGGAACATAAAAGGGAACCGATGCTTAAAGGTGTTCATTTAGCTCATGTAGCTATAAATTATCGACTGCAACAGATTATTTATCCTAATGCCAAGCTAACTGTCCCTATTTTAGAGACACATACGATTCTCGTCTCTATGATCACACCGATCGTTATGGGAATAATTCTGATAATCGACTGTGCCTAATATATATCTAAGTGAAAGCTTGTAACCTCATGACTTGAAGTTCTCGTTATTAAAAAGAATCGTGTGGGTGACCTCCCGAGAGTTAAACGTATGGCTACATCGGCAGATGGTGGTCCCTATCGCGAAGTAACCGTTGTGCATAGCGAAAAAAACTATGGTGCGCCGTCATTCCTCAAAGTAAATAAACGATTTTTTTCCTTATAGAAAAATGTGTAAATTCAAGTTGGTGTTTCCCTGGAAACTGGAGTGAGTTATCCCGTCGAACTAAAGATGAAAGCCATAGAAATGAGATTGGCGAGGTACCCTTGAAAGAAGTTATGAAAAAGCTGAATATACGGAATATCATATCTGAAAACGTGGATGGGGTAAGAAGAAGTTCATCGTCTGGAGCAACCCATAGGCAAGCATTATAAACTATGGCAAGTTGCACTCAACACAGGTTTCGATATAGATATCTTAGGATCACTGCTTGCTTCGATCAGAAGGTTTCATAATCTTTTAATTAATGATATTTCGTACTATGTCCAATATGTAAGATGAAACCTAAACTAGAAGATATTCCTAATGGAGTCGCTATTTTAGCGGCTTTTTTATGTTATCGGTACAAGTTCGTGTCCCGAGCCAAGGGTAAGAACTTGTACCGATTACCGATAAGGACAAGAACTTTTGATCCCATTATTTTCAATTATTTTTAGGATTGTTGTTGCGCTGATTGCGCAATTTACTGCACATAACTCAAGTTAGGCGTAGTTTATTTGAATTTCTTGCTAATATATCGACATAGTCTCTATCTCTACAACCGTGAACACTACATAACAAAATATTATTTTAATCTTCAAATTACTCTTCAACATAGAATGCTCCTGTTGGCGTGAATTTTCAAGGTGAACTTGAAGTTCAATATTCCTTTTGCTGAATCATGATAAAATAGATTTGTAGAGAAATTTGTTAGACTACGACTTGAGGGGGATAAAATGGAGACAGAGTTGATTTCCATAAGAGAAGAATACGAAGAACTTATTGGCCTAGCTTCCAACGCAACAGGAGTTGATAAAAGGCGCAGAGGATTTGCATTCGAGCGATTACTGTATAAGCTTTTTAATTTTGAACAACTTGAACCGCGCACAGGATACAGACCTTTGGGTGAGCAAATTGATGGCTCTATTTATCTTGACGGACGTATATATCTACTGGAAGCCAAGTGGCATGCAGAGCCACTACCAGCTTCAACCCTCTACCAGTTCAAAGGCAAGGTCGAAGGTAAGTTGGCAGGTACAATTGGAATATTTATTTCAATGTCAGGATATGCAGAAGACGCCGTTGATGCACTAGTTTTAGGTAAGACGCTAAATATTATTTTACTCGACCAAAGAGACTTAGATGTTGCTATAGCTCGTAGTCTTGGATTTACAAATGTTCTCAAACGTAAGCTTCGTATGGCTGCTGAGGAAGGAGCTATTTATTTCCCTTCTGAAGGTGAGATCGTGACCGCTGAAAAGAAAAAACTCGTAGAGATCGATCTTCTTCATTATGACCATGTCTCAGGTGGGGTAGTGACTACGCAAGCAATTGATGCAACTACAGCTGATTTATTAATTGTATGCGAAGGTGATACTGACCGTGAAATAATTGCCCTACTGTCTGAAAGGATTCTAGGTAAAGCGGGTTCAAATCGGTCAATTAAAATTACTGTTGCAAGGGGCAAGATCACAATTCCCCGTGTAGCGAATGCTTTGTGGAATACTTTTTATTCAGAATCTAAGGTCTTAATAGTGACCGATGGTGATGATGATCCTGTTAGGACAAAAGAAATGTTGCAGAAAGGCCTCGAATTTAACGAGTGGATTGCTGCTATCCCTAATCCTTCTATTGAAGTATGGCTTGACCTCGACGTTAGTCTGATGAAAAAATGGAGATTAGAGCATCGCCTTGAGCAATGTCGTCAAGCAGCGAGTAATTTAGAAATTGAAGAATTGCTGAAGAGAGATGAGCAGTTTGCTTTATTCCACGATGCAATCCTCGGGAAATGAGAGATCTTACTAGGTGAGAACTAGGAAATACTGCTGTTATAGAACCTTTATAATTTATTCAGGTAATTAAGAAACGATAATTGAAGGCTGATGCAAAGATGTTCTCACTGCATGTATCTCGCTAATTTTATTTTAAAGGAGTAATACATAATGAAACTATCAAAAGTCAAAGTTCTTAATTTCCGTAACTTAAAATGTATTGATATCAGTTTAAATAGAATTACGATTCTAATCGGTGAAAATAATAGTGGAAAAAGTAATTTACTAAAAGCCATCACACTTCCATTTTTAAACGACGAGGTAGGAAATTTAAGTAAAAAATTAGGATGGCATGACATAAATAATTCAGCTAAGGAAATGTATTTTAACTTTTTAAAGACAAACAAAGAACGAATAACGAACCAAGAAATAAACATAGAAGAGTTTATTAAGATTGTGCCTATAGTTACAGTAGATGTATCATTTTCTCCTGATGGATCAGACGAATATTACATACATAAATGGATTACTGCTATGGATGAAGAAGTGCCACAATACAGTATTCAATATAAATATGCTGTACAAGACCACCAAAAACTATTAGAACTAGTTACTAATATTCTGATGACGAACTCATCCATTGATAATATTAAAATGAACCTCCTACCCATTGAGTTTTACAAATATACGATACAAGTACCTCTCACAGAAGATCCAGTATCCTTTAGTGATCTTATTAATTTCAAATATAACTCCCTCGCTGCGGAGAGAGACGATTTTTCAATTAAGAATAACCAGTTAGGTTCTAGAGCTTTAGTGAATTTATTACAAAACAAGCTTAGTGATGAGCAGAAGGTAGCTGTAGAAAAATCTTATGAGGACTTTTTCTCAGATCTCAAGCACATCAGTAAATTAGAGGGAGTTTTTAATTGGCAAGAAGATTCTGCCTTAGAGAACGCAAAAGACTTTTTCAAAGAAATTACATTGCTCCCGAATATGCCAAGCATGGGTTCATTATTGAACAATCTAAGACTCGGTTTTGGCGAAGAATATTTGAACACTCAAGGATTAGGTTACCGTAACTTAATTTATTTGCTTGTGATGATAAATTCTTTAAAAGTACATACCGACAGTGCTTTAAATATATTAACAATTGAGGAGCCTGAGGCACATTTATGTGTCAGTAATGAGCATCTCCTTGCCAGTTTTTTTAATTCGATTTTGAATTCGAGTAGTAACTTACAGTTGTTCCTCTCAACACATAGCACAGAATTTGTTAATAAACTCGAATTACAAAACGTTGTTGTTTTAGCAAATGGATCTGCATTTTCTTTAAAGGACACAATTACCTCACAAGAATTGAACTATTTAGCCAAAAAGCCTAACTTAGATTTTCTAAAGTTTCTTTTCTCTAGAAATTGCATTTTAGTAGAGGGGCCCACTGAAGAGATGCTTATAAAGGCATACCTGAGTTCTAATGCTAATTCCTTGTACGATATAGAGGTTATAGCCTTGCATAAAGGCTTCACTAAGATGTTGGACATTTGGCTTAAAATAAACCAGTATACTACCAGTAGAATAGGAATTATTAGGGATTATGATGACCAACCAAATGCACAAATAAATCATGAAAGATATAATGAGTATTCAAACATATATGTAACGACAACAACTGAATATACTCTAGAACCAGAGTTCGTAAAGACGAGCACTAATTTTAAGAAAATGAATGAGTATTTTACTCAAAATCACGGGTGGGAGAAGTGCACAAGCCCTGAGGAGTTATCAGAACGTTGGAGATCGGCAAAAGCTTCTACTATGTTGAGGTTTTGTAGGGATTTTGGTAAAAATGAGCTTACCAATATAGTGCTACCTAAGCACATAGCTAATGTTCTTGAATTCTTAAAAAGTGGAGAGAAAAAATGAATATAATAGTTGCTGGAGCTGGGGCTGGGAAAACAACCTCTATGGCTAGTCATATTCTGAACCGGTTGGAAAAAGTTGAGGATGGAAAGATACTCTACGTAATTACTTACACTAATTCTGCAAAGAATAAAATTCGAGAATTGATTATTGAGAATAAAGGGATCATCCCGAAACAATTACGAATTGAAACCATCCATGCTTTCCTTCTCCATGAAGTCATTTACCCATTTCATCATTTACTATTCGAAGGACATTTTAATAGTGTTTCATATATAAATTTACCTACAAATAGAGCATTCTCTGCTGGGAAATTAAAGGAACTAAAACAAAATAATTATATCCACGTAGAGAAAGTGACGGAAACTGCTAAATGGATTCTGTGCAAGAAGACTGGTGACAATAGGTTAATTAAAGAGAAACGCGAAAAAATCATCAATACCATTTCAAGATATTTAGATTGTGTTTATATTGATGAGGCTCAAGACATGGATGAACATATGACTCAGATAGTCAAACTTTTAGATAATAAAGGGTTATATATATTCTTAATTGGAGATCCGAAGCAAGATTTACGTGGTCGTAATTTTTTCTCAAATTTGGTCATACAACATCAAGAGGCGGTTGTCTATGAACCTACTAATCATAGAAGTCCACTATCACATGTTAATTTCTCGAATCATTACATTCCTTTTGAACAAAAGCAAATTCCACTATCTAAGATAGAAGGGGAAATAAAATTTGTGCTCGAAAAAGAGATTGAATCAAGCGAAGATTTCTTTAATAACCAAAATTGGGATAGGATTTATATATATCAAAAAAACAATCGATTTAACACTCATGAAAAAGATAAAGCTAGCAATCATAATTTGATTTTTGAACTCGAGAAACTAATTTCTAGAACAACTGATAATGAGAAAGAAAGAAAATTAATTCAGTATGAATTGCTAAAAGATATTTTCTCTAGACTAAAAGATTCCAACAATAACGAAATATTATTACTCATAGAGAAAGTTTTAAATTTGAAATTGAACTCACAAGACAAAGCCAAGATACATGATTCATTGAAGATTGCTAATGAAAAATCCCATTCACCAGGTATTTTGGTAAACTCAATTGACTCTATAAAAGGACTAGAAGGAGAAAAGTGTTTATTCATTGTTACTACAGAAATTGCAGAGTATTTGCTTGGTATAAAAAAAGATCAGAATAAAATGATGAATTATCTATATGTAGCGCTCACAAGATCAAAGAGAGAACTTGTGCTATTTATCACCCTAGAGGTACACCTGAAATATACAATCCAAAACTGGGAGGCCTTTCTTTCTAGTAAAAAAATAAGTAAATACATCTCAGTTCCATTAGCGCCCTAGGAAGATTATTTAAATAACATGAAAGGGAAAAATAGAGTAATAATTGTACGATCAAAAAATCATACAGAGGAAGTGTTAACTTGATTAAAGAATACATAATACCCAATATTTCTATATATTTGGATTTGATAAGAACTAATGATTTTCACAATTATATTTTCAGAGGACAAAACGAAGCTTACAACGGAATTCAAGCTAGTGGTTTTAGATCATATTCAGGTAGCGCAGAGGCAAGTAAATATTATGATATTGAGGAAATGAAAAAGCAATTCTATAGTAAAGTAGTTAGAAAAATATCAGAAGAAGAGAAACAATATTTTTTAGCATTTTGCCAACATCACGGCTTACCTACAAATTTGGTTGACTTCACTACATCTCCTTTGGTCGCTCTATTCTTTGCTTGTTACGGAAAAGACCAACTTACTAGTAATGAAGCAGAAATCTACCTTATTAATAAGAAAAAGTTGATTGATATTACTCCATTACTTCTGCAGAATGAGAATTTTTTTGAATTGTTAATTCAAACTAAAGATGCTCAATTAAAGTTGTTTTCCAATTTACGAAAAATGTTCGCAAATCAAGCTCATGATTTGCCAAATTATATTAACAAACTGATCGAATGCTATGAATTAAACAATATAGATATCGATGGCGAAGAGCTGACTGAGAGTGTAGATCTGGATGAAGAATTCTTAGAGGATGATTATGACAATCTGAAAAAACTTACTGATTTTAAAGGGAAAAACGACGTTATCGAACTTTATTACTTTCTCGCTAATGAGATTTATGACGAAAATATTACTCATGGGGAAGTATATCACTTAAATAATGCAGAGTATTATTCTAATGAGGAACTGGGTATAAGAGTCTTTTTTGCTTTATTAATAAATTTGCTTCAGCTCCAATATAGAAACATTGATAAGCCCCTTAAACTGGATCTTAATGTTTACTTCACTTATCAACCTCCAGATCTTTTTGATAGAATTATTAATCAAAAGGGAATGTTCATTTACCAATTATATTTGTCAAAAACGGATGAACATAATAAACATAGAATGCTACGTTTTCAATCTATACAACCGGATTTTATTATTAAGATTCAGAATCATCAGGCAATTTTAAATGAACTCAACTTATTAGGAATAAATATCGAAAGTATTTATGGAGATTTTGATAACATTGCTAAATCGATTAAATTTAATCAACAGTATACTTTGAATTCTTAAAAAGAAAAGTCACAATTTAACGAAGTGAACTTTTTAATAATGTTAAGAAGATCATTTTTGACTTATTATTTAGAGACTAAGAGCATCTAACAGATCTAAGTAGTGGGGTCTAGCACATTCCTCCAAAAAAAAGAAACGTAAAGCTTAGATCCCTAGAAAGCTGCCGTTAGGCAGCTTCTTTGTTTTTTCTTTACTCAGATGATGAATAAATTTAATTTGAACCGTCAATACCATTCACTATCTTAAAAAAGGAGTAAACACATAGTGAGCATAGATAAAATAAGTCATTTTGTTCAATCACCCCACTACGAGGAGATGTTTTTCTCTGGAGCTAAAGTAAATATTCTAAGACAACTAATCAGTGAATATCAGGCTTCTCTTGGATTACAGCGGCTTGAGTGGGCTGAGCGGAATGTGGTCGGCAAATTCATTGCAACTAAACATTACGATTTGAATAATGATCAGTTATATGAGCTACTAGATAGTCATGGTGTGCTCCCTAAGACTGTTCGAATTAAATGGAATAGTTTAAATGAGCTGGAACAACACTCACTTCAGGAGAACTGTTTAGCCAGCAAGCCATACTTAAAATTCACTCCAAAGAGGATCAATCAAGAGGAACGTGATGGGGGACACATCAGCTACAGAAATGACTTGGTGAACTATGGCATAGACGGGTTATTAGCTAATTGGAAACAACAAAAATGGATCTACTCTAGGTTGTTTGATCAATGGAATGCTTTACGTGTTTCTGCTCTAACGGAGATGCTTAAGACCAAACAAATCACGATATCCCTGTCTGAAGGAAAGCTAAGTGTAGTTATACCTGATCCATGCGTCGATACTAACGCTGCATTTCAATGGGGAGGAACAGAACTACTACAGCGATGTGGAAAGATTGATATGGAACAAGTAAAGTTATTAGCAGCCAAAGGCTACTATTCGATGACTGAGGTTCAGAAACACTTAAAGGTAGTGGATGTAAGGACAAAGTATATTCTCCTGACATTAACAAGTGAACGTAATATGATGGAGGGAATGATTCAACAATCTAACCGGTATTCTTGGGTGAATCTACGTAGCCAAAAGGGATGGGAAGTTTAAATTGAATATGTAATAAAAAGCCGACGTCTAAAGACATCGGCTTTTTAGTTTAGTTATCAAAAATTTCAGATAAGAGCAGGTTAACCTTTTTGAGATCAGAAGACTTCATTGGCCAGAGCTTCTCATTGATCTCGTTTAATAGCTTTTCCTTGTCATTGTTTCCAACTTTAACATACTTACTGTAATGAAAAAGTTCGTGGACACTAACTTGGAGCGCATCTGCAATCTTTTGAAGGTTTAACAAGGTTATGTTTTTCTCGGCACGCTCAACGCCCCCAATATAGGAGAAGTGGAAGCCCGCCATTTCTCCTAATTCTTCCTGCGAATATCCTTGTTTTTTCCGTAATTCCCGGACACGTTGTCCCACTAATCTTAATACAGGTTCGTTCATTGCTACACCTCTAATTTAGTCTAAACAATGCGAAACCCTCGATACATTAATGTATATAGATTATTTTTAAAAAATGATAAGTTTATATATCATTTCAAATGGACATAAATAATAGGGGAGGTGGAGAGGATGAATGAAAAACTCAAACTCAAAGCAGGTATTGAAATTGCTACGGTAACGGCAAATGGAATTTTGTTTAACGGAAGAATGTATACCAATCGAGAAGTGATCAAAAAGAAGTGGTTTGACGCAGCTAGAGATCAAGGAGAGTGGAAGATTCCAATTGTTCATATCAAAGACTATCAAGAAGCAATTCTGATCATTTCTATAAAGTTTCAAGAGGTCAGTGTCGCTACATGGGTAAGCTTAGAAAAGAGAAACGTAAAGGATGTGAATGAGTACCACGATCGATTGAATCAACTAAAGCAGCTTAAGAAAAGCATTAGAAAACAGATAAACTAAATATAGAAAAAAAGCCTTGCTTAAAGCGAACAAGGCCCAATAGATCTATTATTTATTCATGTAAGCTCGACAAAATAAAGTACTTCTCAAGAGATTCAATATTTCGTTGGGCTAGCTGCTGTTTCAAATTGCGGATATTATTTGTTTCTGCATACTGAAAACCAAAAGAATGAGTAAGCTGGCGAACAGTAACCTCTGAAGTTCCAAATTTAGAAGCGTATTTTTTAACCATTGCCTGAATAGTACGCTTTGAAATTCGTTGACCATGTGATTCTCCGTTAGGTTTTGCTAAAAATAAGGCCGCCTCATCAGGATTAGGGGCATAAGTGCCAATTCTAACTTTCAAGTACTCATACAAAAAAGTTTTGGCACTTTCTCCAAACATGATTCGATGTTTCTTTCTTACTTGTGACTGTTGCCTGGTCACCATAACGTAGCCATCTTGGATGCAAATATCATTGAGATCCAGATTGACAATATCACTTACTAAGATTCCAGATTCCAATAACAAGGTGATGATGCTAACATCCCGGTTTCGATTTTGGTTATGAAACCATTGTGCTTGAGGATTATTTAGTTTTGACACGTCTTGTTGAACAAACTTAACGAATGCAGGGATTTCGTTGACACGTAGAATTTTGTCCTGCAATTGATGTGCGACTTCACTAGTGTTTTTAGGTCTTTTCATGGTAAAACTAGCAAAAACATTACGTCTTAAAATAGGGTTGCCGTCGTTATCAAATTCTTGATGTAGGGACCCAAACATGGATCGTAACGATAGAATTTTCCGGCACATAGAGGAATGTTGTAATTTCTTGGAATACGTTAAGTGATTCATATATTGTTTTACATGATCTGCATTTATATCATTAAACAAAGCTAAAGTCAGCTTACTTATTTCAACATGTGGCCATAGTTTTGGCGATATCCAGTTAAAGAATATACCAAAATCTCTTACGTACTCTAAAGCAGAAGAGGGAGAAAGGTTATTGTCTAACTTATTTTTTATGAAAATTTGTACGGGTTGAGGCATCTCATTCAATCGGATTAAGACTAGTTCTAAATCTTTACGTTCTTGTACTTTCATATTATCACGCACCCTTTGGTCCTTTTTCAGGTTGTGTTCCCACTGTGCTTATGTTTTATACATTCACGAGGTAATTTCTTAGGTCGGGTTATCATTTTGAAATTGTATTTTTAAACAATGTTTCAAGAGGCAAATTCAACGCTTCTAGAAGTAAATATAGATTATAAGCACTAATTACACGCCCACCTCTTTCAATATTAGCAATTGAAGATCGGGCAAGATGAAATTCCTGACATAGCTCCTCTTGTGTTTGATTCTTCAGCTTTCGAAGATCACGTAAACATCCTCCAAGCCATTTATAGAATTCTTTTTCAGACATCTTAGACTCCTCCATCTATCATTCTATTACTATTTAGTATGTTCATAGAGAGACAACATTTATACATAGATGTGTATAAGAATTTAATTTTTTGTTCATACATTAGAACAAGTAGGAAGGGATGATCATGATGGACAGAGGCGGATTCATAAAATATCAGCCAATTAAGATCCCGAGAGGAACAAAATATGGAAATAATTATTGGATTCCACGGGGAAATAAGATAGGAAAACGAACTCTTGATCTCTATAGTGATTTAGAATTCGAGCATTGGCTTACTGTGGAAACAAATCCTGAAGTAATTGGATACTGTGAGCAGCCTTTAGAGATATCATATCTCCTAAATGGGAGGCTGCGTAAATCGATCTTTGATATGTGGATTCTATATCGAGATCATTCTGAAACGTTTGTCGAAGTGAAATATGAAAAGGAATTAACTTCAACAGAGCCGAGGTATGATCGAACTAAACGTCAGATTGAGGCTCAACGAGAGTGGTGTAGAAAGAACAATATAGCTTATGAAGTTCGTACAGAAAAAACAATCAGAAAGGGGAGACACTCCATTGAAAATAGGATCGCAATTACGACCGCAGTACTAAACAGTAGAAAGCCAGTATGTACTTTAGAAGTACTACATAGCGTTTCTTTGCACAAGAAAACAATTTCAAATGTTTTTTGTGAATTACCTCAGTATCCAGAAGATCAGGTCAACCTAGCACTTAAATGGTTGTATTATGAAGGGCAGGTTTGTGCGAACATTGAAGATCAAATCTTTGGAAAGAGTTTGGAGGTTTATAGGAATGAGTAGAGAACGAGTGTATGAACAAAGCGGCTTAGCAATGGAACAAACGAATTTAGAATATTGGCCTACAGTTGATGAAAGCACTTTAGATGAATCAGAACGTTTTATATACATTAACCGTAAAAAAGCTGTGACAATGTATTTTCAAAGAGTCAGCTTAGAAGAAATCAAACAGGAAACCGGAATAGTGCGTCAAAACGTTAGGAGATTCACTAAACGTTGTATGCAATATGATCAAACAGGTATTGTTTGGGGATTTAGAGCATTGATTCCTCAAAAGAATGTAAAAGAATATCAATTGGATTTATTCACTAAGAAGCAGAACAACTTGCGAAGGACAGGAGAGTTCAATCGTTTCCTAGACAAATATCCTGATATTCGAGAGCTTTTAGAAGACCTTTTTCGTGGAAGAAAGGGACGCTCTATAGAACCAGTCATGAAAGTAAAGTACATTCATAAACGTTTCGTTGATGAATGCCGTAAGAAAGGAATTACACAAGCAGAATACCCCTTGAATACAGAATGGATGGGATATAAAGCAGTACAGCGGTATGTAAAACGGATTTCTTATGAATATTTTTCTAGATCTGCCGAACGACATGGGGACGATGCATTACAAAAAGCGAGACACGTTGGTGAAGGACAACAAAATCAACTTTCCAACTTGTTCCCCTTTCAGAAAGTCCAATTCGACGCCCACAGAATTGATGGTTACTTTGTGGTCGAAATACCTACTCCTGATGGGGATATTATGACTGAGGTATTAGAACGTTTCTGGGTTCTGACGATTATTGATGTAGCGACCAGAAATATTTTGGGATACCACATTAGTTTAAATCATGAATATAGTGCAAGTGATTTTATGCAATGCGCACGTAATGCTGTAATGCCACATAAACGATTAGAACTTACGATTCCAGGATTGTCCTACCATCCAGAAGGAGGCTTCCCATCAGAGAAGTTTCCGGAAATAGCCTGGGCTGTATGGGATGTTATTTGCTTGGACAATGCTAAAGCCCATTATGCTCGAATGGTGAAAAATCGCCTGGAGAACTTAATCGGTTGCTTCATGAATTTTGGACCGGTAGCTCTTCCCATGAGAAGAGGAATTATCGAACGTTTTTTTCAGACTTTAGAGGAAAACGGGTTTCACCGTTTACCTAACACTACAGGAAGTGGACCAAAGGATCCGAGAAGAAAAAATCCGGAACAACAAGCCATTCAATTGAATATCACTTATGATCATTTAAAACAACTCATTGATGTATTAATCTCAAATTATAATGGGACACCTCACGGTGGAATCTACCATCAAACTCCATTAGAACTCCTTGAGAAAAGAATGAACACCTCGGGGCTAATGCCACGAATTTTAGAGGAAGATAAAAGATCGGAGATACTCTTTATGCAAACGATACAAAAACGAACAATACGTGGATCATTAAAATCAGGTAAGAAGCCGTATATAGAATACGAAGGAGTTCCTTATCGAAGTGACAGACTTGCGAATTTAGCTTACTTGATAAATACCGAGATTACACTTCATGTGAACGTTGATGATCTTCGGACACTGAAAGCATTTCTACCCGATGGAAGCGAACTTGGATATTTGACAGCAAGCGGACGATGGTCTTTAACTCCACACTCTCTGCAAACAAGAAAAGCTATCAATTCCTTAGTAAGGAAGAAATTGATACATCTAACCACTTGGGATGATCCGATCTTTGTTTATACTAACTATATTATGAATCAAAAAAAATCTAAAAAAATGGTTAATAAACAGATCAAGATCATGGAGGAGAGTACGTATAAGCCTGACAACGCACCCAGTGAACAAAAAAAGGCTTTGGAAGAAGCTAGTTTCCAACATGAAAGGTTGGATAAAGTACGTCAAGAGCAAATGTATAAAGAACAGCTCAGTGAAATGGAAGATTACGATCGACTGGCCAAACAATTCAAAACCAAGATGTACTAATAAAGGAGAAGATCTACATGGATAAACAAATTGTACCTATTGGGACACACCCTATTGAAGTGGGCTTCTATAAACTCCCGACTAAAGAAGTGGTTCGATTAATGGAAAACATAAAAAAAATTGTAACGAACCGATTACCTGGGATGATTGTATATGGGCGCCCACGTTTAGGAAAAACAACCGCACTGAAGTTTGCATTAGAGAATTTACCAAATTATCTTCAATCACCAATCCCCATTTTTATAGCCAACAGTAACTCATACAGGGTCCCTAGTGAGGAGAAGTTTTACTCTGACCTACTGTATGATTTTAATTTCCCGTTTGTTGCACGTAGAAAACCTGGTGAAATGAGAAACCAAATTGTGAACTTGCTAAAAGAGAAAGCAGAAACTTCGGGTACAAGAAGAGTCATCGTAATTATGGATGAGGGCCAAAATTTAACCGAAGCTCATTATCAATGGTTAATAGACATCTATAATCAACTAGATCGTTCAAGGATCAGTATGTCAGTGATTTGTGTTGGCCAAGAAGAATTATTGACTAGAAGGACTTTTTTCCTTGGGCAAAGGAAATCACAAATTATCGGTCGTTTTATGACACATGAGCACCGTTTTTTTGGTATTACATCACAAGGAGACATTAAAAGTGTACTTCGCTGCTACGATTCAGCTGAAATTTCGGAGTACCCCGAAAACAGCAATTGTAGCTTTACGCAATACTTTTTTCCGGAAGGTTATGAAAAAGGACAGCGTTTAGAGAAAGACACTAATATTATTTATCGTCATTTCACTGACCTTCGTAAGCAGCATGGTGTAACATCAAAGCTTGAAATTCCAATGGAGTACTTTACCTATGCCGTGGAAAATGCTTTGAAAATATACGGAACTCATGGGGAGAAACTTGAATGGATTACTTCACAGCAGTGGTTGGAGGCCATTAAATTAACTGGTTATATTGAATCTGAGATCTATATGACACTGGCTCATAAGGAAGTTAAGGAATGAATATTGTCTGGAGGAAAGATTGGATACATGAGTACGAATCACCTTGGTCAGTATTTGAAAAATTAGCTTTAGTTAACCTAATAAATCGAAACGAGATTTTATATGTTTTTGGCAGCAAAAAAGTCAAAAAAATCAAACAGCACATTGGTGATACTCATCGTGATCTTTTGCGATTAAACGGATTTGATCTTGAGAAACTTCATCAAACACTGGATTACAAACTAAAAGAACATAGTGATAACATCATTATGCAGTTGCTTGCACCTTTTTACGATTTTTATGGCGTTTGGGATCCTTGGTTTCACGATGATTTGCAGTGGTGTCCGCAGTGCATGGAGGGGGGGTTCCATTCTTGGTTACATCAGTTTAAGCTCTTCGATACATGTGCATTTCATGAAAATAAACTTATTGATACCTGTCCAAAATGTATGCAGACAATACCTTTCTTATTGTCTAACAAACAGCTGGAAAGTGCTTTTCAATGTAAGTGTGGACATATACTTGCTACTCTTGGTTTTTCAAATTGGAACGATTGGAAGGAGTCCCCTCAATTAAATCAGTCTATACTTAGCTGGCTTGAATTTAACATGAATTCAGTAAACGAGCAGCAAACGAAATGGATTGTTCATGAACAACATTGTAATTTAACATTGTTACTTCAAAATGAGCCTGAAGAAATTAAGTATTTTGATCCAATAGAACCTATTCAACAAGATTATCTTTATTCAAACTTGTTTCGAAAAGAACAGCAAAAAATTTGCTCAAATGCCTTTCAAATAGTAGAAGAAAGTTTATTACAAGAATTCCTTGGGAACCATCAGGACTGCATCACTCAATTAATAGATCTAAGAAAAAAGGATGACATGTCTGATTTCCCAACAATTTGCCCCTATGCATATACTTATGTTTTTTGGAGAAAATCATTATTGATGGAAGAGCGTTTTTATGGATTTAATCCTTTCAATAATGAATTGATTTCTACTAAAGCTCCTTTATTAATTGAAGAGCATCTAGAGCACTTTACAACACAACTTATAAATTATCAAATAAAGATGCACAATAGTATTGATAGAAGAATTATATTGTGGGTTCTTGAAAAATTAGTCACTCAGTTTAGTGAAAATTTCTTCGATGCATGGTTTGATATAGCAGGGAAGGGATGTGAAGAGATCAGTGTTCCTCCTTGGAAAGAAGTCATTAAAATGAGAGACCGAGCGTTTCCGAATATTGCTCTCAAATGTAGAACTGATGAGCTAGGAACTTACGTCGAGTACCATCATGGTGAAAATACTGAGACGACACTGTTTAACAAATACGAATGCATATATCAAAATGAAAATATTCGACTCAACATTAAAGAAATGAGTTCTTATACACCACCAGCAGTTGCGCTAATGCTCAGAGGCAACACACCTGATGAGGATAAAAAGATACTCCAAAAATCAATTGAAGCATATGTGAAAAAATTAAATTTTTAAAACCGTTAAATCTTGTGATATGATGATATAACGGTTTTTTTGTTGTAAGAAAGGGCAGAATAACAACAATGGAACAATGTTCTTGTCCTTTAAGGAACAATGTTTTTGTCCTCAGACACAAAAAGTTGCCTACCAAGTGCCTAAGAAAAAGGCGTTTATACATATGTACAAATGACGGCTTTTGTGCATATGTATAAGGCTAAAAAGTCAAAGTTAGTCAAAGTCAAAATTATTTTTCATTACGACCCACCTTTTATATGCGATTTCAGATGGCTGATCTTCAATCGGAAACAAAAAACACTCTTTTTATAGAGTGTTTTAAAGCTATTCACCATGCTCCAAATGCTGTACAGCCACCATCAACGTTGAAACAGCTTCCTGTCACAAAACTAGCTTCATCTGAAGCTAAGAACGAAACCACGTTAGCGACCTCATTACTAGTTCCAAATCTCTTCATTGGTGCACGATTGATAATATTTTTTTCATCCGTATAACCGCCATCTGCTTGATCAGTTAGATCTAGTTCTGTTTTGATGTAAGCAGGTGCGCATTAACACGTGGAGTTTCGATTAGCGAAGTTAACCCAAGAGTTAAAACGAATGTCATAATTAACTTTATCAAATGCAAACACCTCATAGTTGGGATAATTTATTTTTCCCAAAATGAGGAGTTGAATACGGTTTAATTGGAATTAACCTGCCCGTTAACTTAATGAATTGAAGGGTAAGATGCCGATTAGATACACGCCTAATCGGCAACAGGAACATGTTCTTGTCCAATACGGTAATCGGTACAAGTTCTTGTCCTTGGCTCGGGACAAGAACTTGTACCGATAATATTTTTACCCCGTAATGCCTTGTTTTCTACCGTTACAAAATGTCGGAGGAAACAATGAAGCAATAAGGGTTACGGCATTCCCGGTCGTAACACTTATTTGTATAGTCAGACCATAGGCTGATAACTGCGTGCAACAGGCCAGTGTTTATTTTTCTAACGAACGGACGCTTTTTCTAAAGAAGGTAACAAAAGCCCCTATCAAGATTAGGCAGCCGGTCACCGTCAGCACCACCGCTGTTCCCGCTCCCGTTCCGTATTGATGCTGCAGCCTAGGCTCCAGCCAGCGATCGACCAACGGTCCTGTAATGATAAACGACAAAGGTGCGGTCAAAGCGTTGATTTGCCCTATTGCAGCGAACACTCTCCCATGCAAATGAGCGGGTATATGGATTTGAACGAGTGTGCTGAACAGCGCGCCCATCATCGGCAGCGGAATCATAAGCAGAAAGATGGATACAGCAAGAACCCATTGACGGTCCGCCAAACTGAATACGACAAACATAACGGCCGTCACAAGCGAACCGGCAAACATCGGGGTAAGTCGCTTGCGGAAGGTCAAGCCGCTCAGAACGAGCAGCGCTCCGCACAGCGCTCCCGCGTTCATAGCAGCCAGCACCAGCGAGGTTATCCGGTCGCTTCCGGTCCGGGCGAGTAAATGCGGGATTGCCAGCTCTAACGGACCGTTAAGCATCAGATTCCACCATGCCATGAAGAAAACGAACGCCAACAACCCTTTTCGCCTGAAGATGCAGGTGAATCCTTGAAGCCCTTGTTTCCAGAACCCCGGCTTATCTGCGGCTCCCTCCGTTTCTTGTTTGTGGACAGTCGTAGAGACCGGCAGCAGAAACGTCCCCACGGCGGCCGCCGCAAAAGCGGCTAAATCGATCAAGATAATACCCCGGATTCCCAACGGAGCATATAACATACCCGCCAGAAAAGGGGCAAGGACACCGGCCAACGGAAACATCAGCTCCTTCAACCCGTTGGCCTTATCCAGTTCATCCTCGGATACCAGTTCGTAGGTAAAGGCGGAGATCGCAGGACCTTGGAATGCTGCAAATATACCTTGAAGCGTAACGATGGAGTACAGCTGTGCGAGCGGCAGTTTACCGTCCGCGACGACAAACAGGAGCACCAGAGTTCCCGCCGCTTGTCCGGCGTCTGCGAAGATCATCAGCTTCTTTCGGTCAAAACGGTCAACGGCAAGCCCAGCCCATACGCCAAGAAATAAAGCCGGCAGTTCCTGAAACAAGGGAATCAGCAGTAGAGGCGTAACCGATCCATACGCCTTCACCAGCCAAAGTCCGACAGCAATGCCGGAAAGACGGCTTCCCAGCAGTGAAACCCCTTGTAAAATAAATAACAAATAAAGTGGCGATTTTAGTCTTAAAATCATCGATCTTCTCCTCATTTTGCGCAAACAAAAAAAGCTTTCATGACGAACATGAAAGCTTCGGACGACTATCCCGAAGGATACCTTGCCGTTTTGCGTTCTATTGGTTTCGTTATGACGGAGTCTGAACGGACGCATGAGAAAATAAGCCTTTACAGGCCTAAAAAATTGACGCGGCGTTCACATATGAAATTAGCTTAGTTTCTGTCATAACGAATAATGAGGGTCATATCGTATCGATTCTCCTTTGCAAGGCAAAAGGTATTTACTGAATAAATATAGCATGCATTCTGTCTTTAGTTCTAGAGGTCTTTCCAAAAGGCAGCATATTTTTTTGTTTCAATTTTTTCACATACATCTCAACTAATTTTTAAATCACCTTCTGCTGATTACATTACTTCGTATTTTGTTTTTTTCTTGCCCAAATATACACTGCTGTTGAGCCTACTAACGCAATAACCAAACTTGTTATCGCTATGCCCGTGTAACTGTTTTTCGACGTATGAGATTCGATTGCCGGGTAACCCCCAGCTCCGTCCACATTCGGATCGGCTCCTTGGGACTGTACCTCTTTGAGGAAACTAATCGTCTTGGCAGAATCCCATAATTGATTGTTGTCCATACCTCCCATGAGTGATTTCTTTTCTGAAGGTACGTCTGGTAGATTCACTTCTTTCCCATTGACTTTAGCAACCAGATAACGGATGTTTCCATCTTTAATCAACACCGGATTTAGAGTATCTATGTCAGTGGATAAAGACTTCGTCATTGTATTTAATGATCGATCCAACCTAGATGCGTCTCCTCCTGCAAGAACCACCCTAAACTCACCTTCAAATCGTTCGATACTGAGAAATGATTTGCCAACACCCTTGGATTGCACAATAAAGTCATACTGCCCTGTCGGCTTAGATACATCAATTAGACTGTCAGATACATGATTAAATTTTTCGGAGTCAAATAGGTGTACTTCAAAACCCGGGCCCAAAGTTACAGCCTTAACCTCCTCTTCATTCGCATAACCGTATCCTGCAGGGTCATCTAAAACTAATGTTTTAAACTCTTCCAACCCTTGCCCCTTAGCATAAATCTGAACATCTTCAGGTACAGTGCTGCTCGCATGAATACTTGGAGCAATCATGTAACTGACCATCAGACCAATACATATCGTTAAGAACATTCTCATATGTTTCATTATTATAGTCCTCCCAATTTAATCCTTATTGATAATGCCAAAAGTCTTTAAGTCCCCATCTCCATGTTCTATCCGCTCCTGTGCCACCGTTAAATTTTGAGTATTCCATTGAAGTTTTCACTCCATCCCATGGATCAAGATAATGCATATAATAAGTATATGTTGGTGTATTACTATATCCATAAATAGCAACCGCATGACCTATAAGAGCTGTAGGACTGTTCCATTTCCAGCTTACATAGACAGGGCGCCCACCATCAATTTGACTTTTAACTTGGGCAACATTAAGATTTCCGGAGTAATAATTGGAAGATACCCCGTAGTCATGCATTCCACTTTGTGCTTCTACCGTGGATGCGGATACATTAGCACACGAACTGGTTGACTTCACTGTCTTTACAAAGTCGCATTGATACACATTTTTTTTAGCCATGAACTTGAGTACACTTGAACTTACTGCAGCCCAGCACCATTCATCTTTCTCTTGCTTTGCAATTGGATATGACGGCAAATCTGTAGCATACGCTTGTGACATGAAACTTAGTGTAAATATTAATGCAAATACAGAGAATATCATCGATTTTTTATGTTTCATTTTAAACCTTCCTCCTCATTTCATCGAAATTGAATTGAAAAATTCAATAGCTCTTACCTGTGCCAATCTTCATGCAGCCCTCCCTTCTCATTCATCCAAAGTCATATTTTTCTTACACTATAAAAAACGCCCCTTTTAGTTGAAAAGTTTCCTTTTTTATCAATTTTTTATCAAAAAAAATATAATCCCTAGAGGGTCTGAATCTGAACAGATTGCTCCAAACTAAAAGGCATATCCCGGTAATCTGTACAGGTTCTAGCCTTTGCTCGGGACAAAATCTGTACTGATAAAATATAAAAGCCGCTATTTTAGCGGCTTCAATGGATTAGCAATCGGTACAACCCTTTATCCTCGACTTGAGAACCGATAACCGTCATATGAAATTACACATATGAAACTAAAAAAGCCACCACAAAAGAGTGGTGACTCATAAATAGTGAGTTTTAGAATTACAACCCTTTCACTACTTCTAGCCTTTTCATAACTTCCAAGTGTGCCATCCTATAATCTTCTAAAGCTTTTTTACCTTTCTCAGAGAGACCCCTTAACTCTTCTTCCTGCTCTCTAGCAGTCACATGATTGCCTAACCAATCTAAGACTGACTCTAACCATCTAGTCGTCTTACTCTTTCCCATCTTATCAAATGCAAATTTGTCAGCTTCTAACTCAGCGTAGTAAACATCCCCACGTGCCATGGCTTCAGCACGTTCTAAACCATCATAATCCTTCAGATGATTCAACTTAATATGACCTAATTCGTTATAAAAGGTGCAGAGCAGGTTGTCTTTATCTTTTTTTGTATCATTGAGCACAATAAATGATTTATCTATAAACTGATCACCAGCTTCAATAGCCCCATCAAAGCTAAACCTATGCATTGCGAACGCATGTCCAAATTCTTTTGCATGCATAACAACGATATCCTCGTACCAAAAATACTTATAAGGACGACTATGTCCATTAGTGAACGTTACAATCATTTCTTTGTCGAAATTAAATATAGGTTCCATTTTGACACCTCATCACATTTTTTTCGCTTTAATCGTTAAATCATCCTGATGTTTTAGAAGGACTTGGGAGCTTATGTTAAAACACTCGGTTTGGAGATCTTGATAATAATGCCTTCTTGATCGGCATCAAAACTAACACCAAGCGCTTCCCATAGATCAATAATGACTCTTCCAAAAGGCAAAAAGTCCCTTATACCATGCCAGTCAGGATAACTATTATAAAGTTCCTCTAATTCTTCACTGAAACGAACAAGATATGGAGTGTAATAATCCATTCGCATGCTTTCTAAGTATTCCTGCAATTTTAGACCATGAACTCTGCCTAGTAGATTTCCTGTAATATTTAGCAATAGATTTGATTCCTCTTGTATTTTGATAAATACCTTATACGAGTCTCCATCCATAACATATTCATGAAAAGTGTTACCCATTGTCTCTACTAAAGATAAGGCCAGACTTCGTACATCAGCATCTCTTAAACTGGTGGTTTCAGTGAATGAACTAATTGCCAAACGGTCTGCAATAAATTCCATCCACATAAATTCTCCTAACTTACAAGCGATGGTCATAAAATCATCTGTACGAGTGATCTCAAATGGTTCATACGAATGGAATCTCAAGCTATGATCATGAACATGCCCTAATTCGTGGTGCAGTGTATGAACAGCCCAATTTTTATATTTCTCATTCTCTTGGTTAAATAATGCCCAGAATAGAGGGGAATCTAAAAAAACCACATATCTCTGCTGAATACCCTCTTTATAACTGATAACCTTAGCTACTGCTGAACCAAATGAGGCTTCAGTGTATCCCTCCTGAACGTTCTTTAAGCGTTGGAATGATAAGATATCCTTTTTAAACTCACTTGTGTATACAACTGAATCGAGATAATTTATATTTAATTTCGAAGTTAGGTGAAGGACAAGGTTATATATAGATTTTGTTGCATCCTCTCTTTGCTGTTGATCCAGATCATCTATTCTCAAATCAATATCAAACATTTTTTCCTCCCACGTTTCCTAATTAGTTATTTAAAGAAGTTGTTAATCGATGTATATATGCTCTGGTCAACGGTTGAGTTCTCAGCGTTAACAACATAATTTTACAATATTAAACCTACGATTTAAACGCTGTAACCCCGAGTTTTCTTATGTTCTGCAAGAAATTAATGGTTCACATAAAAATCGGAATTTTCCAGCCTAAAGTTAAGGTGTGTATAAACTAAAAAAGACGCTCCCCTCATCAAAGATAGGGAGCGTCTTGATTTTCATCTTACTTAAGCTTTTTGTAATAAAAGCTCTCGAAGGCGATAAATTAGTGTAGCGGCCTCTGCACGTGTTAGACCCTGTTTAGGCCTGAAAGTATTATCTGGATATCCTTTTACTAATTGCTGTTCCATAGCCATCTTTACATCCTCGGCAGCCCATACTGAAATATCCGATTCATCAGAAAACTGCTGTATAGTTACTCCAGGTGCTACCCCTTCACTTAATAAAACATTGATTAGCATTTTAGCAGCTTGCTCACGATTTACAAGAGCCTCTGGACGAAATTCGAGTGTACTAAAACCTTTTGCTATCCCATTTACGATAGCTGCATTTAGCTCTCTCGCGTACCAAGCAGAATCCTTTATATCCTGAAAGGTTAATGTGATTGACTCGTCAGGATTAGCAGACATGGTGCGTACAATTAATGCTGCGAATTCCATTCGTGTAATCTGCTTATCTGGAGCAAACATCTCGAATGAAATGCCTTTAATTATACCGTCTTTGGCTAAGCTTTCAATTTCATTTTTAGCAAAATTAGTTGAGATATCTTTGAAGATATCTTTATCTGAATTTGTGTTACCTGGACTTACATTGTCGTCTGGTTTAATCTCATTTTCCTCTTCCTTAGTCTCTTCAGTATTCGAAGATGGATTTGGATTTGTGATGGTCGGTACAGACTGTGTCGAAGCTGAAACGGTTGTTTCTTCTAAGCTCAAACCGCCTGGATTCAAAGCTTTAATTTTGTACTCATATGAGGTTGCGGGATCCAAACCTGTTTCTGAAAAATGTTTTTGTCCGGCTTTTACTCGGCCAATTTCCTTGCCGCTGCGGTAGATGACCAGAGACGTAAAGCCTTTCGTATCTACTTGTATAAAATCTAACGTCACAGTTTGTGTTGTGCTTGTCGCTGTGATGTTACTTGGAGCTAGTGGCAACGTCCACAGCTCTACAAGTATGCTCTCTGATGGAACACCATCGCTATTCTCCACGATTATATGCACTGGATACGACGTTCCTGGTTCCAAGCCATCAATGCGGATCGGCAGCGTGTCTCCACGCCACAACTCCGTTCCTTTCTCATCGATCACTACATATTCTTGAGCGTGATCTACTTCTGGGAATCGAATTTCAACCCAATCGTTCCAGCTCTCTACTTCCAAGTCTTTGACGGATACTGGGTCCGTGGCCGTGGTTGTGATCAGTTTGATTCCTTGGCCTTCACCGCCCTGGTTTACTGGCTTAATCTCGTATTCGTAAGCCGTTCCTGGTTGCAAATCCGTATCCTTGTAGATTACTTCTCCGCTACCGGCGTCCACCTTGGTAATTTCTTGTCCATCACGTAAGATCACGTATTCCTGAATTGCTTGTCCCACCGTCTTCAGCTCAATCGTTACCGATGTGGACTTAACCTCCGTAATTTTCGCATTAGCTTCATTTAATTCAGCTTTGGTAACTAGATGTACCTGAACGCCTTCAGAAGCATCTCCGGTCTTATTAATTGAGTACAATGTTAGATCATATGCATGGCCAACTTGCAATTGGATCAGTTGTGTAGCTGCTTGCGATCCGTTGTAATATACATGGCCATTAGCTTCATCTTTCAGCAAGTACCGCATGGATCCATGTGGCTCTGTCCATGTCAGAGATGCCTCAGTATAATCTGCATCTACCTGCAGTAATTCCGGTGCCTCGGTTTTTGTGCTCCACATAATCTCGGATGGTTTACCCATGCCAGTTACGTTTTCGGCAGCTACTGAAAATTGATACTCGGTACCTGGCTGTAGATCGGATATCCGAAGGGACGGTTCTGTAACCTCTACACGATTTCCTTGCTCATCCGTCACCCAGTACCTCTCAGCTGTTGTATCTGCAGTCCAGCCCAGTACCAACTCTCTTTCGCCTACTGTCTGAACCTGCAAGCTAGATGGCCGAGCTGGTTTCGTCGTAAAGTTAAAGGAAAGTGGTACTCCGAAACCCGAATTGTTCCCTGCTTGCACAGTACCTGTATATGCTGTGCTGCCCTTCAGCTGCCGCATTACGTAATGTACGTCAGAAGAGATAAACTGAGTACCATCATGCAGTTCAATCTTGTAGAAGGACGCTCCTGTGACTGAGCTCAGTTGTACCTGGGCTTGTACTTCCTCAATGTCACTCACCAGAATTGATCCAACTTGCTCTGGTAAGGTTAATGTTCGAATCAATTGGGCCTTACCTTGACCAGTGTTGTTAATTGCCACAAGTGATACGGTGTACTCCGTGCCCGCTGTTAGTCCAGTAACGGTGTACTGAAGATTTGGTCCCTGGTAATCTGCTACTGGAAGTCCGTTAAGATCAAACACCTGTAGATGGTACGTGTGTGCGCTTTGCACACCATTCCATTGCGCTGTAAATCCTGTAGTGCTGTAGCTATACAAGTTCAAGGATTTATCTTGAGCGGGTAACGTCATTAAGTTCAACGGATCTGATACCTCTCCCTCACCAGTCTCATTACCAGCAGCAATTGTATAAGTGTACGCTGTACCTGATTCAAGTCCCGTATCTTCATAGCTAAGGTCTTGATCTCCTCCGTTAAACACCAGAGTATCACCCTGGTATAAATCATAGTATGTGGCTGTGGTTACGCTTTGCCACTGGGTCGTAATGCTGTTTTCTTTAATCTCTACTGACGTGAATCCCATTGGAGTAGATGGTAAGGTCAAAAAGCCGGTGCTAGTTGCTACGCTTGCTCCTGTTGCATTTATTGCCTGAACTTGCAACGTATATAGACTACCCGGATTCAAGCCAGTTAGAGTGTGTTGTGTGTCCGAAATCACTGTGTCTTGTCGAGTCTGCCCCTGATTATCAGTCAGTACCAATCTGTATTCCGTCGCACTTTGGACTGGATCAATTGTTACATTCATCTCACCAGGCGTCCGGTAGATAGGGTTAATATTCACTAACGGGCTGTCCGGATTTGTCAGCACTTCGGTGCGCGCTTCAGCTGACCCCACATGATTGTTTACCGTCAATTGGTAAGCATAATTTTCCCCACCTACCAGGTGCTGATCGATATATTCACTTGCCGGATATTCCAATGTTGTTTCTTTACCTGTGTTTAAATTTTTGACTGTGTATGTGTAACCATCCGTATATCGATTGCTTGGTAGGTTCCATTGCAGTCTAACTTCGGACGCGCTCAGCGCAGTCGCATCCAACGTAGGAACATCTGGTACATCTTGCAACTGATATGGATTGGATGTATGTGTTCCAACATTGCCGGCATGGTCAGTAACTTGAGTATGAACAAACCAGGTTCCTTCTCCATCATCCACACTCACTTGTCCATTGCTAGGCAGTGTTTGCCATGAACCGCTTGGTGTAGCATTCTGACTTACCTCATAATAGATTGGATCGGCCACCCCAGATAAACGATCTGTTGCCGTAATCTGTACATCAGTGCCCTGTGTAGACCAGTTCAGGCCATTAGGTCCGAGTACTACTTCTGGGAGTTCTTTGTCTATCTGAATGGTAAATTTGATTTCCGGACTCGTAAGCCCAACTGCATCTACTGCCCGAGCAGTGATGATAAATTCTCCAGAGTCCGTCAGAGTACCCCGGTCACCGCTAAGGTACGATCCGTTTCCAATTTTGTATTCATATGTGACATCGGTTGCATCCTGGCTACCGCCTAACTCAAAAGATACGTCTTGATTGGACCAGGATGTATCTGAGACGGTGTGTATTGGAGCTGTTGGAGCTGTGCGGTCGATAAATACCTGCGCATGTGCCTCTGCACTAACATTTCCAGCGTTATCGATTGTCCGGCCCCAGACATCAGTGATACCCTCAATATCCACTTGTACAGGACCTATATATGGCTCCCAGTTACCTCTTCCCACTTTGACTTGGCTATTGGCCACCCCGCTCAGATCATCTTGCCCATCGATCAATGTGATTTCAACTGGATCTTGAGTAGGCTTATCTGAAGTTAGATTCAGTTCTGGTGTACCTGGTGCTTCCTTATCGACTTTAGCAATCACTTGGGATGATTCTCCAATGTTTCCTGCTTTGTCAACGGTGCGAACTTGATATGTCCACTCCCCCGAATCCTGAATAACTACAGGCGCTATATACTTCGTCCATGTTTGTCCGTCTCTTGTAAACTCGGTATAATCTGGGCCGCTGTCAGCATCGGCACCATCTGAAGCAACAAGTGTTACGTTTGTATTCGTCCATGAATCATTGGACAGGTATACATCCGGACGGCTCGGCAATGTCTTATCAATGCTTATGGTCTGATGTAATTCTGTACCTACATTTCCGAGCTTATCGATTGACACAGCCGTTAACTCATGAACACCCTCATCTTGTAAAACAATGGTTCCCTTATAATCCTCCCAGGAGCCATTATTCAACTTATACTGTGTTTTCTCTGTCCCTACACCGGTATCAACACCTGGCGTTAGAACGATCGATACTGTTTCTTTCGTCCAGTCCCCACTAGGTGTTACAGTAATTCCTGGTTTACTCGGTCCAGTGCGGTCTATTTTAACGACAGCTGAAGCCGTAGCACCAGTATTGTTCGCCTTATCGGTGGTTGCTGTCTCAATGGTCGTATGTCCTTCTTGATCTATTTGAAACGGGGAACCATTGTAATCTTGCCAATTACCCCAGCTTCCATTGTTAATTCGGTATTGCGTTCCCTTAACTCCGCTTCCGCCGGCTTTATCAGTTCCCGGAGTGATCGTAACAGTTACGGGTGCTTTGGTCCAAGCTGTCTCGGACAAACTTACACTAGGAATTGTAGGTGCTGTCTTATCGATCAAAATTTGCCCAGTGTAGTTAGCTGTTGAAACGCCACCATTAGGGTCAGTGGCTTTAACAACAATGTTTGTATAAGCTCCCTCAGCAAGTTGACTTCCACTCCATGTTAACGACCATGTTTTAGTGCTCGCTGTACCGGTAACTGTAACATTTTTCTCCACGCCATTTATTGTCGCGGAAACAACGACGTTATCATTATCCGGATCTGACACAGTCCCTGTAATACTCACATTACCTGCACTTCCTAATTGGTTAGTCTGAGTTATCTGAATTACCGGGTTACTGTTGAGAATCCCGTAATATACGTACCTTGTACTACCGGAGTATCCATTGTCGGGATACGCATTCCTACTTTGTGCAGTGACTCTCCCGTCATAGACTTCTCTAGATGAATACGTTGGGCTTACCCATTGCTGCCCAGTTGCGTATGCCGTACATGTTGCAGTACCTCCACCAGGAGGCTGAGTGTATTGGGTACAATATTGATAGGACTGATAATATCCACCGCCAGTTTGGTAAGATTCAGTATGATATGTGTCCCATGCGTATGTAGCCGCAGAAGCAGGTGGAGGAGGAAAATAACTGAATATCATGGCAGCTATTACAAACAGAATCAATGATTTTCTCTTCATATCTTTTCCTTTCTATTCAATCTCTAAAGAACTAATTGATTAATAATAGTAGACAGTAACTCAATCCTATTGTTCACAGTCGCATCACTGAGAGCACAAAACCTCCTTTCGATAAAAACAAAAAAGCGGCATACTGAGAGTTCCACAAAATAAGAGAACTCTAGCACGCCGCATCTACGGTAGTGTTAGTGTGTATTCAATTCATTGTTTATAAGTATATCTTGATTTACATCTAAAATCAATTTAAACTTCCATCCAATCAACAAAAAGAGAAATTTATAGATTCTAAAATTTTGACTCATATTGATTTGCTTTATCCGAGATAGTGTCCTTCAAGTGTCCAACTTTAACACAAAGAACCGATCCTCATCTATCAAGGATCGGCATACCCATCAAACTGAGAGAGGGAAAAATGGTCATAGTCATAGCATATCCCTCCTGATCAGATATATACATTGTTATGAATAAATTTTTTATCAATAAGTTTAACTTTGCAATTCAGTAATATCAACGTTCATGTACTCTGTAAGCATTAAGGTAATGTCTACTTTAACTTTACTCCACAACAATGTCATTTTATGCTGGTATCCTCTTATGGAGTAGTCTACCGATAAACTGAGATCGGATCTACTCTCCTCAATGATTTTTATTTGATGTTTCTTTAGACTTAATTTTGTTTTGTACATTTCTAAGGCAATCTTCTTCTGAGTATTGTCTAGATAATCGACATACACGGATTTCATCTTAAAATTTGAAGACGAAATTTTATTTTTATCAACTTCTAGACAACTCAATAAATACGGGAGTTCTACAACCTTCTTTACGAGAGCAAGTTGTTCAGAAGTCTGCCTCACCGTACTCGCCTCCACCTTCCAGTTTTACCGAAACCAATTGATCAAAATCAACAAATTCAAACCCATTATCCATCTCTATCTTGATTTTCTTTCCCATCGTACTAATGGACGTGACAATCCCATGCAGATACCAGTTACCCGACTCGTTAAAAACTTCAAAGTTTGCTGATAAAGTATAATTTAGCGACATCTCTAAATTTTGTGCAATGATCTCCCACTCATCTTCATGAATATGCGGTTTGGACTGATAATGAATCTGTGTCCGATGCTCATTAATTCGTTCTTTATGTTGCGGCAACATCATCCGGTTCGACTCCCATAACCCATTGGCTTCAAGCTTTTTACTCATTTGTAATGTCCTCCAATCTTAGATGCTCTATCGATCGCTTGACCGGCAGCCGTAATCGAGCTTGCTCTTAGTATGGCAATGTCGCCAAATCGATCCTTAATGTCGTCCATTACCTGATCAATGGCCCGTTTCTGCTCTTGATCATCAAAGAAAGATAGTTGATATGTATCCGCGTTGGATAATTGAGAAAGGGATACACCTACACGCCGTACAGGTTGCCCGTCCCAGTAGTGATGGAATATGCGTTTAGCTATCTTGCATACATCAACTGTTATGTTTGTAGGGTCAGGCAGTTTAACTTGCCTGTGGAACCCTGTTGGATGGTCGAAATCGGCCCCAGACACACTTAAAGACACCACACTACCCATAAGTCCCTTTTTACGGGCCCTTCTGCAGACTTCTGTGCAAATGTCCTGTATAACCACTTCGATCTCCCAGGCCTCCGCATAGTCTCTAGGCAGGGTCATTCCGTTCCCGATATCCTTTTGTGTACTATGGGTGTCGACGGTTACCGGTGAATTATCGAGTCCATTGGCTACTCTCCAGATAACTTCTCCGTTTACTCCCCACTTACTTCTAAGTTTAGATAACGGCGTATTCGCAAGATCTTTAATAGTACGAATCCCCATCTTCCATAAATGTTTTTCCATCCTTGAGCCAATACCCCACATATCACGGATGGGTTTGTCTCCAATGTGAAGATGCAACTCCTCTTTCTTTAAGTGGAATATACCTCCATCAACTTTTTTAGCAATCATGTCGCAGCATAGTTTACTTATGATTTTGTTTTCGCCAATGCCGGCTCGAGCATAAACGCCAGTCTCGTTATAGATTTTGTCTTGGATTTGTTTAGCTAAATCCATTGGATCATTGCCGAAGAGATGCATAGACCCTGTAAAATCAGCGAATAATTCGTCTATACTGTACGGTTCGACCAGATCTGTAAACTCCTCAATTATAGACATGATTTGGGTAGATACTTCGATGTATTCCTGCATATGAGGTTTTACAATGATTAAATCAGGACATTTCTGAAGAGATTGCCAGAGAGGTTCAGCGGTAGAAACACCTTTAGCTTTGGCTAACGGACAAGCGGCAAGAATAATTCCGGAACGTCTTGCTGGATCACCAGCCACAGCTAAAGGTCTGTTTTTGTGTTGAGGCATTTTTGCCTTTTCGACTGAAGCATAAAACGACTGCATGTCAATAAGCATAATGGTTCGCTGCTTAGTCACGGTAATCACCCCTGTACATTTAGAACGTATGTTTGTATATATTATAAACCGAACGCACGTTCCTTATGCAAGAGGTAAATTTTATATTTTCAAGGAGACGTCTAAATTAGATCAAAAAAACGACCAGCTCAGTGGCTGGTCGTCGCTTATAATTCCTTGTATACCATGGTATAGAAGCTATTTTTCATTTTCTCATTGTATACAATCGCTTGTGGAACCTTACTCTCTACCATTCCCTCAGCCAATTCAATAACTCGGCCCCCGTAAACTTCCTTGCGAACGGAAGGTGGAATGTCAAAAAGGTCCATCCATTTCCAATGTATCTGAATTTTAAGGGCATCCACTAATCGGCTCTGTATTAATGATGCTCCTGCAGGCGCTTCTTTTCTTCTTACAGCCCTTTCTCCCCAAGCTTCATCTAAAACTTCTTTGGACGGACCATACGCTTCCACATGTGCGCTTTTTACTATTCGTTTATTAAACAATTTTACTTTGTTCTTATCTGTTACCGGTCCATGAATCATCATAATTTTTTTACCATATAGATTACTCGGTTGTTGATTAATGGGATGACGTTGAGTTATTACTATAGCCACCGTTTTTGAGATTGGAATAAAATATCCCTTTCCTCTACCATATCCATACCGATCTGCATTAATCGTTGTATACCCTAAGTCACTAAGAACAAATGGGATATCAGTTCTGTTATGTAACACTCTCCATTCTGCATTGCAAAACAAACCACAATAAATTTGAAAATCAATGAGTCTATTCATATTGGTGTTGTCTTGACTATTAAACTCTAACTGTTTATTAAGAAGTTCTAATGATGGTGCTCGATCGAAGAGTAATTTTTCAAAATCTTCTCCACGACAAAAGAGTTGCGACACGAAGGGCACTAGAACTGTTACCCATAATACTCCATCAAAAGTTGGTCCTCCTTTATGTTGCTCTAGAGCTTGAACAGCTAATGATAAGTTTTTTTCTACATAGGTCCACGTTCTGTCAACATATCGTTCATCATCGAGATAAGTTGTATCTTGAATGGTATAAATATGCTCTCTAAACCCCACATTGCCCGCTTTTACTGGAACGGCCGTTTCCATCCCATCTCGTCTAAAGAAAACGGGGCGGCTTCGTTTACGTGGAATAGTCTCATTGTTGGAGAAATTCGCAATGTGAGCTGCTGGTATAACGTGTTGCTTTCCTCCAGGTTGGCTTGATTGTACTGTCAAAGAATCTCCTCCTCAAAAATAAAAAAGCCGCTAATAGCGACTTTGAATGCGACAAATTTCCGATGGGAAACCGGTAGTTTCGTCGTAGTCCAAACTGCAGCTTGTCTAATTAAGTTTGCTAAATAGAAGTTTAGCTTCAATATTTTATGCAATTACTCAATCTCTAGCAGCCGCTCTCAGTTAATAATTTCCCACCTTAAATCGGGCAATTTAACGAGATACGTTGGTGCTAAAGTTCTTATGTTCCCATTCCATGACCATTCATCTCTGTAATTCCCCTCTCAACACACTATAAACATATAAATTCAACTACATCCTATTAAGTAGCACTTACACTCGTAGGTTAGCTCCCTATACCATGATTACTCACTTGAAGTTTCCCTTCCCTTCTTTTTTAAGTGTAATCGTGCTTCAAGATCATTAAGTTTTAATTTATCCGCCCATTCCGTGGCCATTCATTATCGATCACTCCAGTACATTCGACTTTAGGTAAATTATATAATAAGTAAATATTTAGGTCACGCCACTTACTGATTCTTAATCAGTTTAGATCAAATTTTTTTTTGAAGAAGTGAAATGTCTTAACTTTCGTAGAAATTCTGTTCCAAAATCCGGATACTACGTGGAATACTTTCTTTCCGAGTGATAAACCCCTTTTTCTCAAGCCGTTCCAAATAACTATAGGCGGTGGAAGATGAGGTCAAACCCAGCAAATCACCAAGTTCTCGTGTTGTTGGAGGATACCCATTATCACGATAGTAATCTTTAATGGCCTGAAAGGCTTCCTCTTCTCTCTGGGTAAGTTGCAGCATGAGTCAGATCCTCCTTAGGTGTATAACATTATAAGAACATGTGTTTGTATTATACCATAAATTTTATTTAGCAACCTAAAAAACGGCAGCATCTTTCGTAACGAATTACTGCCTTTCACAATATATTTTTGTACTTTATTCATGTGATACAATATAAAAAAATGAAAAGGAGAGTATTTAATGCCTAAGGTTTCATTGGATCTGGCACACCTGGAGTACATACAGTCATTATTCCCTGAAAAATCTGCTTCACCCATTGGCGAACAAGCTATTAAGTTGATTCATGAAGCTATTAACTCATCCCATAGAGCATGTGAGTGTTTAGAATTCGATTGGTTTTTTAATCAGAAGAATGATGACAGATTGTTAAAAGATTTTATAGACCTACCTATGCAAATCAAGATGATGAATGTAACTGAGTTTTTTGGAAGTTTTGAAGAACGGGTATACATAAGGGTAATTAATGCTTTAAAGAGAAGAGGCTGCAACTCCATGAATCAACTTATGGATCTTTCGATCTACCAAATTTCCTGTACCCGTAACTTAGGGGATCGAAGTCAACTAGCCATCCTACGTGCTCTACAATCACTAACAGAAAAAGAGCCCTCTTAGATAGGAGCTCTTGTAGTTATTTCTAATTTTTCTTTAATTGCCGCCTCATTAGAAAGCCGCCACCTTTTCAGAGGTTGACGGCTTTTTTGGTGGAATCGATATACACTATATTTTAATGACTAATCAAGATACACATACTCTTTTGAAATTAAAAAGTTATAAGTGATAACAGGGTTCATACAATTCTTTAAAATCTTTAACCATCATCTTCTTTGTTAGATACTAATCTTACTGATCTACCACAGTGGTTTATGTAATTTTATTATCTTCTGGATAGATCCCTGTTATTACTATTTCGGGATTTTTTAATTCCACCTTTTTTCCAACATTAAGGTTGAGTACGATATTATAAGGATCAGTCCCTACATATTTCGATGTTTTTATCATAATACTATTCTTATCAACTTTGACTAATAAATCTTTTTTACGAGGCTGCCTTCCACAGGGTTATAGTTACCTACTGAAATTATCTACTTGAGATTTTTTGAGTATTCTGAGGTAGATATAAAGTGGCAGCGTAGAAGCCATCATCAACCCCCATTTTAGCTGGCAGGCCGGTAACCCATTTTGCTTCAATGTATGCCTCATCGATATCTATGTATTTGACATCAGTATCTTCCTTCAATGACACAATTCCCTCTCCAGATTGATTACTTGTATCAGACAATTCCACTGTAATTCCCTTACTTGAAAAATGGTATTCTTTTATCTGAAGACGGAGCAACGGCAATGCGGGAATGTAATCATTTACAATATGTTCACTGACCCATTTTGCGATTTCAGCTTGTTTGGATGCTTCAGTAAGTTCAACAGGTTTATTGGTTCCTTGATATATGGCATAACTAAACAGTCCTGCTATTAAACCAATGAATACACCCGCCACTACTGCTCCAATCCAATCATCAAAATCTAAGAATTCGTGAATCCCATAGATTATCCCTATAATTACGAGAATGAAGAACAACGCAATAGGAATCCAAAACCATGTATAAACCGGTTCGCCTTGAATAGGAATATCAAGTGTTTCTCTAAACACTTTAAATGTACTGATAATCTCTTCTTTTGACATGTGTTTTGGCACACCTGCTTTCAAATGATTGTATCTGCATAATATCATCATGATATCAAAATGTAAACCAAGATATACATTATTATTGTTTTTGTTTTACGAAATTTACAACAAGAAAAAGAGCTACCTTATTTGGCAGCTCTGGTGGATAAGAAAAACATCTGAGTTTGATTATACAGGTTGGGATCTAGGTTCCCCAGCCATGACCCATGGTAGTTAGAATTTGCGAAGAAGCAATGGCTACACTAGATAGGACCAAGAGATACTTCAATTTTCTGAGCATTAAGTTTATACACCTCACTAGTCAATTGATTAAACCTTTTCCTCGCCTCATTACCGGCACATTCCCGATACATTTCGAAGAGGGACATACTGTTAATTAGGTTTTTTACACTATTTATTCTAATAGAAACGTCAAAACTTTCTAATACATATTTTAAGGCAGTATCGTAATCTTCTTTCTCATTGAAATAATAAACAGCCAATTCGTTCAAAAATTGAGCGTTGCTCTCATTTAAGATTATCGCTTTATATTCTGATTGTTGGGTCGGAAGAATGTGTTCTGAAAATCTGTGAAGGACATGGTCTACGTTCATTCTATACTTATTTGCTGCTTGAATAATATTCTGAAGAGCTATATAGATCTCATCCTCATGAGAGGCTATGTAATCAGCATATTCATTTAGAATATCTACTTCACCAGCCATTAAGCGATACAAGTAAGTATTTGCTACTCCCCATTCTTGGAACTGAGAAATAAACCGCTGAGCTTCTTCATCCGTTTCTTTAATCCATTCATCAGCAGTAGAGTATAAACCCACAAAGTGTAATGCCCTATTATAATCCCCACAGTGCTCACTTGCAGTAGAGCGGGCTAAATAAGCATATAGAATGTAATAATAGGTTGGACGTGACGATAGGGGCTTCTCCTTCCTCCTGAGTGACGTATTGTACTGTAAATCATATTGAATCTTTGCTCTATCTAACATCAGTTTGGCTAGTTCATCAACCTTGATCCACTTATGTACAGAGCCATAGACATGCATGAGTTGCTTCAATGCATCGAGTTGATAGGATTCATCCAGGCGGCTTATATAAAGTTCAAATTGTGCTGCTAGCCTAAGATTCTCCTCTAAGTTTTCTCCTAGCTTAATGTCAAATAACCGATACTGACAAAGGGCCAACCTTTCCGAGTGTTGCATTTTTTCAGCTTCGCTAACCATTTCATAAATAACTTCAGCGGCTTTTAAATTCCCCTGAGCATAGAAATCTTCAGCATAATCAAAAAGAACTTTAACGTAGCTTAAATTGTCCCAATAGGCTGATGCTAAACTATGAATGCAATCCATTCGGTTTAGTTCCGCACATTTTAATAAAAATGGTCCTATTCTTCGTAAAGACGGTTGTTTGATGCAAATATTGACGTAAGACGAAAAGAATGTGTCTTCAGGCAAACCCATGCCTGCAGTAATCGCAACCAACTGATTAAAGGAGATGGGCCTCCCTTGCAAGATACGGCTCAATGTTCCTGAATTTAAGCCGGATTGTTCTGCAAAATGGGAAACCTTCATTTCATGTTTTTCCATATATGATATCAATGATGACTGAATGAATTCTGGAGATTCCAAGACAACACCACCTTAAAAATAAAAAAAACATAATTTGGCTTAAAAATGCAATTAAAGTATATTAGTGAATTAAACAGTGGTCAACTGCACGCAGTAGTTAATACGATCTAACACGATTTACATCGTTTCGTACAGTAAGAACTATACAATAGTAACGATTACTGTACTCAATCACTAATTATATACATGACAAATAATTCGTGCAATATAGTACGCGTATTATATTACGTGATATATAATTTGAATCTCCTCTATCATTATACGTAAAAAGGGAGATCTTGCATTGAAATTGAGGGACGCCCGAGAATCGGCTAATTTCACTCAAGAATCATTAGTATGGGAAATCAGTAATTATACTAAATGTTCTTTGCGGAATTATCAAAAAATTGAAAAGGGTCTGGTATCACCAAACATAACACTTGCTTTGGTCATCTGTGAAATCTTAAAGGTTGATCCAAGGGTAATTGATGAATGGAAATATTAAAAAAGAAAGACACATCAAAGTAACGATGTGTCTTTCTTAATGCAGTCTTCTCTGGCTCTTTCACCCAGCGTTCCTTAAAGAAGTCTTATCCGGTAATACGCTCACTTTCATGGTCTTTACGAATCTCATTAGCCAGGCGAATTAACAAATTTGTATCTACCGCATTAAGAACATCATTTTCAAGTTGCGTATATTTTTCTTGAAGCTGAGTATTCAAGCGGTTTGCTTCTGTTAATTCATCAGACAATAAAACGGTTAATTGTCTAAGTTTAGTTAACTCGTTAGTTATAAAGCTAATTGTGTCGTTAATATCGTTAACGAATTCGGAAGAATTAGGATGCACATCCACTGTATTTGTTGTTACCAGATCCTCTTTTGGTTTAGGTGTTTCTAGTTCTGCATGATTAATTGAAACAATATGCTTGTTTTGCGAACGTTTGGCCTTAGCTTCTTCAATTTTATCGCTGTATTGTTTTCGTAGTGTAGAATTCCATCGAAAGCCACAAGCCTCTTTCGTTCGATAAAGTTTCTCTGCTGCCTCAACAAAAGCTTTTAATTGAGTACTTCCGGATTCTATGTGGAGTAAGACTGTCTGTGCTAATAAAATATCTTCTTCAATTCCCCAAATATCTTTGCGTGTTTTCATTCCAATCGCCCCTTACTATTGATATAGTTAATCTCATTTATATCCATATAGAAGTCCATATATTCATACAATCTACGAAACGTGATAGATCAATTTTTCCACTCTAAATTCCGCACTATAGATTAAACTTGTAAATCAAAATAAAAGCTTGTACTTAAAACAAGCTCCATCCTGCAGGTATGGCATATTTAAATGCAATAAGACTCCCCAGGAATCGAAAAAGTAATCCATTTGATAATAATACTCGATATAGATTATGATAATAAACGAATTGGTTTATTATTGAAGTTTGGAGGTATTCAGATTTGGCCATCGTAGACGACATGCGGAAAAAGATCGAAGAACTTGAAGCTAATATAGCGGTTTATGAGGATATTAGCAGTAATTTACCTAGTGACATTAATTATATTGTTCAGAGTCTACTTAACCATCAATTAAACGACCTACGTTTCAGGTTGGAACGTTTCACTTTTCTTAAATCAGAAAAACAATGTAGCCAGTGTCAAAACTGGATCAAGGAACATGAGGAACCGGTCCTACTCAATTATCAGTACAATAAGATGAAGCCTCTTCACATGACCCTCTGTACTAATTGCATGTCTGCTATGGATAAAGTGATGGTTACCAATGAAGCTGAATCTAAATGGGGATTGCGGCCAGGAACGATTAAGCAAGATCGGCATCTTGGGAAGCTCAGGGAATTTGAAGATATGGGGCTTATCGTGAATAGCGGGAGATATATAAAAGTACACGAACTTGTAATGCGGGCATACTATGAACCTAAACAGCTTGAAAAAGTAGCAAAGAAAGATAGAAAAACCAAAAAAACTAAAAATGAAAAAGAGGCGCCTCAAGAATAAATCTTGGGACACCTCTTTATTTACGTTTTATCGGGGGTCGCAGTACATACTACACAAGGTCAGTCTTCGCTCTTTTTTCTTCTTATCTTGAAAGATAAATATCACTCGGTCACTATATGATCGGATGTCCTTAATGCCTTTGATAACGATACTTATTCCCTCACTTCCCACTAGATATAGTGTTTTTCGTTTCATGGCTATGGAGCAAAGATTGAAGGGCTGACTCAATATTCCTGTTACCCAACTTTGTAATTCACTGAAATATGCTTGCATAGTCACTCCAATTAACCGATTCTGAACTTCTTCTATGGGCATATTAACGTTATCATAGGTTTCTGGAAACATACATAGTGGAGGATCTGCAGCAGGAATATCGCTCACTTTAAAATATGCTTTTGAATTAGATTCATAATCAAAATAACCTTCAAACAAGTACTTCTCCTCATATTCCAATAAAGAATGTACCGGTTTACGCAAATTCATATATGCTCGCTTTCTTCCCCATTTAATTGGCGAGGGAATACTTGTATCAAGAAGCACTCTCGAATACCACATGTGATCAAGAACAATGGGAATCGAGAACTCAATATTCTCATCCTCATAACAGACGGATCCTGTTTTTCCGCTCCATTGACTCATTTGGTGAAGCATGAGGTAAGATTCATATATTTGAGTCCGGTGTGTTAGAGTGTTTGTTAATTGAGCAGCGGTATCTTCTAAAGTCATCTGTTCCATAGTTAGTCCCTCCAATTATCGATTAATATTGGAATTCAATTTGATCCAGTAGCAATTCTTTATGGTCAGAACTGTTTAAAATGAACAGCTCAAGCAAATCTTCAGGTGAACAGTGATTTGGTAATGATAGTTTAGTAAAACACTCAAATAAACGTTTCCAATATGGATATTTTTCTGCGCCCAATAACCAATCGAAATCCGGACGGCCTAAAAGTATTGAAAACTTTTGATTGAAGAAAAAGTATAAAGGCTCATAGTGAAATGAGCTCCCATAAAGCAGTATCTCCTCAACGCTCTCATTACCTGGATAGGGATACAGCTGCAGGTATCTTCTAATTTCTTGTAAAGGTACTTCTAGTGGATGTTCTTCATTTGCATCAGCTAGCTGTAGACGATCAGACTGCACAAATATGGTAGTTAAGTTGTCCTCCATTTGTACCGCAACATGGTCATAACCGTTGCAGCCTTTGGAAATACCATATCTTTGGGTTAGACCATCAATTGTTGTATATACCACCCGGTTACCTGGATAACGGACAGAACATATGTCGGGGAAAAACTCCTCGTTTAAGCAAGGCTGTACCATAAATTCTGTTGAGTTCATGATGAACATTCCTCTCTTATAGAAAATAAAAAAAGTCCTTAATGGCTAGTAACAGCCTATTAAGGACTTTTTGGTGCTGAATGTATCAGTGTAGAGTTTAATTTAGAAATTCCATGAATCTTGATAAAAATTAGATTTAGGAATTACGTAGATTTCCGAGATTAATGGAATTTTAATTTCTGTGTGTCCCTGCGGAAGATTTAAAATTACCGATTGGGGTCTACTCTTGGTATATAGCACCTGGACAGCTTTCCCTGCGATCATCATCCCTTTCACAACCATCTGAATGTCATCTTCAGGCTGAATCGATCTGGCAGCCATACACACAGCCTGGTACCGTTCTGCCCATGCTATATCACCATGACTCACACGATCAACACCAACGGTTTCGAGTTTCACTTTGTTGTTGTTTTCATCGATTAGAAATCGTGGTTCCCATGTAGCATGGAACATGGCTGATGAGAATGGACCTGGATCATGGGGAAAGAATCGATGAATGATCTCCCAAAAACGATGGGATATCGCCAATCCTTCCGGAAGCTCACGGGCCTTAACTTTCTTGATGATTTCTACCACCTCAATTTGAGAAAGGGGCAGATTGTATTCTCTCCAGAATGTAAGAAGAATCGTGCGTATATCGATGGTTAAATCCCCATAACCGGTACTAAAACCACCTCTGTTTCGGTAATACCCTGTACAGCCACCATATCGAATTTCTTGTACACCTTTTAATAGCCTCCTCATTTTGTAATGAGGACCCAGCTCTTCAGGATATGCATCAACGAGATTACTTAATGACTTATCCTCTTTAACGACTGTGCATGCCCAGCAGCCAAAGCGGGCAGAAGATCCGGAACACCCTTTGACGGCATCATTTTCATTCTGGATGATGGCTCCAATGGGGCACTCCATCATTCCTGAAGCAAGCCCGTAGATATTGATAAGATTGTGATTGGAGTACTCTTCGTTCCAAGGAGCTGGAGTCCGGACTAAGTAAGTGGCCACATCAGCAGCGGTCCAATGGCGTATCGGGGGCGCAGTTCTTAATCCCCCTCTCAAAACATGTACACCATAAAAATCATTGCTAAAATGGTGTTCAATGGACTTAGATCGATTACTGGATTCAGCTGATCTCACTCCGAGGACCTGGCAGACTAACTCATTGTTAGAGAAGCGTTCAAGTAAATCATTTTGTCCTGGGTTTATTTTAAGTCGCTCAACGCACCACTTAAATGTTGCTGATGGTGGAATGAATCCATCTCCAAACACGCAAGCCGTGTAAGTTTGGTCTGATTCGGGTTCTACTATAGTAAATCGATCGATACTAAATCCGTTAATAAATAATTGATCAAGCTTATTCGTTACGACTGATTGCATTGTACGAATATGTTGCTCGATGATCGGGTTCTCTACTCCTGTACTGGCTGAGATAATATAAAGCTTGTCCTGATACATCGGATTCGCTAATACAAATTCCACACATAACTGTAGTAGTACGCTGGAGTCTTTCCCTCCGGAATATGCTATGACTACCTTCTCATTCTCTTCAAAAATACGTTTTACAGCTTCCTGTGAATACGCAATTAATTGAGAATCGATGGTATCTTGAATCACCATAGCCTCTTTTGGAAGAGGTTCTGTGTCTACAAGATATTCAGTGATATCAAATAGAGCCTGGCTCTCATACTCATTTGTATGTCTGACACGTATATTTGGCCACTCATTTGGGAGGTTAACGCCATAAGGGGGGATTTGTTGAGTTGTAAAGAAGATCTCAAGCAAGAAGGAAAACTCACTTGAAACTCTAAACCAAAGCATAAACTTATGTTTCGGAGATTGAAGGTGCACACTGTATGGTTTTTGGAATGCGTCGATAAAGGTTTGTTCTGGCACACAACATTGTGTCTGCAGATTTCCTTCCAAATCTTCTATTAGTTTAGCTAAAGGATGGTACTCAGGTTCCGATAGAACACTTGACCAGTGCACGTTTGTTTCTTTTCCAATCAGTTCTTCAATCGGTTCCTCATTAATAAAATGATGTATCGCAACATAGAAATTTGATAACTGAAATACGGAAGTCCATTTTCTAACGGTCCCGAAGTACACACAGCCGGCATCTTTTAGTAGCCGCCATAACTGAACAGATTGTTGGTTATGTTTGTGTAAATGCAGAACAGGTTTAATTTTACTAACCGTTTCTTTGAATTTGTAGGTGTCTTGTTCCATAGTAATAACAGCTCAAATAAACAAAATTAACGAAGGCAAAAAGCCCTCATTAATAATTCTTATAAGAGCTTTCCTCCATTTAATTGTTTTTTAAAAGAAAAGAAGCGCACTTCGTTATGAAGTGCACTTCTTATGGATTTATTTAGTTGCAGCAACCTGGTTGTAAGGTGATCGTCTTAATTCCTCAAGATCACGAGAAATCACATCTTTAGTCATGGAAGGTGTTCCAGCAACCCAGTTTGAAGATATCCGTCGCTGTTGCACCTCATGAAAGGCTTTAATTGTATCGTAATCAGAGGAGGAGGCAGGACGACGAGCGTTGACTTGTAATTGTCCTTTAAGCATTCGCTTCATTAGTTCCACTCCTTCAAGTAAAAATTCCGAATTTTGAAAATCTCCAGAAAAGCCAAACTTATTTGGTAATATAAATTTACCACGATCCGTTCGGATATTCAATGAGATGCGGTAGTCCTCAACAAGTGACTCCTTCATCACGTGTAGCTTGTCCCACACAGATATGCCGCCAAAAACCGGATATCTTTTATCGACGTTATCAAGATAACCGAAATCGCCGAACCAGGTATACATTGCTTCAGCGTTATAAGGCATAATGTCTAATGTTTCGAACTCCCTTACATTCAGCACATGTCCGAATTCATGTTGTAAAGACTGAGCACAGCGCTCATGTAAATTTAACATGTTCAAGTTTTCCAGCAGAAAACTTTGAGAGTCAGGGCTCATTAGCTCTTTTAAGACAAGTTGAAAGGCTTCATTCTTATACAAAATTTTTTCTTTTTCAATCCTTAACTCTGTATTATCAGGTAGTAAAATGATACATTCTTTGTTCATGCTTGGTGATTTATACATTAGTGCAATCCCATCTCCATGAAGATGAGAACGAAATTTGAAGTAAAGATTGAATACCTCTACCTCCTGCAGCATAGCGCCCCGTTGGATTGCCTTTTTGATACCACCATTCATTTCATATTTGGTTCTAGGCGGCTCTTGATTCGGTAATATTTGATCCGTATGTTGTATGAGTTCCAGAATCAAACCTAATTTGGCTCTTACATTTTTGAACCTCGGTTTTTCGAACTCTAACCAATCTGTTTCCTCCATAATTGCTTCGATTTCATCATCTTCTGTATTAATGACTACTTCTACATCATCATCAAACTCTGCAGGAGTAATGTTGGATACATAGTCAAATTTAAGGTCCTTATTCACTGTTTATTCTCCCTTAACTGGCCTTGTAATAGCTCTATTATAGTATTTTATTTGTATAATTAATATGATCGACATGGCCAAACATCATAACTACATGGCCACTTTTCGTTGTATAACTTCCGTTTGCAGTTTCCAAGTTCCAATCCATAAGGACTGGGGTTAGAGTGTTTTTTAAATCATTTAAAAAATGTTCATCGAATAAATCGTTCCGCATAAATCCATAGGCGACTGAATTACATTCCGCCTCTAAACTGTAGGGGATCCATTGAGTTGTAGTAGATTCATGTTCCGCGATCTTCATAAGTTTAAACCAATGAGATGGAAGAAGTCCTTCATCCACCTCAACGATACACAGGACTGCTGCTTTTTGATTATTCACGAAATACCTCTCCTTTGTTTAATAAATTGTTGAAGTACTGATCGTAATATAATTTGAGTTGTTCATATGCAAGGATCGTATTGTTGATTTGACCTTTACCATATTTCTCATGTAACTCACTTACAGTGAGTGCATTAAATGACGCAAGTAGCTCGTTGAAATAGCTGGTATCTACAATTTCTTCGATATCCAATTCAGCTGCTTCTACTACAAGCAGGTTGTACATCTCGTCTTGATTCATGATCTTTTTCAACCTATGAAAGTGATATTCATATTCACTTTTCTCAGCTAATTCCAAGACCCACTTAGGAATCTCTTCCATTTTCAGTACCCCCTTTGTTGAAATAAAAAAGAGCTTGCCCGTAAACAGGCAAACTCATAAAAATTATTGAATAAATAGTATTATGCACTTTAGCTCATATCAAATTATTAATGGGTAGAAGTAATCTACTGCTCATTGTTTCAGACATTTGCTTCGTATCATCTTGGAATTGATGCCTCAAGTTCATACGTAAACTCAAATTCGTTTACTTCGTAAAGAAAGCAAACTCCTGCGGAATTTTAGTGAATTCTAATTTGAGTCTTCATAATAGCATTATGCATCCACTATACAAAATTGTTATACCATTTTCAACTGAACATGATATTAGTCACAATGAGCTCTTAATTGATGATCTATGGATTGCCCCAAAATCTTCGCCACCGGAAAAGCAACACCATTTCCAATGAGTTTATATTGATTTGTTAATTTTACGTCATCCGGAATCACAAAAGAATCGTCAAAACCCATTAATCGGAGAAATTCACGTACAGTAATCCTGCGGTCTTGAACGGGATGAAGGAAGGCTCGGCCATCCTTCCCGATATTAAACCCTATCATTGGACTGATGGAGTTCCAATCTAACCTCCGAACCCCTACCCACTGATTGCGAGGATGTTCTATTAGATCATGGATGCGCTCTGGCGTTGGACTAGTCCAAGTTACCACGTGATTCGGTATATGAATTCGTTGATGTAATTCTGTAGGGAACGGTAAATCTCCAATTGCTTCTCCTACTGTCTTATGGATGTATGGTGGGCGCGGGAATTGAAATGGAAAATTTAGATCCTTTCGTATACCCACAATAAAAATTCTGCTCCGGCTCTGGGCCACTCCAAAATCTGATGCGTTGAGAGTACCTACAGTTATGATATATCCGTATTCCTCAAATGCATCAATCAAATCTTGAAGTGCAGACTTATATCGTTGATACAACCCAAGCACATTTTCAAAAAGGAATGCCTTTGGTTGGATCCGCTTTATCCCCTCAAGGTAGGCCCACACTAATTTACCATGCCTACCGAATTGTCCTCTAGCAGCAATATTGTTTGAGGTATAGTCAAAACACGGCGGTCCCCCAAAGACAACATCTACAGTTGGAAGACTCGACTGAGTGAGTACTTGTTCGAAATCCCCTACCACAATGTGTTCGCCAATATTATGCTTATAACATAGTGCTGGCTGAGCATGGAGTTCGTTGGCCCACACAATGTCAAAAGAATCCTTTAGTCCATAATCTAAGAGTCCACCGCCTGAAAAACAGGATAAAGCAGTGAATTTTTTTTCGTTTTGTAGTTTTTGCATTTATTAGCCCTCTTTTTTAGAAACTCACAGTTTCTAAAGAGGGCAACCAATCAAGTAATCCTGGGGTGGATTACGTACACTTGCTAAATGGCTTTCTTATACCCCGGTCCATTTGCTGTAATGGTTTTATGGATTACTAAAGACCCAGTCCGGTATCAATCATATTCAACACTGTGGTATAGATACCAGATTGTTCATCCAACCCGTTAACCGGGAAATGCTTTGCTACGTTTCCTTTCCTTCCGAATAGTTCGAAGTACATCAAACCAAGGGCTATCCATATATTGGTCCCTGTCATCTTCGTAGCATTGGTACAAGTTAAAACAGCTGGGTTGTCCTTGATATTCACAATTTGAACATTCGTTCTCAATAAATCTAGCTGCTTCATCATTAGACATCATGTACAGTAGCTCAAGAGACAGAGTACCCACGAACCAATCACCCTGTTGGAAGTTATCATCATTCAGTAAGGCACCTGGGATGACAAGAATATGCTTTGCCACACCAAGCGGGACATCGCGGTCACATTTCAATTTTCGTTTACGCCCATCTAAAAAACCGCGATTATATATCGCGGTTTTTAGCTTGCCATCCAACGGCACAAAATAGAATTTCTCTGTACCGGATATGATTTTTTGAAATAACAGTTGCAATCGTCCTTTACTATTTACGTGAACTGAAACGAGTTTCGCTTTTGGCATATATCCTCCTTGAAAACTAATTTAAAGCTTCCAGCTCCAACGTCATTCGCTGATTGAGTTTTTTGATTTTGCTGTTTCCCATAGCAATGAGATTTTTTATTTCGGTTATTGTTAAATGTTGTAGCAAACGAGGTTGGTCCAATATAGCCTCAATACCTGGTAATCGGCAATTTGAAGCTAAGCGATTAAGCTCAATACTTCCGTTGGCATGGGCAATATCAGTTAGCCATTCTCCAAGCTTAACTAAAGCCTGATCCACTTCTTTCATTTGTAGAATTATTTGCCGTCTATTCATACGCCCACCTCTTCTACACAATCGCGATCCTCAAAACAGTGGATAACGAAGTAATAGTGGTCTACCATAGAAAGATAATAGCCAAACCTTTTCAATTGAGATCCCAGATCAATCAATAAAGAACAATCACGTTCACCTGTATCCGGGTTTATTAAACCGTAGTTTATAGCTAAACTTGCTTGTCCTTCATACGTAACTGTAATGGTATGTACATTCGGTGATGGAACATAATCCGTAGGATCGATATATTCATGGACTTCGTCCTTCCCGCCATCTCCAATGTAAGCTTTGCCATTGAAATATATAGTCACATTGTTAAAAAGGCTATATTTCTTAAAAACATCTCTTATACCATCTGCAATGTTCTCCATGGTACATCGATGAGCTTCGCTTTTAGATAGGTATGATTTATCTAAGATCCAAGAACTATCTGAAAGAGTTCGATATTCCAGACCAACTGAAGGTCTATAGCGGAATTGAACCGGACAATTATAGCTATCTATGCCCGTCCAAAAAGTGTGCTCTTCCTCTGGGATAGTAATGTTGTACACGCAATTAAAGCGTTCTTCAATGTATTGTTGAACTTCGGTTGTCAAAATGTCTCCTCCTCGTTTTTCCCTTTATTGAAGGTGGTTCCCTGGCCGAAGAAATGTAAGCCAGCCATCACCAACATCTTTCATAATGATTCTGTCTAGTGAACGTTTAGATTCGTACACCCAACCAAAGAAGTGCTCTTCAGTTTCATATTGGTCCGGGTAAACCTCCCAGACATGCCCTACACCTTCATATTCATCTAGAAGAGCATGGCTAGAAACCGTACCGATTTGACGAAGCTGGTTGTAATGTAGCTCAATTGAAACGTGACTGCAGATGTAGTCCATAATTTCTCCTTGTACGAAATTGATTCGATTTGGTGGATCTTTCTCTTTTCTGTTCTTGCTCTTTTTGGGCTGCAGCTAACTTCAATCGTTCTAACCGAAGTTGTTCTTTCTTTTGTTCCCCCCGTCGAAGCATCTCCAAAATGTAAAATCGATTCACACCAGAGATTTTTTCTCCGTTGTACTTGTATTCATCAATTGGGTGGAGCATCAATTGTTCCAAATCCGTCATCACCGGTAGCCATGGTCCACAAATATCACCGTAATCTGGGTGATAGCTGCTGTACCAAAACGATCCGTTTTCCTCTTTTTTGATTGCGTACAAAGAGGCGTTTAAATCTTTTAATCCATGAAGCAAAATGACTGCTACATCACAGAGAAAAAGCTCAAAATCCATTGTTTTCTTCATCGAACTCGCCTTCCTTCCGTTTTTATGTATAAAAAAAGACGCCTAGCTACTTTTCAGTAGTTAAGCGTCTTATAAAACCGTTAAGGGTTTGGTATATTATGAATTAAATCTGAACTGACATTTTAATTGGTAATTAGCTAGCACCCTATTAGAAACTGGGCGATCTGAACTAAACTTACTTTCGTGCCATCTTTTCAGAATAAAAAGTACACACATTAACCCTCAATCCATATGTCCTATGCGAAATTAGATAGCTGTCATCATGCTAATACATGTTCACAGTGTAACCGCTCTGAGGGAAATCATTTAATGTAATATAACTACATTCTATATGAAAATTACCGATTACTCAACCTGTTATTACACCTGCTCTTCGTACAACTTTTCAACATCAGGCCATTCATCAGCGGTTAACAATTCTAAATTGTTATTGTCATCAAGAACATAGAATAATAAATCATAAGAATCGTTGTGTTCATCTTCCAGTTTGCAGAGAACGATGTATCTTTTTGATTCACCCGCAAGTATGTTCAAGACACGATACTCCGCGATGAAATCTGTAATCTCGTTTCTTAAGGTCAAAATATCCGACAGCTCAATTTGAATTGTGTTTGTTTCCGGAACTGGTTTTGTAATAGCATTCAGAACTATATATTCGTTGACCTTCATAATGACACTGTCGGGATCCATACCCGTAACGTCAAGTCCGAAATGAAGTGCTTGGGTTTCCGCTTCTTCAATGTTTTCAACAATAGATAGATTATTAATCATATATATGTCCTCCAATATTTAAATGTATTGTGCTTAACATGGTCCGCCTATCCCATGACGGAAAGCACCTGCGGGATAGGTCCACTTTTCCTTATCTTCTAAAATGATGTCTGAAGGTGTGATTTCACCTGTTACTAACTGGTGAATAGCTTTTTGCTGATTATGCTGTACACAACTTGGCGCATTCCCCACATACTCATTTAGACTAAGCTTGTTATCGAGTGTAAAGTTTAAATCAATCTCAGCCAGTACGATATTTTCGTAATAATCTGGGAGAATCTCTTTTATTCCAGCAAAGTGAGAGGGGCTGCTGAAAATACAACAAGCACAAGAAGCCCTTCCCCATCCGACAACATAACAAGGATGTGGGATCACTCTGTTTCGCTTCAATACTTCCCATACATCCTTTTCAGAATAGTCAATAATATTTCTATAATGGTGGACAAACCTCTTTTTCCTTGAAGGGGCATGTGCTCTGTGAAGTTCCATCATATTGTATTTAGCACGGTTGTTGCTTTCTCCCCTACGTTCACCACTAACAATTAGGATTTTACAATTTTCCTGAGTATCTAATTGTTTTTTGATAGCTACATCACTAACTTCAATTTTTAAGGCACTACTGCAGTATCTGGTTTGCAAGTTCGGGCTTTTAGCAGGGAAACGATAGCGATAACCGTAGCTCTTCAATTCATCTTCAAGGGTTTGTTTAGTCTCTAGGTTTCCTTCCTCCTCAGCTCGTTGAAGAAGCATCTTTAGTTCCTCGCTCCTTGACCAGGCTCCAGGCTCTATACGTTTCATCTTGGCATCAGCATCTTGAAACTGTACAGGACGCTTAGATCCTAGCCTGTACACTTCTCCCCAGAAACCTTCTTCCCGATAAGAGAAACGAATTTCTAAACCAAATACTGCTGCGAAGGCAGTACAGTATGGTTTGGTTGCTGGCCAATCCATTTTTTTATTAGATCCGCCATCAATGTCGTGATGTAGAAGGATAATTTTAGATCGCGGAACCCCTTTTTCAAGGAGATCTAATACGGAAGCAACGGAATCTTTCCCTCCACTGAAAAGCACAAAAATTTTATGATAACTTTCCAACGGATCAATATGATCCAAGTATATTTTCTGCATATGAGGTGTATCCGTTCTTCCAGGTACGTTAGGAAAAATGTTTGTATTATTACCGTATATCCTGTTGCTTTTGTAACCATATACCACCGGTGTGGCTTCGTTACATTTTCGGTCACGAACTAAATGAGGTTGATCTTGAAAGATATCCTCTAAAAATTCAAACGATAACTGTACATTAGAGTTGGCCAATACATAACCTCCTACATTTTATTAGACATAGAACAGGTATAGCTTTAAAAGCTATACCTGTTTTGAATTATTGTGGTTTAGATTAGTCTGCCGTTCTGTTTTAAAACATAAACCCGAGTTGTCCCTTCTGATTCATTTGAATGCCGAATGGTTGCGAAGTAGTCTTTTTAGAAGTATTTTTACTTCTGAAAAACATCTCCGCAATTTTATTTGCGATAGATTTAACGATTCGACAATCTACGCTTTGACCAAGCATTTCATAGATGCGTGTTTCTGGAACATATGGTGGAAATACAAACCAATCCGGAACAGAAAGAATACGCCGAATTTCTTCAATCGTCAGAAATCTGAAGGACTGTTTATCCTCTGAAAGAAGATATGTACTTGATGCAGATTGGGCTCGGTATCGCTTAGGGATGCACTGTATTTCTGTGACCTCAGGGGTGACGAACGTCTTTTCAAGACTACGATTTTTCCAACTATTATTCTTTTCCGCCTTTGACTCAAAACTTTCCATGAATTTATGGAGTGGTTTCCAAAGATGGGAAACTCTTTTGCCATCTAAGTAATCTCTCAGTTTTCGCTTTCGGATACTCTTTGGTGTCTTTGGGAATGAAAATGACTTAAAGTCTTCTTCATTACGAACTGCAACAACATAGGTTCGTTTTCTTCGTGCGATCGAACCAAAATCATGCGCTTCTATCGTTGATTCGCTCCAAAAGGGAAACTCATCTGAAAGTAAATCTTTAATCGTTTTGTAAGCGTCAGTGGAATAGAAACCAGTCACATTCTCCATAAAAATTGCACGGCACTTTGTACTACGGATTAGCTCCGTTGTTGCTAATGCAAGGTTGTTGAATATCCCAGCCTCCATTAAACCCAATGTTGAAACCTCATTACACGGCAACGTTACAATGGTTATATCCGATTCAGCTACAGTGTTACAATCAAGAAGATCCCCAGTGTATAAGTAGCTCTGCGGGAAGTTTTCGCGATATACGGCACTACTATCGTCATCAAGCTCTATAGCTCCAACAGATGAGAAATAGCCCGTGTCTGAAAAACTGCTGCTCACGATGCCTGCCCCACTACAGATGGTGAAAGTCCTGATCCGTTTGTCTGAGCTGCTAACCAAGGAATCTTGAGTAAATAATTCAAAATGAAGAGGTCGAATGAAGACCCTACTCATGTGATCATCCTTGAAGACACACATTTCTACTTTGTTCTCAACGTCAATAATACTTCGATAGCTTTCCTTCGCAGTATCGACAATAGGTCGTAAAACGCCATTACTCTTCCGTGATGACACATGCACGACATGATCTTCATCTGTGATAGGCTCTGATTGTATGATGATTTGTTTTGAATCTACATCAGTAGCTATGAACAATTTTTGTCCAGGTTCAAAGCCAGCTGCTTCGCATACTAAAGAATAAAGCCAGAGACGCGGCTTCATCGCTTTCTTGGTTACTTTGTAAACTTTCTTAAGCATTAAATTCATATGGATTTCCCCCTCTGTGTATTGGTCCTAAATTAGATAGAGTAATAACGACGAATGTTTTCTGTTGTCGGCAGATAATACAAGTCTCGAATCAAAGGATGATCATCATAAGTGACGATGATATCGGCGCCAGGCATTCCTTGATACAGCGACTCCAGTAGTACATTCAATGCAACATGTTCATTTTTTTTATAGAAGTGGCGATACAACTGGTTACCTTTTTCAACAAAAGGGGGATCCACAAAGATGGTTGTTCCCTCAAGTGACCAGTAGTATTCTTCAATGACATGTAATGCATCTTCATTTAGAACAGTTATGCGATCACTTAATGTATGAATCTTTTCAATTCGTTGAATCAGACGATCCGGGTTCCACCGGGACAATCGTTTGACTGCTTCGCCGTTTCTCCCTCCAAGGGGGTTGGCTTTATAGATACCGGAATAAGCTAAACGATTGACAAGTAAGGTATACCAGGCTGCATCTAAGGTTGTGCAGTTGGGGTAATCCTTTTTAATGATTTTTTGAGCATTAAAATAGTCCTTTTCGGATGGTGATGAGCTAGATTGCAACCGATAAATTAAATCATATGGTGCATGTTTTATCGTCCAGTACAAAGCATAAATACCGAAGTCCACATCATTAAGAACTAGCCTTTTGACTACTCCTGCTTCAAGTAGTGCAAATTCGGCACTCGCACCGCCGGCATAGGCACCAACAAGGCATTCAGATTTTGTCTCCCTGATTTTCGAATGGATAGCCGGTATCATTTTTGATTTTCCACCAGGATACCGAAGGCAAGAAAGCTGCTTATTAAATTTTATTTTGGGTGCAGCGAGCCTAGGGGTGGATTCCTCCTTCTGTCCTTTTTCTTCTAGTAATAAGGTGAACCGGTGTTCATTACTAGAATTGAAATAGGTAAAACCATCGCAGTAATCGCACCAAAACCCCTCTTCACTTGAATCAATATCATCAAGCGTGTCCTCTAAGGGTCCACAAAACCTACATACCAGCTCCATAGACATCTCTGAAGTATCAACCCTTTCATTGGAAAATAAAGAAGCTGAACAAGATGTTCAGCTTCTTTATTGTTTAGTGATGTTAGTAGACATAATACGATTCAACTATTACGCCATACCTTTGAATGTCCTCGATAAAGTACACATGGGATCTATACGCCTTAGCATTCATTGCTGTCCCCCATGTATCTGCATCTGAAGTGAGTGTATTTCCACGTATTTTATCTGTAGAGGAGATAAACTCTCCAGCGTCACAAACCGGTAGTGTAATTCTTTCTGTCTTGTCATAGAGCGCTATCTCCACATCGACGGGATCTATAGGTGAAAATTGTTCCAAGATATATTTTTGGGTGATTAAATGCCATTCAGCAGACGAAACATGCTCTGCTTTAATATTAAGACAGTATTCAAAATCAATATCTGTCCAAACCTGGATGACATGCTCCGATGTTTCCTTTTGAATTCGAGACCGGCTTAAACTGATTAGAAATTCTAAACGCGACTCATACTCGTTTTGTTGACGATTCTCAAGCGTAACGATCATTATTGTATTATTTTCTCGAACCAGATAGAACCAACCAAAGCCAGTTATGTTCTTTATATCAAGACTGTCGTCTACAGAGACGTGATAAAAACGATACTGTTGATTGGTCATATACTTATTCTCTACATTAAGAGCTTGTTGCAGATAATATGAATCCTGTTGAGAAATAACACGAAGTTTAAGAGTAATAGTATCAGTATCAGGTTTTTCAGTTTCGGAATTTGCATGTGAAGGTGGGATAGCTATTGCTAGTTGAGTTTCTTGTCTGTCACAGTTCAAATTTAGTAAATCATCGATTGAATTACATTTTTCAAACATAGTCCCCTTTAGTAAAGCTTTAATGACTATGTCATCAATCATCTTCTCCTTCGAGATATAATTGTTATTAAACAGGTATTGGCCCAGCTCTAAACAGCGATTTAAATCTTCTTCAAAACGGATACTTGCAGCTACACCATATTGTTCACCGATAAAGTACTGGCTATAGTCATTGAACTTTTGTTCCCAAATTTCGTCCTGTACAGTGATCATACAGTTCATCTCCTTATGGTTTTTAGTATGTACTAACAGCTTCATAAAGGTTCGCGTAACGAATGTCCTCTTCAATAAGATTGATCCACTCTGCTACTTTAGCTCGATTATTAACATTGATATAATCATGAATTGAATCAAATTGATTCTCCTCACGAACTATGGAAAGGGCGAAAATAAGATCCATTTCTGTATACCTATCTACTAGATGGCTTTGATCTGTGTCGGAATATACCGGGTAGGCCCGATAACATCCATCTACTTTGCTAAAACACATTCCAATCATTTGTTTTACTTTGAACTTCTCTTCCCATTTGACGGGATTTACCTTCAGAATTAACATCTCAGTGTCCTGTACTTTTTTCATTTAAATTTTTCTCCTTTGGCCTAAACGCAAAAAAACGGAATCCTCAGATTAAGAGAATTCCGTTTATAAATGCGATAGCAGTATTAGTTTTTTAAAATAAACAAACAAAAAATGCATAACCCACTGGAATCGTAAATTAAAGCTAATATCGGCTTTCCAGAAAAGAACAACGCCGTCATACCAAATATGTTCGCGTTTTCTTACATTGTTTCCACGATTCCAAAAAAAGAACCATGTCCGTTTCATTAGGTTAACATCATCATACAATAGTATGTACATGTCTCAGATGAAAACAATGAAGAAATGGACTTGTTATATGACTATAATTTTATCCTAATCGTGGATGGATTTCAATTAAGAATGTATATTTTTTAATTCCGGGTCAATGACAAGTTCAGGTAAGCTGAATAAATAATTTATTTTGAAAATTTTATTAATATGAAATAGAACAATACCCCTCCTATAACTCCAAAAAAGGCATATAAATCTGTAAACATATACGCTATAAAGATTGAGGTTACAATTGTCACAACGGTTCCGATAATAATGTTAGAAAATCTATAGACCATAAATCCTAGAAATCCAGAGATCAAAGTCACGAGTAAAAAAGGAATAAAAAGGTACATTTTTGCTAACCTCCTAACTTGCACTAAATTTTTACAATGATATACTCGGTTCATACTAAATATTGGGAGGTAATAATTTTGATCAGAAAGATTCCAGCTTTTAGAACAATATCCTTAGCTCTTATCCTTTTCTTACTGGGTACGTTCGTTTACCCCTTATCTTATTCCAGTGCTACTGCTAGCTTCTCAGAAGAGGACTACCAAAAAATTGCTGAGCATATGAGAGAAGATGGGTCCTCACAGGATGATATTAACAGTGTAATTAACAAATTAAAAAATGGAGAAATTTTAGATGCGGATAAACCAAACTCAACTGCTTTTAGAACATCGGATTCCAATAACAACGGAAGTCTGACGGTCACTTCTGAAAATCCAACGATACACCAGAAGTTCGAGGATGGTTCATATAAGAAATTAAGATTAGTAATAGAACCTACGGATGTATCTACTACTGCTTCCAATGGAGCATCCTTATATTTCAAGGTTGAAGGAACAAGTGTCTTTGGAACAGCGAGTTTCAATACCTCTGCATTCATAGACACGCACATCGGTAGTAGCTACATTACTGGTGTGTCGGGCACCTCCATTCATTCCATTATGGGAGTATATTCTGACGAAAAGTTGGTAATTGATAGACTTACTGAAATTAGGAGTAAAAGTATCCCTGCAGAAGCCCATTTATCTTATAAGCATACCAGTTTCGGTGGTGTATCAGCTAAAACAAGGGAGCTAAGAGTTAAAATTGGAGATCATATTGACGATCGTTACGGAATAGCAGTTACTTTTACTGATGGCAGAGGTTCTTATCAGTAAGTATCAACCGGCCGATAAAGTCATATTCAACAAATTCAATGTTCAACGATCCCAACCCGCTTATGTACTATTAACCTTTTTAATCTAGGTTCAATATAATAATTGGTAGAACCCTTGCCCGCTTCTGCGAAACAAGGGTTCTACACATGTTTGTATGATTGTTTCTTTTACCACAGATAATTTTGAATACAAAAAACCGCCACACTATAAGGCGGCGGTAATGAGTGCATGCATGCTATTGATGATATTTTCTCCTTGGTACTATTAATGTGTTATTGGTCTGAAGACTGGCTTACCATTCATAAACAGGTAAATCCGGACGTATTTCAGCATCTCTCTCCAGCAAAATCCATTCGGAATCGTGGCTTTGAGCATATCTAAAAATGCCTTCTACACAGTCAGGTAAATCAAAACTCTTAAGATTTTCATCTTTATGTGGAACATAAATGAAGAAACCATTAATGTCAAAGCCAGCCTCTTTCGGGTAATATGAAAAAGTTCCAAATTGACCTTGAAGTAGTGCGTTATTAATCTCTTCGGTAATGTGACTGATACTTAGTACAAGCATTGTTTCTTTTTCAGGTTGATGCTGCAGCAATGAAGGGTCGTCTTCTGCTGTCTCAAACATGATTGTTGAACCAGCTTTATCTTCACCGAGTATTTCTTCAGATTCTTCACCCTCATCTGAACGCTTTTTATATTCAGCATATGAAATACCGGTCCAAGCTTCGAAAGCAGCAGCTGCCCTTTCAAATGCATTAGCCCCGATATAAGGTTTGATTTCTTCGATAAGGTCTCCATGTATACATACAAATAGAACGATCTGTGTACTCATTTTATTCCTACTCTCTATTAGATTTCTAGATTTTAATTTTTTTGAGTAGCTATCAATCTGATATTTACTTGTTGGCTGAGTCATTTTTCTTGTTGAGTAAATTCAAGAGATCATCTAGCTCTACTGATTTCTTGATCACGTGCTCATCTTGAAAATTAAAGTCATGTTGAACTACTAAACATTCTAATTCTCTTCGCCTAACTTCAATGAGGTCATTCAATTCAATATTTTGCAACATTGGTATTCAGCTCCTTGAAGAAGAATGAAAAAACGCAGACGAGTAACGTCTACGATTCTTGTTGTTTTATTCTGATTCACTTTGATGTGACAGTATCTGTTGCTTCTCGATAGGGTATGTTTTTACCTTATACTTATGTTTAAGATTTATATACGACTTGTGGTGGGCTATTCGCTGTTCAGAGAACAGTGTATTGAAATAGGAAATCACTTCAAGAGCCGCATATTTATTGGTAAGGAGTTTTTGAGGTTCCTTGCTAAGCTGCTGTATGCATGCTGCACCTGGGGCAATCGGGTCATCGTCTAATAACATATCGGGAAATGCTGAACAGACAGGATCAAGAATAGTCTCGTCGTTCCAACGAATCCCGCAGACAATTTGTCCGGTCCAGCCGGTAGCATTATAGGCTTCTCTTTCTTCAGAAGTCCAGGAATCCATAGAACGTTCGTCCTGAGGCACACGAGAACCTTCAACCCCTGCATCCACATAAATCATATAAGGTTGCGACATGAAGAAGGCATGCATGAGCTGGCGGCTAAAGTTATTATCCACGGTACCAATGAGTACTGGGATTTTCATGTTACAGTAGTAGTCCTTAAGAAATGCATCATCAAATAATGCTTCCATTGTTTCTAAGGTACTTACATATTGCTCTGCATAAGAAAATACAGGTACTTCATAATGTCTCCCGTATCGCCTTGCTAGAACGTCTGCCTTCTTCTGTCCTACATCGGAGGGTAGAAATAATTGATTTTTGAGATTATGTTTTTCAACGATATCTGGATCAGCTAGAAGATAACTACCCTTAACTGAGAAGATATTCATGAGTTGCGTTAATTGTTGAACCACAGCAGATCCGTTTGCACCGGTTCCTAATTGAACGATTTGGAAAAGGGGTTTCATGTCTGGGTGAAAGATGATCATAGCGCACTCTCTTTCTGAATGCGATAATCATAAGCATTTGTTGCTGGAGGAAAAGGAGAAGTAAACACCTTATTGAGGTCTACCAATTGATATTGACCATCTACAAACACACGACAAGAGATCTTAGGAAAAAAACAATCTAGTCTCCCAATAATCGTATATAAGCATCTGCCAATCTCACTGTTATTGTCCTGCTCTGATGGGGTTATTTCTAAAGTGTGATGAGAATGTAACTCCATTACTTTTATCATTTGAGCATCATCAATTTCGGTTTTCTCAGGGACAACATTCTCTGATGAAACTACTTGATGTGGGATTGAAAGATGATAGCCTTTGACATGATGAAAGTAAATCTCACCATAAATTTCTAATTGATCCTTACTGTATTCCCTACATAGAGAGATAAATTCCTCAAGGATAATATACGGGATTGGCGGTAATTTAAACTGTATACCCTCATGCAGTTGATCACATACAGGCACGTATGATGCTTTTGTACAGACCGAGTAGACTTCACCATCCCTGATGTGATACACATGTCCGTCAGCAGAGGGAACATACATATTGTATTTCCGATCAGCAGCAGCTTCCTTTAGAGACGTAAACACTCCAGTGGATGCTCCTCTTTTACGGCCGTGAACCTGCGGTATGATTAGGTTATTAGGGAATAAGGTTAACGTTACATAATCTCGATCGCTCATTTCGCCGTACTCTTCAGCTAGTTTAAGCCTCAAGTCTTCGGTATTTATAGTGCGCCGGCCATCTTTTGCTTCCGGATCTTCAATACCTTGTTCAATTTCCTCGTTACTAAAGTATTGGGTTATGGGAGTCAACTCACCATCATATTTAATGTGTGTTTCGAGATTAACTTCTAAAGTCTCAAATGTTATATTTTCTTTCTTGGTAGCCGGCTTATTCATCGAAAGTTGATTCTTTCGTTGTTTCCGTTTTTCGTTTTCTACAGTAGTTGTTGTTAACGTTGTTTGTTCCTCCGGACTCAGAAATCCGAACAAATCGCCTTGAACAAAAGTATTATCAGTCATTATTAAACCCTCCAATTAGATCTTCGTTTGTTTTTCTAATAATTGTTGAATTGTTATTTTTTCAGTGAGAAGCCAGGCATCCGGGAAATCTGTATCCTGCATCTTACTGTATAACTCACGTAACTCTGTGATCCCAGAAGTGTTTCGATGCCCATCAAAGTAACAATTTGTACTTGGAGATCCAAAAAACAAATTGTGCAATGTAGCGCATTGGTTTATATCTGTTATCGTGGGTAGTGAATTACCACCCATACAAACAGAGCCGTTGGTCACATTGGCATAAGGGTACTTAAATAATTCAGTGTCTGAACTGATTCGGCTCTGCTTTACCGCAAAGCAGAACATTTGATCTACCCTTCTGCTTTTCATATCAATTAAATAAACAAATAACAAATGAGGGTGACCTATCTTTTCTAAAGGATCATTGTAATAGTACATATCCCATTTTTGTTTTGGGACACTGCAGACTACAATTTCTTTTTTTGATTTTTCCATACGGATATACTTAACAATTCCTTTATTCATGAAAGGTGTCTCGTACGAAGGTTTTCCTACTTTCCTTATCCCGCAAATACTCAATCTTTCCATACCTTTTCGATGACCTATGATAGTAAGAGGATGTAATTCTCTCAGCTCGGTATCGATAATGGCTTCAGCAAATTGGTTGAAGGTCATCGAGTAGTCAGATAAGACGACATTATTTTGATTCTTTATTTGAACTTGGCACGTTGGTATAGAAGAGTGGACTCCTTCACTCCAAGTAACACTATAGTGTCGTCGGGAATCTCTATTATTCATGTATATCGTCCTTTTCGAGATACTCACTGATTAAGGCTGCCATCTTCATTAAATGCTCAAGAAATTGGCTGTGGTATCCATAGTAATTTTCTTCAAGATGAAGGGTAATAGTGTCGTCGATTATTTCAATGTTTAAGCTGGCCATCGAATAGTCACAGTTCACCCTTGTTATGAAAGGTTGAATGGATTGCGTGTATTCACTCTGGCTCTGTAATACCAATGACAGTTCTCCACCGGATATAGCATATTTAGCTTCGTCTTCATTGTGAGGTATTCTTTTTATATCGAACTTATGAAAAACCAGTCTAAGTAACTCGTCGAAAATATCAAATGTCGGGCCAATTCCGTAAGTGTTCCAGATTCGCCATTCCTTTGCTGCGCTTAAATTTGTCGGGTTTATTCCATAATCATGAGCAAGCTTAAGCATCCGAAAATTATCAGTAGATGACCTTATAGACTCTATATCTTCATTATTGAACATCAGCATGAGAATGTTTCCTTTCTCTTTTAATTAAATGAAGTCATCATTACTTTCAGTTCGCATATATCTGAAGTGTCCGCAATAATGTCTATGATTTGTTTGTTCGTAGAATATGTTAAAGTAATTGTTTTTTGCATTTTGTTCATAATCCCATGAATATGCGTTGTCGTATGAATCTAGATAAAAGGATTGATTCAACACGGTGTTAACATCCTCTATGGAGAATGATGAGAAATCAATTTCATTTAGCGGTGTATCACTAAAGATCAATTCAACGATTTTATAAAGCTCCTCCTTCGTTGAGGTGCTATTCTCTTCATGTTTCTCTTTTAATGATTTCTCGAATTTATTCCAGTCCAATCGGAGGAATTCCATATGCTCGCCACCTTTGAAGTAGAATAATAATGGATGCTCCCTTCTATAAAGGAAGCATCCATTCATACTTGTCTATTTTCTACGGTACGGTAAGATAATTTGAATATTACCCTTACTCTCTTGTGGCTCTATAAGAACTGGACTTAGTTCTCCAGTAAAGCTGATCCGGACCATTTTCGAATGGTAGGCTTTAATTGCATCCAAAAAATATCTTGTATTAATCGAGATATCAATTTCGTCACCAACGTAATCTTGGACAAAAATCTCTTCAGCTACGGATGCAAATGAAGATTCATGCGTTTTCAGCTCAATAGATGCAGCATTGTTAGGGTTGGTTTTTATGAGGGTAATTCCCCCATCGTTGCCTTCCGCTTTAACAATATACTGTCGTTCTAGAGAAGCAAGTAGCTCGGTACGATGTACCAAGAAACTAACTTTCATTGAGTCCCCATCAGGACGAATTCTACTTACATCAGGATAACTTCCCTCGAGAATGGTTGTACTGAAGGTTGTATTTCCTGACTTAATCACTAATCTCCCTTTAACTAAAGAAATATCCACCTTGTTACTTCCAATAAGTCTCGATATTTTTTCGAGGGGCTTAGCTGCTATAGTTATTCCACCATTCCCGAACTCTTGAATAGAATCCGTTTGGTAAGAGGCTATGGCTAATCTATGCCGGTTGGTTGTAGTAAAGACAAGGTCTTGCTCCGTCAGGTTAATATTAACGCCAGTAAGAATAGGCGTGTTTTCGTCCGTGGAGGCTGCGAATAAGGTTTTATTTAATAGATCCAGAAAGTGAGAAGAATCCAATTGAAGGAGAGCCTTCCCCTTCGGAATGACAAACTGGGGGAATTCTACAGCACTCAGACCCTGCATTTTAAAGTTTGCGTTCACTTTTTCATCAACTGACGTTACTTTAATCAGTTTCTGATCCGTCAGTTTTTCATCAGGATGATCAGAAACGGTAATACAGACTGCGGACCCCATTTTTCTTACAATTTCAATAATGAGTGGTGGGATCATTACTGACCCTACCTCATCTACGCTTAATTCATTTTCCTTCGACGGTATGAAATGCTCCGTTGAATTCACGGTATTATCCGTAACCAAGTTTAGTCCTTTTTTTGTTGCATGAAATTTGATATTCATACAGATCGGTACTCTTTCAGATTTCTCTAATGTCTCTTTAACTTTTGTTAAGCCATCCAAGAGTGTCTTCGTTTTCATTGTAATTTTCATGTTAAAATCTTCCCTTCTTTTAGTTAAAGTAAGAATAAAAAAAGACATAGCCTACTCTTGATCAAGTAGATTATGTCTTTAACTTTTTCGTGTCCCAACTCCTAAAATAGTAAGCAGGCTTGCAAGTAAACCATTAAACTGGATAACATCCATTAGACCGACAAAGTAAATACGCTTTTCTACTAAGTTGCCAGTCCGTTTCGTTTGGGTAGCAAAAATAATCTTCCCGTATTCTTCTGATACTTCTCCTACCATAGAAAACGAATTCTGGGATAGGTTGTATTTCGCCATACATATCTGATGTGCTAAGAATAGATTGTCCGGACATATAGCACGGATTAACTTAGCTTTTGATTTCTTCCAAAGCTTGCTTGCTAGCTCATTTGCATGTTGTAAGTGTTTATAGCAAGTAGAGATAAATGTCACCACTCTGGTACGTCTGTCTACTGCAGCAGCTAAACATAATATGGACCATGAATCTTCTGACATATCTGAGCCAATTCTTCGCCAGATCTGTATTTCAGTATTCTGATCAGCCTCATGACTTGCTTTCAAGACTTCGCTTGTGATCTGGCTTTCTTTACTTATGTAACTACAGACCTCTTTGTTTTTTACCCAATATGATAACTTCAAGGTCGGCATACCTGGAACGATTGCGGAAATTGCGTCCCAACCGTATTGATTCCTCTTTTTCAAACGAAACTTGAACATCTGTGATAACCTCCTGAAATTTTGTTCAATATGCAAAAAAAACGCATGATTCCGCTTTGTAAAGCGAATCCATGCGTTTAGATGCCAAATATTGAGTTTTAGACTTGTTGGTGAAATAAAAAAGATTCTTAGCATTGAATCAACTTGATTATTGATTCAATATGTATTGCCATCACTCTATTCAATGAAATAAAGTGTACACAATCTTATTCTTCATCCTAATGAAAATACATTAGTCCCAAAATGCTATCCAATCCATTATCATCTCGTGGAGTACATAATTTAAATAGCATTGAAGAATACAAAAACAAAAGAATTAGCTTTATTTTACACTAATATTTATGAAAAATAAAGTTTCATTCTTGAGTGTTCAATATGGTATAGATTAATGTCGGTCCTGAACTGACTAGACAATAATTAAATATCTAATAAGTGACTTCGAAATAGTTGTCTTACTCCGAATACATGATACTCTCGATCTGTAAGAAACATATTGACTGCGGAGTTGAGAAAATAATGAAATACCCATATATGGATCAAGCATTTGTACATAAGGCAAAGCAAGTAGAGAAGAGATTTAGAAAACGAATTCAGTCAGGGGAGCATTCCTATAGGACGGGCATGGGGTGTATTTTAGGGGTAAAAGAAATCACCGCTCAGCATATTATCTTTAAAATCAATTCGACCCAGGGCGTTCATAGAATTACAAGAGTTCGATTTCGCCAGGCTCTTACATATGCGTTATTTTATCGCAATGTCAGTAGAAAAGAACTGGAGAAATTCGACCCATTCACGTCACACTTAATGGCTTTGTTAAATGCTGCATTAAGTGACCTTAGCTCCAGGATTATTACTCTAGCTAATCGAAAATTATGCCTGGTCATAAAAGGTGTTCGATACTTTTTTTCGGGTTTAGAGGCATCACCAAAAGATAGAGAGCTGATTTCTAAGTTAGGTGGTAAGTTTGTACTTCTAAGTAATTACTATCTACGCGAGTATAGTGAAGAGCGAATCTACAATATACTTAATCACTGTCATGATCTGGGGCTACATATCATTATTGATTCAGGTACTTTCAGCGTGATGAAAGCTCAACGTAGGAATAAGGATGTTGATCCGATATGCCTGAAACAATACAGTACCTTGATTCAGAAGATTAAACCACTCATTATCGGCTACTTCAATTTGGATGTTGAGAACCTTAAACAGACAGAGGAGAACTTTGAATATCTCTCTCAATCCGTAAAGATCCCACCTTACCCTGTCTGGCATGAATCTTATGGTTGGGATACGTTAGAGCGTTGGGTAAATAGCTCAATACATCTTACCATTGCAATCGGTGGAACAGTTTTTATGTTATCTCAAAATCAAAAACGTAAGTTCTTTCAAAAGATATTCAGTCAGTATAGTGATCGGCAGACTTTTCATTGGTTGGGTGGATCCAATGGGCTACTACATGAATTCCCGTTCCTTTCTACAGATTCTACAGGATATAATGTGGGCAGAAGATTCAAGCGTTTGCTGCCTCTAAACTCATCCCAGAAGATAGCTGCAGCATCTATGACATCCATGGAGTGCTTGGAATATAACATCAGGCAAATGGTTAAGCTGGAAGATTCCCACGTACCGTTACAAACAGAATTTATGATTTAAACATAAATACGAAAAAAAGAGGTTGGACAAATGTCCAACCTCTTTAATGATTAAAAAATCAAAAATCAAATACTAACTGATCTTGAATAATAGCCTCACTATTTTTCATCTTTATCCGTACAGGTGTTGTTTTGTATTGGATGATATCTATCTTTAATGTTTTCTCTGCTTTAGAAACGGAAATCCCTTGAATATGATCCATACCAATAGAATTCTTTTCTTCCACTTTTCTCGGTATTTCTGGTTCAAAATCAGAAACACCACATAATCGTTTGGTCTCTGCTGTTAAGATTTTGAAGGCTTCACTAATAGCCGCAGGATAATCTTCTTCGGAAACAACGTTGAGTTTTTCATCAATATCTTTCTCAGCTGCACTTTTCCAAGTCTCCGTAAGTTCCGCTGCAGATAGATTGTTCGCTAAATCCCGTGTTAGTCCGGATTCATTGTCCGTTGCGAATTTTGCAATCTTATCTGAACGTTCAATTCTACCTTCTACTAATAAAGCAGCAATTCTTTTCTTCATCAGATGCTCGAATTGTTTCATCTGATGCGTATTTTTAGCGACATAAAATCGTACTGTACATTCCTTGGTTTGGCCTATTCTCCACGCTCTACGTCCGGCTTGCCGAACGGCATTTATATCATCATTTAGCTGCCAGAACATAAGGTTCGGCCACTCTAGCAAATCTAAGCCAACTTGGACTAACGCTGCATTCATGATCAGCACCTTAGTCCCTTGTTGCTTTTGTTCCTCTAACCAATCGAACCTGCCCATACTTGTTGTAGTGGACTTGTCCAGGATGGTAGCGTCGATGTTCGCCTCTGAAAGGATCTTTTGTATTCGCTCATTGGTCTTATATTTGTTCGTGAAGTTGGTAAAGATAATACATCCTCGATCATTAGCCAGCTCTTTCCGGATATCCTCTACCAATTTCTGTTCTACTGCAGTTGTATAACTTTCATCAAACACTTTAGGGGAAACTCGTGAGAGTAGTTTTCCTTTATCATCAGTAAACTCAACAGTACAATCATGGCTTGGTTGTGCAGCATAATTCAAAACAGCAGAAGTGTAGTAAGACCAAGCCTTACTTCCTAAATCAGACTGTATTTTCATACATGTATCGTACAATTCCTGTTCAAATTCACGGTATGCTTGACCATGTTCATCTTCCAGATCGACAATTACAGGTTCTTCTCTTAAACTCACCAAAGGTAATCCTAAATCAGAAAGCTCAACGAATACTGACTTATGAAGTAGGTGCTTCGCGACCAATTGAGGGGCGATGCCCGGTTTCTCTTTTAGAGAGACCTTTTCAGCACGACGATTCGTCGTACGGCCGGCATTTCCATCATTCACATCATGGTAAGTCACTTTTTCAAGAACGCCGTATTTTTGGGCCCATAGCTCTTTAGATGTGGAGTGTTCGAAACCCTCGTTAATAAGGGATTGAGGATCTGATCGCCACAACGTAGATTGAATAGATGATGAAATTCCGCTGGTTAGTGTTCCGGTGAGAAACATTGCTTTGCTACAGCTTTTTAATAGTTTGTGAAAAGAAAGTCCCCGCCCACTATTTGAAGCCTTCATTTGTTGGATCTCATCAAATATACCTAGCTTGAAATGGCCCTTCAGGTGTTTTTGGAAGATTTCTGCAATCATCCAGCGAACCTTGTTTCGGTCCTCTCCCCGACTTTTTAATGCTGGCCGGGCTAATGTACAATTTTTCTTGATCTTGTGTTTTTTTGGTTCCTGATCATCTTTGATTGAAGGGGACTTGCATTCACATTGGAGTTGTCTTATGAAGGAAGTATATCTGTTGACATAACTGCGTGGTAATCCAGCAGGTGTAATTGTTTTATCTAAGCGTGCTTCGTTTAATTCCTCAATTGTTGGTGGGTACTTCGGATATTCAACAATATCTTTCCACGAAGCAACAATGCCAGCTTCAGCATCTTTTGGTTTAGGGGATTTAATTGGTTGATAACAATCTGGACAACGCCAATTTTGTGTTCTATGGTTCCAGATCGCGCTACAGATAAATTTATTAGCGGTAAGCTTCATTCGATCCGTTGAGACTAACACAAATTCAATGGTACCGGATGGGACTTTGCTTTCTTTACTCTTGACCTTGCGTACGTAATCAAGAGCATCTTCAGTCGAGTTAATAACCCGTATCCGTGTATGATGTTCGCCTAACACCTTAGGGATCTCTTCTCCTGCCCATTTAGGTATCGTTATTGACGGGGCAGTAATTAAAACAGAAATTCCCGAATGACTCCCCCGACTATGTTGTTCTTGCGATAATACGTAAGATGCTGTTAAGGACATCTGCGTTTTACCACACCCCATGTCAGCATTTAAGAAAGCGGAGTATCCCTCTTTCAAAATTGTTAGGATCCCCATTACTGCTCTTGCTTGTGCAGGAAGACAGATGCGATTGGTCATGCCGATATACTTCGTGTATGTCTGTCCATTATATAGTGGCTTTAAGTACATCTCCATCTTGGTAGAGAGAATTTCTGCATTTTTCCGGAGATAGTCTTCAGTTGTCATTCCGTCATCAAATACCACATTTGAGGTCGTATTGGTCGAAGAGAAAACATTGAGGGTACCATCAATGATAGCCTGGTCAATACAAGATAAGACCTCCTCTTCCTTCATCGTATTAATTTGAATGGTGGTAATCGTTTCTTCCATATCATCAAGATCCGTTTGAATTGTTTTTATGTTAGTCCATTTATCCTTTGGAATAAGCGAAAGGTATAAATCTGCCCAATCACGAGTTTTTGGTAAGTTGAATTTTTGAGCAATGAATTGACCTGCAAGTTCATTGATGTTTCCTCGAGACATTAATATTCTTGGTGGATGAGCCTTATTGTTAGCGTCCGCCTCCAAACAAGCTTCATTGTATTCTTGGACAATGGCCACTCTTGGAAGTAAAAAGGTATGACACACCTTGCTATGAACTTCTTCGATCCTTCTATAATTTCGTGTACTTTTGTAGAATTTCACCTCACCAGAGAAGAAATTGGTTACCATAACCTCTTTTTGTTCGTAAAACAAAGCATGAATCGCGCGGCAAGCACTTAAGCTGCCGGCAAGGGAAATCCCAATTAAAGTTAAGTCATCTTCATTTAGTAGAATCATTTTGACAAAGGCCTCAAATACTTTGCCTTCCTTTTCTGTTCTAATAATGCGTAAATCCTTTGTTATATAGAGTAGAAATGCCTCAAATTCGCTTGATTCGGGCCTATCCATGCTACCAGAATACATTTCATATAATGAAGACACCGTATGAGGACCAATCGGATACTGTTGAATAGATTCCCACCCTTTACGGGAGGGATTACTACAGTATTCTTTGATACTGGCAATCATCGGTCTGCTCATTTGTTTTAAGGAAGGATTCATTTCAATTAAACTCTCGTTTTTTTCTAAGATGGATGTTGTCATAAGTTGCGATAGCTCTTAATTTGAGGCTATCTTTCCTCTCTTTCAATTATGGATTTTAATTATTTTAGGTCGATATGTCCATTTGGAGTGAACACGCGAATTATTGACTTTCTTGTATAACTTTCTATCGTTTTAGATGTTCTTGTTTCCGGATCGTATTCGGTCCTTTTACTAAGGTGGGATTCATCTTTAGCAACCAACAAGTGGTCTCCCATATGTTCAGGAAGAGCTCCGGATTGGATTGCTTGAACCTGGTGAGTGATCTTAAGTGGCATTGCTGGGTTCTGAATATGATCGCTTTGTAGACGTACATCATCTACTAAGGAGAAAATTTTATCTAAGAATCGAATTTCCTTACTTGAGTTTTTCACATCATCAATCGTTACAATTGTCGATGTGAATATAGTTGTGGGTTTGACTTGTGGGGGAACCACATAGCTTACATCGTCCTCGGTATCTAATGGTTTTAGACACTCTGGACCGCGATATGAAATGTCATTTAAGTATTCTATGAGGTGTTCTTTGTTGGTGGAGTTTTTTTGATGGTTTTTCTGGGAACCACGTAGATATCCAAATACAATCACTTGCTTAAAGTCATAGTAGTTGTCGTCTGTAAAACGATACACTTTTATATCCTCGAGTCTGGAAACAATGATCTTAGACAGTTCCGCTAATGTATACTGTGGCACATTTAAAATAACAAGTGCTGATGTAGAAAGCATGTTATTGGATTGGGTAAGATCTTTAAAAAACCGATATTCACTTCTTTCATTCTTTAACTGCATAAATGGAGGGTTTAGATACATTAATGAAAATGTATCATGACTTATGCGTGTGTCTTCATATCCACACTGTAGCAGATGGTCAACATTCCTTTTAGCTTCATAAGCTCGAGTTTTTTCGATCTCAATCCCATAAGATTCAACCAAGTCCTGGTTTGAAAAGTGGTTTTTAATTTGAAGTAATGCTGAGCCGGTACCGGCACAAGGATCAAATATAGAAAACGGATAATCGTGTTCTTGATGCACACGTCTTAAAATTAGTTCCATTTCTTTTGTAGGGGTAGGATAAAATCCTCCCTTTGATTCACTACCAAGTCTGGCCATTGTATATCCTCCTCTGATTGTTTGTTGTTGAACATTAAAAGAAAGAGCCCACTTAGTTGTGGACTCTCATTTGAATTTTTAGAATTCACCTCCAGGCCGTAGTAAACCAACAACCTTTATTTGTTTGAAGGTACTTGGATAATCTGTCCTGGATGGATTGTTGCATTGATTTTATTGATAGATTGAATGAGGGACACAGCTTGTCTTGGATCACCATTGTAATAACGCTGGCTGATGTCGTACAACGTATCACCACTCTCAACAACGTAACTTACGTACTCTGTGTCTATTTGATTGACATCAGTGAATACATTGATGGCAAAAATCGAGATACAGACAATAGAGACAGAAGTCATCCAAACTTTAGTCCTGCGGAGAGAACGTTTAAGTTTTAAACAGATTTCTTCGAGCCCCTCAAGGATTTTAATCATTGTAAGTGCGAATAGACGAACTGTTCTTCTTTTCATTTTTAATATGCCCCCTTATTTGGAATAAAAAAAGGCAGTGTCCTGTTTTAGACACTGCCAAATTTATAAAAAAAGAGAAGTCTTCCGCCTAATTGGACAGAAAGACTTCTCTTATATCAATAGATGATTTGAGATTTTAAAAAAAACTTGATATTTCAACTTAATGGTTTGTTAGCAAAGGTTTACTCATTTATGAAGTAATACCATGCGTAACCGTAACGTCTTCACAGGCGATGCTGCAAACGTCCCCTCAGAGATCTATACTTTAAAGATAAAAGTATATCCTGAATCAATTCCTAATAGTTATCTTCATCTGCTTGATGTTCATAACGTGCACGAATTGAGTTTATCTGAGGTAAGAAAATGATATATGCCGCTATTGTATCATCATTTTTCGGTTAACTTCAAGCACATCATTGTTTACATATCGGTGGCTAAAAGTAATGTCTTCTGATTTCTAAATTAACTTTAAGAAAGTTTCTAAATCAAATAAAAGGGTAGATATTCACTTTAAATAAGCGATTATCTACCCTTTCTTTAATTGTTATTGAAGTTTGCAAGCAATGACGCGGTTGGGAATCCAGTGATTTGTGTAGACCCGTCTGTTGAAATAAGAATTTCTACATCACGAGAAACAAAATCAGTGTAGGAGTATCTGTTGCTGATGAAATGTAATGTTTGATTATCACTCCCATGTAGTCCCTGAAAAGAAGCAGCTGTTGAATCAAAACGGCCATCAATCAGAACATCGATGTTGGCCAAGATATCATTGCCGTATTTCAAATTACGAATCTCATTCATATAGAACCCGCTAAATACAACGATCGTATACCCAAGTCTCTTTAGTTTTGTGGTCATTTCAAGCAATGCTTTCGGTTGAAGGAAAGGCTCTCCCCCACTTATTGTGATATCACTTACTGTATCCGGAATGGAACAGATGATCTGGGATAACGACATACTCACTCCGCCATCAAGGGAATGAGTTTTAGGGTTAAAACAACCTGGACATTGAAACTTGCACCCTTGAAAATGGATAACCGTTCTAACTCCAGGTCCATTCACTTCGGAATAAGGAGTTATTTCGTGGATCTTTATCATCATCTTAGGGTACGGCCTCCTCTTGTTACTGACTTGTTTTTGGTGCGACTTGAAGCAAGTTTATACTCACTTTTGAATGATCGCTCGGAAACCTTACCAAGGCCTTTTTCATAAGGTTCTGTTGCAGCTTCGCAACCGTCCCCGTTATATCCGATAGCTTCGATCGTTAACTCACCATCTGGACTGATTAATATGATTACTTCCTTCATATATACTCTCCTCTTTAATTAGCTTTGTTGAATTCTCATTTTGATAGCGCCGTTAGGCAGCTTTTGTTTAATGATGGTATGCCCCTGGCTTTGAGCAACCATGACAGCGACTGCAATCTGATACTCCTGCAGTAACCGGCCGGCATTCTTACCGATCTCCTTTTCAACGTGTCCTCCCCACCAATCGGTACGAAGTTCATATTTCTTTTCGACTTTAATGACACCAACGTCATAGGGACCTTTTAACTGAATAACGTAGTCGGCGTGAAATTCTTGGGCCTTACTGTACGCTCGAACAACCCCACCTTTAACAAATGTCAGTTTTAACTCTTTGACTGCACGCTCAAGTGCAGGAATGTTTGTAATGATTGTTTCGATACGAGATGTGTGTGACATGTGAATTCCTCCAATAAGTTAGATTAATAATGTGTTAGATTATGAGAGCCTTCTGGAAGGTCTACTTGTTGACTCAACTTTTCTACGTTGTGGCTTTTTAGTCACCGGTGCTGATGCACTACGAGCATATTGATTAGCCCATTCCCGCATAGCACTGATTTCATCTCGTCGTTGGCTGGACAGTGGAATCGTTTGATCTGCAGCCGATATAAGATGTTCAGTGAGAAGTTCACTTTTTTCGAAGAATGCTAAGGCAATACCGTCTACAATGACTTGTTCCAGCTCAGCACCTACAAAACCGTCTGTGACCTGAGAAACACTGTCCAAGTCGAAGTCCAGGGCAGTACGTCCGCGTTTCTCGAGATGGATACTTATAATCTCTTTCCTTTCATTCGGGTCAGGAAGATCGAACCAGAATATTTCATCAAACCTTCCCTTCCGTAGCAATTCAGGAGGTAGATTGGTAATATTATTGCCCGTGGCCAATACAAATACATCTTGTTCTTTCTCTTGCATCCAGGTGAGTAATTCTCCAAATACACGAGAGGTTACACCAGAGGAATCGTTCCCTATACCAGAGAGCGCCTTCTCAATCTCATCAATCCATAGAATACAGGGGCTCATGGCTTCAGAAGTTCGCAGAGCGGTCTGCATGTTGGCTTCGGATTCTCCAACATACGAACCAAATACTTTTCCGATATTGAATCGTAAGATGGGTAATTCCCACAGGTTTCCCAATGCGCGGGCTGAAGCGGACTTTCCGCCGCCAGAAACACCACAGAGTAGAACCCCTTTAGGTGACTGCACACCAAACTCCTTGGCTTCTTCGGAAAAGGCTTCCTTTCGAATGGCTCCCCATTTCTTGAATTCACTAGCTCCCCCGATATCGGATATTTTATTGCTAGGGGGAATAAATTCTAAAATACCAGTCTTCTTAATGATACTTGCCTTTTCTTGTTGAATAGTTTTAACCGCTTCTGCAGCAAATTCCCGGTGTTTGGTCCAGGCTAATGCGTAGACATTTTCAGCTTCCGTCACAGTTAATCCTAAGGAATTCTTTAGAATCAGAGATCTATATTCCGCATTAATCTTGACATTTTGTGGTTTGGTAAGCCGGTCTAAGATTTCACCGTACTCACCAATAGTTAACGGACTAAATGTTGTAACAGCGATTTCCTTCTCAACTTCTGGAGGAATCACTGTTTTAGGGCTGACAAAAACGATGTAATTTGTAGCAGCCACGCATCCCTTAATCGAATCCTTAAGTAGTTGAAGAATATATGGATTGTCCATGTAATGGTGGAAGTTTTTAAGGACGTAAATTCTGTTAAACACGTCCTCTTCATTGATAAATTCCAACGCCTCTTGTGGGGTAGTCTTGGTTGTTCCAGCAGCATCTTCGGATATAAATTGTGATGAGTCTTGTTCTTCAGATTGAATCGGTTCACTGCCTTCTTCAACGAAGTCTTCGGTATCTGAAAAGGATTCTTTAATGTGGTCCACAAAGCCATTAGTACAGGACCAAACTTTCATGGATAGATGAGGATCATTAGCAACGATATCGGATAGAGAATCAAGACATCTTTGTTCCTCGAATGTATTGATCCAAATAGCCGGGTAGCATGCATGGATATAATTCTCAATAGTTTTAGTTTCACTCATTTTTGAACACTCCTCAGTTTTTTTGATTTTTATAAAAAAGAAAAGAGACCTTACCCCTTTTTCGGGATAAAGATCTCAGTGTGAAAACTATAGTTAGTCGAATAAGGATAATTGACGTGTGCCACGACTTCGAGGCTTTCGTTTGGTTTTTAGTGATGAAACGGCGTGAAGCATACGTTTCATATCAGTAATGGATGAGTTCATCTCTTGTAGATCGCTAGTGAGTAGGCCTTGATAATCTTGAATGACATCAAACGAAAGGTTGGTCTCATTCACAATACTTGAGATTTCAGAAGGTGTTAAACTTTCCCGATTCTCATAAGCATTTCTTAAATTTGTTAAAGCCGAATTCAACTGACTCACTGTGGCTGTACGGACCAGGTCCATTGTATCTTTGGTTTTAATGAGAGGTATCATATATGCTGAGCTACACTCCAGAAGATTTACAAATCTGACGAAGGCACGCAATGTTTCCTCATGTTTTATAGGGATAAAGTAAACGCCCCCAGATGTCTTTACCATTACCGGCGACATATTTTTAATGGACGATATACACATGTGACGTACTGCAGAATCGTCATGGGTAGTTTGGTATTGTACAAATAACTCTTGTACCCTATCTACCAACGGTTTAATATCCGGATTGATAATATCTGAATGTAATAGACGGATATCTCTCTCGAAAGTGATGACGGCCTCGTTTGTGTTATACTGCAATTTTTCGTCTTGTTGGGGATCAATTACCTCCCTTACAATGCTCCGGACAATGCGTTCAGAGTCATTAACAATTTCACGTACGAGAATTCTCTCAGATCTCTTACCATCCTCCGCTGCTTGTTTGCTTTCTATCGCTTTGGTGGATCTTCGGAATGCATCGGGGATCCTTATTTGGCCAGGCAACAAGTCTTCATCAATTCCCGAAACTCTAACGTGTGACTCTAATACGTTTCGGTCAATTAGTTTTAATCCGATAGAGTACCATACTAGGTAACCCATCAGCTCCACATTATCTTTGTCTTCCATTCCAACTGCAGTAATTTCCTGTGCCATTTCCAGCGACATTTTTCTCATATTTATCGATCCCTTCAAGGTTAGTTATTATGGATATTGAATGAGAAGTCCAATTGTTCATAATGGACTGGCTTCATTCTGGTTGGTAAGATGATTTTTATTTGTGACTGCACCTCGGCTGATGAGTAAGGAGCAGCTTTTACTTGTGATTGTCGGAATTCATTGAAAAAATCAAGCGGAATCGTTTTAATCAAGTCTGCAGATCCATCTTCATTTAAACGTAAATATCGAACAGATTTTGTGCGCAAACTTGCGATCCACTCAACTCCACATTCCGAACAGTACCACTGCCTACCACCTCGGTAGAAGCAGTTCCCATGGACGATGTGTTCAACGTTGAATGGACAACACCGGACAGAAAGAATTCTTGGTTGTAATGAATCTATATTGATACTGCCTTGGTAGTTGCCATGAATCCTTGAAGATTTTTGTTTCTTTCTCGGCATTACAGGCATCTCCTTTGAATAAAAAAGGGAAACCCTTCAATGAAGAAGGATTTCCCTTTTGATATTTTGGTAAATTCATTCACAAGTATGATTCAGAGAATCAATGAACCTGAATTAGAATGGCAGATCATCGTCAGAGATATCGATTGGCTCTGGATTCCCATACTGTGAATTATCATAATTTGAGCGTGAATTAGATTCAGTTTGACGATTAGTCTGATGGTTATTATTGCTTCGGTTTGATTCAAGAAAACGAACATTATCAGCAATAACCTCTGTAACGTAGACCCGTTTTCCTTCATTATTTTCGTAGTTTCTGACCTGTAATCTACCTTCAACCGCTACTAATCTACCTTTTCTACAGTAGTTTGCTACGGTCTCAGCGAGTTGTCTCCATACTATAATCGGAATGAAATCTGTCTCTTGTTCACCTTGATTCTTATATGGACGGTCTACGGCAAGCGTAAAACTCGTTACAGCTACTCCCGCCGGCGTATACCTCAAATCCGGGTCTTTAGTTAATCTACCCGTCAGGATTACACGGTTCAACATAGGTCACTAGCCTCTTCTCTTATCATTGTCTTAATGCTGATTGATATACATCTATAAGGCCTCGAGAAATATTGTTTACTCCTTCAGCCCAGGTAGGTGATTGATTACCAGAGCCATAAGCCTCCAATACTTCATCCACCAAATTGTAGTCCAGTTCTTTAGATAGGTTCTCCAGGTATTCAATACCTTGCTGAAACTGGTTATTCTCAATGCACAAAATTAAATGGACCAATGCATCTCTTTTTTTGGAGTCGAGATATTGAAGCCATTCAGCCCAGATCCAATCATGGATTTTTTTTATATAGTTCTTGTCACGAACTTTCTTTTGAGGGGTTCTATTATCTAAAAAACCGATTAATTTAAGCTGAGTAGCACTTAATAACTCAGCGGGATGCTTTTTATTTCTCCGCTTCTGGAGCTTCGCTAAATTAACCCCGTTTTTCTGACGAAGGTCATTTAGGATCTCTTCTCGAGGTCGGTTCTCTACTTTTTGGATAAAATCAAGAATCCCCCCGTTTTCTGCGCAAGTGAAGCATTTGTACACACCTTTTAAGCGGTTTAATGAGAGTTTATATTTGCCTTTGGACAAGCTATCACCGCACCAAGGACAACAAAATTCAGTTTGCTCTTTATTAAGTGTATTGGATCTTACTTGCAGACCGGCCGATACAGCATAGTCCACAATATCAGGCAAGTAACTTGCGGTGCTCATTTTGATTCACCCCTTGGATGTAAGAATGCGGGATCTGAACCCAGTCCCTTTTCATCGTTATCTTTTTAGACATGAAAACAGTTCTAGCTGATGCAATCTCTGGCTGATGACTAAAGATAGTCTGGAAGATATACAAAACCACCTCTGTATGCCAGCACGATCGTTTAAGTTGGATTGCGGGACATTCATGTGCAATGACAATCTGACCCTTTATGTAAGTAGCTGCAACGAGATAGTTACCTTCCCCTTTTGAAGAAGATAATGCTACAAAAATAGTGAGCGGGTTTGTCTCGTTCTGATTTTGTTGTGTAAATACAGCGTGTACTTGATCAAGTTTTTTTGGTTTTTCACTCCTCACAGGAAATTCCTCCTTAATTTTTTTATTTATAAAGTAAAAAAAGCCCACATCCGTTTGGGATGTAGACTTTTTGGAAGATCACCTAAAGTGATTATGTATATAAAATTAAATTATCGAAAGCATGATGAAACCAAGTAATTAAGATAGGAAAAGTAAACTCTTAACTGATCCTTCCACATAATATTGCCCTTTCATAAATGAATCCGCAATTTTACCAATGACTCTTGATATACAATTTGTATATCGATCCATTAATTTCACTATAGTATTATCATCGTCTTATAGACGTTCATAATGATGTGAAATAGTATTGGTACCAGGAAATTAAATATACGTTAATTATACTGAGATATTGTTGCTGTATCAAGTGAAATAATGTATTTCATCTTGTTACGTCATCTTATCTTGGATTTAGCATATGAACTAGGAAAGTCTCTAATCTCCCAAAATCAGTTTCTCCGTAACGAGTTTTAATATTCGGTGCTAGTTCTAATTCGCTTTTCCTTTGTCCAGGTGCTGTCTCTTTCGATCCTTTGTGTAATTGGAATATTTCCCAAGGGACTGCGTTTGTGATTTGATTAAACTTCTTATCAAGTTTATCACAATAACCGGTAGCATTTATACTTTGGACTGGAAATGCAAAGTTCCGATATAGCATGAAATTGTTCTTCGTATAGTTTTGAATTTTAGTTGAAAAGTAGGCAACTCCATCATATTCTTCAGATTGTTGAATCCACTGTAAAAGTAATTGAGGAATTATATATTCAGGTTTAAAACTGTCTTCAGGATTCAAAACACGAACCGAACAGCATAATATTAATGGATAATGAAGAATATAGGTTCGAATCATATCCTTGTAGCTTTTAGTTGTTGAGTCTGAGCAATCCAGTTTAAGAAATTCCTCGAGAGAGTCTGCAATTACCGCCGGAGGAATAGATATATCAAAGCTTCTTAAATTTTCAGTCGGTAAGAAGAGGGAAGTGTGCGTACGAATTAAGTCTGGTCGCCCCAGTTCTTCCCAACAGGTAAGTGGAGTTGATCCTAGATATAGGCAGGGTAAGCCAGGGATACTGTATCTATTTGTTTTTACCCACCCCCTATGTTCAAAAGGTATGTGAAACATTTGATTCCTACTGTACTGGTTATTTGAATTTCCAATTCTCATTTTGAAATATAATGTGTCTTGATTACCGTACCCTTTAAGAAGAGGAGTAATATTCAAACCTGCAAGTTTCTGCATACAATCGTCAAGTGCCTTATAGGATGAACCTGGTAATCCTTCGTAATAGCTATCTAAGGCCGATTTTAAGTCGTCACAAATTTTTTGTATTGTGTCTATTTCCTGTTCATTTAAGATTATTGAATAACACGAACTCTGTTTTATACTTGTGCAAAAAAAATCAAGCTTGTCTTTCATAAAACGTATAAAATCTACCTGTGATTTCTCTCTGCTTAAAGGTAGATTTAAATCATTTCTCAGGAATTGAACTAATGGTGAGAATACTTTAGCCCAATCTAGAAGATTTTTCACATGTTGCCTCGATTTGAACTGTTCCATAACACCAATCTCTCGATTATGAAGGGAGAATTCTGGACGAGGTATTAGCTTACCGTATAAGCTAAAGGCGATTTTGCTAATCTCATCCTCACAATAATGTTTGCTCTTCATTTTTTCTTCAATTTCATTGACTAAATGTGTGTAATCTTCTTGCAATCTAATCCCCCAAACAATTAATGTAACATTAGTATAATCCTTGATCGGGAAACTAGCCTAGCATTCTCAAAAAAAGCATCCATTCTCTTAAACAAGAAAAGGATGCTTTACGTAGGTTATTCGGTTGTACAATTAAACCGAGAGGGACTGAGAGGTTAATTGAGCGTGCTTAACAAACGTTCGGCTGCTGGATTGGAAACAGGTTGTATTGGTTCCTGAATCAGTTTTGGACGACTTTTAAATGGAGGGATAAGCTCAGATTTTAACTCCCCGTTTTCAACATAAGAGAAGCTAACAGAGAGATCTTCTTTCAGAAGATTATGGTCCGTTGTTATTCTAAATAAATGAGTTTCCTTAATATCTAGAAATGCGTTTGCTTCAGTTAACTGACTTGCGACAATAAGAACCTTTTCCTTATTATCCCCGAACCGAATCTGATTCAGAACCTTCTCACGCTGGCCCTTGTCTCTTAAGGTAGCAATCTGAAATTGCATGCCTCGGACTGTGCAAAGGGCATCAAATGGAACATGTGAAGCATCCATCTGGGTAGCTGGATCTACTTCGTAAAAACGTGAATAAAACTGGGAAACCATTAATTTACTTAGAACCTCTACCGTTAGAGCCTTTTGAAACTTCGGATATCCAAGTAACTTACGAGCCGGATTAGATAAGCTATAGATTGGTAACAATTTATTATTCTCTTTTCCTGTCATCGTGTGCTCAACCAGGTATCCTTTATCCAACAGGAAAGAAACGTTCTTTTTTCCTCGTCTGATGTTCCCAGGGTTCAATATTTTCGCTAATTGTACCCTGGTTGCAAAGTAGAGGAACCCCATCTTCTCTACCACCAGTCGTTGTGCGGTATTCAATGTTGAGGGCTTTAGTTTGATCGTATCAGAGGGCTGCCGTCCCCAACTTATAAAATACTTGTTGCCTATATGAAATGGCGAAAGATCCGAACTCATGATGAATGTCCTCCCTGTTTTAAAGGGGAGACCATGTTGGCCTCCCCTTCGTTTGGTTTTAATCGTAAAGGCGTTAAATGGCAAATCAATCAGAGTTAAATCACTTTACTTTGGATACTGCCACCCATTTCACTTTTCGTAACATCAATTCGTTGCACTCGAACACGCACGGTATCTCCCTTTTTAACTTTACCTACCTTCGGTTTCGGCTGCCGGCACAGGATGTCTACCCCTTCTGATAAGTTGACGAACACACCGTACTCAACAACGCCCGAAACGCGGCCCTTGTAGATATTGCCCTCCGTGTATCGGGTAGCGCATTCTGGCCAAGGGTTTTTGTAAAGCTGTTTGCTGCTTACTTTCAGCGTCTTACTTTCCTTCTCCAATCCGATGACCTTAACCCGAATGCTCTCCCCAGTTTTATAACGATCATGCATGTTGTCGATCCACTCATAGGATACCTCGTCCGCTTGAAGGTATGTTTTGATGGCACCAACATCCAGATGCAAAGAGCGATTATTGACTCGAGTAATTTTAGCTTCAATGATCATATTCTCTCGTAGCCGATCCCAAGTCAGTCCTTGAAGATGGTCAATAGCCTGTTTGCTTGATGCGCCAAAAATTGCTGAGTTACGGTCAAGTTGAAGAACTTTATAATAGATTGTTGTACCGACGGCATCTCTCAATTGTGCCCCATTTTCAAACTCAGTTTCGTCGATAGGGATAATTCCTTTGATATGACCTACGAATACAATACCGCATACCTTGCCAGCGTGAGTTTCAACACCATCCAGTTCAGCTTGCATAATACTTCGGTTCTGACGGGCTTGATAGACCAATTCCCAGGCTTCTTGCTCAATTTGACTTTGCAGCTGCTCCTCATTTTCGTTTACAACCTTCAACAGGACATCATTTTGGACAATATTACTCATTACTATCTCCTCCTTGAAATGGGTTATTCTTTAAATTTCCAAAAACTATTCGTGGTATCGGGTATTTCTTCTTCAATAACCGTTGACTGATCTGATGTCTTCTCTTGTATATCCTTTTGGGATTCTTGTTGAGCATCCGTCCTGGATTCTGATTTGATCCTTTCCGGATGGGATTTGTTCAGGCGTCGATCAGGAGGTGGCTCTGGCAGAGGAGCTTCTGCATAAAATCCTGAGATTTCTTTTTCACTGATCGCTGGCTTCACCTTTTCCTGCTGGGTCTGTATCGGTTCCACTTTTGGCTCTTTGTCTGCTTGATAGTCAATAATTTTGAATTCTGAATCTTCTTCAACTGTTGTAAATTCGTCATCTTGGCCATTAGTATCAAAGAATTCATTCTTTTCTACCAAGATGTTGTTATTATCCAATGTATCTCTCGCAAGAATGGGAGTTTCCAGAGTCAGTTCTGTTTGAAGAACCTCTTCGGTTGGAGAAGGTTTTTCTTCCTTGCGAGAAAGGATCAGTTTAGTTTTAAGAACAGAAAGTGCAGTAAACTTATCAGATAGATTTTGTGATATTATCTTCCATTGCTTCTCGTCTTTTTCGAGTCTCTTTTTAAAATCAAATTCGAAATCTTCCCAGGTGTATATGCGGTTGATGGGGATTTTCAGACTCTTCACAGATTTGACGTAAATAAAAGATAGGATCAGCATGCCAATTAGACATATCAGGCAGAATACATTAGTTAACACAGGCATCGTATTGCCAGAAAAGTTACTCATCATCCGGTTGATTATGCTTCCGATCATCCAGTCAAACGAAAGGATGCAACCATAAAGTGACAGGTAATTAACTTTTTTAACGCACTTGTATACGACAATATGTCCTGTTAAGCCAAGGATCCATATGAAGAACGGGATACCAAACCCCAATGGATATAATCCAAGAAATAAAGCCATTAATCCGATTATTGAAAAGAAGAACAAAGATGGTATGTAAAGCCGTAAAGCGATGGGTACGTATTTTAAAAGGATTTTCACGACATTAATTTGTACCTCCTTCAATAGCACCATCGACGAAGTTAACAACAATCTCTGATCCTGTAGCGTCAGAATATGCTAACAATGGTACATAGACAGAACAAGCTTTTTCGATTTCATGAGATAAGATTGTAGTGAGCTGTTCCCTCTTATGTGGGGATAGTTGATGGATTCTTTCAACCAACGAATGGTCACTTACACAATTTATAGCAAACTGGACTGCATTTGCTGCGTTCGTTTGGGTATTCAATGCCAAATCACTCCTTTCAATAGAAATAAAAAATGCGGCGTACTGAGAGTCCACATAGTAAGAAGACTCTAGCACGCCGCATCTACGGTAGTGTTAGTTAAAGTGTATTCAATTAATACTTCACTAGTTTATCATGATTTACATCAACAATCAAATTAAACTTGATATACCACTCACACTTAACCCTATCTGTAGTATAAATCTATCCTCAATACCTGTTAGTTTAAGGAGTTACCAAGTAAGCCAACCACTCGTGCGTTTATAATTATGTAAGAGCTCGTATTGCTCGCTACGCATGAGTCGTTTCATTTTTGTTCTATATTGTTGGTAATCATGCTTTCTATCAGCTTTACTTTCTTTGTTATAATGAACACTTTTAATTCCCTTACGGAAATCTTTGACCTTCTCTCTTCTGGGATCTTTGAGTTTATTACGATTTTCCAGACTTTGCTGGAGCACCTTTTCCCCAAGATATATCTCTTCCCATGTAAACATCTTCATCCCCGTTATGCCGGGTTAGATTTGGCTTTTGAAGCCATGACCTAAGCATAACTAATAGAAGAAGATCTTTGGATTAAACATGTAATCACCTCATATACTTTCTACCCTTATTTTAATATATAACGTAAAAGTTATTCACTTGTTTACTCACAACAAAAACTTTCTTCTAAGGTTGTATAATGATGCCTCAATTCTCCTTATAAGTGAGGGAGAAAACGGCAGCCGTCAGATGTTAGGGAAAAGCACTTGACGATTGATTCCCCCATTTCTTCTACTCTAAGTTGCCTATTGATTTAGGTTACTACAGTAAAACATTACACAATAATCGTTCCCTAAGGAGGAAATTAATCATGTCATGCTCTCAAACTAACCTAACACCTATCACCATGTCTCCTATTCCATCACCTGTTCTTTCTAGTGGCTTTACTGCTATCTCAGGTCAACGTCTTTACGTTTGCGATAATCCTGAACCTTTGGCTCCTAGCACTTTTACCACACCGATCATTACTCTATGGCAGGATTCTGTGCCAAGTTCGACTTCTGTTCGTTACCGGGTATTTATGTGGCACCATAATGACACTGCGCAAACAATTAAATACGGGTTGACCGTTGGGAATGGTGGAACAAATCCCATCACAGTAGGCTCAATTAAATACGAAACCACGGTTACATCTAACAATGGAGATATTTTGACTAATGCTGGTCTTTGTCTCTCCAAAGCACTTTTGGGTCAAACGTTAACTGCAGACAGTACAACAGTAAGCGTACCAGGTAATTCGGTACGGACTGTTAAAGAGTTCACACTCGCAGCTGGGCAAGTTCGGGGTCTAGTAATGGAGTTTACCCTTTCCAGCGCATCTGCCATGTCAGCTAAAATTCGTACTGTTGCAGGTAATAGTACTTCCGCTGTTCTAAATACACACCAAGGGGCTGTTGTAAGCTCCGTAAAAACACACCCACGAGGAACTTGGAACTATGCTGATGTCCAAGGTAGTAATGCGACACTTACTCTAGATAGCAGCGGTACATCTAATAGTGTTTCTGTTCTTGACCAACCTTCTGTGTTCCCAGGTACACTACCGAATAGTGCTGCTTATGGCGGTATCTACAAAACAAACTTAACAATTAAAAATAATTCTGGAGCTACGCAGACTGTAAACCTTTATCTCAATCCACGTGGCGGGCTATTTGCAGGCGCTGTCAAAGTAGGCAGTAATGCTGTGAACGGCGTTTCCAAAACCAGACCAACGGAAGTAGTGAAAATCGGAGCCTTCTCTCTGTCCAATGGACAATCGATCACTGTACCTGTTCAAGTGACTGCAGGTGGGGGTAGCTCGACACCGATCGCATTCTTTGCTAAAAAGGCTTAATTGTTTTACCAATAATACAAGCGATTCCTAATTTTAGGGGTCGCTTTTTTGCTTTTCATACCATTTTCCCCTATTATTTAGATGAATTGAAACTTTTTGATAACTCACAGCGTTTAGATTATATCTTTCTTTGGAGGCGAAGATTATATGAAACGTATTGTTAAAATTGGACTCGCAGGGGTGTTGCTCACATCCGTATTCAGCGCAGGCGCGTATGCAGCATCCGTAGTTCCTAAGGTCTTTATTCATGGTAATGACATTAAAAGCGGCAGTACAGCTCCAAAACTGATAGATGGTTCAGTATATGTTCCGCTTCGTACCATTTCGGAGGGACTTGGAGTAGATATTCAGTGGGACAATAAAAACAAAACAGTACATGTGAATTCTGACCCACAATTTAAATCCGAAACTGGTAGTGTGACTTATGTGAATCAACGTGACTTAGCTTTTAATTGGATCATGGCATATGATGATCGACGGAAAGAAGATGTGCTTGCCTTAAATGCACCTGGATTCAAAACAGATATCTACAATGAAAGCTTTCCTTCTGGAACCTATAACATGGCAAGTATTGTTGATATGCAGCCTGTAGATCGTAACGATACAAGCATCACTGTACGAATAGTTCAACGAGTCACTGCAGAAGATGATTACAATGTGAAAGTTGAGAAATGGAAGTTTACCTTTGAGGGAACAGATAAAATTAAATCAGTTATGGTTGTACCTAAATCAACGCAATATTTTGATCGCTATACTTTGTTCCCTGGAACCAGTTTTGGAGAATGATTGGAGAAAGCCGGGTATTCCCGGCTTTTTTTGTTAGCATGTGTAAAGTAAACTTCTGGTAATATTAATGCAATCCTGATTGGATACATAATAGTTCTTCATTTATTTTCTCTTTTAGATACGAATTGCTCATGATCGAACGATACAAATCGCCGTTAAATCGATGGATGACCTTTGCAGCAACCCTACGGCCGTAAATGTCATTTAAAGCATCAGATGCTTGGCCCTTGGTCCATCCTTGATCATAATCAATTCGATTTCTTTCGAGTTGGTCTCGTTGAGCAGGACTCATCGCTAGATTACGCCACCTTGCCTCTTTCAATATTATTTTTGTCTTTATATTGCTAAGGAAATTCTCCGCAATTCCTTGAGCGTACTCCAGGGATAATGGCTCGTGATGTAAAGGATATAACTGCTTGTTTTGATTTTCGAAGATGATCCACCAGTGCTCTTCCTCTTTAATCAGGTAACAATACTGTTGGTTTCCGATACTGATATAGTACGCTCGATCCGAAAATGAATTCCAAAGGTAGATCGTTTTGGTGGAGAAAAGGTTTATTTCGCGCATTTTTTTGCCATACTCGAATGCTATTTGTTTTAACCTCTCGTGAAATTCGACAACGGATTCTCCTTCTTCCATGACAACACCAAGGAATAGGTCAAGTTCCTCTTCCTCTTCTTCCTCCAAGTCCAATCGTCCAGGAGGGAAAAGATTGCTCAATGTCATCAGGGAGTGATCTTCAGTGACACCTACCACATCTAAAACCAAACAATCCATTTTATCCGGATATAGACGGGTACCACGACCAATGCACTGAATGTAAAGACTTTCGCTCTTCGTTGGACGGGCCATGAGGATACAACTGACACTTGGTTCATCGAAACCTTCTGTAAGGATCATGCAATTGACCAGCACTTGAATAACACCGGTTGAAAATTCCTGGAGTATTTTAGACCTGGCCTCCTCTGGCAAAGATCCATCTATTGCTTTAGCCCTAACATCATACTTGGCAAGACCTTCTGCTATATCGTAGGCCTGCTTAACGTTAACAGCAAAAACAATGGTTTTACGAGATTCACCGTGCTCCAGATAAGCTTGCACGATCGTGTCAATGACGCTCTCTTTACCCATCTGTTCTCCAAGCTGCTTCTCATTATAATCTCCAGCCATCGTTTCAACAGACTGAAGATCTAATTCATCAATGACGATTTTTTTTCCTCGGACATCACAAAGGTAACGTGCAAGGATGAGATCCAGTATGGATTTTTCCAACACGATTTCTTCGTAGACTTGACCCAATGCTTGTCGATCCAAACGATTAGGGGTAGCTGTGATGCCTAACAGGGGGGGACCGTCTGCCTCAAAACAACCTAAACTCTCCAATACTTTCATGGATCCTTTAGATACACTGTGATGAGCTTCATCATAAATGACCAGGCCTGGCTTTACCATTTGTCTCCCTCGGATAAGGGTTTGGGTGGATGCAACGATTACGTCAGCTTCTTGTTCATTATCCACCCCTTTGACTTTGCCGACTTTAACGTCACCCCAGACCAATTTCATTTTTTCTGCAGTCTGTTTGAGCAGTTCATGACGGTGGGCGATAAAGACGATCGGCAAGCCGTTATTGTATCGGTCCCTGAACAGCTTAGAGATGGAGGCTGCAACGATCGTTTTACCTGCGCCTGTTGGCAAAACAATGAGCTGCCTTTTTACACCCAGTATCAGTTTGTTGAAAAAGGTCTTTTGAGCCTCTATTTGATAATCTCTTAAAGCGATTTCCAAAGAAACCAACCCCTTTTATTCATTTAGCTGAAATGGATCAGCCTCAAAATCCTCAATCTCTGTAACTCCATATAATGCTCGGAGTGAGTCAAATTCCTCAGCAAAGTTCGGATCCCCACCTCTTACTCTCTTAAGATAATCTTCTTCTTCAAAGTAGAAGATCTTATCGACTGTGGCCGCATCAAGATAGTCAGATATAATAAGGGCCTTTTGCGGATTGAGGCGTCTGACCTCATCTGATGTGACTGCCTGCCTTTCGGCCGTAGAAACCGTCTTTTTATCCGGAACCAAACCAAAAACGCTAGACGATACGCTCTCAATAGGTATAGTAGCTGTTCCACAGAACCAAGAAGCATACTCACTGGATACTTGGGAAAGACCGCTTAAAAATACTTTGGTCTTCAAGTTGTTTAAAAGGTTGGCTGCCTTATCCTCTCCATACTTTTGTCTTAGCTGTTCCACCCCTTGAATACCCAGGGCCAGACCCATACGTCTCGAGCGTGCTGTTGCTGCGACCGTGTCAATGATCGGAATAATTCCCAAGTTTGCAAACTCGTCCAAAAAGAACAGAACTGGGAAGCCATCGGTGATGTCCTGGAGCCTTTGGAGGAGCTGTTGGTACAGTACAGCCATAAGTGGGGCAGCATAAAGCGATTTGGTCTCTGGAACAGATACAAAAAGAACCACAGGCTTCTTTTGGTCACCATTCATTCCATACCTTAAATGCCGTGGTTGGATATCATTTCGTTCAGCAAAATGGACTACTCGATCATCCATAAATAGCTGCATATTCGTAGCAATAGTCACTTTGATACTCGCTAAAATCTTTTCAGAACCCGCTGCTTGTTTAAAGAGTGCATATTCACGCCGGCATAATTTATACTTGGCAAATAGAACGTCCATCTCTTCCATATCCATGAAGAGAATGATGTCCATGGCTTCCCCGATTCGAGGGCATTCCGGATTACGATATTTAACATAGAGGAAAGCTGAAACTAAAAGCGGTAATGACATATTAAGCCATGTTGAGTCCCCTCCCCCCTTCCCTTGTATTTCGAAGGCCAGACCCCCATTCATCAATATGAGTTGGGCTATTTCTTTGATTTCCGCATAATCCTTTGCAACAGCAAGCGGATTGTATCCTGGGAAATGATTTTCAAATGGTGATAAACGTATCGTTTCGAAACCACGGCGACGCAATTCCGGACCGGTCTTCCAGTACAGTTCTCCCTTGGGGTCGGTGACAACTGCAGATACTCCTTCATCTAAATCTAAAAGGTTAGGAATAAAAAAAGTACTCGACTTACCTGAACCGGTAGGTCCTACTAAGGCTAGGTGTTCATAGGATAGTTTCTGTGACATTCGAACATTTTGACCGAGGATAAACCCACCTTTCCCCATAATCGGTCGTAAGGTTCTGTAATCCATCAGACTTGCGGTACCGCGGTTATTTGTAGATGCTGCAGCTGAGCTCATTTGGACCTGCCTCCTTCGTTTATTGAAGAACAAAAAAGGCGTCTGAAGAAACCAGGGGATGCCCTGTGTCTCTCCAAACGCCTTACTTGGGGTAGTTTGGTTAAGGATATGTCTTTGTACAAATTCTAACCTATAACCAGTGGCGGTGACAACTGTCCACTATTGGTTACTCAGAAGCATTGTCGGAACTCACTCGTTTCTCTCGGGTCTGTTTACGCTTCTTTTTTATGGCGATGTCCATCTCAATTACGATGATGAAGACAACTGCAAACAATAACACCGTTAGCCAGGGGATATCGATACCAAAAATAAGGCTGCAAAGTACAACAGTAACAACGTAACCCGAGATGTTCTTCAAATATAATCCTGATCTGCTTTTAAAGAATTCTTTCATCATTCTGACCCACTCCCCATATAAGAACATTCTACAGGAAATGATGGTAGTAAGTATGTACCGGTCTCTTTGGATGAACGAATTGGGAAAATATCAAAAAGCATACGAAGTTCATAAGAAGAATCTAGATGATAGTTCTCTCTAAAATATGAAATGAGTTCAGAGGTGACTTCTGGTGTATCAAAGAAAGAAGGATCTACATAGACGGATAGCTGCTCAGTCATATATCCATACTGTATGACACTAAAGAGGATCACATCTACATACTGGCTTTGATTAGTGTTGTGAGAATGACGGCTACTAAGAATGACATTTTTGTTCTCAAATTGGCTTCCTACATAAGTTGGCTTTGAAAATCGAGCTCTTTCAATGAAATAATTCTTTTTTTCAAAGATGGGCTTGCCGTGAAGCGTGGTGAATTTCGGAACGATATTCTTACGCATGGCCAGCTGAGAAATCGTCCGAAGTCTCCGGTAATACTGTGCATAGGATGTAGCAGCGTCAACTATAGGATCAGAAAGATCATTGTTATCTACGTATTCTTTAAATGAGTAAAATATTAATTCGGCTACTTCTGCAGGAGCATTGTCCATAATGAATGACATATCACGATAAATCGAAAGCTCCGGGGCAAACGTGACATTAGGATTGTTTTCTTGGATGTTGCGGATTTGTAACGTCGCTTGACTCTGGTTACCAAACGGCAGGCAACAGAACACGTACCATTGTTGATTATGGTTTGTAAAATACTGCAGAAGCGGTCGCAGTTTTAGATCACTCAGTGTGTCTACTCTGGCAACCTGCCAATGTTGCATAGTTAATTCCTTAAGGTCAGCTTCTTCTACGTTAATGGGTGCCTCGATATACAAGATTTGCCCAGACGCTTGATTAAAGTGAACCTTAAGATCAATATATCGGTCGTTAAGCAGTTGGAAATGAATTTTTATTCTATTCAGCTCATCGAGCGATACAGATTCATTTGAAAAACGAATTTTATAGTGAGTAAATCGATTTACTATATCCATAATCAGTCTCCTTCTGATTTATCATCAGAAGTGCTGATCTCCATTTATATTTGATGAGCTTTAAAATGAGCTTTAAAAGCACATCTCCAACGATAAAGTTGGCTTGGAGCTCCATTCGTGCCGGGAGGTGCTCATTACCGGATAAAGAGAAAGTGGGAATTAATATGTGTACGAGGAAGCCTTGTCTAGAGCGTCCTTGCATAATGTGAGTGCAGCGCTCAACTCAGATTTCGTTGTTTGATACAGTTCTTCGTGAGGCTCACTTGAGCTTAAATCGACTATTTCACTTAACTGCTTGAGTGCTTTGAACAAATCTGGAGCTGCTGCCATGAGTTTAGCTAATTCTAATGCTTGCTCCTGAGGGAGTGATGGTTGAACAAGAACTGTGGCTAACACCTCATCTGAATCAGGTTGAAACGTTTGGTGCGTGTCTTGAAATAAGTCTGGTCCAGTTAAGACTTGGCGTCGGATCGAATAATCACTAGATTCTACACAAAGTTGTAGACCTGTTACATTTGTAATTGCTGGTGTTTCTTTAAATGTTGAATTCATGGTAATAACCTCCTGAAATGATGTTGGATATTCTATACATGAAGCATAAGTCTGTTTTTAAATATTACAACTCTATCAAATCATTGAAGAAATTTAATGATGTCATTCCAAGTGGCTAATATCGTTAGTCCGATCATTAATAGAAATCCTGCAAAGTGTATCCAGCCCTCTTTTTCTGCAGAGATTGGACGAACCATTCCAATCAAAGTTACGAGAACTCTACCACCATCCAGAGCCGGCAAGGGCAGCAAGTTGAAAATGGCTACATTGAGATTCATGATTGCGGCCCAAATCATTAAATTTTGAATCGTTGAATAACTTGCTATATCGAATGTCTGTTTCATTACTCCTGCAGGACCTGATAGGTTAGATAACGCTTCGTTCCCTAAAATGATGTCCTTTAAACCGTAAATCAAGATAGTAGAGTAATGCCAGGCATCCTTCAATGTCTTTTCAAACACGTTCATAGACGAAAAATAGGAAAACAAGATATTGGTCAACAAGATAAGAGCAAGTGCCACCAGGATATTTGCTAATGGACCAGCTAAAAGAATACTTAACTTTTGAATAGATGATTTACTTGATAATAATGAATCATAGTTAGATACCGGGATGATCCTTCTTCTTTTGCCAACGCATATATAGGCATTCTCACTGAGAGGGAGCGTATACAGATCCTCACCATTTAAAAATGTTAATTTCCGATGTTTGTGATCTAGTTTTTTGATTAACACCTTCTCCAGATCTTGATCGTCATTAACCCTATCATAAATGGCAACTATTCCTTCTTCATTTTTATCAAGGTAAAGCTCCTGATCAATAATAAAGTAGGTTTCATCGTCCCCGGCCATTCGTACATAACCACCAATCGGAAATAAGCGTAGGACAAATCTAGTTTGTTTCATCGTAAAAGAAAATAGTCTGGGGCCCATTCCTATAGAGAATTCTGGGCATCCTACATTAGCTTTTTTCGCGATTATAAAATGGCCAAATTCATGGGAGATAACCAGCAACATGAATATCATAACAACGGCCAAAATGGAAAGTATCATCTATTTCCTCCTAAATACTCTGGTAGTGAGAAAAATGATTGCCTATAGTAATTTTTCATGACTTTGAGGAGGAGGATATTTTGAAGCATTATAAAATGCCATCTTCAAACCCATTGATTAATATCATTAATTAAAACAATAAATTAATACCATTAAGGAATGGAAAAGAACCCTACTAGCCCTTGCACAGCGCAGGTTTCCGGGTATCGCTCTATTTTTTTCCTACTTAATCAATTCATGATAGGCAACGTATAAAACAGCAATCCCAATCCACATATTCAACGGATAACCAAAGTAATCATTAAACCCATGTTAAGCAATCCATCAACACAACATGTTTGATATTACCAACAAATATGATTATCAGGTAACACATGCTTATACTCGTTATCCACAACCTAAAAGGATATAAAAAACTGATTTAGTTTTTTAGTATTTTTGAAATTTAATTGGTTAGTACCGTTTTTTTGATAATTATGAAACAAACATGAGACATCTCAACATTCTTTTAGTTTTCAGCCAGCCAAAATTCGTACATTAAACTTTGGAGATCTTTCATCTTATGAAGAACCGTTTGGAGTTTTGAATCGCGCTGGTTGAGATAGATAGAACGATTACCCCTTTGCAAAGCATGGATCCACATGGATTCAATAAGGTGTAATTTCTTCTCTAAGTTATTTCGGTGTGCTTTAGCATCGAGAAGCTCTTTGATCTTGTTCGGATCCTTCCCTTCTTTTTTTGCAATCCGTGAAGCATCTTCTATTAATGAAGATGTTAAATCGTATTCTAATGTGATACCTAATGCAACAAATCGTTCTGATGATTCAGCTACATTTTTGAAATAAGCGGAAATCTCATCTAGCTGTTTCTCATCTTGAATTTCTGAGTAAATCATAGAGTGAAAGGCAGATGAATACAGTAGATCATCAAGAGCTCCAACAAAAATATTGTATGCCAGGTCATAACCCACTTGGCTATAATAGTACTCCATGACTTTTGCCAACTGATTTTTAACTCGTTGGTCGATGACTTCTACAACAAAGCCAGCAGCGTACATTTTTTGAGAAACCCAAAGCAGAGCTCCTTCACTATCGAAAGAGCCCATTTCTTCAAATTCAGGATTCAATCCATGTACGACGACAAGCCAATCTCTTTTTTGCCTACATTCCAACCGTAAATTGAGATACTTGCCGGCTTTTTCAATAATGCTATTCATTTCTCCAACGGTTCGAACATTGAACGTACCGGAATCACGAGTGCCAGACGAGATGAGGTTTTTAACATATGTGACGTATTTTCTACTGGGTAAATAAACATGCTGACATAGCATGTCCAGAACAAATCGTTGAACACGACGATCCTCCGCCATAAATTCAGGTGAGGATAAGAATTTGAAATACTTCACATAGAGGGCTGTGTCTGTACCGCTGTAATCAACAATCGATGATGGATTTACAAAAAGCCTACCATCCTTCTCGTAGATTTCTCCTGTATATTTTGATTCAGATATAATTCGTTTTAATGCGGAAACAGATATGGAAAGCCTATCTTTAATTTCATTTCGTGTTAATGGGATCTCGCCATTGTAAGCAGCGATATTCCCGAGGAGCAGTTTGAATTGAAGTTTCTTTGGAGTATCGTACGTAGTATTTGAAGCTTTAAACATTTCTACCGAATGTTTCATTTTAAGAATCCCTTTCTCCTCACAACCTAAGAAGCGGCATAGAAAAATAAAGGGTTTTGCTTGGAAAATCGAAAAAAATATGATAAAATAATCTCAATAAGTTTCGTTTCCTTACAAAACCCTGCCAGGTGAATTTCTAATAGAGGTTGGTCGGTCAAAACTCTCCTCTACTAGAAATAGGTTGGGTTTTTTTTTATGTATTTTTTTTGAAAATGAAAACGCACTTGCTGATTAGCATGTGCGTATGGTGGTCTCGTAAATGAAAAAGATGACCTTCGCTAGAATCACAACTAGAGAGTTACCGTATAACATGGTCGTATCTTTCTTGTTGCAAAGCATGAGCATGCTAAGTTATTCATAGAATACAGCACTTTTAGAATGAACCCTTCAAATAGGTACTAAATTTTTTGTAACTATTATCTCCTGCTTTATCTAATGAAGAGATCTTTTAAAATGGTTTCATTTCTACTGATGTCAATTATAACAGTCATTAAATTGTATATCAAGATAAACACATTTTTTTTCATTGATTACACTCTACTTTTATTTATTTATGTATCGTTCTAATAAACATCAGATAAATATTTATTTTGAACTAACGTTCCTTATTTTCACAAGCTACTGCATTGTAATTGTAGGCAAATTGGTGTGCTGCTTAAGTTGTTCGCTGTGCCCCTTGAGGGTAACGCTCTCAGTCGGCAGGGGTTGTCCCCCCTGAACTTCCTCCAGTTGATGGATTTTTCTATCTGTTCAATGAAACATTGTTACATCTGTTTTCAACCTAAACAACTAAAATCTAAGTTAACAATTATACTCTTTAAATCGTAATCGTTATCTCTTGTATAATGTAACAAGTTCAATAAACAATGTTCGTTTAAACAAACACCACTGAATAAAATTCTGTAGTCATTGTCATTCACTTCTTCTAAGTAAGCTAAGTCATACGCACTGAGTAAGTCTAATTCTTCATTAAACCTTGTCTCAGAAATGGGTAGTAGTCTTCTGATTAAAGTTTCTCTAATTCCTAAAGCATCTTTGCCCTTAACATATTCCGAGCGTACAAGTAAAGCATAAAAAAACTCGCGAGTTATTCTTGGTAACTCTGATAATTGTTTAATAAGTCTGTTAAATGCTTCATTGATTATTGGAATATTTAAACTAACAGTCTCTTTTTGGTTAATATGTTCAACTAATCTTTCGCAACCGTTGTATAGGTAGGTAGGTCGTTGTTCTAGCCGGTCTAATAAAGATGTCGATTCTCCCGATGGTGTCGTCCCAATCTCAAAATCACTAAATAGTCTAATAAGATCACTTTGAAGCAAGTCATACACCTGTTTAACTTTTTCAACTGGAAGGGTAAGCAGAATTCTTTCTAAATCATTAAAATCCCAGATATCATTCTCAGCAACAAATTGAAGTTCGGTTGCGAGTTCAGAATTGATGGAGTAACTACGTTGCTTTGATCCTAAAATAAGAATAATATAACGATCATACCGCGATTTTTGATCCGTAGTTATCTTTTCTAGAGTTAAGTTTACCTTGCTTGAACTTTTATCAGTAGTTACTTGGATACCCAGCCTCTGAACTTCATCCCCCAAATCTAATCCTGGTTCATTTGATCTTGAGGTATTTAGGTTAACTAAGTTATACCCGTAGATTAAATTCACCAGTTCTTTGATGAAATCCTCACAATATTTGTTTAAATCAGTAAGACCTAAACTACTTCTGGTTTGAAGAACGAAACTTAATTGTCCAAGCCCGTCTAGTATATCCCCTAGTATTTTTCCTCTCGTTAGCATTTCTAAATGCCTCCCCAAATTATATTATTTTTCTTTTTTTCATGCGTTAATTTTAATTATTCAGTAAATATCAATATTCTCAATATTAATCTATGGAATAGCAGATGACAAACAATTACATTTTGTCAGGTTCAAAAGTGACTGTCCTTTATTTTAATGAAAAGTCGTTATAGAATAATCCAGAACACTCATTGTTTTGTATACTTCTTAAATTGAATCGGACTTGTAAGGGTATAATGAAAACGTAAAAGGCCTTCACTGCTGTAACAGTTAAGACCGACGAGTTATCAAGTTGTTGTGTTGATGTAACCGGGTCACGGCAATTTGCTCTGGAATAACTTCATCAAAAAACCACCATCAGGTCCCAACCTTAGTCGGTGGTTTTTTCGTTTTGGCTTGCTGTCTACGACGTTTGATCAATATATAGATTCTCAATATATTTAGCACCGACCGTGCTAATGCAGACAATCTTCTGGTGATCATGCAAAAACCTGTTACAGGCAATCACCTCCCTTTTCTTCGGAATGCAAAAATTCTCGATTGAAACATTGAACTCTTTACTCAACCGCTATATCAAATGTAACATCTGCTACCTTCCATGGTCGGAGTGACCTTTCTCTGAAAAAGTGAACATGAATGGATAAATCATGATCAAATTCATCGCCCATCTCGCTTCCTTGTTCTGATGCAACTACTTTTAGTACCGCAGTGGTATCACTCTTTTGGACGGAAGATGGGTCAACCTCTAAATCGTAAAGCTCACGTACGATCTTTCTCGATTTAGCAATTTGTTCATTCCTAATTTTTAACTGACTGAAAGCAGCTTGATAACCAGGTGAAAGGTAGGCGTTGGATCCATTCATGTATTCGGAAGTATCTTCATAATCAATGTTTCTCAAGTCTTGGGCTACAACCATCGCGATTTCTTCTACACTTAATGAAGGTTCGGCAATGTCTGCAGTTGTTTCATTTGATGGCTGGGAAACTTCTATGGTTTGCTCCGTTGTAGGGTTGGATATTGGGGCTTCCTTGGCCTGTGTATCATGGATTTCGTACGCGCTTAGCGGGCCATTTACGGTGCACCCACCAAGGAGAGCGGAAATAATGATGGTAAACATAATCCTGCTGCAATGCATGATTTCTCTTCCTCCTTGCAGAAAATTAGGGTTGATTAAATGGCTAAGGGAAGGTAAAATCGCCTCTTTTTCCTGGCTTTGTAATATACAATACTTACGTAGTATTTTTATACTGCGCCAGTTTCTTGCCGAGATTGTATTCGCTCGTATTCCCCATACTCTCCCTCCCCATCACTTCAGTGTTAAAACACTCTCTTATGAGCTAAGGAAAAAGGGATAAGTTATCCCCTACCCCTCTAGTCTCTGGTATGAAAAATCGTTGGTCACAATTGTTCCGCTGAAGCCGATTTTACCCTCATAAAGTACCTTTCCTTCGCGGTTAGTCAATGACCCAACACCTATCTTTTGGTCATCAGATATGGTTCCTTTAAAGACTCTCTTATCCGGTAGTAATAAGGCCCCTTCTTTAAGAGATTGACGCCCGAATGTCCCCTCAAAGAAGGCAGATCCATTTGCAGAAAGTACGCCGCTTACAATCTCACCTTTATTAAATAGACCTTTGATTTTTATCTTACCATCGCTTGATAGGTTCACGGTTCCTTCTCCATTCGGGAGACCATTTAACCAGGTACCCGTATATACGATATCTAATTTCTGTGAGAGCAACGTTCCCTGTCCATTTGGTTTGTCCGATTGATTCATCTGTCCAACATACTTACTTCCCCAATTTATCTTCATACCACTATTCCCTGGTATAGCCCAACCATCATTCGTAAAGATTCGTACGTCCTGCGTAGTCACCTCATTTAGTTCAGGAAGATTTACATCGACTGTTTGACCCATGGATACCCAGTGAACAGTACCTCCGATTGTCTCCACGAAGGTGATCGGTACAAACGTTTCCTTATTAATCAGTACTGCCGGGCTACCCATATCCTTTCGTTCTCCATTGAACAAAATGTAACGTGAGCCGGCATTCTCACCAACGCCTGATCCAGAATGAACTATTATTTCTTGGCCATTCTGAATTTTTATAAGGGCATCCATCGTGTTATCTTGGTACTTGATTTCGGCACCCAATGGTTCAAGTATTTTTCTTACCGGTACCATAGTAATTTCTCCAATTTTAAATGGTTTAGAGCCAGCTAACTCTTGTGATACTCCATTAATAAGGATATGTACTGGGGCGTCTTCTTGAGCAAACACTTGTTGTATATTTGGTGCTGAGCAAGCCGTTGTTAATAAAGCAGTACTTATGGATAGCAGCACCGCCATTCTTCTAATTGTCATCAATTTACCTCCAGGAAGTATTTTCTCTATCAATTGTAATCCATTTATACGCACTATGTAAATCATGTATTACATTAATTAATTATAATTTTTTTTTTTGGTTATGTTTCTATACATGAGTGGTGTGCAATTCATTATCCTCAACTGTGCATAGAATAAATGGGTCTAGCAACAAAAAAAGAGTAGTCTGTTAAACTAACAGACCACTCATTGAGCTAACGTTCCCTTTGGCTAATTGACACTTTATAACAAAATGGAGAATTCGGTTAATTTCAGGTTTTTGTAAGACTTTCGGTAATTCCAAGTTTTTTCATCTCGCTCATATGAAACTTTCTCCAGGCCTTATACTCCTCACGATGTTTAAAGAACATTACGTTATGGATCTTATAATATTCCTCATCATCGAGAAATCCATATGGTCCTGAAAGTTCGTTGCTTGTCCGCTGTAACAATTGGAATAGAGCATCATCCATACCTTCCTCATTATCAAAACTAGTGGAAAAATACATACTAGCCACAAACGCCTTTATCTCCGTTTCCTTGCAATTGGAACTTAGGTGATTAAAGAGATTTTTATACTTTATGAATGGAGAGCGCATTAAGAAGGTTGCTAAGTCTGACATTAAAGGTACATTAATAATCCGGTCTGTGTAAAAACTTTTTGCCATTAAAAACTCAACCATAAAGTCGAAACTAGCATTAACATAATCAGCAGGATACACCAATGAAGATAATTTCTTACTAAAATAATTTTTTTTGATTTCTCTCCATCTTTTTTCTTTTATAAAGTCCTGTATGTGATCACTAAGAAGGTCCAGATGTGGATCTATTTCTGGTTTTAGCAACTCATACATGGTTTGCGCCAAAATCCATGCAGCGCGATGATTGGAAAGTTTTTTTCCACTTTTAACTGATGTTCCGAAATCAAGAATTTTAATCTTTTGAATGGGTGTTATGATGATGTTATCTGAATGCAGATCTCCGTGATATATATTCTGATCATGAATATGATCAAGAGTTTCGATTATTTGCTTCGCTACCAAAGCTCTCTCATGAAAAGAGGGATGATTTTTTAACCAATTCCTCAAAGTCATACCGTTGATGAGATCTAGCTCTGCATAGATGTACCCTTCCGAAACTCCAGAATACTTTATATTTACCACATTAGGATGTTCAGCTTTTTTTAACTTTTTTGACTCTAACAATGCCTTCTCATCTTTCAGCCATACTTTTATTGCTAGGGCTGAATCTAAACGTGTGTCTATGCATTCCAACACAAATCCATTTATTCCCGCCCCTAAAAAGGAAACTATCTTTCGGTCTGAAAAAGTAACCATATCCTCCTCAATGTTTACAACATTCTCTTCGGGGTGGACAAAAACAAATGTCTTTTCTACAAAATGTCCCTGTACCTTCTCATGATGACACCCATCTTTGAATAATAATGCCTGGATTCCACATTCGTTTCTTGTCATTTTATCCTTAGTATCCGCATCCTGATTCATTAAGTTTCTAGCACAGATAAGAATTTCTTTAAATGCTGTTACAGCCTCATTTCTATCGTTTGTCACTTTGACACTAGTTTCTTGGTCCAGATTCTTTTCATCATCCCAGAATCTTTTCTTGACTAGGTATGTAGGCATTTGCTCCATCTCCTTACATGTATAGGCATTACCATGAATGCCATCAATCAATTTATTATATTCAATGCGACGCTGTTATTATCCTGTCCTCTAGTTGAACAAAAGCAGCTAATCCACGTGGATAGCTGCTTCGTTAGTTATATTGAGTTGTAGTCCTAGTTAGCTTATAAAACTACTACTTTACGATAGCAACAGGCGACTTGTTTAAATCATATCGAGTAATCTGACTGCTGTCGTTCATGTAATATAGAATACCTCCACCCTCATACACAAACGAGAACGGAGAACCATCGATTTCAGAGGTATTCATGGTATGCAACAATTTTAATTTGGTTGTCGCCGACTTGCTTGCCTGATAGATGGATACTTGAGAATCCTCGACCAGCATCACTGTACCATCTGATGCCGTCTGATAGCTCTTTGCAGAAGCCTTAACTGTTTGCATAACACCTTTACGGTCTATAAAAATAAAGTTGCCATTAGATAGAATTCCTGTAAATCCAAATGAAAACACATCCTTACTTACACGCTCTGAATTGTTCTGACCTTCTCGGTAAATTAAGTTACTTATCTTTTTAGTCCAAGCTACTTTGCCCTCTTTTGTTTTTGCCGTAAAGCTCGTAACATTGTTGCCAAGGTTTTTTTCTAAATATAGATATCCGTCATAACCCAGGCCAGCAAATACTCCTTCTTTGAAATCAAAATTATATCGAAATTGTTCTTTTAATTTTGAATCATAATAAGTCATACGACTTGAAGTTTTGCTTGTCCTATTAATGGTCTGCAGATAACCATCTACAAAGCCGTAATATATCGATGCATTCCAAGTATTCTTGCCCAAAAACTTACCTTTTGGGTTGTACCGGTAACTAATAACACGATCAGAGGCTGTCTCCAGGTATACAAACAGGTTACCGTCAGGCATCAATGACACTCCCGACAACGAACGTATCTTCTCATTAAAGTACTTATCCCATAGCACATGTCCGTCCGGGTGATAAGCTCTTAAACGCTGTTTTACAACCCCAGCCGCATTTTTGATCGGTGTGAGAATATACACTGTACCATTTTTATCGACTTGCGCGTATGTACCGAAGAAGCTAAAGCTAAGATTAGTTCCTGCTGTATAGCTGGTGCTGGACATTAGTTTGCCGGTCTTTTTGTTAAGAATGTACATCTGGTTGTCCATGCTCAAATAATTGTACGTTGTATCAGTAATTCTAACGTTGCTATTCGACATGTAAGTGTGTTCTTCTGGAACTGAAAATGTCCAATCCGGCTTGGGCAGACTTGCAAATTGGTTGGCAGATACACTGCTTGGATTGAGGCTGCAAACAAATAAAACAATTACGAATGCGAGTAAACCGTGTGCACGTTTCAAAAAAAGTCACCTTCTCTATAATTTTGTAGGATTTACAACTGATATATCGTCATTTAATTCGATATTATGAATAGACGAAACGTTTAGTGCATAGGAAAACACTCAGTTAGCTTTCAACCATTATCTCTATTTAATGAGGTGCTAAATTGATTTAAAAAGAAGCACTCAACTCAGATCTCTTATAATTAGAGAAAGAGTGAGTGCTCCTTTAAAAAAATTAGTTCACATTAAATACGAATTCAGCAGCCTCACCAGATGTTGATCCTCGTTTGCCTTTAATCAAAAGCGTATATTCACCAGGAATCATACTTGAGGCAGAACGCTTAAATGTATATAAGATACGATCATCGACTAGTTTACCCACTCCATACGTGAAACGTTTATCTTCCGGATCACGGACTTCAAAAGTAAACTTCTGAGCAACACCATCTACATTATTAGCTACTGAAGCAGTGAATACCACGTAATCACCTTCAACCTGTGCAGAGTACTGCACGTCACTGGCAACCGGTGGTTCAATCATGGAAGAAAGTACAGTAACCGTTTTGGCTTCTGAGTAGGAAGATACTTTCCCAGAAGTGCTGTATGCCTCAACCTTTACAGTGTATACACCAGCAGTGTTAAATACGTACGTCTTCTCTTCACCACTCACTAGGGATGCTCTTGTCTGTTGTACACCTTTTTCATTGTGTACGACATAATACAATGTGTATTGATCCTGCCCAGTCCCTGTAACATGCAACACACCATCTTCATCAACGGAAGCAGAGACCAGTGTAGGTACAGGTGGCAGGTCTACAACAAATTTACTAGCGACTATTTCTTTCGGTTCTCCCAGGATGGAACCTGCTTTTGGAGTAATTCGATAACTGTATTCTGTATTTAACTCCAATCCAACATCCTTGTACGTACTTTGCGTTGTCAGATTGTAGGTTTTAAGAACAGCTCCGTTAAGCATGCGTTCCAGCTTATAACCAGTAGCTCCATCAACTTTATCCCACACAAGTGTATTCGTGTTTTTGGTCTGTGTTTTTACTTCGAACCGTGTCATTTTTAAGTTTTGTTTAACCAAACCATTTTTGATTGCAGTGATACGTTTATTAAGTTGTGTTTTTCTTGAACTTGTTTTCAGCTGACCCACTGCAACAGATGCTAATTCATAGTCGTTTTCTAGCAAGCTAGTTTCAGCAAATTCTACAAGTGTTTCAGCGTCCATGATCAACTCATCATCTGTGCGAGTAGTATCTATCTTCGTTTTAAGAGCTTCAAGTTTTGTTAGCATATCGCTCTTAGATGAATCCGGAAGAGGATTTACCAAGGCTAGGGCATAATAATAGGTATCCCACGTTTTTGCACTTGTTGCACGGGTTACAGCTAAATTAGCATTCTGTACGGCTTTTGTGAGGCTCACTTCGGCCTGCAGCTTAGCTAAGCTCTCTGTTAGTGCATTTTTCTCCATACTTGCCGGCAAAGCATCAATAGCTGTTTTAGCCTTCGTCAGATCCGCTTGTTTTTTCGAACTCTCAGCTGCACTTAATTTCTCTTTTGCAGCATTGATTGCATCCTGGCTTTCTCCTACAGTCGTAATCTTCAATTGAACATCGTTAAGAATTTCAACCAGATAAGATTTCCATGCACCTTCTCTGAGCTTGTCCACGAGGCCTTTAGCCGTATCCAGATCAGTCTGCAGCTGACTTTCTTCGGCTTTGAAAACAGCCTCTTTTGCTGGACCAAGATTCAGTTTAAAGTCAATAATGGATTGGACACTATCCAGCCGAAGATTCAGTTTAGATTGATCCTCAGGTTTCAGCTCAGCTACCTGAGTTCGAGCAACATCTACGTCCTCTTGATTTCTAGACAGTTCTGCAACCCGGACCGAATTTGTTGCTTCAGCCAGTTGATTATTGTACTTGTCTCTTTCATCAATGATGTTTTGCAACGCATCAAGACGGCTTTGGAATGCAGTTTGATCAACTGGAAGCAAGGAGTTTACGAGTTCACGCGCATCATCCAGGTCATCTTGCAGCACTGTTGATTCTGCCTTCTTTACAGCATCTTCCGCTTCCTGTAGCTTTTCTTGATAGTTTTTATTAGAATCGATCAACTCTTGAACCACATCAAGCCGTGTACCCAGCGTCGCTTTATCATAGGCTCTCAGTGCTTTGATTAAGTTACGAGCAGCTGTAACATCCTCTTGTAACAAGCTTGTTTCAGCCTTCTCAACGGCTTCTGTAGCCGATTTTAATGTTTGTTCATAAGAATCATCAATGATCTCTTGAAGATTATCGAGGCGCTCTGATAAGTCCACCTGATCTTTGTCTTTCAGTTTGTCTACCAGATCTCTAGCATGATCAAGATCGGCTTGATCCTTTGTCGATTCCGCCTTGTTAACCGCTTCAATTGCTTCTTCCAGTTGTTTTGTATATTCTTGATCACCGTTAATTTCCGTTTGGATTTTATCCAATCTTGCTGTAAGTGCTTCTTGGTCACTAGTACGCAATTTTTCAACCAACCCTCTTGCCGTATCTACATCTTCTTGAGATTTAGTAGACTCAGCTTTTACTACGCTTGAAACTGCATGTGTAAGTTGCACTTGATATTCCTTTTCGGTATCAATAATAACTTGTACAGCATCGAGTCGTGCTGTAAGATCTGTCTGGTCTTCATCTCGCAACACAGCAACTAATACTCTAGCTGTATCTACTTCTGCTTGCAATAAAGAGGCTTCAGCATTTTCTGTAGCAATAGTAGCGGATCGAATCTGGTTAGTATAATTTTCTATTATCAAATTTTGAACAATACCTAACCGTATTAGCAAATTACCTTGGATCCCATCTGGACGAAGGGCCTTAACTAGTATTAGAGCAGCGTTGACGTCGACTTGTAAAATACTTTGCTCGGCCTTTTCTACAGCAGCGGTTGCTTCAGCAAGTTGCTGAGTATATTTATTATCAATCTCAGTTTGTACATTATTTAATCTTTCATTTAATAAATTTTTGTTTACATAGTCTGCTGGACTTCTTATTTCACTTACCAATTGACGGGCTGTGTCCACATCTGTTTGGGAAAGCGATCGTTCAGCTTGTAATACACCTGCAAGTGCTTTTTCAAAAGTATCTAATCGTTGTTGAACGACATCCAAACGATCCGAAAGATCTTTTTTATCTGTTTCCTTTAACTCACTTACAGATGCTCGTGCAGCATCAATCATAAATTGATCGAGTATGGATTCAGCATCTTCAACGGCTTTTTTGGCCGCCAAAAGTTTATTAGCGTAATCCGCATCACCATTAATCCAAGTTTGGACTGCGTCTAAACGAGCAGAAAGTTCGTCCTTTACAGTTCCACGAATCAGTTCTACCTTATCGCGTGCTGCATCCACATCGCTCTGTGTTTTGGATGTTTCAGCTTTGATAACCGCATCTGTAGCATCCTGTACCTTCTGTTTATACGTAGGATCATTTTGATCAACGATTTCTTGAACAGCGTCTAGACGTGCATTCAAGGATTCTCTGTTTTCATCTTTCAAAGCTAAATTAGCAACAAATTCTCTTGCTTCATCAATATAAACCTGTTGCTTCATTACTTCCGCTAAGAAAACCTTACCGATACCTGAAGCATAGTTATCTTCTAAATATAGAAAATCAATAACATAGCTTGCTTCAGAGTATTTCCCGTACTGATTAGTTGCTCTTGCATAGTAAGTTGTATCTTTTTGAACGTATATCCCAGACGAAGTACCATAATCAGCCCAATAATCGTTACCCTCTGATCTATATTGACGTTTAGTTGCATCAGATGGCCAGTTAATGATTAGCGTAGTCGTACCATCTTTATCACTCGTATCTTTAAGCGTAAAGGTTGGCGGTGCTGGGACTGAATCATCGATTGCACTAATCGTAAATTCGTTAATATCCGAGGAAACTCCATATTCATTCGTGACACGGGCTTCAAGTAGTCCATTCTCTGTGAAGGTTACTGTTTCACCAGAGTTTACAGTTGTCCATTCACCATTCTTAAAACGATATTCCAGTTTCAACTCATCAACACTTGTCGGACTAGTAAAAAGAATTATCATCTCATTATTACTGTACTTAGCAGTCATTTCAGGTTTCGCAGGCTTGCTACCAATCCCCTTAATCAAGTACGTTCCAACTTTCGATGTTCCTTGTGGATTGGTTACTCTTGCCTCAAGTGTTCCATTCTCAGATAAAGTGATGGTATCTCCGGAATTGATCGTTTTCCACCCGGAGCCGTTAAACCGATATTCCAGTATAAGTGTTGTATAGTAATCTGGATTTGTAATGGTAACATCGATTGTGTTGTCCTTCACTTGGCCCACTTTAAAAGTCGGATCCGCCAGTTGCTGGTTTGCAACATTCAGCAATACGGGTACTTTTACAGCGTTCTGTTTGAATCCAAGTTGGCCGACCGAACTATTACCCCAACCCCAGACTTTTCCTTCATGATCAATAGCAACAGCATGATAAGAGCCCATATAGATATTTTTAATATTCAATGAATCATTGACCAGGACAGGCCGTGGATTTGTATTTTCTTTTGCATCTGCAAGTGTACCGGAAGAACTTGTTCCGGCACCCCACACTGATCCATCCGAACGTACGACTAAAGAGCTTCTAGATGATATAGCGATGTCAATAACATCGTTAATTTGAGCATCTTCACCAGTATTCAAGGTGCCAAACTTATGTGGAGAAGTCGCATAAGTAAGGATGCTACCAGACGAATTTCCATAACCAGTTTGTCCATAATCTGTCTTTCCCCAGCCCCAAACCGTACCATCATTCTTTAACGCCAACGTTGAGAACTCGTGACTTACAACTTTCTTGACGTTTGTAAGTACTTGAACCGGAGCCGTGACTGAAGTTCGATCACCATTTCCAACCTGTCCATAGTCATTACTTCCCCATGCCCAGAGGGTTCCGTCGCTTTTGATTGCATATGGTGTTCTATAACCGGCAACAATCTGTACGACATCGGTGAGACCGGCGACCTGTTTTGGGATATGCTTCGTTCCGTCTTCGCTCTCCCAGTACATTTTGCCCCAGGTCCATACCGTGCCGTCACTTTTCAACGCCATGGAGTAGCTGATTCCGGAAGCAACTTGGATCACATCACTGATTCCCTCTACAAGTTGAGGGGTATTAACATCATTGCGACTAGCATTTCCTAAACGACTACTACCGATAGATTGGCCCCAGGCATATACACGTCCATCTGAACGGACAGCTAGTGTAGCGTCTTGGCCATAGGCAACATCAACAATGTTATCCAATCCAAATTGATTAAAAAACAGAACATTAGTCCGTTCATTAGTAGCTAGTTGGTACTCCGCGTTGTCACCCGTTCCATACCAATTGTTATCGCTTGTTTGGATCAGCGTCGTGTCGTAATTTAAAGCAGCCTTGACTCCTGTAAAAGACGAAGCTGCACTTGTTTTATCTGGGTATATAAATGAACCAGATAGCATGGATGCTGCGATCACAGCCGACAACATCCCTTTCAAAAATCTACGCTTCTTCATTTCTTGCTTTCACTCTCCATCTATGTAATATTTTTATCATCGCTTTTAATGATACATGTTTTAACGAGATTTGTAGGCAACCAGACGAGTACATTATGTTCCCCAAACGGGTACATTTTCGAAGAGATTTAAGTAAGTACTACATTTATGTAAAATACATGTAAATCGTTGGAGCGGCCCAATAAGTTCACAAAAAAAACTAGCCAATGTTTTTACCACTGGCTAGCTTGTCTTTACTGTAACGTAATATCGTGCGAAACAGGTTCGCTGTAATCGGATCCTCTTTTTCCTTTGACAGTAATCGTATATGTTCCTGCTGGAGTCGTCGCTATGGATCTACGGTAGCTATATTCAATCCAATCACCCGCAAGCTTTCCAACTGAATAATTCAACCGTTTCCCATCGGCATCATGCAGCTCAAACTGCAGCTTTTCAATTTTTCCATCCACGGTGTTGGAGACCGATGCTCGGAATATAACATATCCGTTCTCTACGGTAACTTCTTCGAATTTAGCATTGACCGGTGTAGGAGGTTCTACCATCTCTGGTTTAACTTCGATGTTGACTGGATTTGTATAAGAGGAAACTCTCTCACTCTGATTATAAGCTTCCAGTTTCAACGTATAGGTGCCAGCCTTCGTAAATCCGTATGTTTTTTCCTCATTGTCTTTCAGGAGGGAACGTATTATCCGGACACCCTTTTCATTGTACAGTACATAATACAACCGGTATGCATCCGATCCTGCTCCACGAACATGTAGAATACCTTCAGCATCTACTTCACCAACCAATAACGTAGGCTCTGTTGGAAGCGTAACTTCAGCTGTGCTGGCTTGGAGCTCCTTGCCTTCACCGTAAGTTGAATTGACCCTCGGAGTGAGACGATATGTGTAAGAGGTGTTCAGAGCTAGGCTACTATCTTTATACGTGGTCTGAGTAGAAAGTGAGTATGTTTTCTCCAATACACCATCAAGAAGTCGCTCAAGCTTATAACCGGTAGCCCCATAGACTTTATCCCAGGTTAGTGTAATGGAGTCTTTTGTTTTCGTTTTTACTTCAAAACGTTGGACCACTAGTGATGATTTTGTAAGATACTCCTCAACGACCTTGAGTCTCTTGTTCAAAGCTGTTTTAGATGAACTGTTTTTTAAATTGGAAACCGCTTCAGAAGCTGATTTATAGTCACTCATCGTTTTATTGCTTTCTACTCGTTCTACCAGAAGCGTAGCATACCAGAGAACCATTTCTTCTTCATATGCACTGTCCATCTTAACTTTTAATGCTTCTAAACGAGTTTCAAGCTTCGTTTTTGCATCACTATCCGGAAGAGCATTGACTTGAGCTAGTGCAGCTCCATACAATTCAACCGTTTTTGCACTTTCAGCACGCGTAACTGCCAAAGTAGCGTTATTGGTTGCCGTTGTAAGATTCATCTTCACTTGAATAGTCGCCATTTGAAAGAGGAAATCATTTTTTACATTACTAGCAGGCAGTGCATTAATTTTTGTTTTAGCTTTATTCAGGTCACCTGCTTTGAGGCTTCCATCTGCGATATTCAAAAGCTGTTTAATCTCTTCAATTTCCGCGTGTAATGTATTCAATTCTTGAATGAGATCTTCAACCACTTTAAGACGAGTAGTTAAATAATCCTTATATGCACCCTCTTCAAGTTTTTCCACGGTTAGGCGTGCACTCTGAACATCTCCATCATTTTGCGTCTCTTCTGCCAGTTCTACCGCTTTTCTGGCACTTTCAGTGTTCTCCAAATAGGTAATGAATTTTTGAACACTATCAATACGTGTTAACAATTCCGTTTTGAATGTAGAATCTGGAAGCGCATTAACTAATGTTATAGCCACCTGAAGGTCAGAAGAACGATAACTGCTTTCGGCCACTTCGACAGCTTCTCGAGCCTTAGTCATTTCTTCAGTCTCCACAGGTTCAGTTGGTTCATTGTCGATTTGTTTTTGTACCTGATCTAATCGATCGTGGAGCGAGGTCTGATCTTCTTCGTTGAGCTCACCGACAAGGTCCCTTGCTTGATCCAGATCATCCTGGTTAAACGTGCTCTCGGCTTTCTCCACGGCTGCAATAGCTGCTTTTAATTGCTGAGCGTATTCTTCAGCTGCTGTTATCAACGTAAGGACTTCATTTAAGCGCTGTTCATAGGAAATGCGATCTTCTTCGTTTAACTGGCGCACCAGATCTTGCGCAACACTAACGTCCACACGATTTAGCGTCTCTTCCGCCTTGCTAACAGCGTCCTCAACCTGGTTCAGAAGCTTATCATAGGCTTGATTTCCATCAATCGTGTATTGAACCGCTTGGAGGCGACTCAAGAAAAAGGCCTGATCTGTTGACTTTAATTGTTCAACAAGTGCCTGAGCTGAATGAACCACTGCTTGATCTAGCGTCTTTTCGGCTTTTGAGACTTCCTCTTCTACACGGATTAAGAGTTGGCTATAAGCTTCTAACTCATCAATCCTGGCTTGAACTGTTTCTAAACGCTTCAAGAATACGGCTTGATCAGTTGCATTTAATTGCTCAATTAAGACTTGAGCTTCATCTACAGTCGATTGGTTCAGAGTTTCTTCTGCTTTAGCAACGGTTTGTTCCACACGTGCTAAAAGTTGATTATAGGCTTCTTTTGAATCAATTTTAGACTGAACCACTTGTAAACGTTCCAAAAGGTTCTCCTGATCCTCTGATTTCAACTTCAATGTTACATCTCGAGCTTGGTCTACAGCCTCTTGTGTCTCAAGGATTTCAGCTTGGGACACCAAAGTCTTAGCTTGGTTGACCAAATCGCTGTATTCAGCAATTGCATCATCGATCTTCTGTTGAACAACATCTAAACGGAGATTAAAACCGGTTTGGTCTCCAGTTTTGAGTACGGAAACAGCGGCTCTTGCGCTAGTTACATCTGACTGATTCAACGATTCCTCAGCCAGTGTCACTGCTTCTTCAGCTTGTAAAAGCTTAGCATAGTATCCAAACTGATCTACTGTTTTTGACGAAATTGTGCTGTTTGTCGCAGCATCTTTGACTCGCGCGTAAATTGTACCGTCATTCATAATCGTGAATGGACCCGCATATGTGTTCCAATTTACATTATCGAAGGAGTACTCCACTACTGCTGCATCCGCGGGTGGTTGCAACGATACCAATAAAGAACCTTCGCTCACATCACCAGAAATTAAAATGTCTGCTGGTTCAGGAGGTATGGTATCGATATTGGTTATCTCATATTTCGTAATCGATGAAATATTTCCAGCAGCATCTGTGGCCCGTGCTTCTACTATAGAGTTCTTACTGATAAGTAGCGCGAGTTGATATCGAGTCCAGGCTCCTCCATTATAGCGATATTCGTTAATATCTGATGAAGATTCATAGTTTATTGTTATTGTCACCGGATTTTTCGTTGGTTTAGTGCTGCTAGCTGAAATTGTGGGTGCTTTAGGCGGCGTTCTATCAATGTTTGATACGGTATGGTTGCTTATAGCTTTGGTTCCATCTCCAGAACCTGCAACAGCAATAATATTTGTATTATCATTTACGGTGATAGGACCGGTATAGTTGTTGTACGTTACTCCGTTATTAACACTATATCTTTTTATACTTGCTTCAATAGGATAGGATATTGTGATTTGTACGTTTGTGTTAGTTGGGGTAGATGGAGTCTGTGTAATCTTAGGGGCAGTGATTGTGGTGCCAAGTAGATCTGATAGCTTGTATCTGTCTGATCGATTGCCAGAACCGGACCCACCTGTATAGTAATAATATTCGGCAACAACATATTTCACTCCAATGCCGAGTTGGGGATCAATTGTATTAATTAGTTCCTCTAAGTAGATATTGGGGTTTTCAACATCTCCCACCCCATCACCAATCGTCTTCTTTACAGTACCATTGACAAGTAAATCGTATCGATATCCTGCAGCAGATGTATTTAAACGGAGACTTAAAGTCTTCCCTTCAAACACGATGGATGTGGCAGCTGCTGCCTTGCCTGGTTGATAAACTGTTGTGCATAAGATCATCAAGATGAGCGCCCATATCGTTACCTTCTGAGTCATTTGTTTATTGAGAGTAAACATTGGAAAAGTTTGATTCTCCTTTATCATTTGATTTTAAAAGAGCACCTTCGAAGGAAGGTGCTCTTTGGGTTGTTTTACTGGCGGATCCAGCCATCTGGGGTTCCAGAAGGGTTTGTATCCGGATCGATGCCGCCGGTAGCGACTGTATCCATATTTGTGAGAACTGTGTTACTGGAGTCACGCATGTATTGAGAGACCAGGAAGCCTACCCCTACTGCGAGGGCGATCCCGCCCAACATCAACATTCCATTTTCAGTCGTCAAGGATGCGGACTGTTCGTTTTTCATCCAGTTACGGATTTTTTGGTTCATGAACTTATTCACCTCCTGCTGTATAGAATCTTATTCATTTCAGTAAGTTGCACTTTCTTAGGACGTACAACAGCATCACAGATCTCATTTGAATATACCGTCCCAGAAATGCATTTATCGGCTGAAACGGACTAGTGAACTGTTCCTATTGCATTACTGACGAATCCAGCCATCTGGCGTACCAGACGGATTAGTATCCGGATCGATACCACCTGCAGCAACTGTATCCATGTTGGTCAATACCGTATTGCTTGAATCACGCATGTACTGGGATACCAGGAAGCCTACACCTACCGCGAGGGCGATCCCGCCCAACATCAACATTCCGTTTTCAGTCGTAAGAGACGCGGATTGTTCGTTCTTCATCCACTTGATGATTTTTTTGCTCATGAACTTCTTCACCTCCATTGAATTCTAATAATCATCCTTGGTCCAAATCCTAACGAAAGTAAATACAATCAACTCGTTGTTAAACGAATTATTATTCTGTTGCTCGCCATGATCATACAACTAGGGGCTTCAGAGAATCTCTCAACGCACCAAAGTATGTTCCAGAAAGTATCAGTTTGTTATTGGCGAACCCAGCCGTCTGGTGTACCTGATGGATTTGTATCCGGATCGATACCGCCTGCAGCGACTGTGTCCATATTGGTCAGTACTGTATTGCTCGAGTCACGCATGTATTGGGATACCAAGAAGCCTACACCTACTGCGAGGGCGATCCCGCCCAACATCAACATTCCGTTTTCCGTCGTAAGAGATGCGGATTGTTCGTTTTTCATCCAGTTTGTAACTTTTGTTTTTGCAGCTTGAAACATTTCTTTCATTCCTCCATATATGTGATTTTTCGGTTAAACCGCTCATTGCCGTTCACCGTTCTACATGAATAATCATACTAAAAATGCTAGGGTTTCGTAAGTTTCTTATCGGGTACATTTTTATCCCCCTTTGGGTAATTTTCTTGATATATAAGGAAAAAAAGCCCCTCAGACCCTTCTGAGAGGCTAACACTTATGGTTGCTCAAACCATATCAATAATCTTGTTGGCAATCTGTTGAACAGGGACATTCCACAAATTCTGAGGGTTATCTTCCAACATGGATCGGACCGTTTCATTAATTCCGCCCTTAGCCGTATCCAATTCGGATTGTACTGTATTCATCTTTTCAACAACCCGTTGATCAAAGTGGTTTTCATCTAGTATTTGTTGAATCAGGCGTTCTCTAACTACACGTTCAGCATGTAGATCAAGTTCAGTAGAGAGTACTCTGGAAGTTGGAACAACTTTTCCTACGCCATGGGCCTCCATTTTCTCTTCAAGCCAATCAATAAACTGCGGGGTAGTCATAGCATTAAGCTCAACCCGATTGGACTGTAACCAGTCTCTCCATTCGTAAGAAACATAATCGGCAACCGGTCTATACTTGGTGCTTTCAAACGTTTCTACTTGTAGCCCAAGTTCCTCCGCTTCGTCCGGGTCTAAACCTAAATTGATAACTTTGACCCTCCGACCTGGTCTAGCTAAAGTTGCTTCCTGAAGTGTTTCAAATATTTTAGTACCTGCAGCGTCCGCGTCATGAATGCAAAAGAACTGAATCTCTTCATCCGTTTCTCCTAATAAGTCAAACAAATCTTTCACTGCTCTTGAGGCATATCCTTTCGATGACAGTAAGGCACAGTCATATTTCTCCGGAAATCCCACGTCCCTAAGGCTTGCAAAATACCCCTCTTTCTCTATAAATATAATTTTGTTAAACGTCCACTGAGGTCTGTTATAATTCTGGACCGCTATAGTTCCAAGTGGTATTTCTTCTCCGGTATGTGGGTGATACAAGGTTCCTCTTGGATCCCTATACATTCCTACTATATTTCCGTAATATGCTTCATACTCCGTTATAACTTGGCAGAAGTAGTTATAGTTCAGCTGTTTACCGCCGAATGCCTCCATTATGTAAGGGCGAATAGCATAATATAATTGCCGCTGACTAAATATATATTTCCCATCTCCACTTGTCTTTTCAATAGCGCTATCTAAGTTTAGTATAATGACTTCTCGCTCATTATGGCCGGCAGAAGCTAGAGATTGATTATACTTTTTGACTTTGGCTACTGCCTTCTTCAATGCTTGTTCGATAGCGTCTGAGAATGGTCGGAAATCTGGCTCCTTACCATCTGATTTAATAGGTTGATGTGGTGTGCTTACATTCACGTAAAAGTTCGTGGGTCTCGATCTCAATGTAATGTACAACCCACCTCCGTATATATCAGAGGTTGCCTGCTTGGTAGAAACTCTTAAATCTGCAGCCACTGGAGTTTTGTTTACTAGGATGTTAATGCTCGACTGTTCTATTCTTTCTCCATCTGCATCACCATTATTCACAACCCATGCCTCTACAACGACAGGTATTTCAGCATGATGTCTTCCTCGTATCGAAGTAAGTTTAAAAGAGCTATAGGTCTTGTGATATTGAGTATCTCCAAAGTTTCGGTTTACTCCGCCTAGTTTTCGAGGGGGAACCTTTTTGATGTTTCTACGCAGTATACTCAATATCTCATCGGCAGAATTAAAGTCTACTTCAGCTGTAGTTATGGAATCGTCATAACCGATTTCTTCATGTACTGAGTTCATCAGCTCCTTTGTTTTGGAAGCCGTAGCACCAAACAACCCTAAAAACTCTCTAAGGGTCATAGAAGCAGAATTAACAAGTTCAAAAAATGCTTCTGATGTATACCAGTATGGCGACGATTTCCCTTTGTACATCTCGCCCCCTTTAGAGAACTGAATGGCCAATCTACCCCAAATCAAAGTATTTTCGTTAATGGACAGACCCAATCGTACTAAGATGGATGTTCCCTGATGTTCGTCATAACCAAGAAATTCCTTAACACTTGTCCCATCGTCTTGCGGGATGATTTTGTACTTCTCTCCTCGAGTAGTAACAATGATATAGCCGTTCGTCGAGATAACTGCACCTGTTACTACCCTTAAGCCATTACCAAGGGCACCGCGTGATGGTACTCTTAGGAGCTTCGAAGAGATCATCGGACGATTGATTGAAAAATATTGTTCCAGCCATTCGGGATCCATTCCTACTCCGTTGTCTACTACTTTAAAACTATAGCTATCAACCAATTCCAATTCACAATCACCTGCTGCATCAAGAGCATTATCTACTAGTTCCTTCACGACCAACTGGGGAATAAAGCTTCGATGAACACCAGCCTTCTGACACAAGGTATCAATATTTCTGAATAACTTCCAATCCTCACGAACAAGTTGCAATTCGATCACCTTTCTTCCTTTTATTTATGACGATTACATCGTAAGCCCATTTCGAAAAATGACAACTTGATGAACTGAACACAAAAACACGCTTAAGCACTGTCTGGCTTAAGCGTGTGGATCCCGTTCGATTATGTTTGTTATATAAGCTTTAATGTAATTCGAACTCAGTATTTTTAGGAAGCAAAAATCTGTTTTTTCAAAAATGTCAGGAACTCTGCGTCTCAATTAGTGTCATGTATACCGCTTCTGCTCTCTGTCGAGGATTTGCCATCAATAACTCAGCAACCGATTTACAGTTGAATTTTTCAGGTGACCAATCACAGACTACTCTCCCTAAATTTCTTACGTAAGTTTCAGCATCGTACGCTATTGCTTTTGCTTGAATTTCAATTGAAGCAATAGGCTCGTATGAGTAGCACGGTGTATCGTAATTCTCTAATCCCTCGTAATTCGTCAATTCAGCTAGCGCCTGGTCAAGTTGCTGATTGCTCATTTCCTTAGCCTGCATGCTTCTCCCTCCCCAAACTTACCTAAATTTCCGCTCAATGCAACGCTTCATCAACATCTCCTCCTTATTAAAGCCCTCTTTCAGACGCCATTTGATCAATTTTTTTATAAAAACCTTGCATTGAAACAGGTACATCGTTTTCAATACATTCGCGTACATAATACTTAAAGCCCTCACCAATTTCAGCTAGCCAATCAACACCGATTCCACCTTCATATGCGGAGTCTTCATAAGCTTCCAATTTGGCGAGAATATTCTGTGCCGTCATCATCATGTATTCTCCTTTTTTGGGAGGCCGCAAGTCTGCTCCCACTTTATTTTCTAATTTAGACTTTATCCTAATAAAAGAATGTTTCGTTAGTTAAGTACAATTTCAAATTTCCCGATTGAACGTTCACAATAAGCACAAGTTAAGTAAAATGATCGTTTATCTTCAGGCATTTCTTGAATATCTACAGGTGGAGAGATTGTCATCTTTGTTCCACATAAGCAATTCACATTTAAAGAAACCTGTATTGCGTTTGGTAATTGGGATAACTTTACTGTAGCTATGCTAATACACTCCTTTCTTATTTATTTCATGCCTTAACTATATTTTGAGAACCAGGGCAAAGACTTAAATTAAACCTGCGACTATCATAAAATCAAATCTTTAAATTACAACTATGATCCATAAATACAAAAAACACACCTGGAGTTGTATGCTCCAAGTGTGTCTAAATGACAATCCTGATCGACTAGAACCGTTTAACTTATTTTTAAAGTTGCATTATTCGTTTATTATTGCATCAATTCGTTGCATTTGCTCAAGTGTTAACTTCATTTCAAGTGACGACGGACTTGAGAAAAATACACTAAGCCTAACGGCTAATTCGGATCTTTTTGTCTTATCTAAAAGATCATCTAGCGATTCATACAAATAGTAGTCTGCTGCATATTCTGTTTTCTGTCTTAGTTCATCTGTAACATCAAATTGGTATTCCTGATAACCAATCTTAACGGTTACGTATTTCCTACCAACTTTAGTTACTACTCCTTCGACATATTTAGAATTACTGTATCTGCTTGTGTTAACACCCAAAGTTAAATATGCAGTATCTCCAGTCTTAAATTGATAGTTGGCCATTACTGTTTCACTCCTTATAGACTGCTATTATAATTTTTTTGATGCTGCAAATTGCTCTTCCCTATCAATTATCTCCTTTGTAATTAATCTTCTCTAAGTTCGGTGCTACTCGTTGATATAATTTAAAAACAATCCGCCTCTTGAACTTCTCAGAGATAATATTAGTGATGGAGACCTTCGAGATTGTGAGTTAACTTATCTATAAGTTGTTGATCCTTTCTTTCCAACTCAATAAATCTAAGACTACTTCACGATAATCCTTTTCAAAGGGATATCCCCCGGCAAGCTGAACACTGAAAGTTTCCTCGATTTTATCCCATTCATCACCAAGGTGAGACCATGCTAGGATGACTTCATCCAATGCTTTCAAAAAGTTTCCCAATTCAATTACCTCCTGGATAGTGTCTTCTTGACTTAAATTCAATTCTCTCTAGACTAAACTGATTGGTATATAGTTTGAGTAAATTCCCAGATTAGAATCGTTGATGGAAGTAAGTAGTAAGTTCACTTTTCCTTACGTCACTTAAATAGTTCGTTGACATTTCAATAGAGAAAATATATTTATCCAACGCTGTTTTAAAAGATAAGAAATCACCTGTTCTAACGAGACCAATGCTTTTTCGGAAGTAGTACTCTACTATGGATAGAGGTGTTTGAACTAATTCTTTAAAAGACTTATCGCCAAATTTCTCAATATAATCTGCAGGATCTAAATCTTGAGGCATGTGTGCGATCCAGAGACGAATCCCATAACGCTGCAGATTATGAATTGCTTTTGAAGTTGCTTTTTGACCGGCGAGATCACCGTCAAAACATATAATAGCTTGATCTGTATATTCACTAACCATACGAGAATGGTGGTTGGATACAGAGGTCCCCAAGGAAGCAACGCCAGTCTTACAACCAGATTGCCAGGCTGCCACAACATCTACGTATCCTTCAAAGAACACTAATTTTGTGTCTTCTGAGATCTGACCTTTTACTCTATTAAAATTGTACAAATGTTCGCTCTTTTTAAAGATTGGTGTTTCTTTCGTATTCAGATACTTCGGTTTTATCTTATCGTTCATTGCTCTGCCGCCGAAACCAACTACCTTCGAATCTGTGTCATAGATTGGAAAGACAATTCTACCTCGGAAATAATCATAATATTTTCCGGCATTATCATTTCGGCCGACCAAACCACATTCCAACATTAAAGCTAAGTTAAAACCTGCAGCCTGCAGGCTTTCGGTAGCGAACCCATTGATGTCAGGGGCATATCCGATATTAAATTCCTTGATAGCTTCGAGCGTGATTCCCCTTTTTTCTGTGAGGTAGGTTAAGGCTAACTTCCCATTACTACTCAGCAAATATTCATGATAGACATTAGCCAGGTAATCGTGGGCTTCGTACATCGATTTCACCTCATTAAAGCGTTCCGATGATTTACGCAGGAGGTGACTGTAGTTTTCGCCAATATAATCTTCCTGGATCTGCTTTATAACTTCGGTTGCAGTAGAATCCGGTTTTGATTTCTTAGCCATAGTAGATAAAAAATCATAGTAGTCGCCCATTTTTCCGCATACAGGACAGTTGAAAGATTGTTCTCTTTGGTCCACAATAAAAGTTGCTTTCGAGTCATCATGGAAGGGACAGAACGAATAGAAATGTTGACCCGATTGGCGTAATACTAGGAAGTCTTGTATCACGGTTACGATGTCTATCTTTTGGGCAGCTTTTGTTGCAAAATCTCTACACATCTCATCAAGACCAGTCATTTGAATCATTATTGGTTTCCTCCATTATGTTTAATTGTTATCGAGCGTTTTTAAGTATTGTGGGATCGATATCCGTTTCAGCTGGTGATCCTCTGTATTCTCTAGAATTACCGAAGGGAAAGTACCCTTGAGAAGAAATGATTTCATGAGTAAAGCATCTCCATCAAACGTGACCAGCTTACCTACTTTAGTCTTGAATGTTTTAGATAATTCATCCGTAAAGACCAAGTAAGCTAAACTACTTACGTTTTCAATCTCGAGACTATAATCAATATTTTGTCTTTCGCAGAAGGACGTTATAAATGAAGAGAGTCTGGCTAGTTCATTTTCTTCAGGCTGCCAGATACTACTGTACCCGTTATCCAGAGCATCTTGGAAAATAGCTAAAATCTTCTTCTCCCAATCTGGATCATGTATATGGTTCATTTCCAGCTCTTGCTCCAGTTTCAACATATGGAGTTGAGTGAAACTTTCACGTATATCTTTTACATGCCCTATAACCTCGATTAAGAGTTCTTCGTTTAGAATGCCGGCCATATTGCAAGACATTATAGTGAACCCGGCTGCCGTGGTTACCTTTTTGGATAAAAGCTCCTTGAATGAAGCCTCATCACTCGAGATGAGTTCTTCCAGATTTACACCTACAACAGCTCGTATTTTTTTTTCAGTCCCTGCTAGTAAGATAAGGTCGTCTTTGCAATAAGGCTCTTGAATAAATAAACGGTTCATAATTGATCTCCCCTATAAAATAGTAAAAAGCAGAAGGTAACTACCCCTCTGCTCTTTCAATGCTTTTGAAATCGGCTGCTATCCAATTTGGTTTAAAATTGCTGTTATTTGCTCTTGATGTTGCTTAATAATTTGCTCAATCAAACTCATGTCTTGTCTCGCTTGAACTATACGTTTTTCTGCAGCTGCCAGTATTTCCTCAGCAGCATTCAAGACAGCGATGGAATGCCCTTGAACTGAGCCCCACTGACGAATCTCGGTACGCGTTTGATGGATCATCTCCGTTTTAGCTTGGAGTTCATCGAAATCCAGCTTTTTAGATCTTCCGATACTGTCTACTAAAGCTGTTACATTCGCGAGTTCTCGTTCGATCTTGTTTTGGTAGATTTCTCTCTCATGTTTAGTGTCTCCATTCAACGCATCCAGCTTTTCTTTAGCGTACATTGATGCCCCTAATGATTGGCCTGCTAATCCTTCAAGTCGTTGTAGATCTAGCTTAACTTGGTTCCTCTGCAATAAGTCTAGGTTTTTCTGTATCTTTGTAGGTAAGGTTATTCCAGGATCTGCAGCAATATTTTGTGCATCGATCTCCTGTTTTAACTCTATTAGGTCTGTAGGAGTCGAAGAATAATCATTTGATTCCATATCCCTTTTGATATCTGACAAGACGCCTACCTGAAGATCAGAATATTCGATCTCAGAGCGGAAATCATTGTTTCCACATCCATAGAGTACGCTTAGGGTAAGGATGAGGACTGTTACTTTAAGCAGGTTGTTTTTCATTTTCATTATAAAACCTCCATGAAAAAGATTATTATTTTGTTCGTTGCTAGAAGCCTCTCTATAAAAAAATAAAAAAAGAGCAACATTCTAATGAATGTGCTCTCTTGAAATTCCACTTAAGGAAATTATGTATTTTTAAAATAAACCATGAATTACTAAATAAATACCTTTGTCACCGTTGCTTTCAACATTACTATGTAGTAAGTTGAACAACCACTTTTCTCAAATCCACATGAATTCGTACTCATGAGTCCATCGTTACAAAATTTCATTTTTTTGTCTTCATGAAATGCATGTACACAAATTTGAATTTTGCTAAATGAGATAAGCTACAAATTGATTTACTCTCTTCATATTATATCGAACCCAGAATTTTGTAAACAGGATTGGTAAATAATCCTCCTTGAGAACATTCAAAAACTGAAAATATAATCTACGCTCTAATGCCATTATCAATGTCATATAGGTTTTGCTGCAGTAAGAATTACTTTTTCGCTTGGTAGAATTGTAGAGACGCCATGTTTAAAAATAAAATTTTGCTTTCGATCTGGAGAGTTTAAAACAAGAGAGTATTTATCATAATGAGATATCGTGCCAGTCATCTTTTTCCCATTAATTAAGTACAGTTCGACTGGTATCTTTTTCATTAGGCAATGCGATAATAGATCGTTTGAATTATGCTCAACATTGCAATTTTGCCTTGCAGTGATACCTACAGCAAATACAGGAACAATTGAAAGAATAGCATGCTTATAAATAAAAGCTTGGTAACCGCCTTTCTCAACTTCAATGACTATGGAGTAAGCATCATAGTGTATGATTTTACCCATCATTGGTACACCATTGCCCAGAAAGAGGGTCACTTTCACTTTCTCTCTCCGACATTGATTTAAAAAGAGATCCTGGACATTGTTGCTCATTTATACCACTCCATCCTATTTATTCGTATAAAGATTTTGTTGTGCAACACAATTGTGTGACTATAGCAACACTTTAATATAGAAATTTATTACTAATCCAAGCGTTGTGTTTCTTTGTTAAGGTAGCGAGATCAGGGTACATTTTTGTTTGATAGATTAAATTCTCACTTAACACATTAAGGACAGATTCACTAAATTCTTTCAGATTTATTGGTGTAGATTTGTGAAATTTAAAAGTAGTCAGCCCTTTAATCATCGAGTGAAGGTCGTAAGAATCCATAATCTGCGAACTCGAACCATTGCTACTTTTTCGACCACTAATAACCTTCCATAGGAAGCCCCAAAATTCTAATTCCTTGGTAAGAAGATGTGTATTAAGCAAAGGCTGGACAAATCCAAACATGGTTAGGTGTGACGAATATTCACCTATAGTTTTATCCTCGTCAATACTATATGACCAGAGAAACCGATAAAAGAGGTCGATGATGAGTTCAGTAGTTGAAGTCCAATCAACTATTGTATCCCTAGGGAAAGTTAATATAAAATAATCATGCCTTTTCTCCAGTACAAGAGGTCCACTTGTCTTATCAATAATACTTGTAAGATTCAATATTCAATCCTCCGATCTTAATCATAAATCCGTTATCAATTTTTACAAATATATTGATAATACGTTGTTTAAAGAATTTCATGCAACCAAATCGATAAATCCTTATCTTAAGTGTTCCTTACATCGTCTTATTATATTTATATGATGAAAACAAAAATCAAGCCTGTAACTCCCATTACAAACTGTGTAAATCCAGATCCGAAATCATCATTCTTCATTAGAAGTGATCCCGTGTATACAAATAGCACAGAACTTATTGGTAGAATTGATAGAACTAAAATTTCAAACAAATGATCATGGATGTTCAGTTTTGACCACCCCAATCCTATTGCCAAACATAGGGGTAAAATAAAAAGACCTATTAATAAAACCTTCCTTCCCCAAGAGAAGTCTTTGATTCTGATCGTAGCTAAGCGATCTATCCCACATGCAGCTGCTGCATGAACAATTCCACAAAATACGAGAATTGGAATAGAAACTCCAAAAATTCCGTAAATATAATAAAGAATCCCCATTAGTGAAGGTCTCGTTTCTCAGGTGCACTGAAAATATAAATATGACTTACCATATGGATGAAGACTGCAGCAATGATAATAGTAAGAACCCACCAATCCAGGTTAATCTCTAAATTAAAATTCACATCAGTTATTCTCATGAAACCGATCGCCACCACGAGTAATACTATGATTTGTGTGAGACTAAGTAAGAATCCACCTGCTATCTGTTTTAATTTCAACCCAAGTCCCCCTTATCCATCTATGTAAACAAAGTATACCATTTGGCCAGCAAAATGTATATCATGATTTACATTTATGCGTCTTGTCATTTACTTCTCTTTTCACTATCATTAAAGTGAAAAAAGTAGAGTGCAGCACCCTACTTTTAAAATCCCTTATGCCAAGAACTTATTTTGTTTTACCCGTGAGAATGCTAGCATATGGCGAATCTGCAGGGATCATAATAACAGGTTCACCTTGTAGTGAGGTCACATAGGATTGGAGTGTACGATATAGGTCATAAAACTCTGTATCTCGGCTGTACGCTTCATTATAAATTCGAGCTGCTTCTTGTTCACCCTCTGCAAGGGTCTTTTGAGCTACCAAATTGCCTTCAGATTCAATAATCCTTGCTTCCCGGTCTGCCTCAGAGGTTTTTTTCTTAGCCTCTTCTTCCCCTTCGCTAAGGTAATTTGCTGCTATAGAATCTCTTTCTGAAATCATTCGTTTATAAACACTTTGTTTATTCTCTTCTGGAAGATCAGTCGTCTTTATTTTGATATCCACAATGGAAATCCCGTAGTTCTCTTCCATAAGGTTTCTTACCTCTGTCGTGATACTAGCGTTCAGATCGTTCCGGGATCCCGAAGCATTCTTTTGTAGTGATGTATTAATGATGGCACCATATTCAGATTCCGAGAGTTTTCTTCGTACAGTATTGTACACTGCAGCATCAATCCGTTCTTCGCCGGATTTTACTGTCTGTACACTTTTCAAAAATTTGTTTACACTACTAATTCTCCATACCGTATAATTGTCCACCATCATGGGTTTTTTATCTTTAGTAAGAATAGAAGTAGATTTAGATGTATATATTTTTTGCTCTTTAGGAAGTCGAGTTATTTTTTCGATGAGGGGAACCTTCAGCTTTAACCCAGCAGCATTTTGGACACGTACAATTTCACCAAACCTTGTAACGACTGCATATTCGTTTTCTTTTACTTTGAAAGTAAATAGTGACATCATGACGAAGGCGCCCAGTATCAAAATGATCGTCAACCGAAGGAACCATGATTTATATGAGAATTTGAAGGTAACGTTCAAGCGAGGTACTCCTCTCTATTCACTTTATTTTTTAGTCAAATCAGTTAAAGGGAGATAGTTGACCGTCTGGCCATTCCCATCAACAATAAAGATCTTGGCTTTGGGGTAGACTTTCTCAATGGTCTCCAGGATCAATCGCTTTTTTGTGATTTGGGGATTTTTTTTGTATTCCTCATAAATGGCGTTAAACTCCTTTACATCCCCCTTTGCACCATTGATGCGTTCTGTCTTTTCACTGAGGGCCTGTTCCTTAGCAGCATTGGCAGCTGCTCTGGCTTGAGGGATTACTTGGTTGCGGTGTTTTTCTGCCTGGTTAATCTTTGTATTCTTCTCTTCTCTAGCATCGGTAACAGCAACAAACGCTTTGGAAACCTCTCCCTCAGGCGGTTCAATGTCTTGGAATTTGACATCGAGAATATGTATTCCTGTGTTGTACAGGTCGTTTGAAGCAATCAGTAATTCTTTTACCTCTGCCTGGATTTCCGTTTTGCCCTCTGTGATAACATAATCCAGTTTTTTGCTACCAATTACGCTGCGGATCGCGGCTACGGTAGCATTACCGAGGAAATTCTCAGGACTATCAGTGTTATATAAGTAGTTTTTTGCATTCGAGATATTGTATTCTACGATCGCATCAGCCCAAACGATGTTCTCATCACCAGTGATCATGAGAGCTTCGCTTTCTACTGAGACAGCCTTGTCCCCATCCTGCCTAAATCCAATCTCAATACGATGTGTCTTGTTCGCATCAACTTTCTCTACACTTTGAATCGGCCATGGCCATTTTAGATGTAACCCTTGAGTACTCTCATTTGTTACCTTTCCGAATGTCGTCACAACTGCTACTTCTTTTTCTTGTACAGTATAGGTTGAATTAAACAACAAGAATCCGCCAAGCAAAACAAAAACGAGGCTCTTCTCTGTGATTTTCATACTAAATCCTCCTATTTTAGATAATGCTTTGAAATCTAATTTTTCCGGTTTGATCGCTAGTTACCGAGGTGATGTCATCAATAGTGCATGCTTGGGTGAATGACTGAACATGACGAACTGAAACAATATAATGAAGATTCGATGCCAGCCAGCGCTGATTGAAAAGCATATCTTCTTGGCTAAGATCATCTACGTAGGATAGATTAAATAATCTACTGAGTTTTCTGATTGCATGTTCTGGATTCTTAGCTACCAGAGTAGTCATGCATCCCTTCATTCCTTTTCCTATCAGATCAAAATATTTGCTTATCTCAGTCGTTCCTCTTAATTCAGACACGTATAAATAATCCGCACGTAGTAAAAGCGCTTGATCAAATAAAGATGACTTTTGTTTGCTGTTAGATGCAGTGAATAGAATAGAATCCGAGTTAGGGACGTATACAGCTGGTCGGTGATCCTCAATCACCAAACTTCTAAATCCTACTTTAGCGTTGGATGCGGCAAGGGAATACAGCAGGCTGGTTGCACCTTTACCATCTTCAGTAATCAAAAGGATGTTCTTTTTTTGAGCTATTAAGGATGATATTTGCTCCATAGCGTTTGTTGGTTTTGTTGTCGTTTGCATACATTTGTACTCCTTCATAGATCTTTAATTTTTATGTATCCTCTACAAGTACTTTTTCTTGATATCATTTCTTCGATCTTGTATTGGATGTGAATTTGTTGCTACAATCGCTTGTTTCAACATGTCGGAAAATCCGGAATTCCCACTGGTACTTGATGACGAGTCTTTTTTGAGTTCACTTGCTTTCGGTACCGGTGGTTTCATTGTTACTAAAGGAAACACTTCTATTATTCTCAGGGGTCCCACCAACTAAAAGCGCAAAACATACGCTAAGCAAATTTCGACATGAAGAAAGCCGAATTTCCCTACGTTAAGGAATCATCGGCTTTTATTTTTATTGATTAAGAGGGCGCAGCGAATGTAAATTTGCTATTTTCTTCATATCAAAGGTGTATTCTCCAAGAAAATTGATATGTTCCCATCCTAGTGGCGAAATATGCTTTAATAAGTTCTCTCGCAAATTTCCTTTTTCTTTCAACAATTTTGTTGCTTCGGTTAGATATACGGTATTCCATACGCTAATTGCGTTAATTATAATGTTTAAAGCACTTGCGCGTTGAAGCTGATCCTGTAATCCCCTTTCCCGTAACTCACCCCGTTTTCCAAAGAATAATGCTCTTGCCAAACCATTCATAGCTTCCCCTTTATTTAATCCTCGTTGGATACGCCTACGTAGTGCTTCATTAGATATGTAATCCAAGATAAAAATGGTTTTTTCTATTCTTCCCATTTCTCGCAAAGCAGTAGCTAACTTGTTTTGCCTTGCATATGACCCTAATTTCCCCATCATAAGCGAACCAGAAACTTTACCTTCTCGAATAGAATGGGCTAAACGGAGCACATCATCAAAGTTCTCTTGAATAATCTTTGTGTTAATTCGCCCACGAAGTAAACTTTCAATTTCGGGAAAATCACTTGGCTTTTGAATTGTGTATAGTTTAGCATCGGTTAAATCACGAAGCCTTGGTGCAAAACGAAAGGCTAACAAATGACTTAAACCAAAAACTTGATCGGTATAACCAGCCGTATCAGTATAATGCTCCTCAATATTTAATTCCGTTTCATGATGAAGCAACCCATCAATGACATGTACAGCATCTCTTGCATTGGTATTAATGACTTTTGTATAAAAAGAGGAGAATTGATCACTTGTAAAACGGTAAATGGTTGCTCCTTTACCTGTGCCATAATGAGGATTAGCATCAGCATACAGCGATGAAACACCAACTTGTACTCGCATTCCATCTGATGAGGAGGTGCTTCCATCTCCCCAATATGCTGATAGAGAAAGCTTATGCTGGAAATTTACCAGAATTGCCTGAGCTTTATTTATAGCATCATCATATAGGCGCCATTGTGCAGCATTAGCCATTTGGTGATAGGTAATTCCAGGCGTTGCATCTGCCATTTTTGTCAATCCAATATTCGTTCCCATTGCCATGAGTGCAGCCATCAGAATGACCTTTTCCTCTCCCTTTGGAGGCCGATTGGTGGAAGCGTGTATTAACATTTCGTCAAATCCTGTCCATTGCGCTACCTCCATTAAAAGATCAGTGAGCTTAATTCTTGGAAGCATGTTATATAAGGATAAACTGAAGTTTCGTGCTTCTTCCGGGGTATCCTTTTCCAAACGATCCACCCTAAGTTTTGCTTTTTCAATATTTACTCCTTCAAGATCATCAAGCTTATTTGAAACCCCTGTAAGGCGTTGAGCTAGAGCCTTCCTTCTTTCCTCAAGGTATTCCTCTGCTGATGAACGAACTGCTAGTCTAGTTTCTTTAAGATTGGTTGTTGTCCATTCATCATTAGGAATAAGGTACTCCTCGAAGTTTTTATGGAGCCTGCTACCGACTACAGATATATCTCCTGAACGAATATGATTTTTTAATTCCGTTAGGGCAGCCATTTCATAATAATGTCGATTAATTGTTCCTTCCTCATCGTACACATGCTTTTGCCATCGTTTTGGAACAAAATCTAATGGAGACCCTTCTGGAACTTTTCTTTTTCCGGACTCATTCATCTCGTTCAATGTTTTTAATGCACGTAATAATGGTTCAGCTGCTTTTGTAGAACGAAATTCTAGAGATTTAAGAAGAGCAGGCGTATACTTTCTCAGATAAGTAAATCGATTTTCTAGCAAGTCAAGGTAATCATAATCCATCGGCCGGGCTAGTTTTTTTGCTTCTTCAACTGAAGTAACGATTTTATCCCAAGGCATTACCTTTTCAATGGTGCTAAATGGATCAAGCCCTTCATCTCGTGCTTGAATAAGCGCAGCCCCAATATCTGCAAAATGAACGACTTTTTCATTAACTGCTTTACCATTTTCCTGTTGTATTTCCTCTTGAGTTTTGCGACCTTTGGATTGTAAAATCATCATTTGCCGATCATGAATTTCAATTGCCTGGTCAATTAAGTCCTGACTGAGTGTCACTAGGTATGCTACAAGAATGGCGTATTTCTTATTTTCCTTAAACCTACGAAATGAATGGGGTTCATAACGTGCTCCGATACGTGATAATTGAAGCAATCGATTGGGATGCACTTCATTTATATTTGTCGGAAGCTTCAAATCCCGAATATATTCCAAACGCTCTATTACCTTTAAAAAGGCATCAGGTGATGACTGGCCGGGAAGTTCTCTTAACCATGCTAATGGGGTTTTCCTGCTTTCCACGAAGGGGTCGATAAGTTTATCCATTTTTTGCTTTTGCCAGTCTGAAAGGGTCTTGGTTAAAGAAATAAAAATCTTTTCCTCTGCCCTCCGACGGGTTTCCCAAACAAGTCGCTCTATAGTAGTTATGCCAGGAAGTATTATTTTTTGATTTAGTAGTTTGTCTTGAACGGTACGAAGTAGGTAAATAGAATTCTCATTTTGTAGGGCATGTTGCAATAAAAACTGTGATGCTTCGCGATATTTACTAGAAGAGAAGTTCTGATAACCATACACTTGTCGGATTTTTTCCATATGCTCATGTTTAGTTGGGTCCCGTTGGGCATATAAAGAAAACGATTTGGGATTTGCATTTATTTGTCTTGCGATGTATTGGATTACGTAATCGGGAATGGGTTCAACATCTGAGAGGGACCATCCAGGAAAACGCAAAACACATAATTGGACAGCAAATCCTAAACGATTATGGTCTCTTCTATGTTGTTTAATAATTTCAAGGTCATATTGTGAGAAAGTATAATAGATTTCTAGTTCACGTTCGGTCAAATCAGCTGGAATTCGTACAAATTCTACTCTTTGATCGGTTGTAAGTAGTTCTTTCCCTCTTGATGCCATATTTTCCACATCCTTTCGCAAGTAAATTTATTTATTTTTCTAGATATCAATAAAAAGTTGATCTGGAAGATCCCAATACTGTAACGATTGTTCTATTGCCACCAATGTTTTTTTATTAAAAGCTGCATATTTCTTCCTAACCGATTTAAGCGCCAATTATTATAACTGCCACATTTCTTTTGCTTTAGAAAGTAACTCTTCCAATTCAAGCTTATATTCTTCCATCTTTTCGATTGCAGCTGGGTCATTTTCATCTATCGGTTTCATATTATCATCATCATCAACGTAGAACTCATAGGTTTCTCGATCCTTCTGTATGCTGAAACCATACTCATATCCACCAGTTATTAATGGCCATATAATTAAAGATTCTTGGTCATCATCATTAGAAATTGCCAAATTTCCAGTAAAACTTAAATAACCTGGTTTTTTTATACTATAGATGTAGCCATCATCTTTTTTTAGTAAATGTACACCAAATTCATTTTTAGGAACAACTTCTACAAACTTATGATATTTGATAGAAGTGATTAAAAACCAACTCAAATTCCAAAGGGCAAATATTGATACAATAATTATGAGAATATTTTTCCTATTTAATTTCATTAGTTTCATAGATTTACCACCCTGTTTCCTTGTTTTTTAATGTCTTCATCGTGTGTAACGAGTATAACCGTTTTACCTTGTTTATTGAGATGTTTTAAAATGTCGAGTACAGTCTCTGCATTTTTCTTATCGAGAGAACCAGTTGGTTCATCTGCCAAAATGACATCACTTTTTTTAAGCACAAGGCGAGCTAATGCAACTCTCTGCTGTTCTCCTCCTGATAGAGTGTAAACCTTTTTATTCACCTTATCTTTTAGTCCAACTATCTCTAAAACTGCCTCTATTGTTATATCGTTCTTTGAGTCTTTCCGAACCATATTTAAGTTCTCCGCGACAGTTCTATTATCAACAAGGGCAAAGTTTTGAAAGAGAAATCCGATCTTATTCCTGAAATACTGTACCTGGTTCTTCCTCTTACTGATATCTAAACCATCCACCAAAATTTCACCGCTATCAATTTTTTCAATGGCTCCAATCATATTAAGGAGGGTTGTTTTTCCGCAGCCACTGGGACCCGAAAAGATGACAAACTCACCATCTTTAATGTCTAGATTTAGATTGGTAAAAAGAACTTTGTCCTCAAAAGCTTTTGATAAATTTTTAATTTTTATCATAAGCTACCTCCTTTTAATATCTTCTGTATATTTGATTCTTCTATTTTACGTATATAAGCCAATATTACGGACGCTTCTAGTATTAAGATAAACAAGCCTCCAACAGCTACATAGTAAACTTCCTCCACATTTGTTATAATACCAATGGCAACTGCTACAACAATACTGATTACAGTGCTGGTAATAGTCATCAAAAGGATCTTCTTATTTTTTTCCATGATGCTGTACCCCAAGATCTTTTTAATGGATAGTTCAATGGCATTGACTTCGTATTCCAATCGGATTATGGAATGGATAATAATCAGTTCAAGTATAAGCACTAATACACTAAGAATCACATTCATATACAAAACCCTTTTCACAATATCCCATTGGTATTCGTATTTTTCCAGTACATTGGTTATACTACGAAATTGATCCGTCAGACCATACTCTTCAATAAATGAATCAAACTCATTCTGAGATATTTTATACATAATGTCATGGTGATAGGTTGACTTAAAATCCTTCTCATTTATTGGATAGTTTGCAATATTCGCAACTGTATTGTTATAGATAATAATCGGGTTTTTAATAAGATCACTGCCGTTTAGGAAAAATTCATCAATAGTAATGATCTCAACATTATCCTCATAATAGATAACGCCAAAGTCATACTGGTAAAAATCCCCTTCATATACCTTCACCCGATGGTTTAACCGGTCAATAAGATCTTTATCCTTAGACAAATCTTTAGGAAGAATAAAGTAGATATCCTTTTTCAAATCTGCACCTTTAAGCTCTTCAATTTGACCTAACAAATAATCAAATGCATTTTTATTCGCTAAAATTGTATCATCCTCTTGTGACTGAGTGATATTCACTAATGTGGTGGCATCAAATCTTTCAAAAAACCTTCTGTAAAAGGTTTCATACATTACCGAATCCTTTTCAACATTACTATCATCGGTACTATCGCTATTCATAGTGGGCTTATAGCCTAAATTAGTGTAAAAGTAGCCAGAATGTTCTTCGAAAAATGCCCGTTGTTTATGAAATGTATATCCTTCAAAGATAGCTGCAATATTGCTGGAAATAATAAAGACTGTGAGAATGACTGTTATAAGTTTCATCCCATAATTCAAAGCCAATAGCTTTTTCGGGACTTTAACATTGGAGAAAACTTCTTTCAAATCATAGAAATAGAGATTAAAATAAAAGGCTGCGTTTATAACCAGCAATACAAAAAACATAGCTAAGGAAATCGAAAACTGAAAAAATACATTGCTATTATGGGACATTAGCAACAGTGATATAAGAAACACAACTCCAAAGACAACGGTATCTAATACAATGTTTTTCCAAATGATTTTGCTGATTCGTTCGCCTAATGATACTCGTATAAAGTTTTCTTTTTTCTGTAATATCACATCATAAAAAGACAGAAAAAGAATCACGGTATCGATGAGCAACCAGATAAAGAAAGTATTCTTCGAGGACTCATTGTCAGGATATCCTTCGTTGGGATGATTTCCAGCATACTTGTCAATCAAATCTATTTTGAATTGTTTAACATTATCCTTGCTGCCAATGACATTATAATCATTTACATTTGCGATATTAGGAATATCTTTAAAATCAAAGAAATGCACCTGTGTTGTACCCAACAAAAGACTTTTATATTCCTTTTCAAATATTTTTAGATAGTCATTAATGTACTTTTCAACACCTTTACTCCCATAAATATTGATCTCTTTAAGTAATGTGCTGTTAACACTTGAAGTGAGTGCAAATACCTCAACGTCATTACGCTCTGCGGAATCTAGAATATCCTGAAACATCTCATCAGCAGTGGTGTTCTCTTGCAGATACATGGTTGTATTAGAAAACACAGCATTAAAATTATTTAAATAAAGCTGATGGCTTTCTCCTATGATGAGCAGTCCCATCATAATCACAATAAAACTAACGATAAATTTAATGTTCTTCAATGAGTATCCCCCCTTATAAAGTAGACATAAATAAAAACTCCCCTCGTTTCAAACGAAATATCTTTCGTCATTACAAGAAGAGTATAAAGTGTAATATTCAACTTTTTATCTACTTTTCGGCGTGGTCTATCAACTTAAAGGTTGCAGAAACTTCTGCACCGCCATTTGATGTATTATTTATAACAAGTTGTCCTCCGTGCTTTTCGCAAATAACTTTACAGATATTAAGTCCCAATCCAACATGCACTTTGTCGGGTTCTTTTTTATCGCGAAAAAATGGTTTAGTTGCACTTTGAAGAGCTTCTTGCGAAAAACCAACACCATCATCGGCAACTATAATTGTAAGCATTTCATCAGCTGCCTCACATGATATTGAAATCCTTTGTTTTGTATATCGAATTGCATTCGAAAGCAGGTTTTCAAAGGCTTGTGTAACCAAATTTATATCGACATTTATATTTGAACAACTGCTTTTTGACTCAAACACTATATTTTGGTCTTTCCCCAAAATATTAGCAGTTTCTTGCAGTTGACTACTAAAATGATCAAAAGATATAGGGTAGGGGACAACTTCGATTTCTTCTAATCTTTGTATAGAATTCATACTAGTTACGTGGCATTCAAGCCGTTGAATATGGTTGTTCATTGTCGTAATAGTTGAAAGAACTTTATCTTTTGAAATTTTATCCTCCGGAAGATATTTTATAAGAAAATCTGTATAGCCACGGAGGACCGTCAAAGGTGTTCTTAAATCATGAGAAAAGGCTGCATTCAGTTTTTTTCGCTCTTCCATTGCTCTCCACATGATACGATTATTTTTATCCAAAGAGGAACGCATTTTTTCAAAGGCGTTGCAAAGCTTCCCCATTTCATCTTTAGTATCATACTCGATTTCAAAATCTAAATCATTGTTTGATATTTTTTCAGCCCCAGAAATCATTAATTCCATTGGCTTTTTCAACTTTAATTTATAGAAAAGCAACGGAACACCAACCAGAGAGCAAATAGCAAATATGGGGATTAAGACAAAGGGAAGTCCCTGATATATGATATACAAAAGCTTATCTGTGGGTGTAAAATATTCTGTCACATTTGTTGTGTCATAAGTTTTAATAACTTCACCGGACTCATCTATCTCAGAAGTATAAGGTACTACTCCTGAACGTAAATATGACCATTGAAGATCCAGAGCTAGTCCTCCTGTGTACTCCAAGGTTTTAACAGACAGCAGGGTAGCAATTAATCCAAACCCAAGCATAAATATCATAAAACTGAAAGAAATCGGCATATTCTGAAATGCTTTTTTTATCTTACCCATTTATATCCCACTCCCCATACTGTTTCGATATAGGGCTTAGAACCAACAGCAGAGAGCTTTGCTCGAATCCTTCGAATATGCTCTGCAATTACAGAACTATCCCCCTCACTATCCCATCCCCAAAGACTCTCATAAATTCGTTCTTTATCAAAAACCTGACCGCTGTTCAATGAAAGGAATTCAATAATTTCAAATTCCTTTTTGGTTAGCGTAACTTTTTCACCCTGAAAGTGAACTTCCTTTGTTGTAAAGTTGATAACAAGCCTATCTTCAAATTTTGCTTTATCTTTATTCACTTGACGCTGATCCCGTCTTATATGTGCTGCGACCCGTGCTCCTAGCTCAACTATGCTGAAAGGTTTCACAATATAATCATCACCACCAACAGCAAAGCCGTTTATTTTGTCAGTATCCTCTGCTTTTGCTGTCAAAAACAGTATTGGACAAGAAACAAATTCCCTGATTCTTTTGCAGACTTCAAGTCCATCAAAGTCAGGCATATTAATGTCAAGTAATATCAACTCTGGCTGTTTTTCTGCTTGTTTGATAGCTTCAGTTCCGTTTTTTGCTGTTAGCGTCAAATAATCATTTATATCAAAATAGTCTTTTAGCAAATCGACTACATCTGGTTCATCATCAACGATTAAAATTGTATTTTTCAACTTTTTATCCTCCAATCCTATGGACCAATTTTATCAATTAATTATCTATTTTTTATCAAAAATTCTAAGAAATTATACAAAGGGGTTCAGTCCCGAAATTGCGGATTTACAACGCTAAACTATTTATGGTTAAAAGTGGATGGTTTAACAACGATAATACATTTGAGACCTTCTGGTTCAGGCGTTCTTATTGCGGTATTTGTTGCAAAAGGAATCGCATAAGGCTGCTAATAACACCACCAAAATCGCTCATATAAGCAAACTGAAATTTTTTCCCACCTAATCGTAGGTGGGTTTTTTTGTGTTTTTCTTTGACTATTTATCTAATTTGTTTTAGATTTTTTGTGAGGCGAGAGCAATATTTTGTTAAGATAACAGAGAGGTGAATACATATGAGTGAACAAACACAAGGAACCAGAAAAGGTATTAATCCAATTCTTCTCACTGTGCTATTGGTAGTTGCATCGATTGTAATATTAATGGTGGGAAGGCAATTCCCTAATTCGAATTTGTGGGTGTGGATCATTCTATATTTAATAATCGATATAGGATTTATAGTATCAATGATATTAGGAATTAAAACGAAAGATAAACCTTTAATGGTATTTAGTATTCTTTCTAATACGGTTTTCTTTATCCTACTATCAATATGGATTTTCTTATTGGCTTTAGCTAACGGAATATCAGAACCTTAAACAAAAAGAAAGTCCCCAAATGATCTAACCCATTAAAGTTAGACAAATATTATTTATGCAACTTTTAAGACTTGAGTTCGGTACTCTACCGGACTCAGGTCTTTTAATTTTGCCTTCATTCGTTTGTGATTGTAATAGTAAATATAGTCCGCTAATTCCCGTTCAAAAGTGTTCAATACTGTCAAATTCCTGTAGATAAAGGAGTTCAGACTTTAATAAGCCAAAGAAATTTTCCATAACTGCGTTATCCAAACAGTTATCCTTTCGAGACATGCTCTGTGTAATTTGATGCTATTCTAATGTTTTTTGATACTGTTTCATTTGATAATGCCAACCTTGATCTGAATGCAGAGTTACTTGGTCTCCTGGATGAAGATGTTCAATCGCTTGGTCTAACATATCGCCCACCAATTTGTAAACCGGACGTTTCATGACGGTATACGCTATTATTTCGCCATTACACAAATCCAGTACTGGAGAGAGGTAACGTTTCTCACCAAATAGGTGGAATTCTGTAACATTAGTTACCCATTTTTGATTCATTTTCTCGGCAGAGAAATCGCGATTTAAAACGTTCGGAGCGATTTTGCCTACATTTCCTTTATAAGAACGGTACTTCTTCATGCGTACCAAGCATTTTAAACCGATTTCATTCATTAACCGATTGATGGTTTTGGGATCGTGTTGAAACCCTCTTTTTTTTAGCTCTTTCGTGATACGACGATACCCATAACGACCTTTATATTCATGATAGATCTCGTTGATAGCTTCTTTTAATTTCTCATATTTTTCAGGTTGATTTACCCGTTTTTCCCAATAATAATACGTGCTGCGTGGAATGTCAGCGACTTCAACTAAATCCACTACCTCATACTCATCCTTTAGTTCGAAAATTACTTGCGCTTTGATTTTGTTTGTAATTTTTCCTGCATTTGAACTAAAGCATTGAACTTTTTTAAGTAGGCATTCTCCATTCGTAATCGTTCGTTTTCTGCCTGTAAGGCCTCTAATGATCCCTCTACTGGTTGAATAGATTTCTTTGTCTCTTTTTTCATGGATGGACGCCCCTTTTTCTTCGATTTAAGGGCATCTAATCCTTCCGTTTCAAGTTTCAGCTTCCAATCCAAAATAGTACTAGGTGCTGAAATATTGAAAATGGCTGCTGTTTCATACAGAGACGTCCCTTGTTCGTTCATATAATTAAGTACGTCTAGTTTAAACTGAACTGTATAGTTTGTATAGCTTTTAATAAGCCCTTCCTCACCATTATAATGATACTGTAGAACCCATTTTTTAATGAGATTATGCGAAAATTCCATATATTTTACCGAGGGACTTATAACCTCCCTCATTATTTAAATATCTTTGAACAATTTCTAATTTCTTTTCGAATGTAAATTTGTACATAAAAACACCCCGCAAATGTTAGTTTGGTGTCTAACATTCACGGGGCAGTTTCAAAATGGGGGCTTTTTTTTTGTTTATAGGTGGTTTATATCTCACAAGCATCTCCACTTATAGGAATCTAAGCAGTATATACGATTTTAAAAAAAGGAGGGGGAAATATGAGGGGAAATATGAAAATCTCACAATCAGGCATTGAACTCATTAAAAGTTTTGAAGGATTTTCTTCCAAAGCATACGATGATCTACAACCGAAGGTGACAATTACTAAAGAAAATCAAGTCAAAGGACATTAACTATTGGCTATGGTCATACCAGGAATGTGAAGGTTGGACAAACAGTTACAAAAGAGAAAGCCGAAAAATTACTATTGGCGGATCTTGTTGAATTTGAAAGGGAAGTTAACTCTTATGTGAAGCAAAGCATTACACAATCTATGTATGAAGCCCTCGTATCCTTCACTTTTAATGTGGGAGCTGATAATTTTTCCAAGTCTGCTCTCTTAAAATACCTTAATAAAGGGGATTACGAAAAAGCTTATCAAGAGCTTCCTTTATGGAATAAGTCAAAGGGTATCGTGCTTAGAGGATTAATTAACCGAAGACTAAAAGAAGCCAACTTGTTTAAAATGGATGGATTAAATGTAAGTGCTAATAAGGGGCAATCGGAAACAGGAAAAACTACATCAAAAATCAAGAGTGTTGGTCAGATTATTGTAGACGGAGTGAAAAACTACACTTACATTTATGAGAAAACTTCTGATACATCTAAACAATTAGGGAAAGCGAATAAAGGAGATCAGTTCGATATAGCTGGCTCTGTTACTGGTTGGTATGAAATCATATACGAAGGAGAACGGGCTTATATTAAGTCTAAATATTGTAGCAAAGTATAAAAAGAGCTGTCCTTTAAGACAGTTCTTTTTATACTTTTTTCTTCGCTTCGTACTCCTTTACTAATTTATAAAAAGTAGTTTTTGGTATTTTAAGAATGTCCCTATAAAGGTTGGATTTCCATTCTTTATATAGTTGTTTGAAGTTGTTTGGTAATTTGGTTCTTGGGCATTTGCTTAGCGTATGTTTTACGCTTTTTGTTGGTAGGACCCCTCTCATTAATAGTACGCTCCTGTTGTTTCAAACTAAGTACGTTGGTGAACATGGTTTAATTTCTACTTCTTGAAGATCGTAGTTCTGAACTGTTCTCCGATCCTGGTTATAAAGAATTAATCTTTGATCAACATTAGAGATAATATTTCCGTAGAATGGTTGGCTACTCCCCAGAGGACGTATACAAAGCAAATTGCCTTGTTTTATCCAGATTTCAATCATTCCTTCGCTGACCTCAAGATTCATCAAAATAAACGCCTCTTTCATAAGAACAAATGGTGTAATCCACAACGCACATAATTGTACACCATGATTTACATTTTGGAAAGGTTTTATTGATTTCCTCTTACTGTACCTAACAGACACAGGGCTTCTTCAATAGCTCCGGTAGCGCCTCTACCATCATGAAACCCCAATAGTTTGTTGTACTCTTTTGCTAGATCTTTTGCCTTCCACATAGACACATGTTGCAGTGCCCCCTTCAAAATGATAATTACATCACTCTTCCGGATTAGAGGCTCGAGTTGCTTCTCAACCTTTCGCTTACAGAGACCGTGGTGATGATTCACATCAAGCCCATATTTTTTTCCAATCTGTTTAAATGTTTCTGTCTGAGTACCGCCGATAATAGCCAGTTTCATATTCGAAAACCTCCATTTTTTTAGATATGTCAAATCATAACCTGGAAGAGAACAATGACAAGTTCAACAATCTAACGTTAAAAAACCGACCCTCAGATAGGGTCGGTTTTTAGTATCAGGATTCTGTGGCTGAATCGACAAAGTCGATCTCAATGTCATCGGGGTCAAAGTTAGCGCATAACTTTTTGAAAAACTCCTGTACAGTCATCGCTTCTGGATCAATCTCACCCTCCGGATAGAGAAAACATTTGTCCCCCTTTTTTTGAATCCACCATATGGCTGGTTTTGGGTGAATAACTTTAAATGATATCGGTTGATCACTTAGGCCCATAGTCATCGTCGTATACTCAAGTCGGCTGTATTTCTCAATACCAAGAACTTTAATGATTGCATTACGCTGGCCTATCCCTTCTAAGAGTCCAAGTGCTAACTCTTTAGACACCCCACTTTTCATATGTGACAATGTACTTTTATACTCCTGTAGGGTTGCAGCTTTTTTATAATCAAACAAGATATCTGAGATACTGTATTCAACTAACTGGTCCTTGACCTGGTATGAAAATCGGCTTTGAAGGGAGATCCCCTTTTGAATAACGAGTTTCACGAGCTTATCCACTGTACAACAACCCCTTATAAAATGTAAATCATGTTATACATTAAGTTATCACTTCTTTTCCCTCACGTCTATTCCTTATCACAATCTAAATAAATTATGTGAGTATTTTTTCCTATATTCCAATTTCAAATTGTTACCTTTATCCTAAATATTGTGATATATTACCTTATGTATTTCAATAAAACAGAGGCCAATAGCTCCTCAACCATGGTTTGTTTTAACAAATGAGCTGCCAAAACAGTAGAGAACACATCTAGTAGAAATATGAACGCGAGAGGAAGATTAGATTGGGGAAGTTGAAGAAGGTATCTGCTACAATATTAGCAACATCCTTGCTTGCTGTTGGGTCGACTGAGGTAATGAAACTACCGGTAGCCTCAGCTGACGCACAGATCCTTAATTTTGTGACTACAGGTAATACATACGATGCTCCAACTCAGTTTAAGTCTGAAATTACCTCGGAATCAAGTTTGCTCTTATCCTGGAGTTATCTTGATGCACCGGAGTATAAAGTAACTAGAGATGGTGAAGTTATTCAGACGATTCAAAACTCTGGTCAAGAGACCCCTTCATTTGAAGACACAGGGCTGACTCTGGGTAATACGTACACTTACCAAGTCTACGCCACTAACGGAGTAGAATTAGGTGCAGCTGCCACTTTAGAGGTAACATTTGCTCCTTTAGCTAAACCTACAATTAATACACTTGATCCCGAATCTAATCCAAATAGATTTAGTTGGGAACCCATCCCTGGGGCAACAGGATATAATATTTTCAGAGACGGTTTTTACGTAGGAACTAAGCTTCCTGATGAAAAGCTGATTTGGCATGAAGCGGGAATCGAACCAGATAAAACTTATACTTATAGTGTGGTAGCTTTAAATGGTGTCTTGGAGAGTGAGCCTGCTACGGTCCAATTAACGACGACACTTGAACGAATTGAACAACCTGCTAATACTATAGCGACTGTAATTGGTGAAAACTCGATCAAGGTAAGTTGGGACCAAGTGCCATATGCCACTTCTTACAAACTATACCTTACTGGATCTGCCGCAAATTATTTTGAAAGTCAAGTAATTTCAGATCATGAATACATTTTTACAAATCTGCGCAAAGGTACAACTTACACAATCGCTGTAGAGGCTAAACGTGGAGATCTAACCAGTACAGTGAGTCGAGTAGTAGCTACAACTGAAGGTGCATTAATTCCCTTACCTACTAATTTGCAGTGGCAGGCGAATGATCAAGTTGGCGTAGATTTATCTTGGGATGCTGTGGAAGGAGCATCTGGTTATAAAGTATATAGAGATACGGATTATGTAAAAACAGTTACCTCCCCTTCGTTCCATGACTGGGGACTTCGATCAAATTGGACTTATGGTTATGAAGTATCGGCTATACAAGGCGACATTGAAGGGCCACGTTCGAATATAGTGGCTATAACAAAACTGATGGATGAAATCCCTATTCCTATCCCCTCTCTTAAAGTAACAGGGAAAACTTACTCGTCTGTAAGTTTAAGCTGGACAGAAGTTGATGGAGCAACAAATTACGGTGTTTACAGTGGTGGTGACCATTCAGATATCATCCCAAAAAACGCAAAGTTGGTTTACTATGGTCATGATCTGGAAGCCATAGATACAGGTCTAATAGCAAACACGGAGTACGATTACTATGTGTATGCTTACAAAGGAGGGAGTCGTAGTGAACCCGCTAAATTAAAAGTGGTGACAGCCCCTGTTGAGGTTGTAATTATACCTGAACCAACACCTGACTCTGGTTCCAATGGGGGTGGTGCCGGTGGATCATCTAGCGGTTCTAATGCTTCTCCATCAGGAACTGGTGTAACAACACCAACAACCATAACTCCACCTGATACGAGCTCGACTTCAACTGAAACAGAAACAGAAACGAATCAGCAGCCTACACTAATCGAACCTTTACCCATGCAATTCAAAGACCTTTCTAGAGACCACTTTGCAAATGTGTCTATTAATAGATTAGTATCTGATGGAACTATTAAAGGGTATAAAGATGGATCGTTTAAACCAAATCAAAAAGTGACTCGAGCTGAGTTTATATCTCTACTGGTTCGTGCTCTGAAGCTTGAAAATACTGAGAGTTACAAAACAACTTTCACTGACGTTCACTCTAGTGCCTGGTACATAAACGAGCTCTCAATTGCTCTACAGATAGGCCTTATCAAGGGATACTCTGATAACACTATTAAACCAAGTGAAGGAATGTCACGTGAACAAGTAGCAAGTATGGTTGCCGATATACTGGTTAAAGCAGGTAAAGTAGGAAAACCAGCTGATCTTACCAAGTTTAAAGATGAGCTCAGCAGCTCTACTTGGGCTAAAGAAGGATTGGCAATTGCTGTCTCCTCGGGCATCATGTCTGGTTATAAAGATGGAACTTTGCGTCCAAAACAAACAGTGACCAGAGCAGAAACAGCTGTAATCATTACTCGATTGCTTGATGCATTGTAATAAATGAATGGCCACCCTACGTCAACACTTGACCTAGGGTGGCCTTAATTATATATTTTTAAACCTTCTCACTCACTGCTCCTGATCGGATGTAGTTGTTTAGGCTAATAATGAATTCTCGATTAGTAGGTTTACGCTCATATCCAGGAAATACAGACTGAAAGTAACTCTCTCTGCCTTTTATCTTCCCCCATGTAGTAATAATAGAGTGCCTTATGGAACGTTCAACATTAGCTGGACTTGTATTCTGCTGTTCAGCAATTAATTTGTAAAGCAAGGTACTACTTATGTTTCGTTTATAATAAAGAACCGACATTGCCTCTACTAAGAATTTATGTCCTTGATAACGTGATGTTAAACCGAGCTTATGTAATGTCGTCATTGCTGCTTCTCTATGTAATGCAGCCGAATCATCACGAATATCCTTCGTAATTTCGATCATCCTTCCATCTCCGCATATCTTAAATATCTGTAGTTTATTTTCCGGTAGACCGGCAAATTCATCATTCTTTGATATAATCGAGCCAAGCATCTGCAGATCTTGATATGTTGTATGTTCCAATTCCTCCATTTCCACAATTAACTTTTGAATGGATTGGGTTTCATCAACCCATACATAGAAGTATTTGGCTATCGTCATGTTCATTCCCCTATTCGTGCAGTATTTTAGTTGGAGCTGGATATGCTCACACTGGAGAAAGAAAAATCCGCGCTCATACTGAGCACGGATCCTGAGATACTTCTTATGCAGTTAAGCGATATTTCTCATTTGTTGTAACAAAGAATCCGCAAAGGAGATGATATTCTCCTGCTGCTCATCAGTCGCATTTTGCATTACAGCAATCACTGTCGGTTTCATATCACGCAAATACAACAAATGCATTCCCAGGGCCCGTGCAATGGCTTGTTGCTTTTCAACTTCGTTTAGGCTTTCCTGTAAGTAAATACTTCGGTATCCGTTGCATACAGCCGCCATTCCCAAAACGATTCCTTTTGGAAGATCGATGGGATCTGGATTAATCGTGATTCCTTCACCATAAGCAATACTATATAGGTCGTCCGTTTGATATTGATTGGTCAGTGCTCTTACTTTCTCATTGATTGTTAAATTCATTTCCCGTTCCCTCCATGATCAATTACATTCATACAATATATATAGTACCTAAGTATCTTGTCGAATAATTTAAATGACGATAAAGCACGCTTCATGTCATCTCTACAAGGACTATTTTACCAAATTCAAAGAGAGTAATGTACAGGTTTTCGTCCGGATAAATAACTATTCATCAGGATAAAAACATCTTGGTCACGATGAACGCTCATAAAAATCGTAAGCAAATATCTCATATAATCCTTATGTCATACATGATTGCCAATTATTATATTCTTCTTCGAATTGCATTAGAGTAAAAACAAGTAGAGAAAAAGGACCTTCCTCTTGGGCAGGTCCTTAAATACCATTGTTTCGCAATTACGCAGTTCATTAGCTGTCTTTCGTTGATTTTCTAACATCTAGCATTATGAAGAAAGAAGTGGCTTGTTCATTAGATTCCACTTTGTGTTCTCCGTTGTATTGTTTTACAATCTCCTGAACAATCGCCAATCCAAAGCCTCTTTCACTTGTTGTAGAATTATCACCATTTGTGTTAGTTACATCAATAGGTTTGGTAGAGAAGCCTCGTTCGAATAATTTGGCCTTTACGTCCTCTTCAATTTCCGGACCATTGTTAATGACAATGATTTCAATATATGAATCATATTTTTTGCGTAAGGAGAAAAACACCTTCCGATCACTTCCCCGTAACTGCACTGCATCGAAAGCATTATCAATAAGATTAGAGATCAATCTGCTAAGATCTATTTTCTTAACCTCTTCGAATGTCTCATAATCTATTTCTGCATCAAAGTCAATTTTTCTGGACTCTGCTACTTTTACTTTACTCCGAATAAGCTGACCTACATACGGATTTTTGGTTTTGATGGTTAAATCAATTTCTTTTAAATCCTTATAGATCTCCTCCATATAATCTTGTGCTTCCTGGAAGTGTTTAGATTGAATTAGCCCATGCAAAACATTTACGTGATTACGCATATCATGTCGTGAGGAATCCATTGAAATCATTAATGACTCCATATTCTCTATAAAAACTTGCTCAGTCGATCTTACATCTTCAGCAGCCGTTTGGTTTAGTTTGTCGATCATCTTAGCCATACTGCTGGTCATATCGTTTATGATTTCACCAAGGGAATCGAGTTCATTCTTCTCGTTGATTTGTACCGTTCCAGAGAAGTCCCCTGCAGCTACCTTTTTCAAATGCGACTCCAGCTTTTTGATTGGTTTTAGTCTTTTCTGCACAACAATAAAAACACTAAAACCAATGGCAACGATTGCTAATAAATTCGATATAATGGATAACCAGGTTACAATCCTAGATAAAGCCTGCTTACTATCCGCATTAAAGACAACAATGGCTGCTTGATCGTTATTGATAGGGAGAAATGCCTTCGTCCATTCATCCCCATTTTTACTGAAGGGAACGGTAATACTTTTATTGTATTTGAGTAGTGCTATAAGATAATCTTCATCCGTCTTATCTGCATAAGTATACTTTCCGTAAACTGTTGGATGAATTTCATTGTTATCTGTTTCAAAAAGCGTTTCTCGGTTTAAATATTCATGGATGTCTATCACTGCGGCCTCTTCAATGCTTGGGCTGCTGCCAAGAATACTCTCTATCATTTTATTGGAGTTCACCAGATTAACCGCCTGTGCTGTAACAATGCCGGCATCAACAGTCAAGACAAATTCATTTCGTAAAGAAACATGTTCAACTGTGAGTTTAAGGTACTCTCCATCGGGCATAAGCATGTATGGACTAACCCAGACGTTATCTACAAATGATCCTTCTAAATTGGTTAGATCTCGATTTAATACGCTTTCGTAGAACCCCACGCTATTTATTCTTGGGTCTATATCGACCAGTTCATCCCATATCTTAGGGTTAACAGCATGCACTACAGATGGTTTTTGATCAACCGGGCGTACAACGTAGGCACCATTTAAGGAATAGTTGTAGACCATTTTCGTCAGTTTTCCATTATTTAAAGCGTTCCCCTCACGAGCAAGATCCTCTACTAGTTTAGAAGACTTTGAACTGAGTTGATCGTTCAACTCATTTTCCAACGACTTATTCGTAGAAGCATTAATATTTGTAGCTAATCCGCTGACAGTAGCAATCCAGTCTAATGTATCCTTTACATGTTTATTTACAGAGCTGTTCAGAAAAGCGATTGCGGATATCACATTGAAAACAAAGATCACGATAATAATAACTAAAATGGGTAACATGACTTGCTTGTCTAGTTTCTTACGAGCTGTTAATCCAGGTATCATTGCAATATCACATCCGATAACTTATCTTACTTGAGCATGAGACCAAGCGGTAAGTAAATTTTTATCATTCTTCACATCAGGGCGCTGTAATTCAAAAGTGCTTCCTTTAAACACAATAGAATTCTGGTGAATTTCTTTAACCGCCCGGAGATTAACTAAAGTAGAGCGATCAACCCGATGATAATGATGCGGCAATAGAAAGTTGAGATACACTTTTAAGGAAATATGTGAGTGATATTCTTCTAAAAGGGTCTGTACGAGCTGATGCTTATGTTCTTTACTAGCTTGGATACATAGAACCTCAGACAACGGTATCTGCACGATCTTTAATGCATCATATATAGGGACCATGATTCCTCCGTCTTGAATGTACTGTTTGTACTGTAGGTGCTCTACTAGCTTTTCCACAGCCTTTTGAATACGTTCAAAAGTGTAAGGTTTACCAACAACATCAATAATTCCCACATCATACGTTTCCGGAGCCTCTGGGTTGGCACCAGTAACTAATATGGCCGGTAACTCTACGCCACGATAAGGTAGACGTATGTAGGTATCCAAACCGGATCGTCCGTCGCCTAACTCAATATCAAGGATTAACGCATCCAACTCATCCTTCAACTCAATAGCTACATTCAGTAGCTCTTGACTATCCCTGGCAACCCCTTTAACTTCAACATTCCCCATCGACTCTAAATGATGTATTAATATATCCGACTGTTGTGGTATGTCCTCTGCTATTAATACTCGAATCTTCTTATCCATTTATCCCTCACTCCAAACCTAGGTATAATTAGTTGATTTTATCGATTAACGATTAATAGATCCTCATCAGACATCTGTAACTGCATTTCAAGAAAAGCTCGGTTCTTACCCGCCACATGGGCTTTTTTACTCCATGGTTTTGGTTTCTCCTCAAAGTAGACAAGTCCATTTTTTATATCAAAAACCCGGATGTATGTTAGTTGAATATAATTCCGGTGGTCTAATCGAAGCATACGATTCTTCTTTAAGAACCGGCTATTGGAGAAGTCTTTCATTTTTTGTGGAGCCTGATAGGTAGTCCCGTTTTTATGATGAAATGTGATTGTGCGATTTACTGTCTCAATGAGTAGGCAGTCATCGATATTGATGTTAATTAATTCATTTTGGATATCATCGATAACAAGTGCAAATAACTCTAATGGTTCGTCTTTTGTTTGCAGCGTTAAATCTAAGAACTCACGATTGCGTTCAGCGACATGACCTATCAGACTACTATCATTGGGGTCATCATCGAAATATACGATCCCTGTTTCTTTAACAAAGTGTTGAATCGCCGACACTTTAATAAAATTACGATGATCCAGGCGAACAAGCTTCATATATTTCAAAAGAGTACTTTTATCAAAATCTTCAAGGCGTTGTGGTGATTTATATGCCTTTCCGTTTATATGATGAAATGTGATCGTGCGATTTACTGATTCTATATATAAGGTGTCTTCCATACGGATATTAGTGAGTTGCCCATTCTGATCTGGATCGTAAACTAATGCTAACAACGACAAAACAACTACCTCCCTAATCCATGTACACAATGTATAAAACTATGTACTTAGTCTAACACCGCAAGAAGTGTTCTACCATGCCACTTTACAGCTGTAAACTTATCTTTACTTCTAGGTTAATATATTGTATAATGCGACAGGTTTATTCACTCTGCTCATAATGATATGAAAAAAAGCACTCCTTATGAGGAGTGCTTTTATAGTTTTGGCAAAGCCAGAATTTTAGGTTTAAGGGCTTTAAAGTAGCTACCACCAACGTTAGCTTTCTTGGCCGATGTCTTAAATATGAGTTGATTCCATTTTGGATCATATCCCTTTGCCTGGCTCCAGTTAACCACATAAGATCGATCGGTTTTATAAAAGCCTGGCAGAGAGCTCAATTCTTTCAATGAACTCCGTATTAGGTACTTATCGTCTTTATCCGTAATCGCCCAAATTCGATTACCATCAATATCATCCGTTGAGAAAAAGATAATATCGTTTAGAACAACAAGTTTGGGGATGGTTTCGTTGGTCTTTTCATCGAGCTTGAAGACTAGTAAACGGTCTATATACTCGATTTGTCTTTCTTCGTCCGACATGTCACCACTCTCCTATTCGCCTAATTATGTATTATCTAAGAGAGGCTTAACAACGCTATCCTCCTCTCTTAAATGAAGCTATTTTTTATCCGGAGCTGGTGGTTCAAACAGAAAGAATTTATAGGTAGCTACAAAAAACACAGTCCCCATCATAATCGTTACTGCAGCGTATCTAGCGATGAATCGCTTTGCTTTCAACACGCCTACACCTCCCTTCAGTTTTATAATGGATTAAAGTCAAGCTTTGGAGAAACATGACTGTAATAAGATGATCATTTTGAAAAAGCGAAGTAGTTATGACAATCAGAGAAGCTATAATTTTGAAGACAATAGCTCTCTTCGCGGTCAATTGAATGGAATGCTTACTAGCGGATGCTGGAGCAAACCGTAAAGTGAGCCCTAACGTTATGATACACATTAAGATTGGAAGTATTCCAGGCAAAGGAAGATATCCTGCTACTAAAATGATGAATGTGGAAACCACAATACATTGGAGTGGAGTGGTCAAATGCAGACCACCAGTAAAAAATCTGAAAATCCCAAACAAACACATTGTTTGAATAAGCAACTTCAGATCGTTCAGAAGCACACCTAACAAAACGATAAGCACAATAATACTCATATTGTTCATGGAATTGATTAATGAATACATCAAATTATCTTTTGTCACATGACGGCCAAATACTTTTTCTTTGTCATTATAAAGAACGACCCAGGATGCAATACGATCAGCAATTACTTCAATCCTCATAGATATTTACGTCTACTCCCTCATGACTTTCATTATATTCTTTCACGTAGGACAATCTCATCATGACAATAAATAACAGCAACATGACAACCATCGAGACTAATAACATTGTATCTAAGTGAAAATATATACTAATGAGAGAAGCGAGAAATGCTAAGATCGCCAACATTCCTGTAAACAAAATTTGCTTATTTACACCTTTGTAAATCACTCTTTCTTTATATGAAAAGGGAACATATGAAAAACCAATATTAAATCTTCTCATTAGAAATGAAACAAGTAAACCACATAATACGGATGAGACTTGTAATATGTATGAGCTAATATGAAGGGCTGAAGTAGCATCTTCAATCGAAAAAAGAATTAACTTACTAGCTAAATAATTAATGACCATATATAATGCTACACCTTTTATGGTCATGGCAAATGAGTAGAAATAACCCACTCGGAAAATAAACCGAAACGTCAGAAAGATGGCTAACACTTGGAATCCCGTATCAAACAATAGAGGAAGTTGAAATCCTTCTCTAATCTCATATGAGCAATATGAGAGTACCGCACCAATTAAAAGCATAGACATGAAATAACGCTTAATATTGAAACGAAAGAGTACAAACGTCAGAATAAAAATAGTTGTAATCTCTAGCGTAGACAACACAAGAGAGATGGCCACTTGTAAACCGTAAGTCATTATTATTCTTCCTCGCCCTCTGAACGTGTACACTTTTCAACAATCATAGTTCTATATACGCATAACTATTATACTAGACTGGGAAGATTTTAACAGCAATTTCGACAAAAAATGTATTTCATTATTTACAACTAGGTTCTGAATGATCACAAAGAGTCCTTTTTTTCATACATAAATTAATTGGATCTTTGTAATTAGCAGCCCAGTTATCTCATTGATAAATGTTTAAACCAGAACAAAAAAAGACTCGATGAAAAAAATACGAGTCCAATAGATAATTCATTATGGTTGATCAGTAATACCCTTTAGATAATCCACGGATGTTTCAAGCACTTCAGCTAGAAGGTTCAGCTTGCTTTCATCCGGCATATACTTACCTAGCTCAATATGACTGAAGCGTATCTCCGACATTTTTATAATTTTACGGACGTCACGCTGGGTCATGTTTTTGCTCTTACGTAACTCTTTAACACGTCGGGCAAGAATGACATTGGGTTCGTTCGATTCCCCCGTAATTAAAGCGACTTTTGGAGCCTTCTCAATTTCTAGATGTGGTGATAATTGAATCAATGTATTTGGATCAATTTCTAATGCTGTACCAATCTTATAGAGCGTATCGTATGTCGCTGGGTGCTGGGTGCTGTTCTTTTCAGCGAGTGAAAACGTTGATGATGATATACCAGCCAACTCAGCAGCTTTCGTTATTGTTAAACCGTTTTGCTTTCTTACTGCAGCAATTAACTCGCCTGCAGATTGATGATTACTTGTGGCCACCCGTACCTCTCCCCCATTCCAATCTATAGACTGAATTAAATTAAATCATTTATGTATTTTGCAGCAATATCATTTTATGAATTCATCATTGTACTGTCAAATTTAAAAAAAGCTTAATGCTTAAATTGGCCTCCATCTCTTTTACTAATAGGTTGGTGCAGCATACTGTACCGGAGAAGATACTTCAGCATGAGGGATAAATGTTACTAAGCGGATATTAAAGTTTACTGCCATATTAAAAAACTCCTTCTTTAAATGATTTTAGGCGGGGGTATAATGAGAAGATTTGAGTACCCCATCTCAAACCTTTCATTCTCACCTTCACTTAATAGGAGTTTTCTAGGCTTAGAATACAACCAACATTAGTTTGAATTTTAAAAATAACACCCTAAGTCTTTAGGGTGTTCATACCAATTACTTCATAATACCGAAGGTATCGCTTTCAAAATGATATTTGTATGTTCTTTACCTGATTGATTAGCTATCAGTAACGGTTTTTACGATTTTCATCAAAAAGTATATTTAATCGATGCATCAGCATTCTATCACCAGTTTTATCCGCCAAAGAATAAATAGTAGATTTAAACTGGTTATAGAAGTCTTCTATGTTCCAGTATCTCTCTATCCGAGTTATTAATCCATAAACAAGGTTGCACCAATTCCAATGTTCTTCAGTTATCTTACCTGTAGGTAAAGGAAAGAAGTACTGCTTTTGTTTTATGAATTCTGAGATTTCTATCTTGATCAATTCATCCGTATTAGACATAACAGCATCTTGCAGGCCATTGAGACTTTCAATATTATTGTATTCACAACTGTTAAATTGGAGGTTTACATTAGAAGCCGTCTTTCTAATATACTCAGATCTATACCTATCCTTAATTTTTGAAATTATTTTCCTTACGTCTTCACTCTTGATATATTACCGTTAACACCAAATAAAATATTTGGTTGAATTAATTCAATTATTTCATTTTCGCTGATACCAAAATTAACTGATAAAACCTCACACCACGAGAGTGCTGATGTCAGATTTGCAATAATATCAGTAATTTTTTCATTTCCCTTTAGGTTACGAATATAGGAACGGGTATTATCAATCATCACCTCTACCTGTGACTCTGAAGAATAGAAGTTATGTGGTTCCTCTTGATGATTATTTATATTAGTTATTAAGCTTGTTATATCTTCTTTAGAATAAGAACCTGTCTCGAACCAATTTTTTATATGAGGGAAAACTCCTCTACACATATCATTTTCAAGTGAATCCTTTAAGATATGGTGAGATAGATAAAGTATATCCCCGTTATCTATACTATACATTGTATTAAAAAGTTCATTCTTGGGATTAGAATCTAAAAGCACCATTTCCCCTTTGTGCTCAACTCTAAAGAATACAATGGCAAAGCACATACGATAAAGATCAGCCCTCGTAAATTTATCTGTGAACTGTTCTTCTCCAAGTATCTGAGTTACCTCATCTATAAAATTGCGTATTTTCTCAAAAGTCCTTAAATTTCTAAATTTAAGATTTCTAGAAATATTCTCAACAACTTTCCATACCTCATCTCCCAATATTGCCTTAGGTGCATCTTTAGCATATTCATCAATGGTATACTCTCTATCGATTGCTTTTTCCTTGAAATTATCAAAATCACCTTTATGATCATTACTAATATGGTTCGTAGCAGCTACTATGACTATCTTTATGTTTTCAATTTTAGAAAGACTATCAATTAATCCGAAAATCTCTTTAATATCTAGAGCATCGTGTCTCCGCTCCAGATCATCAAATACAATGATGAAAGTCTCTCTTTGTGTTAACTCCTTACTCAGAGCTTTCAGCATGTTTTGTATGACTGGTACCGACAATGATACTCCGGAAATGGAGATGTCGAGACTATTCATTTTTTGCCTGACCAAACTAAAGCTCTTTTTAAATTTTCCTTTAGGAGCACGATCTAAGATCTGAAAATAGATTTCTTGAATAACTGTATCCACATCTTTTTTTCCAAAGAGAGATACATAGCAAGTATTAGAATAATCGTTAATGAAGTCACTTATATATTTAGTCTTCCCAATTCCCCATTCTCCATTAATCAGGACTTTTTTATAGTTCGAATCCATGAATTGCTGAAGGTATTCTACAATTTCATTTGCTCTCAATTAATTTAGCCTCCCACTCCTGTTAGTTAAATCCCCAAATACCCTTCAGTCTATAATAGATCAACTACTGAAAAAAATGCATATAGTCTTCAGTGGAATTATGATCTACACCATGAACTATTGTTAGATATGTCGTAATCAAATCATTTCCTAGTTCTTCATACTGGGCCATATTCAGGGGTTGAATATCATAGTACTTGATAAATAGGCTTCTCATTGCAGCAATAAAAGCTTTTTCATCTTCTTTATCGGTTTCTAGATATACTAACTCACCCGAAGATACGTCTGCATGTGCACTTCTAGTCGCTATGGCATAGTCAAGAAGATAAAGTAATTGAATAGGAGTGTACCCCCATTCTTGACCCTTAAAACAGTTATCCATGTTCATTGCTATACCCTCTATTTTTATTTGCACATGTGTATCAAATGTATGAAAACGCTCTGATATTTTTCTGCATGCTGAATATTCGCTAAGTATTTGCCATGCTAAATTAGTCACATTATTCGCTCTTATTGATTCATATTCTTTATATCCATATTTCAAATATATACTTACACCATCTTTGGCATGTTCTAATTCATGAGCAAAAACTTCACGAAACTTACTATTCTGTTCTTCTTCATAATCTTGAATGTACCCTTCTCGGCCAATTCCCAGTATGAGTGATTGAATTCTTATTGTTATAAATAATTTTTTATCTACAACCTTGACTCCACAATCACCTGAACCATCAAGGCCACATACTATTTCAATTCTATCTATTTTTTCTCCAATACCAGATCGAGCTAATTCTTCTTCTATAGTCTGAAAATACTTATCTTTATGAAAATAGATGATTTCCCCACTGTCTACATCTTCAAATTGTTCCGGAAAAGAACGTTCTATATTGTTTTCCATAAAATATATTTTATTTTCTAATTCTGGGTACTTAATTACCTTTACTTCAGGTTGTATCTCTTCTTCTAAATAAGACTCTCTAATTTTCGTGTTACTAGTATAATTATCTACTACATCACTACCACTAATGGAGGTTTTAGCTTTCTTTCTGAACCAACTAAACATTATTATCTCTCTCCTTCTTTAGATAACTACGATGCTTGAAAATCCCTCTCTTGATAAAAATTATAATTTGACGTACTTTTTATGGAAGAATTGGCCCAACTCATATTCTCTCTTTTAAAAACATACATTTCTTTCAATCCAATCTTTATTCAATTTATATCGGTGAAATAGCTGCAAAAAAAAAGATCGAACAATAAAGTCCGATCTTTTAAGTGTGAAATTATTTGTTTTCAGATTCTTCTTCAGGGAGAATTCTTCTAAGTGTAAAGTACTGAGTACTGATGAATAGGATGATGAATGCAATGAAAACGTACAGTGAGGTAATTAGGTACTTACCAATCGATGTTGGGATACTACTTGCGTTCGTATCAATTGCAAAATAGGCAAATGTATCTCCCCTATCATCCTTCAGAGGATATAAAATCGTCGTCCAGGTTCCAAAAATGTCATTATAGAAACTGGTATATGTAATCTTACCTGTGTCTAACATTTTCTGGATTCCATTAGCAACCTCTACAGGCTGTTCATACATGGATCCCACTGTCATCCCCATTTCATTAAACGTCTTCGTCAGATTGGTGGGCATTGCAGCGATTGAAGTATCTCTACCATTCTCCAGCTCTACTCCGAATATATAGGCTTGAGCAATATTTGAATTGTTATAACCCACTTGGTCCAGGAATGAACGTAGTTCGCTCTGTAAGTGGGCATTAAAGCTTTTCTCTTTCATGGCCTCTTGTACATCTGAAATCACCAATTTTGAGGCCCACTCTTGACTGTTAATCCGTAGTTGGTCATGCAATTGGTTAACCAGTGTGCTTTTTTGGATGAGATAACCCAAAACAATGATTAGCACCCCAAAAAGCATAATATTTGCAGTGATCACGATAAGAGATTTTGTAAGCATGGAGTACTTTCCAATTAGACGATTCAATATATACACCTCATTAATGCTTCTTCTTGAAAATCACCGTACGAAAAATCCCCTCACCTGCATCGATGCGTTCAAAATGTCGAACAGCAAAACTACCTGAGCCAATTGCGCCTTCGATCTTGCTCAGTGTAGAAAGTTCTGTGGGGTAAATAATCGTTCTAAAGAGTTGATAGTATAAGAAGCTAAGTTTTGTCAAAACCTTATTCTGCTGGCTTCCATCGATAATTACCACTCCACCGGGAGACAGCTTATTATATGCAATTTCAAAGAAGGTATCTACCTTTTTACTGTTGTGCCAAAGAGCACCTTTCTTATCTAAAATAATGTCGACCTGTCCGATTTGTATCTCATCTAGGATAGCCGGCAAATTAAACGCATCTCGATCACCATCTAGATAGATAAAACGGGAGTCTTGATCGACTTCATCAATCTGATCTTTGGCATTGTTTGCATCCATACAGATCAACTTAACGTTATAATTTCCCTTGAGTCTGTGGAATAGAGAAAGCTCGTGCTGCGCTCGATTAGCACTTACGCTAACGATCACAGATGGATTCGCCTCATCTGTGCTCAACTTTAAAGCCCCAGATTCCTGAACCTTCTTAAATACGGTACTGTCCCAATCTTTAGATTGCAGATACTTGTAGGATTTATCTGACCAATTGTTTTGAAGGTAGCCTACCCTATAATCGTTTACTTCTCCCTCGGTTAGTTTATCCATCTTCAATGCTGCCACAAGATTAAGAACGGCAACTGGAAGCACCACCGTTAAGAATGCAAACAAGATATGATGAATATTCCTCGTGGTCAACTCAATTATTGTGAATAGTGAGAGTCCAGCAATGACACGAACAAAATTATTACGAAAGAATAATATCCCTTTGCTTATTTTTTGATTGTTCTTCTCCCTAAAAAAACTAAAAAATAAAATACCGTATAAGAAAATCCCCAGTGTCAAAAATAGAGTACCGCTTTCGAGTAACGACATCATTTTTCCTCCATATCATCATTTAATGTTTATCGGCCAAAGTAGTTTAATTAATTAAATACGAATAAGACCACCTTAGTGGTGGTCTCTATTCAGAGTTAATCCATATATGGTTTTTCCCTTGAAAAAGTCTGCTTCCCCATTTTCAATCGCTGTGTATAGCGACGAATCTGAGGCCACAGCCACGACGAGTTCTTGTTTCGGTTTAAACCCCTTCCCTTTCATGGGATACCATACATTACCTATGAGAGATTTCTTTCCAGAACCTGAACATTCATAGATTCTTGCCATGGTAACTGCATCTTCAAAATCTTGTTTGTCGTACATCTCTTCAATATTGGCTAAAATATAGTTTCCCACATCCTGTAGTTCCCGTACACATTGACTTCGGATTTCACTATTAGGAAAACAATGAGCTGCTAGCTCATTAGGATCGCTATGATTTATTGCGTAACCGAAACCGTTAAAAATTTCGACGTTATAAATCGGGTAAGTGGTAGGTCCAAGTATAAATTTCTGGATTGGTACCTCTCTTAGCCCTCGATCTATCACAGTTCCTCCGCATCCACGTTCCTGGAGTGCGTAAAGCACAGCTTTCGCCACACGTTCCTCGCCATCCATTGGCAGAATGAATCTCATTAAGGCACTATTTCCTAGCGCTTTAGGGTAAAGCTCAATAGTTCCAGCGTCATACTCTAAGAGCATTGAGATGCTGTCTGGATTTATAATAATGGTTGGATGTGTTATAAAGGTTACGTTATTAGAGGGAAACTTGTCTGCTTGTTCTTTTACCGCGTGATACCATTCATTTAATTTAGTGGGATCACCTTCTAAAAGAAAAGGTTCAATACAATCAAAGGTAGGCAAAGTTGTAAAACAACTTAGCAACGCCTCATACGAAATCTCGTTCAAATCCACGTTATCTATAAACTGAATTTTACTATCTCTTTTAAACACTTCAAGGGCTGCTTTCTCTCCCATCAAGAACTTCTTCTTTATTGGGCTTGAAGATTGGATGCGGGGCATAATCATTTCTTTCTTAGTAAACACCTCGATCCGCACCTTAGCTTCTTCAACGGTCACTGTCTCCATAGGAAAGCCTAAGTCAATCAATGCTGAACTTGTCGCATCCAAGCTTACATCGAAATAGAAACCATCCTCAGAGTTCATTGGATGTTCAGTAAATCCAAAATGAACAATGGCATGCGATCGTTTATAGAGGGGATCGTATACACCACAAACAATCGTGCTATCGTAGATTTCCTCGTACAAACCCTCAAGCTCCCAATTCGTTCCTAGCAGCTTGTTAATTGATTCTATGATTCGCTTTACACCAATCTCTAAATAGCTGGCCACAAGAGCCAAGCGTTCGTCATAAGCACTTTGTAGTTGTTCCAGGGAAACGTTAAGAATATCAATCTTTGAGTTCATATTGTTATTTCTCCTTTATATATGGGATTGGGGATATTGTATTAAGACAAATAATCTCTTATCATGAGAAATTTGATGATTATTACGTTTGTGCTGGATAACAACACCTGCAGCAACCGCTTTTTACTTTTCACGAACAGCTTGCGTCATGAATGAAAAATAACCGCTATAAATGTGATATTGCATATCAAACAGTGTACAGTCCGTATGCTGGATTTCTTCGATTGTCGTTAAAGTTCGTCCGGACAACACAATGTCACGGCTGATCAGGAAGTCTAAAACGTGCTTAAACTCTTCCCGGGACCATTTCGTAAGCCCTCTCTCATCGAAGTTCTTACGCTGTGCTCTTGGAGAAATCTGAAAGCCTCCCAAAGCATAACGTTGCGGATGCTGCCTCATGTTGACCGGAAAAGGAATCTCCTTTGCCGCCAATTCTTTGATTCGCTTAAACTCCTCTTTTGTAAAACCTTTCCGTGAGATAACTCTTCCTTTTGTCATGTACAACCTCTCCCTTATCCGTTTGTTGAAATAAAAAAAAACGAATTCCTCAAGATAAGAGAAATTCGTTAAGTTTATGGAAATTGCTTTAGTTACTATAAATTATTAATCAAAATCCGATATGTCATGATTTGTTTCTAATTCTGTACTAATGTTATTAGTACTCTCTTTAATTGCGGAGCCAAGAACCATTTCAATGTTTTATAGTAAAAGTACAGACTTGTGATCAGCTGTACTGCACTACTATATTAGATATCAGCTTCATTAATTTGGGTTGCTCGGTGGATAAGTTATCTTACACATTATCTTCCATCAGGTTTTAGTGTGCTGTTTGAGATACGAGGCCCCTTTATCCGTAAGCTCCAGCAATCCCTCAGCGATGGATCTAGTTAGATCGTATTCTTCAAATTTTCGTATGGCACTTTGAACTACGCTTAATTTGGCTCCAGATAATATAGAAAGGTTATTGGGGGTTAAAAACATAGTCCCCTCTTTTTCGATGCATTGAAGAATCTTCATTCGCATGGGATTCATCGACCTTTTGGGAATGTTGAACACAAAATCAACATCCTTCATTTCGAATGCATCTATAGAGTGGTCGAAAAAACGCACATGAACTGGATAAGAACACCCTATAGAAACATCAACAACGCTGCCTCGGCAGCTTAGATATGACGTTTTGGAACGACTGATTCCATTTACTTCGACATTATCTCCTATCTTCATATTATTCATCTCCCCTCTTTATCTGGTTTAATGAAAAAAAGCGAATTCCACTATTAAAAGGAATTCGCTATTCGTATGTAAACCAGTGATTATTTGTTTTTTTAGAATTAGCAGGCTACTTTTTGAATCAAAACCCATAAATATGAGTTTAGATCCTTGCGTCTTTACACGAAACTTGTGTATACACGCCTACCTCATTAATCCATGAAAAAAAGTCATGTCCATAAATCTGTCGGTAAAATATCTTCCTAAAACAATTAAAGCTGAATAGGTACATATTCTAACAGATGAATAATGAAGTTTAATACTTGATGAATGACTTTATCTTACATGAATATTAAGTAAATAGTCAATGAGTCTTACTCATCGCGTTATTGAAGAAGACGCCTCCTGGATGGGCGAAATTCCTTGGCCGTAAATTGAATATCGCGGAATAAGGCTTCGTTATATAGGATATGGGGAGGCAGTCTAAAGAATGTACAAACCTTGTCCTGGATATCCTGCGGGGGAATTCTACCTTCGTGGATATGGGGGCGAAATAAGCTCCGGTTGTGGCCCAGATATTCAGCAAGGTCCGGATGGTTAATCTCATGAACAAACATCATACCTAATAACAAAGGATTGACAATTCGTTCACCTAAAACACCCTGGTGCACCTTTGTTTGAAAAGGGATCTGAACTCCTTCTACACCCACATGTTCAAAGAATAGGATTTGAGCAGGAATCCCCAGCACATTTGCAATTTTTTCTTGATTAGAACTGTTCGGCTCCCCGATGTAGATCCAATTGTGTACTGTTCTTTTCGAAACTCCAATGCTTCTCGCTAAATCTGATAATTTGATGTTCTGACTAAACAAGCTGGCCATCAAAATCCGATTCTTGATCGTGTTCTTAGTGGCCTTCCGGAAGCGCGGCTTTGATATCCCTTTTCCTAAAGGAAACGCTGTTCTATTATTGAGTTCCATACTCTTCCCCCTTAGGCTCCAGTCACATATGCTGCTCGAGCTAACTCTTTACGACCTTTTTCATACCATCCAATTGCAAGCTCCATTGCCTCCAGCTTATCTTTCATCTCTAGTATTTCTTTTTCTAAATGCTGAATTATCCTGGCTTCATCTCCGGAATGCACTGCATGTAAATCTTGCCTGGACTGAGGTACCCTGTTTGTTATCCAATCCCATATTTCAGATCAAACTCTGGCGTCAGGGGTTACTCTCGCATATGTGAAGAGTGCGGCTAATGCAGCTTGATCTTCTAGAGGGTTCATTACGAGAACATTACCATCTGCTTCCTCGCCGGTAGCAGTATGAAACACCCGATACTGATTGAACTTATCACTAATGTTGTTTCTGTGTACATTACCCATTCCAGATCCTCCAATTATGTACTGAGTCGATTCCCACATATCCTAACATGCGATGAAGAAATGACAACTTTGCCTACATATACTACGGATAGACTAAGCAAAAAACCGATGTGCTTATTACAAACACATCGGCTGAAAATTCTATCTATTTACTTTTAGATATTTAATTAGAATACGGACTCTGGAGATAGTGGCTCTGCCGGCTTTTTAATCTCTTGCAGTTCCAATGCAATCGATATTTTGGGTTTATACGTTTTCACTTCTTTTTCAGCTACCAAATCCAACCCGCGCTTTATATCAAACAAAGCATAATTGACGTATTCCACGCCTTCTTCAGACTGATGGACACCTAAATACTTTATTCCATCGTAACCAATATCGCTACAACATGCGCCGATATAATTTGGGAGTAGATAGGCTGATTTCACGGTGTTATTTTCCTCATTAACCTCATTAAAAAAACCTTGGAAAGTAGGATCGAAGGAACCTAAATCAAATAATTTAAGTCTCTTCTTACAAATGTCGAATGTAACAACATCAATGAGTTGGTCATGCGTTGGATTCAGCTCAAGGGGAATTGCCCTTTCTTGATCCGTAACGTAAAGCACAGATACCCCAATGAAATTGTAACGCCCATGAGAAGTCTTTCCTAGGGGGGCTGCCCACATGTCTTCAACTTCGAACTGCTTCCCTGAATCTCTTGGACGAGTTCTTCCCCGGTACAACTTTACTTCATTAGATTGCAGGACAGCATGGTTTTCGTTATCAAAGTGGGATTTAAGTACATTGTAGATCGCTACACCAGTAGCATCTTTATAAGCAAGCAATGGCTTTGTTCTGAGGATTTCTTTGAAAGAATAAAGGTCTTCATCACTAATCTTTTCACCATATCTCTCAGCAAATTCCAAGAATTCTTTCGTTTCAAACTCCCCGAATCCAAAAGTGTAGTCTACTTCGCTATAGGTGTAAATATCGTCTTCCTCTTTAAAGATTCCACCACCTGGATTGTTCCCATCTTCGTGTTCTCGACCATAACCACAATTACATCGTATTAATTGAACAAACACAGGGATCAGTACTTCAGGCACACCATGCCAATCTATGAAACTACCCGCAGTATGTGCACTTCCTCCTAAATCAATGTGCGAATCTTCAGGCTCACCTTTGTTGAAGGCGTATTCAAAGCCCCTACGTTCGTTCCCATGACAACGTTCACAGCCACCGATATCTTCCGAAAGATAATCAGCGATAGAAATTACCATACTGTGAGGAACGTTAACTGTATGGTACTCTTTTCCGCTTTCTAACACTTCATTACATACATCACAGTGTACTGCCTCAGTTTCTTCTTCTGGATCTTCAGGTACAATATGATCTTTGACAAAACGCTCATATGGAGCAATGGGATGCCCCATTTTCTCAAAGAATTCAAAGATATCTGCTGCGCATGATGAACATATTACACACTCGGTTAAATCTAATGTATTAGACATACTCTATTACCTCCATTGTTCCTTTCATCATAATTCGACAGATAGAACGGTCGTTCCTTTATTATACGATCCTACTACTCGGTTATAGGTTATGCTCAATTTTACAACCAGTGGCTAAATCCAGCTAGCCTCTCCAAGTACATTACCAACAGGCTACTTAGACGTTTTAAATATATAAACTTTACCTCTGGTCCAAAAATGCTTATTTTAATCGATAGGGAAACCATTTAAATCGCGAGGTCAAGTATATCGATAAGACGATGGATTCATGATGAATGTACATGCCCTACAACCATGTTTAATCCATCTACCGTGTGATTATATTTATAAAAACAATACACTGCAGGAGGTGTTTTCAATGTGTGGCAGATTTACGATTACTGACCCTTTAAATGCAATTTTAGACCGGTATACTGCCTCCATAACGGACGGATTTGAGTATAAGCCGAATTACAATGCCGCTCCCATGCAATTCATCCCTACAGTTATCGAAAGCAAGCATGGTAACCGATTAGGGGCCCTCCGATGGGGACTTGTACCATCTTGGGCCAAAGACGATAAGATCGGGAATAAGATGATTAATGCCAGAGCAGAGACGTTGTCGGAGAAGCCCGCCTTTAAACGGCTGATAAGTTCCAAGCGATGCATTATCCCAACGAATGGATTCTATGAGTGGAAGAAAGAAGGAGCTGCTAAACAGCCAATGCGAATCCTTATGAAGGATGAGAGTATCTTCTCTCTAGCTGGTTTGTACGATACATGGACAGATTCGGACGGCAACAAGCTAAGCACATGTACAATTATTACAACCGAACCGAACAGTTTAATGGAAAAGATCCATAATCGTATGCCGGTGATCTTGCGGTGCGAAGATGAGGCAGATTGGCTTGGAAGAGAAAATGACAATATTCAATCATTACTTGGTCTTCTCAAACCATATCAAGCCTCAAAAATGCGTGCTTATGAGGTGCCCAAAGAGGTCGGCAATGTCCGGAATAACAATAAGGATTTATTGAAGCAAGTATAGTAATTTTCAAAGGAATAATGGTGCCCAGTGGCTGCACCACTCTTTCGCTTGATTTAAAAAGAAATATATGGAAGTAATATCATGTCTCTGATAGACTAATCTTGTTTGATTACATAAGTCGGAGGCTTGGAATGTTAGAAGGGATAAAAGATATTGTAGGGACGATCTTTGGAGTAGGCTTGCTTTTAATTGCGTTCGGATTAGCAATTTTGTTCTTTTATATGACGGTTATTAATTTTAAGGATAAGGTAGTTAAGCGTAAGTCTTCAAACAATCGAACAAGAATGTTCTGTAAAGGCTGTAGGAAAATAATATCAATAGACGCTGAGAGATGCCCCCATTGCGGCGAATCATACGGAAAATCAAATCCCGTCTTGAGTTCTATCATTTTTTGCTTCATAGCAGGATGCGGCTTTTTGTATATTGGATTAGAGGGGGTAATTCTGTTTTTAGAAGACGGCATCTCTCAGTTGATACCTTAACAAGAAGATGTCAGAGAGTTTAGGAGCCGCCACGTTGGCTCCTATTTTTGTCTCCTGGAATCTCATTGTACCCTTTCGGATTATGCTGTTACTAATAAGGGACACTAGTAAGAGTTGATAATGGCCATCATAGGTAACCAACAAGCATAAGGACCTGAGTACAGGCTTGGAACATCATCCACTGCATATTGCTCCAAATATTAATCAGTGGGATAGCAAAGGGGAACTGTACTTTGCCTAACCACCATATCGTTAAATCGATCCTTCAGATGCTGGAGCGTAAGTTTTCACTTTCCCATACTCAAATTCAAACTTTTTAATCCACCACAATTCCAGGTTACTCAGATATTCTATATTTTGATCTTCATTCAGTGAGGGAGCTCTCCTAACTTCACAAATCACGGAGAAAGAAAGATCCCAGATATCGCCTTTCTAGCCCGCCTTAATATGTTACTGCCAGCGAAATACGGGAATATATCTGACTTAATGCTAAAATAAAAAAGAACCCCTATAAATTAAACTGTACCCTATGTAAAGGACATTTCTAAAAAAGACCTATGTTGCTTCAAGAAGATGATCTCTGTATTGTACAGGGGTCATCCTTTTTAGATTCCACTGGTATCTGTAGTGGTTGTAGTAGGTCATATATGCTTTAATTTCTCGTTTGACTTCGTCCAGTGTGGTGCAGTTCTTCAAGGAAACTTCATCCTTAAAATGACCAAAGAACGACTCCTGCGGTGCGTTATCCCAGCAATTTCCTCGTCTGGACATGGATTGCCCCAAACCCATACGTTTCACTTTCTCCTGAAAATCCGGATGCGTGTAGTGGGTTCCTTGATCGGAATGAATGAAGGCATCTTGACTCCGCTTGAATCTGCGATTTTTCTGTAAGTGGAGCAATGTGTTAGTCGCCAGATCCATGGTCATTCGTCCTGATACGTGATAAGCCAAAATCTCATTGGTCGAACTATCTTTAATGGTGGACAAATAAGCTCTCTTGCTTTTGCCATAATTGAGGTAGGTAATATCGGTTAAAAGCACCTTTCCAGGCACGCTCTGTTTAAAGTTGCGTTGTAACAAATTAGGTACCGCCCGATGTTCGTGGGTTGCCTTCATCATTCGTTTGTATGGATTGGCTTTTCGATGGGGACATACGATATTATATTTTTTCATGATCCTTCGAATTCGCTTGAGATTCCAAACGATCTGAAATTGCCCTTCTAGCGTCATTTTGATGGAGCGAGCCCCCTTGTTACGTTTTTTAAATTGGAAGGCTCGGCGGACGTGAACACTTATTTCCTCATCCACCCGTTCCTTCTGCGTACGCACGCGAATGCCTGAAGCGCTCCAATATCGGTAGTATCCGCTTGTAGAAACACCTGTACTTTCACAAAGATAACTTACCATTCGCTGTAGATGGTATTTCTCGATCACGGCTTTGATCAACCTGTATCGAAGACTAGGTGTTAGCTTTACTCGTGGTTCCACCCCCGTTCGGCCAGACGAATCTTTTTTAAGAGTTCATTCTCAGCTTGGAGCAAATGAATTTGCGCTTCGAGCCTCGCATTCTTCTCTTCCAAGGTGAGTTCTCGCTTTAGAGGTCTTCCTGAATGTTTGCCTCGTGCATCGTGTAAACCTAAATCTCCTTGCTCTTTATAACTTGCTCTCCACCGACCAGCAGCAGCCTTAATTCGGGTCATACCGAGGATTTGAACGTCGAACCCACATGCCTCAAAAATGTCTCTAGGTAGCTTTCCTTGTTGACTCGATATAATAAAGAGTTGTTTAAACGCTTCAGTATATGTGATTCCCTTCGTCGATACAGACTTCACATAGGGGTTAGTAGAAAGATGTCTCACTTCATTGGATGTAAATTTTTTTTTGCTCATTAGTAATCTCCGTCCTCATCTCGTTCGTAGCATACAACAAAAATACCCCATAGATAGACTTTTTTAAAGTGTCTACTCTATAGGGTACAGTTTAAATAGGGATTCTTCTAACTCACATTTTTGAGGAGAGAATGATACTTTTTTATCTTCTAAGCAAAATCTGTACTACCTTAATCCATTAAACATTATTTTAATGGATTATGAATAAATCCATATTTGAGTGTACTACTGTCTTGTACGAGAGCTAATCCACTATTAAAACTTCCTGCATTAGCGTACTGGGGTTTTATCACTTCTTTTCCTGTCTTATCAATAAAGCCATACAATATAGTGCCATTAATTTTTTTTCCGACAACAGCCAAACCTTCATGGAAATCCTTCATATCACTATACTTAGGTTTTATAACGAGTTTGCCCGTTTTATCGATAGATCCATATAGACTTCCGTAGTTATAAGCGGTTTGTACAACAGCCATACCCTCACTAAATGGAGATATGGTTTCATACTCTTTTCTATGAGTCGGCTTAACTATTTTCTTTCCTTTTTTATTGATGACTCCCCAATAGCCTGAAGGATCCACTATGATAGCTAGTCCATCATGGAAATCTGTGACCTCTGTGAACTTTACTGAGGTAACATTAGTCAAAACTATTTTTCCAGTTTTGTTAATGTATCTATTACTACTACTAGTATTTTCATCAAGATAAACACGAGCAATACCCTCATTAAAGTTATCTGCTATGTAATATTGAAATTTAATTACGGTTTTTCCGCTTTTATCAATGTATCCCCATTTCCCATTTTTCTTAACTGCAATTAATCCCTCATTAAAACCTCCAGACCCATCCCCCAAATAGCCTAGAATTCCACCAATATCTTGGTATTGAGGTTTGATAACTTCTTTACCATTATGGTCAATGAATCCCCATAAATTATTCTTTTTAACAGCAGCCAGTCCCTCACTAAAATCTTTGACTGATTGATAATTTGTTTCGATGACTACTTCACCTTTTGTATTAATAAATTTCCATTTTTTATCATATACTCTTGAAAGTCCTTCACTGAATCGATAAGAGCCAAGACGATAAATATCAAATTCATATTTAGGTTCAACTATCCAATCACCAGATGTATTAATTACACCAGCTTTGTAGTCAACGACTACCCATGCAAGCCCTTCACTGAAAGTAAGTGTACCGTCATATATTGTTGCGTTGTCGTATACCGATTCAATAACTGGAGCTGTATTAAGATTCTTTGCATGTGATATAGGAACTACTAACAAAAATAATATTGATATAGACAGAAATATACTAGTTACTTTTTTCATTAAGCAGGTCTCCAATTCAATCATTTTAATTTATCTAAGATGACGTTTAAGTAAAACATCTACATCTACATCTACATCTACATATACGCATCCGTACACGTAGATGTTATTGATAAAATCAATCCTAGTTGTCGAACTGTATTCCCATTCACAAGTGGCTATAACTTTAAGAACTTATTAATAATCTTATCATTTGACCACCCTGCATCAATCATGTTTATTACATATAAACCCTCCAGATGAGTAGCATTGCTAGGTTTTTGCTTTAGTTGTGAAAAATATTTAATTCTATTTTTATCAAATGTTGATTTACTCACTTTTTTTCCTTTAAAAGTGAACTCATCATCAACTTCTTCGGAATAGTTGGCAACGCTGATCTCTTGACTAACTATTTTTGATCCTTGTAGGTTAATTGCATATTCACCCACAACCGCACCAATTGCGCTGCTTGCCCCATCTCTAACTATCACTGTTTGTTTATTTGTTTTCTTATTCACGAAAATTTTAACTTGGCCTTTATTGAACCCTTCCATGCCAAGATTAAAACCTATTCCACTTTCATCCTCTGAAAGTCCAGGACCAGATTGTTTGAGTGGAACTGCTTTACCATTTTTAAATGTGTATGCTAAGTCCACATGATTTACTGTTCGATATGCTTGACCCGCAAACAACTCAGGGATTCCATCTTGATCAATATCAACTAAAGTAATGACATTATCCTGTCCGAAATCTTCGGACTTCAAATAATTATTAAGTATTTTTTTGTACGAACTCTTCCATGTCGAGGAAGGCTGAGCAGCATAAGCTGAGGTTGAACTAGACACCATAAGAAATATTAAGAATAATGTAACAAAACGCTTCATATTAGAAAGCTCCTTTTGATCTCATACTAGAGAGATGTTCTGCTATTTTTTTTGTAATTCTTTTATTTGTTGATCTGTTAATCCGTTACTATCTCCATTAAATCTGACTAACCTCCAACTGAAAGTCTTCCCGGACACCACTTTCTCTACAACCGCAAATCCACCTTTCTCTTCATAACTCATAGCTTTAACTTTACTGCTCCAAGTATGCTTTGGATTAAATGCTAACTTATAACTCAACCCGCTTTCCTCAAAGGTATCGTAAGCAAAAGAGTACTTTTTAAATTTTACATAAAATCTGTTGTTTCCTATTGAGTAAAGATAATCAGGCTGTGCTACGGTAAATTCCTCTCCTCCACCGTAATTAGGTTCAAGAATATAATAGCTATTGTTTTTATACAAAATTAGCAAGAATTTATCTGAAGAGTAGTAGTTTCTTTTTTCTAATTGAAATCCGAGTGTACGTTTAAGAAATGCATTTACTTTGCTTGCCGGGTATGGAGTGTAATAAAAGTCTCCATCTTTTGTGAATGACTTCTTATTCTTCTCCTTTACAAGTTCAGGAGCAAATTTTAAGTTCGAAGAATGTATACCGTCATATAACCAACGTACAATATCTTCATCGTTATCTTTCTCAATTTTTAATTCTTCGTAAATATTGGTGAATTGATATAGAAACTGTATAAGCTTGGTTTGATCGTTTTTCCCCATGGAATGATAAACATTAGTGTTCTGGGATTTTTTTTCAGTTGCGATTGCAGCCCCTGAAAACTGCAACGAAGCAGATAAGATTAGTGTTAATACTGCGAACATTTTAAAAGAATTTTGAAATCTACTCAAAAAATCACTCCTCAGCTGTTTATAATGCTAATTTCTATGTAACCTTCCTGAGACTCAAGTATATTTGAATCCCCCCTTTAGATCTAATTATTTTAGGATAATTGTACCATTCTTCTATACTGGTCAAAAGACCTATAATTTTATTTCTTCATTTACGGATACGAAGATTTCTTTTTTCTAAATTGATTGAATATTACCGATTACCTTTGAGACGGAGCAAAATATTTTCACTGAAGAACCCCCTGTTGGTGTTTGAAGTCTAATTACCAAATCGCTATTTTGTACAGTTCCCATTTTGGGGATAATTTCGGCAGGCGTGTCAGTTTGATCATTGCGATAAACTCTAGCAGATGCATTCAGCACACCTTTTTGGAAAAAGGCATTGCGATCAAGACTATCAAATCCATCTACACGGTACCGTAGAAGCTGTGACGGATTATATTTTTTTGTATCTTTGTTATAGACTGTTCCGCCTTTAAAATAGAGGACGTAACTATTTTTTTGTTCTTTGACCATCAGGTTAGTGATAGAAGGCCGGTTATTGTACCACTTGAGTGTATTAATCGGAGTGATCAACCCAAGGTTCGGGTCATTCGGATCAGCCAAGTCAATAGCGACAAGAGCGTCCAGCTTACCTTGATACAGTCCGTCTTTTGACAGGATGGTCATACCTTCCTCGTTCCACATATCTTCGACCGACGATTTTCCGGCTTGTTTCCAATCGGATTCTGGAGTGACCCACATTTCCGGCATCACAGTAAAGATATTCGTACCGTGCCAGGCAATTTCAGCACTACCCACCACATACTTATCGACGTCAAGGGAAGCACCGGTGTTCTTGGATAGGATACGTTCAATTACAACGATCGCCTGCGCACGTGTGGTCAGTCCTTTTGGAGCAATCTCTCCTATACCGACGCCTTTAATTAGACCGGATTTCGTAGCGAGGTACATCCATTTGTCCTCTTCCTTGGTCGTTTCACCGATCGCACGAGCTGCAACCCGAGCCATTTCTTCGCGTGTCATGACTTTCGTCCAAGCCGCTTCGCTATTATTGAAATCGGCAGATGCGTACAGGCCTGCTGTGCTTGCGGCATCAACATACTCGGTGTACCATTTACCGCTTGATGGCGTGGTTTCCAGTTCTATAGCAGAGACGACCATCTTCACGAATTCCGCGCGTGTGACGCTGGCGTCAGGCTTAAATGTACCATTCGTGTATCCATCGACATATCCTTTAGAGACACCATTGGTAATGGCGCTAGCGCCCCAATGGTTTGATTCCACGTCAGAAAATTGAGTGGTAGCGGCTTGCACGCCAGGTGTCGTGATGTTCATCGTACCTAGCACAAGCGCTGCTGCCAGTGCAATTCCTGCAATTTTGATAAACTGTTTCTTCATCAACTCTCTCCTTTTAATGGGTGCTCTTGGATTTAGGAGAACACCCCTCTATATACATTGTCGTCATCATCCGCTTAGCACATTTTTCTCATTCCTGAAAGCTAAAACCCGAAGTTTGTCCGCACCCTAACCTTTGAGATTGCTCAATTCAAAAGAGATGCCATGTAATTAACATGTCCGTTTTTATGTACCCCAACATACTACTCGTTAATAAACAAGAAAGAATTAGACGTCGTCGCGATTTCCTCGCAGACTAAGAGGAACGATTTGACTAAACCACCATCCACCTGCAGGGGTTTGCAGTCTGATCTCCAAATTGCTGTAATTTTGAATAGTTCCCGTTTTGGGGATTATAACGCCAGGGACGTCGAAATAGCTACTGCGATAAAGACTAGCTGTTCCATTTAGCACACCTTTATCGAAAAAGGCATCGCGATCAGGACTACCAAATCCATCTACCCGGAATTGAATTGTTGTATTAGGGTTATATCTTTTAGTATCTTTGTTAAATACCGTTCCGCCCTTGAAATAGAGAACATAACTGTTTTTCTGATCTTTGACCATTAGATTCTTATTAGTGGTGTTATTGAACCATTTGAGTGTATTCATCGGTTTAATCAACCCAAGGTTGGGATCGTTGGGGTCGGCAAGGTCGATGGCGATAAGTGCGTCAAGCCTAGCTTGATACAGTCCATCTTTTGACGTGATCGTCATACGTTCTTCGTTCCACATCTCTTCGACAGAGTTCTTTCTAGCTTGTCTCAGATCCTTTTCCGTTGTTACCCACATTTCGGGCATCACGGTAAAAATATTCGTACCATGCCAGGCGATTTCAGCACTTCCCACCGCATACTTATCGACTTCAAGAGAAGCACCGGTGTTCTTGGATAGAATACGTTCGATTACAACGATTGCCTGCGCACGCGTGGTCAGTCCTTTGGGAGCAATCTGCCCTATACCGACGCCTTTAATTAGACCAGCTTTCGTAGCGAGGTACATCCATTTGTCCTCTTCCTTACTCGTTTCCCCAATTGCACGAGCTGCAACCCGAGCCATTTCGTCGCGTGTCATCACTTTCGTCCAAGCCGCTTCGCTATTGTTAAAATCAGCAGATGCGTACAGGCCGGCATGGCTTGCGGCTTCCACATACTCGGTGTACCATTTACCGCTTGATGGCACGGTTTCAAGTTCCATGGCCGAAACAACCATCTTCACGAATTCGGCTCGTGTGACGCTGGCATCTGGCTTAAATGTACCGTTTGTATACCCATCGACATAGCCTTTGGAGACGCCATTGGTAATGGCGCTGGCGCCCCAGTGGGTCGATTCCACGTCGGAAAATTGAGTTGTAGCGGCTTGCACTCTAGATGCCGTGATGTTCATCGTACCTACCACAAGCGCTGCTACCAGTGCTATTCCTGCGATTTTGATAAACTGTTTCTTCATGAACTCTCTCCTTTTAATTGGTGCTCTAACACCCCTCTATATACATTATCGTCTCCATGGGCTTAGCGGTTAAATGTTACGTGCGAAAATCAAGGTTATTTTTGCACCTAATACTTCGGTTGAACTATCCCTAAAGCTATATGCTTTGAAAACAATCGTGGACTTTAGAAATGCTGCTTTCTGCTTCTTCCCCTTTCGAATCGGAATACTTCTAGCAAACAAAAAACGCCCAAGTGAAAACACCACCTGAGCGCCTATGAATTAATAACTTACAAAGTGCTTGATAACAACAGGAGCTATTTGAATTATTGCCTGCCGTCCCTCTTTGGATTTGAGATACCCCAGGAGGGGCAACAGTAGACATCATGCCATGCTTGTCTCTTTGCATGGGGGGTTTATCCTCAAAATGGAGCGTACATTGGTTGAACATTTTTCTCAATTGGCCCTTAGATGAATAACCTTTCCTGCAGGCCGTTTGTTATCCGATTGAACGAGGTCCATGGTTAGTTGTTCACCTTTCTTCGCGGAATCCATGAATTCCTGTGCATCAGGCCGCCAAAGACCATACTTTTCCACGACTAATTTAAACTCCTCCAGGTCGTGGCTCTGTAGTCGATATATCGGTCGGCCATCTTTGGGGGAGTTCTTAGGCGCTCCATGCTTATCTACAGAGGCTTCGATATGACATAGCTCATGATAGATCAGTGCTTCTTTCTGCGAGTCATTGAGATGCTCCCATACCTGCTTATTGACCATAATGAGTATTTCAGAGTCGAGCTCAAAGCGCTCATAACTGGATAATACTTTCGTTTTCGCATAAATCAATTTTCCTTTAGTGTACCATGTGCCCGTTCGAAAGCGTGTTAGGATGTGAGCGACACTCAATATCTTAAACTCTTCTTCACGTTCAATTACTTGTTGAACGATACGATCGATTTCTTCCGAAGTTGTAAATGTTGCGCCCGCTGCCATCTTTCATCCTCTCCTTTTTAACTTTTAATAGAGTAAAGTTCGTTCAACTTATACAAAAAAAGACAGCCCCACTATGCATTACTGCAAGTGAGACTGTCTCATGATTAGCTGTATTTAAGATAAAGAGTTCGCTTCGACTATATAATTGTCCGGGTAACCCAACACCATGACTAAATTACATTGGCCATTGCTGGCACAGAATCGAAGGTTAAATCTATTAGTTGCATATTTTCTTCAATGAGATCCTTAATAGCTTTCCTTCTGAGTTCATCATCTTGAGCATCACTGAAGAGAAATTCATCAATGATACTCAAGTTCCGGTTAATTATATCTTGTTTCTCTAGTTTCTCTTGCTTCGTCATACCTGTTCCTCCATTAATCATTAACTGATTGTTTATAGATACTTCGATATAGTTGGCCAAGACGTAAGAAATCCAGTCCATTCTTCCCGGCCTTATGCTTCTTTTTAAGCTCTTCCCGATATTCGCTGCTAGCAGCAGGATAATATTCAGGATTCCAAGTCCGACTCAGTTTTATCTGTTCGTCGGTTAAATTGTAATAAGTATAGCTATTGCTTGTATCGTCCCACGTCAAATCTACGTGGTACCATAAGTCATCTAATTGTACCAAATTCCAACTATGTGTCGTTTTCTCGTTATTTTTTAGATATCCAAAGATAATCTTGTTCTTAATGCCTGCATAATCAAACATCTTACTAGCCAGTAAGCTGTACCCCTGGCAAACTGTTTTGTAGGGATCAACTAGCCCGGCATACGCGGAATATTGATTCAAGTCGTAGTCATATTCCAGCTTACTAACGATCCAGTCATGGATCACTTTTACTTTTTGGTGCTCATCCATCTGAGGAGTAGTAATCTCACTTACGGTTTTTCTTGCTACTTGATCTACATACGCAGCCTGTTCTGCAGTTTCAAAATATGTAATGGAAAAAGTAATGGAAAAATGCTCTGAGCTAAATTTGTCCCACTCCCACGAAATGTATTTATGAGTAAAGGCGCTGTAATCACCAAAGTGGTATAGTTTTGCTCTAATGTCCCCGATACTCTTATTAATATCGGTCGCTGGAGCAAATACTTCCATCTGAATTTGTTCAGTGTGATTAGTCATTGCATCATGCAGGCGGGAATCAACTTCATCATAGGAATGAACTTGAATGGGTGCGGCACTGGCTAAAGCGATGGTATTTACCATCAGAGTTAAAGCCCCAGCAGCAAAAAATACAGATAAGAGTTGTGTTATCCTTTTTAGCATGTGATCTCTCCTTCAATTCAAATAGGTAACTTTATAAAAAAAAGAACCGAATCCCATTGGAATTCGATTCTCTGAATCCATATATTATTTTTGTGAGTAAACTAAGAAAATTGTTTTATAGCCAGCTAAGCCAGGTAATCATTCATATCCTGTACTTAAACGGAGGTATCTTCACCGATGGTGTACATACCTGATCGACAAATTCGTAGATTACTACGTCCTTGCAAATGCATTAGTTCGTCTTCGTAATCAAATACGTTCACGAGTGCATTTGTATTGTCGTAACGCGTGTGTATTTCTTGAAATACATACTACCATAGTTGTTCCTTGTTGTATATGTTTGACTTGCCCGAAGGATATACCAAACATAATCTCAAGAATCGTAAACTCTCACTAGTCACGATAGACGTAGCAGTTCTATCTATTGCTTTTATGTTCAGGGGGACATAAATTAATTTTCAGTCATTTGAGGTCCCCTCTTCGATTATAATCCCTTCCAAATCTCGGAGGGAGATCCAGAATCCAAATGGTCCCTCATTTATACGCACACCATATACCCCATGACTTTGATGCTGGACGAGCCACGACAGAAGCTCAGTTGTTGGTACAGAAACATAGTACAACTGTGTACCGTCTTCAAATATGAGAGGTGCATTACTCTCCAATTGTTGATAACTTGTATAGATGTACATCCAGTTGTAGTTATCCTCTTGCCCTACGAATGGAGCCTCATTGTTATTTGGACTCATTAATAAATACATGTCCTTTAGATCACGCATTTTTTGAATCAATTTGATAAAAGCCTCTTCACTGTGATTCAAGTTAGCTTCCTCTACCCATACATTGAATTCCATAGCATAAACCTCTCTCTTATAGTGATTATTTTCACAATGTTGCGTTTTCCCACTTTTCGATTTTCTCTACGAGATCCTTTTTGAGGATGACAGCAAATTGAACGTGGGGGTAGTGCCTAAACTCTTGTTCGAGATCCTGTAGAAACCCTTTCCGGATCAGCATCAATACCTTTTTCCCATCTCGTTTGTATTCGTGGGGGGTATATAAGGACAATCTTCGTCTGACCCCTGTACTGTTGTGCAAATTTTCACAAACATACTTCATTTCGCCGTTGTGTTGAACGGTATATGGGAACGCTCCACGTTCCACTTTTTCAACCCTGCCAAACTCTTGGAATAACTGTATCCGCTGATTCTCATTTCCAACGGTTTTGAGTGCAAGTAGAGCATCCTCATATGGCAACAAGCTTACACTTGATCTGATCCGTGTTTCTTCCTTTTTTAGCATACTTTCAAATTCCGTAAAGGCTTTAGCAGATGTACACACTACAAGGTAGTACTTTATAGAGAAGTTCTTCTTAATCTCAGATATCACCTTGGCCAAAGTCTTTTCTTCAGGATCCGTGGTGAATAGGTACAGTCCGTACTTTCTCTCGTCCGGTGAGATAAGCATACCTTGTATGAGACTATTCCGATCAAGTTCAAAAGTACTTTTTACAAGTCTGCTATCCCACAAGTCATACCCGTAAGCTTTCAACTGTACAAGGAATTCATTAACCTGTTGGGCATGGAGCATTCGAAATCCCGATAGCTGCAGATCTTTAGCAAATGTAGTTTTGTCGATTAGCCCTCTTTGCTTTAACTCTTCCACTCCCTTTGTAGTTAGAAAATACGAATTTGTTTCCTTTCTCCCGTTATTGACTACGGGTTTAGATATGATATATCCATCTCTTTTTAGGTAAGACATTCTTAGCCAGCAATAATCTCTTTTTTTGTTACTTTCAAAGAATAGTCGATGTACCTGGGGTGTAGTAAATGTCCGATACCGAAATAGAGCATGAAGGATTCTGACGTCCCTCTCCGTTAGATTCTTAATCTTCACACAAAAAGACCTCCTCATGATCTGCTTAAAACATGGATTTGGTTTGTTCTCTCAGCAATATTGGAATTCAGGCACCTGTCGTTTTTCTCTCATCATTCCTAAATGCAAGGAGGGATAGCATCCCTGCTTTCAGCAGGAATACTCCCCTCCTTTTTCCTTTCCCTGTTCACCTTATACCAAGGGAGAAATCCCTTGATGTGCCTACAAAAACATGTTGAATCTGATATCAGTCTTCATTCACCTCTAGATGCAAAAGAATGACAGATCAAAAACACTGATATAACAACGATTTTTTTCACCAGTTGACCTATTTTCCGTATCAGTACGAGAATATCAGTACTATCCCCCTAATTGATTGACATAGTACTGATATGTAACTCGTCAACCGGGACTGATACAGAATTGGTGAACGTAGGTGAACATCTCGACGGCTTTTTGGTGACTTGATATAAATATTTCAGTATGGGGATTTCCAGAATCATATTCACCAGATTCACATACTGAGATGTTTCGCCAGTTATCATCCCCTATGACCGAAGCATAACGAAGGGCATCTAGAACATATTTACGTTCTCGATTATCAAAATCTCGAATAACAAAATCGGGGAAAAACTGAATGATGTAAATGAGTGCATGATCGTATTTAATTCTGAAGGGCAACCTTTCGACCAATGCTAAAGTAGCATCACTATAGAATGCTTTTGAATTCCTAATATGCTGTCTTATTTCTCTTTTTTCTCGATGCTCTACTTGGTAATGAGGTAACACTCCCGGGAATGAAAAATGAAGAATAGATTCGCATTGATCTAAAGATGGAATAATTTTTAATTCTCCGGAATTAGCCGGTACATTTCCGTGAAGTATTTTCATGTGTCCTCCTATTGCCGCAGTAACTGCTGCAGTACACAGATTCTAGTCAAGCCTTTAAATCAATACTGCCTCAGTAACAGAGACAGTTACTGAGGCAGTATTGAGGTTTAGTTAAAATCGAATGGATCACGTACATTCGTTAGCTTTTCAGTATCCCTTTTAGCAGTAGATGTTCCTAATAGAGTTTCCAAGTCATCATTCGTCTTCTTGGTTACCACACTATAGTTTTGAAGGACTGCCCACGCTTCATCTACCACTTCATTTTTTCTTTCGAGTTTTTTAGAACTCTCAATTATTTGTAATACTCTATTGGGAAGAGACAAACCCGCGAATACAGAATAGATATGAAGTTGCTTAATATTTTGATCCCCGTAAGTTGCTACAGGTCTTTCGTTCGCATATGGAGCATATGTGATCAGCAGCTGTTCTAATGTATTCATCATACCAATAGTAAATATGCGCTTCGCACCGCTTGGACTAGCAAGTAAGCTCAGGGCACATCTTTCGGCATTTTCAAGATTATAACCTCCACTAAGAACCCCTTCCTCAATGGATTGTTTAAGCTTTGGTAGGAACGTTCCTTCGTTCTCTGCATCAACAGAACGCTCATCTAAAGTCGTTCTGCCGACAAGCATGATTCCTGGTGTCTGAAGTATCTTCAGCCATTCAGAAGTATCAAAATGAAACGGGCCCGTAGGATTATAACTACTTGTGACCGTATTCATTTCATGCAGCATAACAGCAATGTATTCATTACATGACTTCAGGAACTCCTCGACACTTCCATTCGAGTTATGCTGGAGGTAATTCTCAAACAATTGTTGATTGTCCACTAGAATAATTGAACCAAGCCCTTTCATTGCCCTAGCAATTAATTGCAATCGCTGGATTGCATTATCCAAAACGACCTTTCCTTCCTGGTCTCGCGGAAGAGTCAAAACAAGACTAAACCGCCGTTGGAAACCATTCGCATGCAATAGTTTAGCTGCTTCAATCACGGCCCCAGTGCCGGTGCCTCCCCCCATTCCTACCATCAAAAAGACATAATCACGATCCGAAAAATAACTTTGGATCTTCTCAATAAGGGTTTCTTTATGAGTCAAAAATGCCTCCTCACCCAAGTCAATGTCACGACCGGCACCCTTTTCATATCCCTTTAAAAGGAACTTTGTTACATTTGATGCATCCGGAATCTTATTCATATCCACTTCATTTGTATTGACCAAAAAAGCACTATATGGCTGCATATTGTTTTTTACACTCGTCCGTATACTTGCGCAGGCACTTGCAATAGATGTGCCTCCTAAACCTACACCCAAAAATCCATATTTAAGACCAACCATTTTAGTTCACTCCGTTTCTCATAATTTCGCGAAATTTAATAATTTCATTACCAAGTGCAGTTAATTGATAAAGCCTTGTTTGACCTACGCGTTCCACCTTAATGAGAGCAGCTCCTTCAAGTTTTGCAATAGTGATATCTAAGATGTATCTTGAGGGAATTAATATTTTTTCTTCTGGCTGCATTTTTGTTTCAATATAACGTTTATTTGTAATTTCTCTAAGATAATTTTTTGCGACCGGCTTATTTGCCACTCTCAAAGTGGCCAACATCCATAATCCCGTCTCATCTATAGTACAGAGCAAAGCACTTAGAATTTCTTCTCGATTCATCGCATCGTAGAGCTCCCTTCTCATGGAATCAAAAACAGATGTATGTTCTCTATCTATCTCAATAAAAAAAAGCAGGAGGTATTCACCTCCTGCTTAACTTATCAGTCTTATGTATCATATAGGCGAGCAAGCAAAGTAAACGTTTAATGGCCCGCCTAGACGTTCGACAAACTTATTCTGCTACTAGGTCCCGTGTCTTGGCTTTCTCTTCAACCTTTAAGTCTCTACAGAATTTCAAGAAACTATCTGAAGTCTCTGGTTTTACATTGATCGTTAGAGTTATTTCTCCTCCTTCTTTTCCTATAGTTAAGTAATTGTACATCCTGGAGATGTTGATAATAAATTGATCTGCTTTTTCTAAAGCTGATACATCGTATCGCTTTGTCATCTCAATTGAACGAATTTCACCGTCGTGAGTCTTTAGTTTATAATCACTGTCCCAACTAGACAAAAGTGTTTCTAAATTCTGTTCCGAAAAATTCTTTCCCATAGTTAGTTACATCCTCCTATCATATTTTGAATTACACATCATTATTCAGAATTGATTCCATGATCTCTTGTAATTTATCTATTTCAGCCGGTTTATTCCAGAGAACATGTTTCAGGATCTGTAGATCTTTTTTTTCAACATTGATACGTTGCTCCAACAATGCTGAAGCCTGAATAAGTTTCAAACTAGACTTCAATCTCCTATCCGAGGGATAAATTTTGTTTTCAAATAGCTTAAATCTCAAACTCAAAATTATCTCCATAATTTCAGAAGGGATTTGAACCCTTGCTGCAGCTATTTTTAATTGCGTAATATCGTGAAGTGACAACGAAGCATATATTTCAGGTGACACCTCATTTAGTAACATGGTTTTCAAACTCTCTCTGGAAGACAGATAATCTACATTAATTCGAATAAGAAAGCGATCATAAAGTGCCGTGTTTTCATGGTTCTCATGAAGGTCGTTTGTGGCACCAAAGAGACTAATGAGAGGAACTGCTTGTCTTTCATTCATCTGGATGATCGATCTCTCATTTAAAATGTCCAAAAGCGAATTTAAGGCATATCCTCGTGCACGCAAAATTTCATCAAGAATTGCCATATGTGCTTCAGGAAGCTTTCCTCCCGTTTTCCGCTTTATTTTCCCATGAGTATAGAGCCCTTCTTCATAAGGACCCAGAAGCTCATCGGGAGTTGTATCGTCATTCATCGTCCATTTAAAAACATTTAGATCCCGGAAGTGCTGGAAAATCATTTCGAGAACTGAGCTCTTCGCTGTTCCAGGAGGTCCGATTAGTAGCATATGTTCACCAGCGATGATACTGACAAAAGCACTATGAATGATCTCGTCTCTTTCGAAGTACATGGTATGAAGGTAATCATTAATTTTATCTAATTCTGAATGACTGTACTTAATGTTCTTCACAATGCTCACCCACAATATTTAATTTGAATTAGCGTTCTGAAAGTCACGAAAAAATTCTTCCTTGGTCATTGGTTGCGGGTCAGTAATTGAAGATGAGACCTGTTCCAAGACCCATTTGCTCAGCTGCGCCTTCCCTTTGATTCCTAACTTCCTATATATAATTCTCTGATGTTTTTTTATAGCTTCCTCACTCATGTGCAATGACTGAGATATTTCCTTTTGTTCTTTCCCTACTAGAAGCATCCAAAGAACCAAACGTTGTTTCTCTCTCAAGTCACAGCGAAACATGGTATATTCCAACGTTTGTTTAATTGATGTCAAACTCGCCAATTTTATCGCCTCCTCATACGTATCAGAAAAAAAGACAGCAGCCTGAAACTTCAGGTTACTGTCCAAATTGGGGGTTCAATTAATGAAAAATAAAACAGAAGAGTGATTTCACTCTTCTGCCAAGGAAAAAAATAATTGGAGATCTTGCACTTCCACACCGGGGGGTTGGTTACCCGATGAGTTCATTATACAACAACAGTGTAAATCATGCAATACACTATGATAAAAAATTTTGGTCTAGTAGATCTGTGAACTTTTCTCTTGATTGGCCCTTAAAGTGAGTACGGTTGAATCACCCATTGCAGCCTGCATTTTCTCACCCATAATAGCAAATGCTCTTAAGTGGTACTTGCTTGAAATTTGAAATCCTACATTGCCCGGAGCCTTAACTACACCTTCGGTATGGTAGATCACCCATTTATCCTTATTTATCCCCATGTCCTCCATTTTTTCGAACACTTCTTGTTCAACCGTATCCGTCCAACCACCACTAGCTGCCATTCTTTCCACTGCATAATCAGTTATCTGATGTGCCTTCCATTGCCATTGACCATACGTAATCATATCTGGCATAAAAATAAGAAAAAATGCAAGTATGGGCAACCAAATCAATTTTTCAGGAGTCTGCATATATCCTACCCTTCTTTCAGTTTTTGTTTTGCTATCTACAATAAATAAAAAAAATCGATCCAATGTATGTGGACCGATTTGTTTGGAACCTATTTAATTCCGTTCATTTGAGAGATAAAGTTGATTGCTATAACTGCTACTGGCACTGCAAGAACAAAAACATACATGCCAGTACTGATCATTTGCAGCTTGGCCGGACGTTCTTTAATAATCTTTCTGTTATTTTGTTTCCGGATATTTCTCATCAGCTTTGTCTGAGATTTGAAAATATGTTGAGCCTCTTCTTTACTTGTTTGGATGGCTTGTTTCATGGCCAATACAAACCGTTTTACTGATGGTGTACCTACGTTTTCAGCGAAGATCTCCAAAGCCCTTGCTTCACTCATCGATTCGAGATCCTTAGACAATCTCTTGCAGTCGAGCTGCAAACCCTCTGGTGCATGGTCGCAAGCAACCTTAATGGCTGCATAAGGTGTTAATCCTGCAGAGAATAGCAGGATAAGGTGATCGATGAAATCCGGAAGTTGTTCTTGTGCGATACGTTCTTTCTCACTTAGCCCCTTCTTTAGACGAGATACAGGGTAGCGATAAAAATAAAAACCAATAAAAATCGCAAGAATGAACATGACGGATGATGCTGTGAAAATTGCAAATAAGGAGAAACCAACCAGGGCTAAGCCTCCAAACATCAATTGTTGACCAGCGATATCTTCAGGGCGTTCTTTCCATCCTAAACGATACAATTGCTTCTCCAAGACAGAATGTTGTTCAGAAGATAACTTAATACGACTTCGAGCCGCCATTTCCATAGAACCAGCAACCCTCTTCCACAGTGCTTCGTTACTTCCAGGAACATACGCCATTGACCGATAGGTCTTTCCTGTCGATAAGATCGTAGACAGACTAACGTAAAGTATTAAAAAGAAGATTGCTCCTATTATGAGGTAAATCATTGAATGATCCGCTCCATTTCATTAATTTTCTACAACTGAGTCATTTTATTTACTTTTTGGAATGACCACAGGATGTACAAGATCATAAGTGTAATTAATAATTGTCCTAACGGTAAAACCATTAGCTGCTTATATTGATCCGCTTGAGCAAATCGGAAGAAAAGGACAATTCCGATGGCTATCGTAACATTCATTCGATGCGATTGTCTTTGCTGTGTAAGTTCAGCCTTTGCTTCTTCTTTTAGAATTCTATTGCTTTGAATAACATCAGCAATCTGCTTCATAGTTGGACTCGCATCTCCACCTGATCTCTCAACAATGACTAGAAGATCCGAGAACATTTTAAATTCTTTCACGGGAATTGACTTTTGCATCTCAGTAAGAAGATTTGAAAGTTTATCCCCGGCATAATAATCAGTGACGAGCTTAGACCACATCGATCTAATCGGTTCTTCCAGGCTGCTTTCTGCTTTTTTCATGGAGTCTGTCAAATTCTGTGTGATGGAATAACCAGCACTAACCTCCTGAATCAAGACTTCAATCTGTTCTTCAATGAAATCCTCATATTTCTGTTTTTTGTTATTAAGGATAAACCAAGGCGCCCATATACCTGCATACGCACCGCAAATAATTGCGATCGGCGAATTCATAAGGAATCCAAAACCAATCCCAAGAAGGAGCCCCCCATATAGATAAAGTGGAGCTTTGGTACCTACATCCCAGTTTGTGATCCTAGCTTCATTTTCAAAATGATTGGGGGAAAGATATTTAGCGAACGTAAACCGTTTTTTTCGTTCTGCTTCTTCCGTTTTTTTGTGAATCTGCTCTTCTTCTGTCTCAGACATCACCATTGTCCAGGAACGATACTTCTTCTTCGGGAGGAGATACTGCAAGAGAAAAAACAATGCAATAAACATAACTGCAAACAACGATATATATAGGATCTTGGAAATTTCCATATTTGTTCCCCTTTCTTTACGCGCTTAGAGGCGCTTTAACCCATTTTGATACTTCGTTTCTGCGAACACCTTTTTTGTAGACTTTTGCCAAAAGTTCCGATGAGATTGTACAATCCTCACCTTCTTCATGATGTCCAATAAATTTGAATCTTCCGTTCTCCAGGAACTCAGTATCTGTAATCTGATACTTATAAAGTGTATTTGCAACGGGTAAGCCATTCTCAAAGCCCAGCAGCTCAATAATTTCTGTAATTCTTCTACTTCCATCTTCAAGTTTCTCTTGGAATACAATAATATCGATTGCTCTACTCACCATTTGGCCGATTGTCTCTGTAGATAACGGTAAGCCATTTTTAAGAATCATCTGAACAAGTCTTGTCACAGCGTCTCTTGCTGAGTTAGCATGCAAGGAGCTCAATCCGCCATCGTGTCCAGTGTTAAAAATTTCGATGAGATCGATCGCTTCCAAGGAACGAACCTCACCAACAATGATTCTACTTGGCCGCATACGCAGTGAGGATTTCAATAATTTTGCAATATCCACCGTTGTTTCCTCTTTACCTGTAAAACGACATTCTAGAGAAACGATATGTTTTGATGGGTACATTAATTTCAATCGAAGCTCTTCAGTATCTTCAATGGTAAGTGTTCTCTCATGCTCTGGGATCTCACCACACAAAAGTTTAATCGTCGTTGTTTTACCTGCTCCAGTGCTACCTACAACCAAGATGTTCGCACCACCCTTAACTAAAGTGCTAGTTAAGCGGAACATGTCTCTAGTCATTAAGCCACTTTGAATAATGTTTTCTGTAGACAGATTAATTGGTGGATATTTACGAATCGTTATCGTTGTACCGATACGCGAGATAGGCGGAATAACCACATTGAGACGAACATCTGAAAGCCTTGCGTCACAAATCGGTTTGGCCTCGGTCACACTTTCATTTGCAAAATTCAACATTTTTCTAGCAATGGATAGAACATGTTCATCATCATGAAACTTAATGTTGGTTAAGCGCATTCCCTCATGGTCTTCTACGTATACTTCTTTGGGACCATTCACCATGACTTCTATAATGCTATCATCATGCATAAGTGAATCGATTGGGCCAAGACCGACTATTTCCTCTACCATTTCTTTAGCTTGTTCTTTAACCGCTTTATTTCCGTTATCCTTTAGATTGTCGTTTTCATGAATGTATCTTCTAACGGACCCCTCCAATTTATCTCGGATCGCTATGTCGTAAAACGCACGTGATAAATCATTACCGTGCTCGAGTGAAAGCTTGTCACGAACAAACTTTATGGCATCTTCGGATACAAGACTATCAATTGGTTTTAATGCACTAGTGTCTGTAATACCCGTAGGGTTATGAACGCCTTCCAGGAACTCTTCTGATGACAGGAAAAGTCCCTCTCCACCATTTCCTCCATCCATTTCAACTTGTGGCATTGAGGGCAGAACAATATGGGATGAATCAGATGTAGCGTTTAAAGTAGTGAGAACTGTATTATAAACTTGACCAACAGAGCTGACCTTTTCTTTCAACATGATATCTATTCTCCTTTGTTTAATAAAAATTTATCGTTTTATCTCTCATCTAAAACGAAAAAACCTACGAGTAATCGTAGGTTTTCTGCATAATGGCATTTGGATTATGATTTTGAAAACAACTTTAAGAATCCCTTTCTGCTTCCTGCAGGCTCAGTAGCCTGCTTCTTCTTTTTCTTGTACCCCATAGCGTCACAAAAATCATTAACTACAGCATTGTATTTGTCACTACCACCCGGCACAAGATCTAGAGATTTCTCCGAAAGAGTTGGGTCATCCGGAATCGTTTTCCAAATCGGTTGTCCTAACAATTTCTCAATTCCCGGACCTAAAGTGCCGGCCCGGTTCAACATAACTTTAAGACCACGGTGATCGCCAATGATACGTTTTATCGTTTGGTTGGTATAAATGCTATGGGCAACATGCCCATCCACGAAGACTAACAAGTCGGTAGCAAGCTTCATGCTTGTCCCAGTAACCGGCATGAGGATTTCACTTGGAATATCCATATATATAGCCTCAAAACCTAAATCCACCAATTGTTCAATAATAAAATATGGTGTGTCTTTCGTCATTGAGTGTGCATGTGCCTGGAAACGATCAAGAAACTGGGACGGTGCCAAAAGATATAAATCTTGAGGTAACTCTGACACAGCCGCTTCCAATCCTGGATTAGTTGCAGCCATATCTTGCATCCATATTTTTGAGTTTACAAGATAGTCACGGATCGCACGATTTTCTCCGGACTCTTTGCTTTTAGTAATCCAGGACTCTAAATTTCGTGTATGATGGCTCATCCCAAGTGAAATCGAAGTAGAGGCATGCAACAGGTCCAATTCAACCAGTACAGTTTTTACACCTCTCCTAGCCGACTCTACAGCTGCCGCATTTAGGAAACTATTCACTCCCATACCGCTTTCACATGACCAACCAACAATAACTTTTCGATTTTTGTATGTTTGAATCTCGTTGATGTTCTCTTCAAGCGTTGTCATTAGTTTTCTTCTCCTTTAGTTTGGTTTGTATTTTTAGGCAGAATATCCGCCAGTGTTTCAGTAGAAGTTATCGTTACACCAGTACCACTTGCTGCAGATTCTTTATTTTTAGCAATAAAGTCGCTGAGATTGAGTTGTTTTGACTTGATATACGGCTTAATATCGAATTCACCAGTAACACCCAGCTCAGGAATGCCAGCTTTTGCATCCTTGTTATGTGGGACAAGAATAATATTTCCATCTTTAAATGCATTAGATAGAGAAGCTGTCAGCATTTGATATTGCTCATCCTCTACTGCCAGTTGTACGACGGTAGGATACAATTCCTTTTTAGGAGCCGTGGTTTCACCATTGGAATTAACCGTGTTGGTTGTGTTTTTGGTTACGATATCCTCTGCTTTTTTATTCTTGGCTGACACAACGCGGACCCCTTCGTACATCTTACCGATGACCCATTTTGAATCCATTCCTTCCGTCTCGACCGCACTGAACCAAACGTCCACATCTGTATCTGGAAGAACGTTACCTGCTGAAGCTTCAACTAGATTTACGCTACCTGTCCATAGTACTTGTCCGTCATGTAACTTTAGTCGGGCGGCGTCCATCAACTCATCCTGAGTAACAATTTTAGATTGGAAGAAGTAGCTGTTTTGAGCCAATCCGTACTGAACCTGAGTATATTTCCCCACGATATCTTTCTTGTTGTAAATGATCCCCGGAGGCAATCCTTTTAGTGGCAAATCAATGGCCTCAAGCATACTTTCAGTGATCTCAGTGTGTGCTGGAATATCCTGCTTCGCAAAATACACCACAGTGGATTTTAACTCTGTACGTACACGGTACTCACTGATTCCAACAAATCCAATTACGACAATGGCTGACATCATCACGGCCAGCAACCTACGCTTATTCATGTAATTTTCGAACCTCCAGAAAGTTTAGTTAGTTTTTTTGATCCCAAATAAAGACCACTCGATGACGTGGATAATGCCAAGTGGTGACCTTATCACTGTTTAGCATTTTCATAGAATATGCTTCAACTGGCGTGCCCATTTGGACCGCAGCATATGGTTTTAACCGATCAATCTGATAAATTCCGGTATACGAACTCATCATTGCTTTTGTTCCTGCATTAAGCTCTCCATAGATACCGAATTGTTGGTCAAATTCTTTAATATCAATTCGGGGTAAATGTTTTGTCCGTATTCCGCCCTCCTCCACGGAACGCATCATGGCAGTTTGCGTTGTATTTCTTGTTGAAGATTGCATTTTTATTTTCTGACTACCGATGCTTACAAAATCAATGGCAAAGTAAGCAAATAGTACAAAAACGATTAACAAGGGCAACATTTTGGGTGTTGTAGACATCTAGGCTCCTCCTTTCTCCATTAGTATGGATATAGAACCAGGACGGTTAGGGAGACAGCAGCTGTGATCATCACAGCACCTGGTAGAATACGCATTGAAGCGTTGCTCATCTCAGGTTCCACAGCAAAGTGTCCAAAACCCACTCTTCTCAAGATAAATCCGAAAGCATGACCAAATATCGTTTTCAGGACTTTAGCAATTCCATACCTCCTACCGAAGCGATACACATCAATAAGAAATAAAATGAGAATTAATGATCCCAAAAACATTAGTAAGGTGTTCCGATAATGTCCGCCTACAAAACCCTCACTACCAATGAGCCCAAATAGAGAAACTCCAAGTCCATTGGTCATCATCATCTTGGTGTCTCCGGGGGCTGTGGAACCCATCTGTTCCATCAATAGTCCAATTAGGAGAAAAGCACAGAATCCACACAACAACACCCATACAATTGTTGTAGGATATTGCCAAATGATTAACCCGAAGAACAAAACCATAAATGACAGGTGCCATAAGTTTTTTGTAATACGCCATCGAATATCACAATACATGTTGAATGCATTATAAATTCCGATCAAAAGAGTCGTTAATACCAGCATTATGAACCTCCTTGTTATGTTTTCCTCTCATCCTTATAAGAAAAAAGCCCCCACATATATGTGGGGGCTTCATAGCAGTTCATTATCTTTTTACTTAGTTAGGCCAATTAATTGTTTCTTCGGAGAAATTAACCCAATCAGACAGTTGCTTAAGGATGCTCTCGGATCCAGCCCAAGGTAGTGTCGCCCCTGAAGGGAATAGCTCCGATGGAAACGGATCTTCTGGCATGACTTGACGAACATAAAAGTCATCCATAAGGTTCCCCGAGACTGTAAACTGAACGTTTAGACATTGTGTAAGACTGTTTACACCAGTTGCATACATATCGATGCCAACGTTATACGTACCTGCAGGCATATTCAATGAAGAATAATACGCCCGGCCGCCTGGATAGTAGTAATTGTCATCTTCAGGATCATTTGACCCCGGATTTCCGGATTCGCGGTAGATGACTTCATCACCGTGTTTCGCCACCCAAGCAAGCGGGAGTCCCCACTGAACCTGATTGGTAGAAGATGATAGTTTAACAAGCTCAATGTCCTCTATTGTGCCGTCCGCTTTCGGAAAATGTGCTACTGCACGATAGATATTCCCTGTTAAACCGCGGTCTTCAGTATATCTGGAGTCGATAACAAAGTTAAATCCTTGTCCTGCCTTTATGGTTGAGCTTCCGCTGCGAACTAAAGGCACATCCCTACCGTTTATTTCATCTGCATTTTCTTGCACAAAGGTACCCGATACTGTCTTGTTAAAGTTGGAATTGAAATATTCGTAATAGTACCCCGTTTCATATCTTACACAATAAGTTGTCGGGTTTCCGTCTTCGTCATAGCTGGTATTATAACGAGCACAATAGGTGTACGTGCCAGAAATATCTGATGTATGGTTGGTGACCTTACATGTTCCGTTTGTAGGGCTCCCGTAAATCGTAAATCCTGAACTTAACTGGTTATCTTGATATGTTTTTTCCCCTTGAGTGGGTGGTAAATTGATCGTTGCAACCAGATTGTAGTTTCCTAGATCACGATTCCCTGTATTCCATGCCATCATAATCGTTTTGTTTTCACCCGGCTTGGAGAACGTCACTTGCTGTGTACCTACCAGTGTATCTTGCCCATTTGCATCCACAAGGAAAAGCTTCACATCAAAGCTCTTGGCGTCTAGTGAATCTCCTGGTAAGTTCTCTCTTCCAACTTCGATCCGTGTAGTTACATTCTGTGACTGAGTAGCCGTTCCTGAACTAATGCTTTTTACAAATAGGTTCAGTGTTCTATTTGTAAGGTCATATTCCTTTTGAATGACATTATCCAGCCAAGGGTTTTGTACACCTTCTTTATATTCATTTGCCGGCCGATCATGCCCTTTATTCACCTCCGCTTTAATGGTGAGCTTACTTCCCTCAGGAACCTTATCCACTTTCAGATCGGATATCCACTTTTGCTCTCTTGGAGCAAGCGTAATTGAATCAATTCGTGCTTTAGCTACACCATTGACGGACCAATCCAGTGTTGTATTGGTAACCGTTTCAGTGTAACTCTCATTAACAACAAGCACTTGGAACTTTGCTGACTGCCCTTCTTGCGGTTTAGAAGGAGTAACCCGTATATCCTTAGCTACCAAGTTCACGCTGCCGGTGCCTACCTTATAGACGGCTCGGTTATTATCCCAGTCCGATTCATTCGGAGGACTGTCTTTATAGCCATTAATGTTGAATACCAGTAGATCCGGATGACTTGGAAATTTTACTTCAATTTGAAGCGTTCTCCGTTCTCCCGCTTTAAAATTGGCAATCGGTATTTTCTGAGCTGCCGTTGTCGAATTCCACCGCCATAGCAGATACGTACTTTCCACGTCCTTTGTGCTGTTATTCAGCACATCAATGGAGACTGTGGCCGTACTACCTGCAGGTTGAGGTGCAGCCGGTGTAATCGTAATGCTGTCTGGATCAACTGCCAAATCTGGATCATACAAGCCAAGTTTGAAGTCTTTTACCGCAATCCGGTCATACCCGTCACTTACCACTAGGGTATAATCTCGAACGGTTCCGTCTGCCTTGGTTATTTTCTTGATTTCCGATACCGGGATTGTCGTGTTGTAGTTAAATGTTTGTTTACTGTTCGTACTGATTTCTTTATAGACATTCTTTGCAAAAGAATCGAAACGCGTTGCATCGCTTTTTCCTGAAGCAGCAGTCGTTTTGTTGATCTCCTTCAAAATTTCCTCTTGAGTAAATTTCCCCTCAAGAAACCAAAGTTTATGCTTATTCCCCGAGTAGGAGGAAGTAGTTGTGCTAATTCTCAATTTACCGTTCGTTGAATTAACAATTTGTCTCTCTTCTGTACCATCTGTGCCGAACATAGCAAAGATTTTGGGCCAAGGTGTGGTTGAATACGTCGTTTTGAAGGAAGGAAATGTCACTCCTCGATTCGTACTTGTTGTCGGCGTCTGAGCCACCATATCCGTCGCCATGTTCAGACCTCCACCAGATAATGATATGAGTGAAGGAAGTCGATACCAGGTATTGCTTGTAGACACGGAACCAATAAAATAACGATTACTTGCTTTGAGATAGTAATTGGATTCATCTGATCCGGCCTTCAGTTTGTTTATAATGTAATCTGGATTACCGTTAGCCCACTCAGCCACCATTTTTACCGGTCCGTACTCTACACCATTTTCTTTGAGCGGTATGAGGTTATAGCCTTCTCTTTTATTGAAATCATCTTGAGCTTCAGATTCAATGATGTTAAAAGTGATTACACCTTTGTATTCGCCTGCTGGTGTTGCCTTTCCCCACTCTCGAGTTGCAAGATCTCTAAAGCGGATGTCTGACCATAAAGCGTATGCATCTCTGTGTGCATATTCAAGCTCAGGTCTTCCAGGGCCACTTGGGGTCAAATCCCCAGTAACAGTAACAACTTTTTCTCTTGTGTATGGATAAAATTGAGTTCCATATGATGGAGGAGTTGCTGCTGCCCATACTCTGTAACCAATAAAAGCTAGCATTGGGACAACCAAAAGAAGCGTGACCATAATGGCCCGCTTCATTATCTTTGATCTATTTGAGTTTTTTACAATCACGAATGTTTAGCCCCCCAAATAACTTCGCCTTTCGAAGAAATTGTTGTAGATTGCTTTGCAGTCGTTCCTACAAACATTGAAATTGAGAATGCATCATCTACTTTAAAGGTGAAAGTCTCACCTCCTGTTACCTTATGACTATATGCAGTCCCGTCTACTCCACTAAGAGAAACTTTGTAACCAGAAGGAATGTTCTTCGGCACTACAACAGTGACGCTGCCACCTTTAAAATTAACATTATTTAAAAACTCTTTTACGTACTTCTCACTCGCCTTATCCTGAGGCATATAACCGATTGCTCTAGCAACATCCGGAGAAGCATCAGCTTTTTTAAGCTCTTTTAGAATGACTTCACCGCTAGCTGGAGTTTCATCACCAGGAAGAGCTGGTATATCACTTGGATCTGAAGGAGTCGTTGGACGATCTTTAACGTCTGTGACGCCCTTATCAATCAAGTTCTTAATAAATTGAACTGCTTCCGATCTCTTCAACAATGAAGAACCCTGAAAACCGGATACAGATGGTGTAGAACCTCGACCTTCAGCCAAACCTTGAGTTAGCATATAGCGAATTGCATCTTCCCCTGAATAATTCACCCCGACTGCACCAGTAACAATCTCAGCAACTCGTGTACGGTTAATCTTAGTACTTGCAGCTTTTTTATCATTGTAGCCATTCACTGCCCAGTTATGTTTCTTCGCGAATTCATAGTAACCTGAAGCCCAGTATGTATTCGTCGTTTCCTGCACACCTTCAAATGCATTAATAAACATAGTAATAAACTCAGCTTCCGTTACATTCTGATCTGGTTTAAATGTGTTGTCCTGGTAACCTTGAATGATATTCTGATCAACACCCCAAGCAATCGTATCTTTCGCCCAGTAATTCGATGGTACGTCTGAAAACTTAAGCTCTGTAGCAAATGATGTAGCTACCACAGTCAAAACCGTAAGTCCTACAATCATTTTTTTGTACATTTTAGATTTAAACTTTGGTTTCATCGAAAAGCCCTCCTTTTATAAAAAGTCTACCAAGTTACTAGTACAAGAACAATTTACCATGGAACTCATGAATTACAAATACGATTCTTACTCTACCACTAACTGTCCTACTAAGTTTGTGGGTCCACAAATTCAAAAAAAATAAAGTATAATCTCGAGGCTATCAAGATTACACTTTACTAAGAACGCACACATCAACGAACATAAGGGCATTACCGGAGCACATATCAAATTATATAGTATAATTGTAATTCTTGCAATACATTATTGTAATTCATGTTATACATTTTTTCCGTCTCTAGGTTAACTTCATTTTGTTATGAGAATTATCATTTCTAATCTATTGCAATACCAAAACAACAAGGTAAATTCATTCCGCATGCCATATATTCAATGAATAGTGTCGATCATGTTGTTGGATACTCTTTTCACCATGCTCCCTGTTTCATCTCTGACCCGTAGTATACTTGTTGTCAATCGAGTGATTACTGAGATTCAACTGTTCCATAAATGTTGTGAGATAACAAAAGAAGAGTATCTCTCACTCAATGAGATGATACTCTTCTTAACACATTCGTTCAATCACTCGGTAATTAAAATTATAATTCATAAATGTAAATCTTGCAATACATATTTGTTAATAAAGTCTTTCCTCTTAAAAATGAAACTTCATCTTCTATTTGTTCACTTTTGATCAGTTTAAAATTTTGGAATAAAAATTTACTGTCTCTTCTTCCCCGATACTTTTAGCCTCAGTACCTGGTGTCGTTCCCGTGCACATGTACCTATCTCCCCCTTAGGAATTTTTGGACACATCCAAAATCCTTAGTTTGAGGGTATCGGGTGGATGTCAGTTTGTTTGATGCTGTGGGTAGCCTTTTCTTCGCGATCATGGTCGTTCTGCAAAGATGTGCAATGCAACTCTCGAATGGAGGAGCTTATCAGATCAGGATGGTACATCCCGCACACATTGCAACGCAGAGTGATCCGCTTTAAGAGATCGGTGATCCGAAGATCTCGTTCGGACAGAGCGCCTTATACGTGAGTTGCTGCCCCCATTCGATTATTACAATATCTGAAATATTTTTAGCGAACCTAGGATTCCGGGCATTTTTGCCACGCTCAGATACTCGAGGCTAATCAAGCAAACAAGCTAGAGCTTTTTGTATATATTGTAAGATTAATAATCACTATCTCGTTGCTTCTAGATGCTCTGCACAACTATAAAGAGTAGAAATTAAGTCTTGCAGAATTTTTTGTTTTAAAGGTTTCACACTAACTTTTGTCATAGCACAGTCTATTTCATCTGCAAGAGATATTAGTTTCGCTTTCTCACTATAATAATGTGCTCCAGCATTGGATACACTTTCAAACGTATCTCTATAGATTGAAATAAGAGATTGTAAATTATAGTTACTTGAAACAATTATACTTTGCGAGAATAATTCCTTTGGAATACGGGTGAAAAAGAATTTGTCTTGATATACTTTCTTAAAAATATCGGAGGAATACAAGGGAACCTTTGTATCTCGCATTGCTGACAGAAAAGCATTAATATTCTCATTTTTTTTCAGTGACTTACTCTCATTTTGTTTTTCCTCGATGATTAATCTCAATTCAGAATAATCAGATATTTCATTTGTAAATACAGAATTACTAACTATAAATTCTGTTTTATTTGAAAGAACCAATTGTAATCCTTTTTTTAGTGATTCTTGATAATTCAAATCTACCTCAATGTAGCCAGATTCAATTAGTTTTCTTAGGTATACTTCCAATATTATGTAGTCATAGGGCTTGTACAATCCTTTCGTAGCATAAAATATGCATTCTTTAGCTATTTCGTTTAGTTGTTCATCTTCTTGGTAATAGTAATCAATTAATTTGTTTAAAAAAGTTAAGTGAATCTTGTTCTTCTCCATTAGTATGTCTATCTCCATTTTTAGAGCTTCTTCATTAAGTGCTCCATACAGAATATAATCGTAAATTGATGGAAAAGATCTCCAACCTTCATTTTTTTCTACATACTTATCATAGAATCTATCCATAAAAGATGGTTCTTCAGTAGTTCCGCTGCTCTGTTTGTTTCTTGCTTTAGCTAGTTTAATCACTCGATAGGTTTGAATCTCCAGCAAATTTTCCTTTTCATCTATGAGCAACTTGATGTTACCGTTTTTATACTCAACAGAAATGGCCAGAATAAAACGAAAAATCATCAAACCGTACTCATTGTTAAACTCATGAGGATCAATAACACGTAGTACTCTCTCAAATTTACTTAGTATAAATCGTAAAGTACGAAGATTTGTACATTCTGCTACCTCCAATTGCCTTAAAATTTCAAACTCATTCTCTTCAACGAACCCAATAAGCATCTTTTGGCTATCAGATAGGCCAGAGAAAAAGGTTTTTGCATAGGCCATTAAGTTGCCTTTAAGATTAGATTTATATTCAATTACACGATCTATGAATTTTTCTTGTATGACTGCATAATCCGAAGTATCTTCAAATAACTTATCTGTGTTTGCTACTAAAATTACTTTGATCTTTTGATGTTCAATAAAATTGGAGTTAATATAACCTAATACAGATTGAATACTCACGTTCTTATCAATTCTCTCAAGATCATCAAAAACAATCACACTTGTACTAAAATCAAGAACTCTTCCCAAGTTATCCATTAGACCATCCAATCCTGATTGCGAGAATGATTGAACTAGTTTGGAATAATCGCCTGGGATATTACCAATAATGTTTATAGCAGATTTTGCAATTCCATAACTCATTTTTGTTACTTTGTTCTGTGGCATTCGTGCCAAAATAACTTGTTCACTAATACTATCTAATTTATTTAATCCATTAAGTGATATATATATAACGGAAAAAGAACTATTATTATAGCCCTTTTTTGCTTCTATAAAGGGCTTTAATTCATTTAGAATAAAGTAGGTTTTTCCCGAACCCCATTTCCCATTTATCATGATTGAATAATCTGTATTGGGTGTTTCAATATACTCATTAATAGTAGTTAAAATATTATTCATAATTCTCCTCAGTCCCCTTTAGTTGGTCTGTCATAAGAACTTGTATCGATCTTCTGCCAACACTAGAACTATCTAAAATAACATCTAAAATTCTATATATCCATTCGCTGTCCCTTTCAAGTGGGGATCTTCTCATTTTCAAATAACCAAGCAAAGTCTCAAATTCAATACTGCTGTTATCCTTTAAATGACTAACGATGAAATCAATATTCACTTTGTCGTATTCACAAACCTTATCTTTCGTACATTTAATAAACTTGGTAATTATAGACTCAAATCGGCTATCTACTTCTTTTTGAGCTAAAAGTATAGTAAATACGGCTATTACTTTAATATCATCAATAAGTTCTTTTCCCTTTAAAAAACGACTACTTAAAAAAGGAGACTCTGTAGAGTAGACCTCATGGTCCTTATTAAAGCTCGCAAGTCTTTTTATTTTTGGTACACGATCATGTTCTTGGTAATAACTATCTAGTAATGATCTGTTTAAAGGAGTTAGATCCAAGGTTACTGATATAATTCTTAAAGAATCAACTTTATGTAAATCAGAAAATTCTACTTGATTATTTGAACACTCTTTAAGTTCTTGAATGAGTTCAGTTAGATAATATTCAAATGGTATCGCTCCTATGTTATTATAGACAGTTTTGAGAAATTCCAAATCGTTTCCGTGTAATGATAGCTTCTTGACATTAAAGAGTTCTTTTATTCCGATTGAAGTTTCACTCGCTGTTTGGTATATTGAATCGCCGAATCTGGCTTTGTTCCACGGAAAGTAAGTTAATCCATACTCTAGAACAACTGAATTAAGATCAAGTTTCGATATTGCCATAACCGGATCAGAATTCTCTTTGCTTATATATTTAATAAGAGGAACTACCAAACATTTACTATAACTAAACTGCTTATTCGCATCTCCTGAGGTTTTATTGTTCAGCGTCTCTCGCACTGTTTTAAAAAGAGCAGTAACAGTGCTGCTAAGGCTTCTGTCGTAGAGTTCGATTGGTTCTATCTCCCGTCTTCCTCTATAGAATTGATCTACATTTGCTAGTGTTTTCCTCTCTATGGGTGATAATGCTCTAAAACAAGTTACCGCAGTAGCGTCATCTATTGAATCGATTAAGGTAAAGATCAAAGTGCATTTTTCACATATTTTGGAGCTAACTTTGTTCAGACTGTAATCAAAATCGCATAGACAAAAATCACTATTCATTATCATCTCTCCTGAAAATATCTTCTGTTGAGACATTTGTGTAAGCAGTTACTCCCCTGATGTGTATATTATCACTGCCTTATAAACGAAATCTAAACATTAAGACCACATATATTTACTAACATCTACCTTATTATAGCTTAACTACTTTGTTAAATGACAAAGTAAAATCATAATTTGACTTTACTATAGTTACAGTATTGGCCTTGGAGAAACTTCAATCAATACCTGTCCTACAACAAGAAAGGACCCCTTTTCGGAGTCCTCTGCATAACGGTTCAAAACAAGTTTTTTAATCGGTCAACTTTGGGGGGACAGGTTAGTGTGAAATATAAGTTCTAACTTACTCTAAACCGTTTTTCTTGCATAATTTCTAAATATAAGTTACACCTCAGATGGAAGTTAAGAAATTGACTATCAGGTTGATTCCTGGTGCTGCAGTGAACAAAATCGTTACGCTTTCTCATAGGAACCTGTACATTAAAGTACACTTTGTTCGTTTGGAGCCTTAAGGCTCTTCCATCAGCAACACTCTAAACATTCGTCTATAAGTCGGGTTCAATGATTTTAGATACTAGGTAGTCAAAAAGAGGATACATCTTAGAGCATTGATTTTGTAGCCAAATCTAGTATCTGCACCATGAAGAATCACATGTCTACTTAAAGGAGAGCGAATAACTTAACGAATCCAGTACACAACCGATGTAAAACATTAAAACTGCGTCATCCAATGAAAAATCACTTGTTTCGTTAAGTAACTCCTCCCCTAAACGTTTTAACCGGTTTTGAGTAATATAATATATCCTGAGCATTACCTCTTTCTATAATTAGACCTTCAATCCTAGGTAACAGAGTTGATATTGCACTGTAGTATCTTCCATCTTGGAAACTAAGTATAGATTCTCCTAGGATAGGAACACGAGACTTAAGCCAATCAATTTCACTCCAATGTTCAAAAAATGAGTGTATTATTTCATCATTAAAAGTTCTTTCTATAATATCGTATATGTTCACTTTTAATCTGATCAATGTCTATATGCTTAAATTCGGAAAAATTCATTGAATGATGCGGAGGGAAATTGAGAGCAATCATATGCTCTTTGCCTTTCTGGATGTTATCTCTTGCTTCCTTGAGTAAACCAGGAATTTTATTTATTTCTCCATAACTGGAATGCATCATTATTATTCCAAACGTTGCTAATCTGAGAAAAAGTATCATTAATATTTCGTTGAACCTCGGACCATACTTTTTGAGCATTTGCAATTGCTTCAAATATATCATTATTGGTTTTTTTGTATGCAGCTCCAGCAATTGCTTCCTTTATCGAGTCGGATATACTATTGTTTCGCGAATTGCATCAAACCCTTTAAATGTTTCTCTTATGGCATCGTGCCCTTTGAGCGATTCTCTTATGGCGTCAAATTCTCTATTCGCTTCAAATGCTACATTTAATCCGTCGTCCTCTCTACTAATTTCTGTTAACCCTGTACTTTCTCTTATTACTCCGAAATTATTACCGCTCAAGAGAGGTTGAATTAAAGATTTGATATCTTCTTGTAATCTAAATATTTGAATTATATATTGGGAGAAGGCACCTTCAGTACAACGAAAATTTATATCATAATTTTTTTCCATATCGACTCATCAATCCCTTCATATTAGCCAAGTTAAATTGTAGCCTTATTTTCTTTTTCAGAAACTAAAAATTTTTATTAATTGTCTTGTTTATTTTCATACAAGTTTCTGTCTGCTCCAACGCAATTGTGTAAGGTGCTCTTAGATTGAAAATTCTCATTAATCCAAGTATCAATTCTAAATACAAATTCGACAACTCAACATTATAATCAGTGAGATCCAGTTGTCTACTTTCATCATTAACTGAAGAAGCATCTCGAATGATCCACATAGTAACCCAACATTCAAATTATGTAAATATGGCTCCCAGATCTTCTCACCTGCTTTTGAACGTCTCGGATTTATTGCTTCAGCTTTACGAGTCCAAACCCACCATGCACTAGCTCAATGAACGTAAATTGACTCTGATACTTTTTCTTTGTTCGCTTGCTTTACGGTCCATAAGGAATTCCAAGCCATCTAATCTTCTTTCTTTAAGAAAAGTAATTCGATATTCTTTATGTAGCACATCTCTCTATTGTGTCACACAATTGTGTTTCACAAATAGAGAGATGTGAATATTATCATGACTCTGAAAAATCAAAAGTCTACTAACCTCTACTGGAAAATGGGATCACCAAGAATCAATTGAGTATCCGTCAAATCGCTTGTTAAAACGATTCGAATTTTCTTCTTACCCCTTAGGTCTAATGTGAATTTCTTTGCTCCGTCAGTAGGTCGGATACTTGTTGTATAAAAGGCAATTTCTTTCTTGCCGTCAATGTCTAAGAACCTTACTTCAACTGGTTCATTGACGTTCGTACTTGTGTTAGTCTTCGTAGTAGCGGGTGCTTCTTTTTTTACAGCCATATATAGAGACAGGTTGTCGTATTCCTCGGTGGCGAAATCAATTGTCGTCCTTGCTGATTTACCTTTTAATATCCCTCCTTGTGAGAATGAGACAGTTCCCACCTGTAGATCACTTGCGATAGTAGTTAAGAGTAGTTTGCTATCGAGAATCCCAGGGAATTCTACCAAAGTCACCGGTTTACTAACCTCATTAACAGGAGTCGTCGTTTGATTTGGATCAATACCAGTATCTGGCTCAACAAGTGTGACCGCTTTGGATCCCTTGTCCCATTCGATCCCCCAACCTAGCGTTTCAGAAATGGACCGGATAGGAAGATAAACACTCCCTTCAATGATAACCGGATCAATCTTTTTCCCCTCCGCATTTCTTAACGTTAGCTGCTGACCATCTTTAAAGATTTTCAAATTACTTTCAATAAGTGCTTGAATTGCGTTGCTTGATTGAGCCAATGAAGTTCCAGTTACCAATAGAGAGACTAAACTCATAAATATAATTGTTTTCCCAAAACGCTTTGATGCTTTTTTCATCTGAATCCTCCTCGATATCATTGATTTACAAGCCTGTATTTTCGCAAAAAGTTAGACAATGGAACGTAAACCCAAATGTTCAGCTACATGATCTTGAAGCTGTCTCTTCCAATCTTTGTTGGAAATACTAGAACCAAGTTTTCCAATCACAGGTACACCTAAAGCATCCTCCCAAGGGATCTTCCCCTCTCCTTCTCCCTGGATAATAAGACCGATTTTCTTCCACTCATCTCCCATTCTTTTTAGATGAGACATTTGAATGTCAGCCATACCCAGATGATCATCAGAGTTTTGAACAACCCAAATTGATTTTGTGCACCATTCATGTGAAGCCATAAGCAGTAAAGGTGAACTCTGACTCTGAAGATCTGCTAGAATTGTTTTCCCCACAAAGGCTCTCTCAGCTCGTACCAACCACTCTCTCAGCAAAGTATCATTGAAAGGTTTTTTACTTGAGTAAATCCATGGGGCACAAAGATATTTATTCTTACATAGAGCCAATTCTTCGAGACCATCAGGAGTATCCGCAATGGTATGAGAAGGATGTAGCCCTAATTTCCCTGCAATCTGTCCATAGCTATACGATATTTCGGCTACACCAAGTGCTTTGTCTTCTGCACCTTCTGATAAAGATAAAATCATGGACGTTGCTCCCGCCCCTCCCTTTGGAGAGTAAAAGATAATTCGATGTGGCATTGGATAGGAAAAAGGTGAATATCCCTTTGCATGAGTGGTACTCTCGTGAACATCACCATCCTGCTTGCTTGTATCTTTTGACCTTCTAAATATTTGAAAAATGGGATTCTTTAATATGGTCCCTTTCGTTCCCTTTGGAGTCTCATCAACTTCCAGTGGTTTTTGTTCCTCACTAGGCCTAGATGGCTCCTCAACTCCTTCAGCCGGTGAAGCATGGGTTACTGTCGGTGTTTTCACTTCAACGTCCATATGTGGTATTTCGGCAGGTTTTATAGCCACCTCAATCTTTGGTGGATTGACCGAAGGACGAGAAGACAGAAACGAAGGCTCTGAAGGGTGATCTGTATTCTCCGGGTCTGTAACCTCAACTTTTTCCTCCACCTTCGTAACCACTTCATTCTGGGATATATTTACTTGATTCCCCACTGGGTCCATTGCTTGAGGAGAATCTTGATATTCTGTTACGTCTTGTAGAGTGTTGGGAACTTTTACGAGACGTTCAATATCTGCAGATGACACATTATTTCTGGCTAAAAAGTGATAGTAACCTTTTGACACTAAGCGCTGGTATAGTTTGTTGTTTTTCCGCTCAAATAACATCATCGCAAGACGAGTATTTTCTGAAGATTGAAAATTGCTTACTACCTGAAGAATTTTCAAATCTCTCAAGGTGGGTTCGTCCTTAGGCATCACACCTTCTTCAAGGAAGATAACATCAGGGTTATTTAACTTCTCCAAATCCATCACATCATTGAACTTATTGCTTTTCGCTACAACCTGGATACCTCCAAAAGATTCAATTAGCTCAATTAAACTGGTATTCTTTGCAACAATGGCGACCTTTGCTCCTGTTTTATCTGTTGGGATATTTTGCAGACTATCCTCACTCTTACTTTCGTCATCATTTCCAGCATCTTGGGAGTGATATGTTTGGCGACTGGTACTTTCAATCTCCAAACCAAGAGATTGAATCCAATCCTTAGCCGCATTTCTAAAATCACGCGTACCTGAATACACCAGACTGGGCAACGGGAGTGAACTAACCTGGATAAAGAAAGGAAGACTTTCTTCAATCACTAAACCATCAATTTTTTGTTTCTGAACATAATCGAGAGCCGAATTCCAAGAAGTAAGGGCTGAGGAAATTTTTATACTTGGGTTTAACCCATTAATGGCTACGGAAATGCGCTCGTAGCTGGTTGGCTTACAAATAACAGCAACATGCATGATTATTCCTCCTGTTCGTCAAAGACGTCTTACCTGTAGATAAAAAAAGAGCGACGGAACTTCCGTCGCTCTTCAAGTCAAAAAGTATGTCTTAAAAATAGTTGCGAATGGTCGTGGCTACGTAATCCATGTAATCTACTGCTTTCCGGAGATCACCTAATACAAACATAATCCCAAAGCCAATGACAAGCGCCAATCCACCTAATGCTAAAAGCTTTTTTGAAAAGATCCCACACACCATAAGGATGATTCCGACAATCAAACAGAAGAAAAACAATGGATAAGCCATCTTTCCTCCTACTGTTTCTGCATCCTTGGTTAAGGCATCCATGCCTTTTGAGAATCTTCCTTTATCCACGGTAGATAGATCAAGGCTAGTATTACTATTGGTACTTGGAATGTCCAATCCTGAATTGCTATTGCTGCTTGATGCAAAAGAAGGTACAGAAAAAACAAGCATAAGCACCATCATTAGTGAAAACATGAAACCTTTTTTTCTCATATTCTTACCTCTTTCATCCTAATTTGAACTGGGAAATGTTCAGCATCCCCCCTTTCACAAATAATCATTAGAACGTCATATACGTTTTTGGATCTATTTTCATACCATTCTCAATAATTTCAAAATGAAGGTGGTTCCCGGTTGATTTACCAGTAGAGCCTACCCCTGCGATTTGCTCACCTGCGGTTACCTGTTGGCCATTTTTGACTAACGTGCTGCTGTCTAATAAGTGGCCATATAGCGTCTGGAAACCTCCCCCATGATCTATAATAATTGTGTTTCCGTATCCGCTCTTTGTCCCTACAAAGGTAACAACACCGTCTAATGGTGCTTTTACAGGGGTGCCCGCGGGTGCAGCCAGATCAATACCTGAGTGCATCGTTTTCACATTTGTAATCGGATGAATCCTATAACCAAATAGACTGGACACACGGTATTTATCTTTATCTACTGGATGGATTGCTGATGCCCAAAGTGGTGCAGGCTTCTCATAGAGTTCAATAAGAGCTAATACTTTGTCTACGTACCAGTCCGCATGGTTATATAGCCTAATAGCAGCTGCGGGGTTCTTGTTATAACCATTCTTGGATAGATAATTTGCCGCTGAAAATATTGCATCTTCAATGTCCCACGGATCCGCCTTACCATCGCCATTAGCATCAACGCCGTAGCCTCCTCCAGCTTTGATAACATTCAGATCCGTAATATCTAGCGAATCAGATACCAATCCGCCACCAATCTCGTATTTCCAACCTACCCACGTAGCAGGCATAAACTGCATATGCCCGACAGCGCCTACACTAGATACCATAGTAGGGTCTGTTGAAAATGTCGTTTCTACATTGTGTATGGCCGCGAGCGCATACCATGGAATTCCGTACTTCTTTGCAGCAGCTTTATAAATTGGAATGAATTCTGGAGGAATTTGTCCATTAACATAGCTTCCTCCTTGTCCATTCCCATCCCCACTACCAGGGAATCCAACATATAAAGGGTCGTATACCTTCGCGAGCTCAACGACAAATTCAGCATCGTCTTCAATCAATCCATGGTCTATTAAAAAGGTAACTAGCCGATCTGGCACACGAGGCGTAGAAACAATAGAACTCTGGACTTCAGCTGTCACCTTCGTATAGTTATCACTATCTCCTGTTTGAACCGTTTCGGTACGGTAATCTACGTTTACCGTTTGATCGTACTGGTCAACTGTGGTAATGAGTTTAGTTTTGTATTTCTGTGTATCCACATTTACGACTCTTTCTTGAGTTTCGTTACCCTCATCGTCCGTCACTGTACGATATGTTGTAGTTTTTGTCTCCACAATTACCACCGTGTCTTTCCACGTAAAACGAGGCCCTATCGCTTTGTACGTTCGCTCTGGATCTGGTTTTCTGGTACTTCCATCACCAACAATTGGGTCACCTATAACACGGTCAGCAGCGGCTATTAACGCCCAGGATATTTGGTATGTTGTAGCTTGTTCAAATGGACTTTCTTGATAAGGAACTCCCTTCTTGGATCCAAAGCTGTACTCATCACTTTCGCCTAATCCGTTCTCAGATAATTGAATATACTTTTCCTGTAATTCTTTGTCTTTTTGTAAGTTCCACTCCGGATCATGTTCGTCGGTAGTAAAGATAGCCATCTGTCCAGATTCCTTTTTGAAATCATCAGGAGCACCAAAGAATAGAGAGTAAATACTCAAAAAAGCAATTAGTACGGCAGCCACAATTAAGATGTACGGTAATAGTTTAATGATTAGTTTTTTAGCGATTTTTTTCCCGAGTTTCGCCAGTTTCCGAGCCATGTACTTTTTAGCAGCACTTTTTCCTGCTTGGAAAAGCCCTTCTAAACTCAATCTTGATCACCTTCCTCAATCTATGAAAAAATGCCTTTCCTGTCGTTGGACAGAAAAGACATTTTCAAAGAATTCTCTATTCATTTTTCCGTATGGAAGGAGGTATATCAATAATTACCTGTTTCGGCTTACTGTTTTCTCTTGGGTCAGAAAATCCATATGACTGATCCATAGCTGGTGGTGGAATTGGTCCAGGATCTCCATTATGTCCAGGAGCGGATAATGGCGGTTGTGCTTGAGTTAATGATACTCCTTGAATTGGACTCTCGGGTTTAGAACCAGATTGATTATGATTAGGACGACCCTGATGGAACTGTCGTTCTAGATAGTTCATATTATTCCGGTTTCTTTGATTCTGCGTTGCTTGTTGGCCAATAGGACTTCTCATGTTCGGTGGAACTATAGTCGAAGGATTATTCATTGGACCAGACGGCCTTTGTGGTGGTCTAGCCTGTACTGTTTGCCCTTGTTTACCTGCAACACTCCCTGCCTGCTTTGAGAGACTCTGAGAAGGGATAGAAACCGAAGAATGACCTGGATAGCCTGGTTTTGAAGAAACCATAACTCCTCCTTGTTCAGCCAGGGGTGTATGAACTGGACCCGGTAGTTCTGCCGGTCTACTGTTACCTCCTCCCGGTTGTACACCTGGACCAGCGGGAAGTGCCATGATAGGACCACTACCCATTGGCAATGCTAACGGGGCAGAGGCCAACTGAGTTTCAGTTATAGGCTTTTCTGATCGGTATGATTGAAATGCTCTACCAGCCTCTCGCGCTCCTTTTGCTAGGGATCCAACGCCTTGTTCGATTTTCCCAACTGCTTGAGCTCCTAATGCAGCTCCAACAAACCCACCAGATAGGTTACCCGACAATGCACTACCCGCGATAAATCCTGCACTGGCCCCAGCTACCCTAGCTGTTTGTTTCGCCACTTTACCTGCAGCTTTAGTACTGGCAATAGCAGCCGATTGCATTAACCCCATCGTTCCACCTTTAGAATCTACATAACTTTTAATTGGTGATGAAGCTTGTGTAGTAGTTGAGGTGCCACTACTTGAAGGTCCCCCCCTCATTCCGGAAGATACCTTGTTCGCAGCTCCACCTGGAGCGTTCTTAGCAAGGGCCCCTTTTGTAGGTGCAACAGGCGCCAAGTTTGAACTGCCCATCATAGAACCAAAGCTTGGAGCACTTACTGGACTAATACCATATGAACCTGCCGTTGCCATTGCTGGTGAAGCACCTCCTGAACCCGAAGGAAGAATCCCCTTGGTATCAGAGCTTGTTGTATTGGATTTTCCCCCTCCATTCCCTTTTAAGCCTCTGACGATACCTTGAACGGCCATGACTGTTCCCATACCAAAACCACCACTTACGGTACCCCCACCATGCGCCCCGATAGGGAGTCGGATCAAACTTGTAATCGTAGGCATACCCACTAAGAATACAAGTAGAATAAAGAAGTTAGGAGTTTTGGCGAGTAAGGAGATAAAGATGGCATAACCAATTGCATGACCCGCCTGAGTAAATATCTGTGCTGCAAATTCCCTAAACCAGTCATCAAGCACTTTTTGAGCCCCTGGTGTCGTACAACGGAATAAAACCCAAGGAAAAATAACCATTAAGAAGATTAAGGTTACCAATCGCAAAGCATATTGATAGTTAAGCATACCTACACAGAAAACTATCAGAATCACCAGGGCCGCTTGGCCGAGGCTTTTAGTTTCAGAAGTGAGGATTTCAAGGATGTTGACCTGCATAACATCCCAGCCCGTTGCCATTTTCATTCCATCTATAGCCCAAAGAACGACCATGTAGTTTATATCAAAAAGAAGCTTATACATGTATCCAGCCATGTTCAATCCAACAAAATAAATCACAAGTCCTTGTGCCATGTTAGTGATACTGATTTGACCTTGTTGAGTGCCACCTTTAAACATAATCATAAAAGCCCAAACAAATAGACTGAAGACTGCTAACCAAGCACTTACTGTTAAAAATGAATTGAAAAAATCAACAATGACACTAAAAATAGACGATTCGAAAGTGTTAAAAACAAGGTTTTCAGTTCCTTGGAGAAAAATAAGCTCGTTAAAATCCTTGAGTCCAAGTGTCTTCCGGATAAAATCAGCAAAGTTAACTACCAAAGAAGCTAACTGCCTCTCCAAGTACCCAGGATCTCCATCATCATCCAAGCGATCGCCAAATACACCGTTCCTTATTTGGTCGGTGGGGCTGTTTGCAGCCTCATTCGATGTTTCTGTTTGAGTTTCAGCTGATGCTATACCACTAACCGTTGGAAGTATAAAGCCCAAAATGAGCAATGCCAAACAAAGTCTCAGGATGAGACCCTTGAATTTTATATTTGCCATCTCTCACATCACGCTCCAATACCTTGTTCATAATCATTAGGATTGGTGGTATACAACCAGTATTCATTTGCCGTTGGTTGGATGGAGACAATCGTTGATTCTTCATTAACTCTCAATATACCTACGCCAGCACTTGCAGTAAGTAAGAAGCGAGCTTCACCTTCTGCCAAGTTGAATTTCCCTTGTACTGCATCGATGTCAATACTCTCTTGGCGAAGTAATAATTTTGTCGGAGCATTTTTTAGAATTCCCATTCCCTCTGGAACCCTTAGAAAGACTTCAAATCCTTGGGTTACCGCACACATGGAAACATTCAATTTTCTTCCCCGCCGGTATGCATTCTCCAACCATTTTGCCTGTTCTGGATCTTCCATCTGTAGCTGAGCCTCATCGGATATAATTCTTTTTTTGCGGAAACGATCCTTCTTCCCAAACCTCTCCCATGTCCACTTATTCGCAATAAATGAACCAATAGGTTTCATCCATTCTTCGTCCAAGTCGGCTGTGGAGATTCCAAAAACACGGCCCTCCCCAATCTTAAACGTTGACTGGCCATCAAAGATAGCTTTGGAGTCGTCCCCGCCCTCTCGTGTGAACAACTTGATGAGTGGAGTAACACCCGATAGTCTCTCATCTTGCAGCATAAGCTGGTAGTGATCATAGAGAGTTGGCATTTCCTTAATAACATATTCATTGTTTACTAGCTCATACAAACTCTCAGGACTACTATTGATGTTAAATTGTTTATACAGCTTAATCGTTGTATCATGTACGGCCACTTTGACTGCCCCTGTAAGAGCACTCTCATCAACGGTACGGATCATTTTGAATATTACTGCTTGAACACCTTGATATGCTTCCTCAATATCGACGAAAACTCGTCCCCGCTCGTCTTCCTCTTCTCGAACATCATAATAATTTAATCGTTGGTAATCAGCATGTTTAGGAGACAATTCCGCATAAGGTCCGTTCATCGCCAAAACAAGATTTTTATATTCCCTCTCAGGATCAATAATTCCTGTGCTGATACCAAGGGCTGCGGACCTTCTCGTTAAGACTTTAATAGCAAATGATTTTCCTGAACCAGCTCGTCCGAACACAACCATATTGCTGTTATTAAGTCGTCGATCCCATCCATCATAAAAAACAGGTCTGCGAAAATGGTCAAAACCCAAAAGCACACCCTTACGGTGAGATAGTCCTCCATACCCGAACAAGAAAAAATCGGCTACGTTACTACTCTCCATTTCTTTAATATGAGGCTTTGCGATGACTTTTGGCCCGATGCCCACAGTATGTCTCCATGCTTCAAGCTGTCTAGTATCAGCAGCATTGAAGCGTATCCCCATACCACTAAGACGTTTAATAATCGTTCGACTAAGACGCCTTAGCTTGTCAGGAGTGTTTGAAGAAACATTGAGTGCTACAGATGTGTTAAACAACTTTTCAGCATTGACCCTGAGTCGACCTAATTGCTCTTCTAAATCAGATAGTTCTTGCATCATTGCGCCGACTTTTCCAGGGTTATGCTCTTGCGTTAACTCTGCCCGTAAAACCGCTATCCGATTGGATATTACATTGATTTCATGACTTATTTCTGCAGGCTCAATGGACACGGTTATGTCTACTGCCCCATCACCTTCACTTAACATGATCGGGTCGAACATTCCGACGAAAGTGGTTCGCCCTGTAAATTTCAGAAACCATGTGCGGAGGTATGATGCCCCTCCCGTATTATCGCCGAACTCAACCCAGTAGTCGGTTGCATTGTTTTCACCTGGCATACGTTCAATAATTGAGGGTGGGGCAATAATATCGGCTTCTTGTTCGGTTAAACCTTGAAGCTTGAATTCTTCCTCTGAACTCTCTGTTTCGTCAATTTCTTTTTTCCGATTAAACAATTTTGGGATTTTAAGCATGAGCATCCTCCTGTGTATATATAGATTTGCCAAAGGAATGAGGAACCTGCCCGTCTTCATTTACCATACCAATAAATTCTTCTAAACTAACCAAGCCGGCGATCTCCCGATTTTGTGTACGATATAAGTATTGCAACACTTTTTGCCGATCCATTTCCGTAGTCACGATGCCAACATCAGAAAATTTAGATTGCATAATCCTCATACTGTTAGTAAGCTCCTGTTTTACCGTATCTATATCGTGCTCTATGCCTTTCCTGGAAGCATTTTTTCTAAGAAGATCGTTAATGATAGGATTGGATGTTTCAGTAGTCAGGTCTAGCAAGTATCTTGAATCTGTTTCGAGAAAAACAAAATATTTGCGGTCTTGAATTTTATTTGCTTCGACAATTCCAAAGAAGGTTTCTTGCATTTCATCCACATATTCCAAATCCATTGGATCATTTGTTTCATAAGCTTGTGATTTCAAATCCTGGAAATAACTTTCCAAGTCATAAGGATGACTTTCAGACTTGAAACGAAGTGGATGTGGGATGGTATTAATCGTTTCGCGGAATGCTAACCAGATTGCTTCTTGCTCTTTCGGAGACTTTAAAGCAAACGATATTGGTTGAACTTCAAGCATGTACATATACCGGTCGTCCGGGGTAGTGATTAAGCCATCAGTCGTTATTTCTTGAACTTGAAACCAGTCTTTAGCTGATTCCTTCTTCTCCTTTTTCTTTGTCTTTCCACCGAATTGTAAAAAAATGAGCACACCAACAATAGCTACAACTAAAATAATATCCATGTATCTTTTTTCACCTCACAGAAAAGTAACTCACACCATATAAAAGAAAAATGCCCTAATATATTAGGGCATCTTTATAGAAATTATTTTGCTTTTTTTGTAGCATTTTTCTGTGCTTTTTTCGTTTTTCTTCCTTGGAAATGTATAAACAATGCGGCCCCTACTAATACCAAGCCCAAAACGATATCCATAGTTATTCACCTCACAAAAATAGTTTTTTTTATTCTATAGAAATGTTCTTTTGCGGTAACGACACGAGACATACCCCATCAGAAAACGATGAAGATCTTGCCCAGTGGAAGGATGCTTTATATGAGCAAAAGCCAAGCAAATGACGAATGGTATTAAATGCGGAATATAACCCACTGTACCAATCCCAGGTATTTTAGGAATGTAGTTAATCACTTGTAATGATAAATAACCACCCAATATCCACCAACCCACTTGAAAAAATGACAGTCCGTATATTACTTTGGTTTTTTCGTTACTCTTATAAGTCAATAGATGCTGCCTGCCGTACATTACGAGTCACTCCTTTATTGCATGTTAGGTTAAGTTGCCGCCAAAGATACCGTAGAAGAGACCCACAATTTTATCAGCCATGATAACAACGGCAAGTGCAATGAGAGTATACTTGAATTTATCCTTAGCACCCTGAATTTTATTAGAATCCCCACCGGCTGTAAGGAACATAAATGCACCCCACATTAAGAAAATAGCAGCAATCCAGCCAAAGACCTCTCTTACCGCGCCTGCTCCACGATCGGCAGAATCTTTTGTCCATGTTTTAAAGCTATCAACATTGGTCGGATCTAACTTTGTTGCGGATGTAACTGTAGCGAAAGTTAAGCATAATACCGCCACAAGGCCCAACATGATCCAAAATTTCTTCGATTTCAATGCTTTCATTTCCATTCCTCCATTTTTCTAAAGCTGTAAAACCATAATATTTATATTTATCTGATGAGAATCTTTATATATTCGTTCGCCTCCCCTCGTCATATACAAAAAAACCTCCTTCAATGGAACTCAGAAGGAGGTTTGTATTGATTGCTGGCTATGAAAAGAAACGTATATCATCCGAAAGCCATTCCTAAAGTTAAAATAATTTATTCTTCAATAGGTTGTTAATGACGTCACCAAAAATAAGGTTGTTAATGATCAAATACACTAGTGCTAAACGAAACAACATATCGATTACCCGATAGAGCCAAAACGGTACCTTGATTCCTATCTTCTTTCTGTATAGTGGCCATAACAAACTCACTCTCCCAGTGACCATATCACCAAGAATATGTGAAAGGATACCCCCAAATACAACATAACTTAGAGTGAAAATTGGCGTGGCATCAGTGAAAATCGATATTATCAATGCACTTATAACAAATAGACAAGAAAATAGAATCGAAAAGAATAAAGAATGTGTAACAGTCCTGTGCTTCATCGTCCAGTTTAAAGGGATTGAAATAAGAAATACACGTCTACCTATGAAGCTCTTAGGTTCGTCGATATCAGATATTAGAGCGGATCCTATACCGCCCAATACACCGAGCCATGTGGGGGAAATTAAATAACCTACTACTCCCCCCATAAGCATATGAGTCTTAGCGTACAAAAAGGTACCTCCACTCTATATTTTTTCAGGATGTATTGGTAATAAGCTAATAGGTAGATCGCCTAGTGCTCTCCACGATTCAATGCCTCGAGTGATCCGAATTAATGTAGGTGTCTCATTGATATTCAGATTCTTGAGTATAGTTTTGGCATCTGGATCAAGAACATCCACACCATATACGTTTAGTGCATCTTCACTAGACCTGTACTTTTCCAATGTTGGTTTATATGAGTTACATACATGACATTCATCCGAGTAAAAATAAACAAGATAGTCACTGTCTTGCTGCTTATCATAGACATCCGCTTTAACCACACTAATTCGTCCCTTAGATTGCTCATGAGCCTCATCAGGTGCAATGTTTTGAATCAGATCCTCATCTGGTCTGAATAACATGCCGGCACAAAAAACAATTACAATCCCTAATACCACCATAGGTAAATACAATTTCAGAAAACTTTTTTTTCTTGGCACACAATTACCTCCTAATGCTTAGCTGTGCTTCACTACTATAAACTTTTGATTATTTGATTAAAGATAGAAATAGGCTGCATTAAAATGCACTCATAAGAAAGAATTAACGAAATTATCTTCCGTGACATATACAGAACAGGAAGATACTGAGCACAAAAAAACAGGCCTTATCTGCATTTATTCGTTTAACACTTTGTTGCTAGTCCTTTTCATTGACTTCATATAATTCACAAGCGAATTCCACACATATCGCGGGCTTTTTTCATTCCGCAACTCTGTCAGCCCAGTGTCCCATTCCCTTACTTCCCGGTATAGAGAGATAGGAATTCTCATCAATGTGCGTTTGCCTTTACGCACGATATCAAAGGCTAGGCTAAACAAACTTAACTTTTCTACGTTGTTATCCGCATCAATATCAGAATTATAAATTGTTTGATAATCTTCTGTTACATTTGTTTCTTCTTCAATAGATTGTTGACAAGATTCAACAGTGTTTGGATTGTGTAATGAATCTAGTGATTGATGACTTACAGTAGGTTCTTCAGCCTTAAAAGGAACTTCAACTTCGACTTCACCCTTACATTGGTTATGTAAGTGTTCAATCTCTTCAGATGAGATTGGGGACCAATCCAACACTTTATAAACACCCGGAACTTCCTTAAAAAAGTGCCACAACTCTGCCGACAGATCCTCAAGCTTTACAAAAATGTATCCTGAAAGGACGGAATCCACATTTAGCTTACGACCTTTAGTTGTTAAATTTACAACTTTTTTAACTCCAGCAAATATCCCATGAATCAATCCATTCACCTTTTTTACCACCGCGTACTGATTTAACCGATGAGCGATCTCTAACTCAAAGCCTGTTTTAACTTGTAATGCATACCACATAGTCTTTTCCTCCCCAAGGTTTAATTCTTACTCGGATTACTATCTCGAATATGCTTCGTAAGCTTTCGCAGAGCAGTTTTGAATAATCGCTCGATTTCAGCCGGTTGCAAGCTTGGATATAACTCTTCAATCTCCTGGTAACCTTTACGATCCTCAATTACTAGTTTTACAATACACTGTTCCAATGTTGGAAGTTGGCTAAGTTGCTCATCATCGATCTTTTCTCCTACAGGGAACCCAATAGAGTTAATCGCATAATTACAATAAGAGATGATTCGGCTCATACCTCGATGACTCAAAAGTTCATAGGTTTCTTCCGGACTTAGAAAATCATCGAAGGTAATATTTTGCTTAACCCGCTTGTTTTTAAGGACTTTACTTCGATGTCCCTGGTAACTGGCTAAAAGCTCAATAGACGAATGCATTCTCAACCCACCTCTTTTTTTTACTATGCTTAATTTTCTGACCAACTTTTTTTTGCATCGTGCTATTCTTAGTCATTTTTTTGTGCTAAAATGTAATCAACGGTGTACATTTTCGTAATCCATTGAATACACTTTATTTCATATCAGCCTCAAATAGATCATCCACCATTACTTTAAAGTGGAAAGCTAGATGAATGGCTAATGTAAAATCCGGCACATGATTCTGTTTCTCAATTTTGCTGATCGTTTGTCTGGTAACGCCTACTGCATCAGCGAGGTCCTTTTGAGTCTCACCGTTCTTTTTTCGAAATGAACGGACATTGTTTCTAATTTTAAGTTTAGCGGAGTGACTTACAGTCAAAAGAACGTTCTCCTTTCCAGTTGCCAGTTGTAATAATCTATATGTAGTTAAATATCCTTTTGAAATAAGGCCTCCATTTGCAGATGGAGGAATAAGAACCTCTTCCATTGAATATATTACTTAATGATTAGTATAGGTGTCAACCAAGAATTACACAAAATATCACTAATGTAAACGAAGATTTACATTTGAATGCAGTAATTAGTAAATATGATGGCGATCATCGATCAGAGTTGTTTGGCTGCTTGATGTAAATATAATTTTTCTACTATTTTAAGACACTCGAAAGGCGGCACTTTTTATGACCACTACAAATAAAGATGTATCTATTGAACCTAATTCGGCTACTAGTTCACCATCTGCCATTTTAGGACAATACTTAAAACAGGTCAGAGAAGAAAAGAAATATTCATATAGACAAGCTATGGAAGTAACAGGAATAAGTCACTCTTACATTAAGAATGTTGAAAGTGGCGTTGACCCGCGTTCGGGAAAAGAAATCATTGTTCAAACAGACAAATTAGCTAAATTTGCAAGAGGATATAATATCCCTTATGAGACTTTGCTTCAAAAGGCAGGCATTGTAAAAACCGACACTCCAGACATTACGGAAATTGAACGAAAAGAAATCTTCCTTCAACGACTAAAACAACTGATAGAAGAGGAGTCTGTGGATCTCGTCTCTCTTGCTAAAAAAACCGAAATCCCCATGGAACAAATCACAGAAATTATGCAGGGAAGTGTATCTGCATCGATTGAAGATATCTACTCTCTTGCGGCTGCTTTACATGTGACTCCTGATTACCTAGCTGGTTATGCTGCAGATAAAAAAGGTTTCCATCCGGACACTCCTGAATTAAAGGAGCTCACATCCTTAATTAATGATGCCGGCTTACAATTGTATGGTAAGCCTCTCTCCAAGGGAGACAAGGATAAGATCATTGCAGCGGTAAAAGTCATCTTCTCAGATTCGGCTCAACGCCAAATGGATGAAAAATAAGATGGAAAAAGCGAGTTCCTAATATGGAACTCGCTTCTTTATTCTCATAATTCCCTCGCTTTACTAGTTACTACTACACCATCTCAGCTATCTCTAAGTTATCCGTCCAACCTCTGCAACAAAGTTAGACCCTAACCATTACCCTATTTCGGTTCTTCTAGGACTGCAGCAATAAAATTTAACAGTAACTTTTCTGCTTCATCCACCTCGAACTCTTCAAGTTTTAAATCATCAAAGCATTCTCTTTCACGAGCTATTGTAATTATTTCTGCATTCTCAATAATTTGCCTTAGAAATGAGGACCTCTCGGGTGAAAATGATGAGCGTTTCGGAAAATAGTCTAAATCAAAATCTAATATATAAGGTTTTTCCGGTATTTTAAAACCTGTTTGCTCTATGTAATTGTCATCTACACAGGAATTAGATTCTATCTCACCAATCTCATAGCTTAAGGAATCGTTTGTGTATAAGTGCTCTCCTTTAAACATTGCTATTGAGTCACTTTTGTTTATTACATGATATTCGTTAATAATAGCTAGCTCATGAGCTGTCGTAATATGTTCATCATACTCTAAATCTTTGACAGCGTTTAATAAGGAAGACAGGTCGTCTGTATCCACCTTCAATATTCGTTCCGAAATAATCTCATTTGCAAGTTGAAACTCATCTTTTGTCGAACTCTTCATCTTGTCCTCATATACTTTTCTAAAAGCATATTTATTAAAAGGAGCGACAGTATCAGTATGATAATCAAAACTAATAAGATTATAAGGCCGTTTGTTTTTATCTGCAGTTAAAGCCCATACTGGTAATGCAAAGTGATGCTTATCAAAAACGTAAATCATCTTCCCTAAGATATTTTCTATTCTTAAATTAGAAAAATCACCCTCGCTCAACATATGTGTTCCCCCTCACATTTATATGATTATCTGCATAATAACCTCCATAATATAACACGTTTACAAAAGTAAAAGTACCGCCGAAAACGCTCCCTATACAGTACTTCCAATATCAAGAGAAGTCGCTGTTTTCTATATTTGAACCTTACGAACTCAGCCCCCCAACTCCCGCCTTATGTTACTTCACTTGTTTGGAGGTTTTATTCAGGGGTTACCAGCAACACGGTATAAGATTGATCGTTCCTTTTAACCACATTCACTGGAAACCAAAAATTCAATGGCTGAACAACTTGAAATTGAATACGATGTTTCTGTTTTTGGTACTTTCCATCTTGAATTTTAGGTATTAGCGGACCAACAAACGGTAATGACTTTAGATTGATGTGTGAATGTATTGTAGTTTTATGAAGAAGAAAAGCGGCGGAAGTCAATGCCCAGTATATTAATGGATCTAAGTGCTGTTCATCAGTATATTTTGCAAAGCCGTCATTAATGAGGGCTAAATTAAAGCCAGCTGAAAATAACAAAGGGTTATCTGCGCCACCAAAGATATGTGCGACGGTATAACCATATAATCTATTTCTTCTCTTTGCATCTGTCAGATTAACGTTCGTATATTCTTTAAATGCGTGTTTGGCCCTTACATTATTTTCTGCAGCCCTATATTCCATACCTTCAAGCTCGACATAACGGGACCACTTTCTGCCATTAAAAGTTGGCTCTAGCCTCTTTGGAACAGTATATATCCCCATTGTCTTTGGGTATCTTATAAACTCTGGATGAATAATGGGAGTATCTTTAACATCATCTTGATGTATAAGAAAAACAAAGTTGAAAAAACTTTCTATCCTTACTAAGTCCTGAAAAGTTAATTGTTCACCTGTAATTGGATTTAAGCAAATATGATTGATCTTGACTTTGTCTGAAAGCGATGACTCCATTAACTGCAAAAGAACTTCGTTTCCATCCTGAATGACCGGATCACTTTTTAATGAAGACAACGCAATATCCTCCTTGGTTTGTTACATGTTTATATGCTCTGGCTTTCATATGTCAGCTGCAGCCAATCTGTTAGTTCAATAACAGCAAGCCTATTAGTATACACTTAGCGGTATCTACACGAGTAGGTAGCATCGGCCATTAATGCTGATCTAGGCACTGTAACCAAGCCATATACAAGAAGTCAAAATTGATATTGAATGATAATCATGGTTAAGTTCAGCTCATTCACAGTCCTAAATCATCTGCTGCATTTTGTTCAAAGGCATTCCCCAACCGAATGTATCTTCTTAAAGTTGTCATTGATTTGTGCCTGCTCTGCTTTGCAATTGCCCACTCGCTTTTACCTGCCTTAGCAGCCGTAGTTACAAAGCCAGCTCTAAGACTATGGCCAGAGTACTTCGAAATGTCATAGTTACATTTTCCGGCGTAGTTTTTCACAATCTCAGCAACTGCCCCATCGGATAGTCGATTGCTTGAAATCTTTCCGTGGCGATTAATGCTCCTAAACAATGGACCATTGTCAATTCCGGCTGCTGAAACCCAATCAATATAAGCTCGAACTGGACAAGTGTGATCGAACTGGCCATAAGGAATTGCTAAGTTCTCTGACTCACCAAGCTGATCCGTCTTTGACTTTTTCAATTCAATCATAAGACCGTCTTCAACTAGTGTAACATCTTCCAGATCAATTCCGGTCAATTCACTTCTACGAAAGGCACCCATGAAGCCTATTAAAAGTATCGCCTTGTCCCTCTTTTTTTTCACTTCATTGTCTATTCCATCTATAGCATGAACCATTTCTTGCAACATCGGGATTGTTATTGGATCTTTGCCCTTTTGCTTTGTTCCTAAGTGTCTCCTGGTACCAGCAAGAATCTGTTGAATAGAGTAAGTGAACGGAAATTCCATCTTCGCTGTTTCGTGTGCAAAACGTATAGCACTCAATTTCCTTGAAATAGTGTTGGCTTTATAATCATGAAGAACAAGATCGGATATGTAGTTACCCAAACATTCTTCACTTGCTGGCAAAGAAATATAGTCATATTCACGACACCATTTTTCAAACAATGCAAAGTCACTACGATATGCCTTGTTTGTATTCACTGACTGCGAATGTGAAATTAACTGTCTACTTTGCTTAATGAGTTCTTCTTTTTTCAATGACAAAAATACTTGTGTTTGAGATCCCTCAGGATCAATAGGGTGATTCTCCATTCTCCTCCCCCTTCTACTATCTAACTTAATTTATATAAATACTTATAGAACTATTTATTCTTTAATAGAGGGATTATCTCCATCGCTACTCTTTTTGTTTTCACCGTTAACCTCTTGTACTAATTTTAACATGGATCTAGAATGTTGTAGGTTCAATTCACTAATCTTTGCTGCAGTCTCTTCTTGAATTTTCATACGTTCTTCTAATAACTTCTCTTTATACTCCAATTCAATTTCTTTCCTCTGCTCATTCAGCTTCTTCTCGTATTCTTCTTCTCTCCTCCTTAAATCATCAACTTGTTTATCGATCAGATTCCTTTTTTCAGTAAGTTCCGTATTTAATTGGTTTATTACAACGTTTTGTTCAGTGATATTGCTTTGATAATTTTGCTCCATTGTATTTATCGTCTCTTTTAACTCCAGATACTCATCAGATATCTTCTGCAATTCATTTAATTGAATGTTTAGACGGTTATTCTCTTCTGCCATATGTCTATTAAGCTGCTCCAAAGTATCTGCTGATTTCTTAATACGTTCAGCCTCAATTCGTGCCTCATCCTTATGTTCAGCAAGAAGAGAATTATCTCGTTTTAGGACTGCTACCTCTTTTTTCAGTTCAGTTATCTCTCTATTTAACTCATTAAGCTCAATGGCATGCCGTTCGTTCTTTTCATCCAAGTCGACCTTTGTTTCCTCAACTACCTCTATTGCTTTTTGATTTATTCGGATAAAAAGACTGTAGATCACATTCATATGTTTCTCCAGGTCCTTTAAATCTTCTTCAATACGCGGATCATTCTTTCTTATATTGTGAAGCGTCTCCAACGCCATTAAGGATTCTAGCCATTCTGTTGATTCCAATCCAGTCGCCGAAATGCGCGCATTCACTTCTTCGAGCTTTTCTTCATCCATTTTGAATCCTTTTGTCTTGTTCATAATAGTCCTCCATAATATAAATTAGTTAACCAATAAACCCTTATATAATGCATAGTTAACTGGTTAACTGCTATTTTATGGTTAACTATAACATGGAATTTATCAAAAAACCAAGCCTGATAACTAACCCTCGATAAATTAACATTATCGAAGGTTAGAAAGTGTGATTTTGGGACTGAAAAAGAGGGAGGACCGCTGAGACTTAACCCATAAGTTTTCCCTTTGGCAAGCTTATGCTTCCAAAAACTTATTGCAAACTTACTTCTTCCAATTTCGACTCAAGGCAAACTTATGCTTCCAAATAATTTTAAAAATCACGAATATCCTTGTATGGGTTGAGTTTCAACCATAGACAGTAATATTGCGTCTCGAGCCCTTCATGTTCATCCCCCAAAACTATTCAAATTACATTTCTGATCTCTCAACCTTTTGCCAAGACTTTAAAAGCAACACCGGCGGAATATAATCTGGCATGATCCATTGATAAGACAAATCTTTAAGCAGCTCACCAGGCCAGAATTGTCCCTTCTGATCCAATTGCATCTTCCACGGGCCACTAACCATGGCTTCTCCCTGATCTACAAGTTCACAGGCGTCTTCATAGGAATGTTCTTCTTCCTTATTTCGTTCAATCACTTCAAGGGCTTGAGCATACAAAAGTTGCTCCTCATCTTCCATCTTCTGTTTAAACTCGGAATCGTATATGACCGAGAAATTCAAACCTTTAAACTTATGTTGCTCTACGACTTTTTTGAATAAATCTGTCACAAACACTTCCACCGTAGCAGTCTCTTTTATTTTAAACATAAAGGTGTCATTCGGTATTTTGGAGAAGTCAAACATCAATTTATTAAAGCCTGCGAAGTCCCCATCGTTATACCTTCTTACATCTGTAATGTTCCAATCCACACAGTCCAAGACATTCGTAACATTTACTATATACAACTCTAATTCATCGTGAATTAATGGTCATAATTCCGCCTCTTTTGAGATATAAGATTGGAATACCTCTTTGACATTCCCTTTTCATAGAAATACAGCGTCTATCAACGGATAGACGCTGTTTATTAATTAATAACCTGTCATAACCTCTCAGCTCCATCTGAAGATAACTTAAACAGGATTCGCGATAGGAATACTAAGGATCAATGGGTGAACGCGATCAATGAGTAGTTGGTAATTAACAAATAATGAGTTCATAGTCTCTTCGGATAATCTGATCCCAGTTGGATGGCCAGACTCGTTTCTTATTTGTCGTAAAAAGTCTAAATACTGAAAATGAAGATTAGAATTCTCTAAACCAAGAGACTCAAATAACCTTTCTTGATTGCTAACAGTTCTTTTAAAACCATCTAATCTAGCGTGTGCTTTTTTTGCTTGTACAACGTTTTCATCAAACTTTTTAGACTCAGCTTCTGAACCATGCTTTCGCAGATACTGCAGGTAGGATCTCGACAACAATAGCAGCAATTGCTCCGCCGCGCAGCCTAACATTGTTACTGCTGCTAATCGTTGTCCACTAATTGCACAAGCACAAGCCTCAAGTATATACATTTCCTCAATTGGATCCAAAGTACTATTATGAACTTTCGTCCTCAAATTTTCGTAAACTTGGTTTTTGCTGTAATATTGGATATCTCTATTTTCGTTGTTACTTGTACTCGTTAACCCTACGAGAACTCCAATTTTCAAGCCTGCATACCCATACTCATCTGTGTTTTCATATAGCTCACTACAATATCTATTTAATCTGTGATATAGATCATCTGCCTCTAAAGCTTTTTTAGAACGTACTGCAACTTTAAGATCCACATATGCGCTTCTCTGATTCCACAGTCGACCACTAAATCTGTCAGAATAATTTATAGACAGTTTAGAAGGCTCTAAATGCTTTAGTATATCTTCTTCACCTTCTGATTCAAGATATTCCTTTAAAGTACTTAAAAATAAATCACTTTCAGAATACTCAACTTGACTCATGGACAAACCTCCAAATGTAATTTATTTATTTCAACTTTCTATGGGTCCAAGTAGATATTAAAAAATTTGCCATCGTTCCAGATAAATTAACTGATAACTCAGCATGACGAACGCCAGGTTTAACAGGCTTTCCAGGCAGCGCCCGTTTAGTACTTGGAGCATGAGCATCACCATCATTATTTCTCAAACTTCCTAACCCCTGAATGATCGATGTACACCCTCGTAATATCTGCTTGAAAGTCTCTTCTGTGTGACCATCAGGTGATAGATTCAGTACAGTATGTGTTTTTTTGTAAAGTGTAGGTAGATCATCTGTTTTTTTATAATCAATGTTTTCACTGTCTAGAATGAACTTAATAGTTTGCTCTATCAAAGTAGAAGCAATTGTAATAGCTCCTTCAGGATCTTCCTCTCTTCGAGCCAATGCCTTGTCCCAGTTGTGCCGAACAAACTCATGGATGTTTTCCCCCGAGAGCCTTTCCCCGATAACTCCGTCAAGTGGACTATCCTGAACGCTCTCTAAATAATCAAAAATATTACTGAACGCATTCTTAATATGCTCTCTTCTTTCAGCATATCCTGGTATTATAGCTTTGAAATGATTAAAGATCTCCATGAGGCTTCGGCTATCTTTTATGAATGTGGGGAGTAAGTCTTTTAGTGCCTGTGATTTAATAATCTTGTTTCGCAATTGTTTATATTCTTCATCTGGCCCCGATCCACTACTTGTTGCAGCATCAGTAACAAGCTTTTTTAATCTCTCAATTTCTTGAATTCTATCCTTGATCATATTGAAATCCCCTTAAGTCAACTTTATTTATTAAAATGAACTTCCACTGTGTAAAACTGAATTTCTGATCACGCCAATTAGAACTTTCTTTTCACAACCAATATGCCTCAATATTACCGAGCTTCTGAATTGGAACGATATCAATGTCACTCTTCATCAGACTTTTCATTTCCATTGCTTCTGCATAATTCATCCCCTTAGGGACAAACATTACCGGAATTGAATTCTTTATGGCCAAATATGTTTTACCTTTTACTCCCCCGACACCTGATATATTCCCCTCTGCATCGATTGCTCCAGTAATAAGAAATTTCCCATGGTCTTTTGGTGGTTCTTCTCTTTGTTTAAGCATAACTTCATAGGCCGTAGCAGCACCACCTGAATTCCCTTCGATATTGGCTAAGTCAAATTTCATTAAGTCGCTAAATTTCCATAATTCCTTTATTGTATAGTGTACGTTAACTGTAGTACCATACAGCGCAGTTTCTAGAAAAACAGTTTTCCCATCATAAGATCTTCCTTCGATTTTATGAAGTTCCTTAGAAGCCAATATTTCCTCCACTTTTTCAAGTGTAGGAGGATAGTCATCTATGGTTACGATAGTTGAACCTAATAAATCTAACAATTCATTATCTACTTCCGAAGGGACACCCCCAATTTCAAACTCATATCCATACTGAATTGGAACGTTCGCTTCATTGCTTCCTGATATGTACGCCGGTAGAGCAACATATAATAGACTTTCTCTTATTTGTTCTGTATCAGGGAACTTCAAACTCCCAGGTGGATCAAGTTGTGGTTCATAGGGAAGACCTTCCTGTTGTTTCGGTTCTTCAAACTCCTGAAGTAACCCCCCGTATTGCACTTTAAGAAAAAGATAATCAGATAATCGGCTTACTTTTACCACATTCACGCTAGGGATATAAATAGAGTCCTCAGATGGATAACGAAATAGTTCTTGTGCTGGGTAAAGTTTTCCGGGTAGTTCATATGTTCTCAATTCTATGGGTTTTAGATACGTGTATAGCGGAAGGGCGGCCAGGGCAACAAGCATAATAGCAATAATACTTAAAGCAATAGACCTTGTACGTTTTCTAGTCGTTTTATCAATTGTTTTAACAGCTTCACTATTCATAGATCTACTCCAATTTTAGATAATTTAAACCCAGGGACACAGCTGATCGACTCCACTGCAGACGTATTATTTGCACCAACACAATTTTACGGTTTATCAAACTTCTTGATCGATCTTCATAATAAAGCTTATCTTTTCACCGTGAACCTGTGTGATTGCAGATACATTAAACCTTTCCATTAACCAACTGGAGATAGTAGCCTTGGGATCTGGACATGTAACCGAATGAAAGTGTTGTGGGATCGAAAACATTCTCGGACCGAACTATGACCTTCTGGAGAAAAATGGTCTGTGAGTAACTGACTTATACTCGTCAATGTCTCGCCGCCCTCCTCCCAAACCCTGGTCATAAAGACGGCTGATCCACAAACAGTAACTTGAGCCGATCGAAAGCATGGGTAAAGTAACCGGCTTGCCAGTGAGAGTTGTTGAATCCCCTACAGTCAAATATAAATTGTTCCCTAGCTTGACATGATCGCGCCTCGCTTCTCAAACAGTTCTTACCAATATGTACCTAGTAGTGACGGAACGTCCTTTATAACAGGTTCCTGCCCTGGCAAAACTTCAACAATCTTAGTCACCCGCTTTAAGCTCGTTAATTCGATATACCCCAAGCAACTCATACTTGATTACTAAATAAAATAGGAACTCATAGTAGCTGCGCCCCGTCTCCTTGTATTTCTTCCATTCATCGTCAATGAGACAGGTTGTCATTTTAATCTGACCACGTACAAAGTACGACTTTTGCTGATACTCTAATCCAGTTTCGTTCTTTTCAATTCTGATAAATTCATTGATTTGTTGTGTCAGCAATTCTCGAAATTGTTCTGGTTTTACACATACAGTAGGAAAGCCAGCTTCACTCATAAAAACATCTTCCTTTTCAATTACGAGAGTGAATGTATCGGGATAAATTGAGTTTAATGTTTTTAGCACACTTTCAGCTTTTTGTTCATCTCTGAATATAAGACGTTCTTCTTTCAAAAGAGTATCACTATAACTATGAGTAATCTTAGGCTTGAGCCATAATTGAGTTGTGTTTTTATGAGGAGCTACGGAACTTACCCATGAACCTCTTGTGTTATTTTTAATACTTGCGATATATTGTTTAGTCAATAATATTCAGCCCTATCTATCATAATGGTTTCTTATTTTCTACCTTCCACCTCTACAACGGTAAACGACTAGACTTGTCCGGTAACGACACAGTCAATGTACCACCTCGCCCCAACTTCCCATTTTCCATTTTTCAACTACCTCTTTCAAATTTTATGCCCACCTGATCGACATCGCTGCAATCTCCAGATCCTCAATGCGGTATTACGCGTAAACCACCTGAAGAAAGACATAGAAATTCAATAGCTGCAGTCACTTATATCAACCCCGAATTCTTTCGCTACTTCACCTATGAGCTGAATACAGTCTTCCGGATTTTCGTTTTCAGCAGCTGCTTTTTGAACTAGACGAAATGCCACAGCAAAAGAATTCCCTGGAGCCGCCAAAAACTTTTCTCTTATTTTTTCTTTATTCATCATTACACTCTCCTTTAAGTAGTTCTGAACTATTCATTTAAATGTTAACGTGGGCCGGAGCCGCTTCCAGCTCCCGGAGCATGAAGTCCAGCTGGTCGACTCCACAGCTACAGTAAAGTCCTTGAATCCTGGTGTTGTGTAAATTATAGTCTTTTGAAGAATATTGGGATCACCGGTTTCTTTGAAGTGTCCCATTAACAGTGCCACCTGATCCAGCAGTACGGATGGGTTATCTGTTAACAAGTTCATTTCCAAAAGTATGCCTCATGCTGTGACAAGCCAGAGTTTTCATCCTCGTTCGCTTCCCATACCTTTCCACGATATGTTGGACTGCACGAACAGACATCTTTGCTTTCCATTCCTTCCTCAAGCTTCTTGCATGTGCCGTTTGTAATTTGCAATATATCTTTGAATGACTGTACCTCGATCTTTAAGATGCGGATCTACTTGAAACATCCATTTTGAAAATTCACTCCAGCTCGCTTTGTAGTTTGCAATTGTCTTATGATCTAGTCCTTTCTCAACTAGGTGCTGTAAGAATGAATCAAAAAATTTGAGTCATTTGTAGTTCATTCAATTTTCAATTATAGAAGATGACGATTTTTTGCGTCTTACGTAACTATTTACTGTCGGTTCGTAAATCTATTATACCGCACTTTTGGCATCTTCTATTTAGAGAAGTCGACCAACGGTCCAATACCTCCTTTCGAACCGGAATCACCTCACGCTTTACTTTAGGTTACTTAAACTATATACTTTAGGTAACTTAAAGTAAAGGGAGAATTACAGCAGATGGAATGCATGAATTGTGGCAGTACAAATGATACCACTGATTTGTTATCCAATAATGAGAAAGTTATTTTATGTGTTGATTGCAGATTTGATCTTGCTACCGGGAAACTGAAGCTCCCACTCAAAACTATGGGCAGGCCCTCCCTGGGAATCACCAAAAAGGTTTCACTTACGATGACCAAACAGTTGTGGGAACACTTGGAAGTCAAATCCTACAATAACCGTTCTGATTACCTTCGCTCTTTGGTGAATCGGGATTTTCAGGAAATGATTAGCGATGGACAGTGGGATAATGAAGCCTGCTTGGGTTATGCGATTCTTGGGGCCAAACGGCTTGGCTATTCATCGGAACAGATCAAGCTGCTTGTTAAGGCGATTAACGGAGAATTTGATGTAATTTCAGTTGGTGAAGCTCGGAAGGAGTATGAAGAATCAGAGCACTAATTTATGACTATAACGGAATACTGAGAAAGGCCACTTCAATTTTGAAGTGGCCTTTTTTGTTGTCCGGTCACCAATGAAGTCTCACCTCGATATTTGACTTGTGAAAACCACTGCGAACTCCATTACTCTGTATTCCTTTTTATATCGATATCTTCGTCGCTTAAAACGGTGAAAAAACACACCCTGAAAAAATCAATTAGTTAAACCTGAAAGGTTTCCAATATTGATTTTTTCGGAGTGTATTTCATGTAAATACAGTTTCTCATGTATTATTTTATTGATTTCAGAGGTTTACGTATTCCCAGCCGTTTAGAAGTCTTTTGAGTCTTTTGTACAAATTTCAGTGCCGTTTCTTTGAGATCTGATTTTTTATCCATCAATGTACTTCTCCTTAAATTGTATTACTAAATCTATTTCCACTTTCGTTTGAAAATATACATAAAACCGACCTCAGCATAATAGATATATTTACAAACAGTTGTTAGGAGGAACACTAGTAATGAGATCTTTAAGCCAGATTAATCTATTGTCGAAAGGGTTAAATGAATTAGCCGATGAAAAGCGCGGCATCCATTCCTATCTACTTGGCAAGTTCGAAAAATACTCACGCTGCTACTTGGATATCAGACTTCCTCACTATGAAATCCTACGAGCTAAATCTTTTTTAGATGACGTCATGGAACTAACAGATCATTCAATCATGATCACTATCGAAGACTTGGTAGGTACTCTATATGATCAGTTTTTAAATCAGGTTCGTCATGCAGCTAAAATTTCCACACTAGGTACAAAAGTACTTAAGAAAAAGGAAGAATTAGAGGAAAACTCAAATAAGACAGTCACTTCATTTGAACAAATAAACCCAAACCACTGGGCATTAGTCGAAAAGAAAGTTCCAGCTAAAGTAAAGACAAAAATAATACGTATTGAAATGCATCGGAAGTATGTAGAGCGTGGAGAGATATTCCTTTACGATATGAGTAAAATTATACCAGAGTTCCAATTGACGTTAGAGGAATTGATCACTATATTACTCCTAGATTTTGTACATGAAGTAGAGAAAGGGAATAGTAAAAAAATCATGGACCAGATTATTAAGTCTACTTAAAAAATGGAATAATGATATTTAATAATCATATCGTAAATGAGATATTCCCCTCTACCACATCAGCTCACTAAAGCATTAATCATTCATTTACATCAATCGGCTTCCAGTTAATAATACCCAAAAGCGCCGATACATCATCACTGGAAAATCCCTCTTTATACTTATTAATTGCAAATGTATTTCTCAGAATTCTCGGGTAAACTTGAAAACCAATCTCTTTGCTTATCTTAGAGAAAATGAATTGGATTACCCTTTGTGACACCGGTTCGCTATTGTGATTAGTAAATAAGTATGGGGGGGCATCAACTTTATTCTTTTTCATTCCTATATATTTAACAATGAAATGGGCATCTTCGTTATAAATGGCCACATCTCTTCGCTTCTCACCTATTATTGAAATAATGAGACGATCTCTATCTTGTACAATGTCCTCTAACTTCAGATACTGCAGCTCACGGCCTGTCAGTCCACCTGATAAGCAAAGCGTCAATAGAGCCCGGTCACGATATGCTTTGTATACTTTGGTTATAGGGACATCCACAAGCCAGTTTCGTAAGTTAGTTTGCTCTAAAGGTGTAAGGACAATAGTTTCTGAAATGTTTTTCTTTAACCTCTTTATTTTACTAGCCGGATCCGTCCCAGCTAAGTACCCTTGACTCCATAGAAAATCAAAATATGAATGAAGTATCGAGATCTTTTTATCAATAGTACCTTCGCTTTTATCAATTCTTTCTGTTTCTAAATAACTCACAATAGCAGGCCGAGAAATTTGCATATATTCTGTTGTTGGATAATTTTTATTGAACCATGCCATAAAGCTATGAATTTCATCAGAATATGATCTTATGGTTAGCTGCTTTTTCTTATTTGATTGAAGGTATTCTACATACTCTTGTTCTTTATAAAATGACACAACCTCACCTCCGTTGCTATAATTTTATATCCTCTGAAGGATTTAAGCGAACAAAAAAAGCCATAACGTCATTATTACATGACATTATGGCTCTTTCATGTTTGCATCCTCTCGCTTCTTATCATCATTGAGCTTATGGCAGAATCCAAGCTAAGGTAATTCTTACCCACTCGCAGTGTTTCAGCCAAAACTATATTAAACTTCCGAAAAGTGATTCTGCATTCCAGGCTATTTTCCTCCTCGTTTTCTCATCCGAAAAAACGTGCTGAAGAGCAGCATCTAATACCTGATCTCTTAATCCAGGAGGACCCACAACAGATAGAATAAGGACGTTAAATATATCTCTTTTGTTCACTTTATGTTGGCTGCAAATGAACTCATGTTTATCCCAGTCAGCTTTACTTAACGATAAAACATTTTTGATCTCAATCTCTGAAAGAGAAATCCGTAGGTTTCTAAGCAAATAAGCCAACTTTAATATCGCTTCACCGGTATGAGATCGATCCTGGTAGAGCTCATTCAACTTATTATGTAACCATTCTAATTCACAACTTAAGTAGTCCATCTGCTTAAGTACCAAACGTTCTCTTTCAATCCATTTTATCGATAGGACAACATCATCGATTAATTCAGCCAGAGTAATACTGTACATCTTTATGATGATGAGGGCTTGTGCGCAAGTTTTCCGCTGTCCCCTTCTTCGCTCCAGATCATTCAATTCATTTAGATGTGGCTCATATTCAATTTTTCGATAACAATATGATAGCATCAATTTTTGAAGCTGCTTAAGCTTGTTAAACCTTTTATCGGGTATGAATTCTAGCGAATTCGTAACGCCCTCTTCCATACGACAATTCTCCCTATAAATAAAGTATCACTTGAAATATTAACTTAATAATACTACATTTAATTAGGTTGTAAATCAAAATATACATCTAATTATTATTTTGAATACAGTTAAAGGAGTGAATATTTTTTGATACTTATCATTGCTGAAAAACCGGACATGGGAAGAAAAATAGCAACAGCCTTGGGAGGGTTTAAACAAGAACAAGGATATCTTAAAAGTGAGCACTATTACATTACCTGGGCTTTTGGACATCTGGTTAGCCTCGCTGAACCAGAAGATTATGAAGAACGTTTCAAAATGTGGAACTTTGATGATCTCCCCATTGTACCTAAGCAATTTAGACTAGTGCCGAACAAAGATACTCAAAAACAACTTTCGTTAATTAAAAAACTAGCTTTATCTTCATTAAGTATTATTAACTGTACAGATGCTGGCCGAGAAGGTGAAGCGATTTTTAGATACATCTATGAATACCTTGAACTTAGACTCCCCTTTCAACGCTTATGGATCTCATCACTGACAAAAGAGGCTATCACCCAAGGGTTCCGAAATCTTAAAGATGGTTCAGAGTATGATAACTTGTATAAAGCGGCGAGATCTCGATCTACATCAGATTGGCTAATTGGAATGAATGGAACAAGAGCATTTACTACGAAGTTTGGGGGATCCAAGAATGTGATTAGTATTGGACGCGTACAAACTCCTGTATTGGCTATGATTTATGACCGTCATCAAGAAATCACTATGTTCAAAAGCAGAACTTATTACACTGTTGTTGTAGAGTTGCAGCAGCAACAAGTAAATTATTCTGGAACACTACACATTGATGAACCTATAACGGAAAAATTAACGGTAGATAAGATTGCTCAGACTGTACAAGGAAAGATTGCCAAAACGAAAAGCTACGAATCCAAAGAAGCTCTAGAGAAACCTCCCCTACTCTATGATCTGGGCTTGCTCCAAACTGAGGCGAACAAGAAATTTGGTTATACAGCTAAACAGACAGCTGATATTGCACAGCAGCTTTACGAACAATTAGAGGCCATAAGTTACCCACGTACAACATCTAATTATGTTGCTGCAGACAACTTGGCTGTTATGCATGAAATCTTTGATCTATTTAAAAATAGTAAATATAGTTCATTCACTATTAACGGGGATAAATGTTATGTAAACCCAGAAAACAAAAACCTTTGTCGCCCCGACAAAATCGAAGATCATCATGCTATTTTTCCAACTGAGAAGATTCCACATGATCTAACAAAGGATCAAGAAAATATCTATTCATTAATTGTGAAAAGATTTTTGACTCACTTTTATCCACCTGCAAAGTATAAACTCCATCGTATACTTAGCATCGTAGATCAATTTGAATTTAAAACAAACATCAAAGAACTAATCTCTCTTGGATGGAAAATCATTAATGAAGAAAAAAATAATAACAAAAACACCGAAGATAAAGGAGATAAATCTACCGAAGATTATGATCTACGATCTAATTTTGCATTTAATGAGGAGGAATTAGCTGTATGTACCAAAGCGGACGGCAAAACAATAGAAACTAAACCTCCAGGTTATTATACGGAGGGAAGTCTAATTGATGCCATGAAAAAGGCCGGGAAGCATATCACTAATGCAGAGTTAAAGTCGGAAATGAGCTATATACAGTTGGGTACTCCCGCCACAAGAACTGAGATCATTGAAAATCTAAAAAGAAAGCAATATATCATAGTTGATGGAAAGAAACTTAAACCTACAGACAAAGGCAATACTCTCGTTGAAATGCTTCGTAATCTCGGTTTAAATGTGCTAACCAGCCCAGAGATGACTGCTAAATGGGAACAACGTTTAAGTGAAATAGCAGTAGGCAAAGCATCAGATAGAGCCTTCTCACAAGTTGTCGTTAAATTTACGGAAAAGATTATATCTTGCTTAAAAAATGGTACATCTACGATTAGCCAGGCTAAATTTATGAATACAATTGGTAACTGCCCCAAATGCAAAAATCAAAGTATTATTGCCGAAAGATTCGCATATCTTTGCACGTCTACGGAATGCGACTTTAAAATCAATTCAATGCAATATGGTAAGGAGTTAACCTCCAAAAATATCAGTGACCTTCTCACCTCTGGTAAAACCAACACTATTTCTTTCAAAAACAAATCGGGAAAAGCCTACAAAGCTAAGTTAATGCTAGATGCTGCTTCTATGAATGGAAAGCTCACCTTAGAATTTGTTAATAAGAATATAAAAAGATAGCGATATGTTGTTAAATATACGTGTAGATCAAAGAAGATTAGGTTGATCAATCGTTACGAAGACGTAGATAAATATCTACGAATTAAGAAGATAAAATCATCCATAATCTTCATTTATAATTTATTCAAGGTTAACAACAATCCATTCGTAGATATTTAATCTTCGGTAAAATATTAAATCATTGAGCTAATCACTTTTTATTCATTTTATGATTAGATCGTAGACTAACGCAGATCAAAGTCACAATATTTAAATGTAGCCGTAGAGAATTCATCTAATCATACCAGAGATTTCGGTCTACACATCTTTTCTTCATAATATATACCCTTCATCTGATCGTAGACCGTAGTTTACGTTAGATCTGTGTATAAAATTCTAGCGTAGATACAGTCTTCGTTATCCAATACGCTGTTTTTCCTCATTCAAGCCGTAGAAATGTTATCTACGGCTCTTTTTTTGTTGAATTCTTCCGTAGATATTCATCTTTTCTAACAATTTAGCCTTTAATCGTAAACCAACGTAGATTTAAGTGAATAAACTAGACGTGGACGTAGTCTTTGATATAAAATTGTAAAGCAGAGCTTACATAAGCCCACAGGAACGGCTCTATAGTCTATTCTCAGTAGGGTAGGAGGGGATTATATGACTGATACTAACGAGCAGCACAACAGCACAACCGCTAACCAATCACGGAATATAGAAGAGGTTGGTCCTAGTGAGGAAATTAAATCATACTTTGAACAATCGGATATTCTATACAAATACGTAAACCATGAAAAATTTGAAATGGTAAGCACAGATATTCTTCAATTGGACCGTACAGCACGGTATTCTACGTCCAAAGTAGCTGAGATACTCAAATCATATGATTTTCTAAAATCTCCAACAGGGGACCATCAGATCGATGATGCCCGTTTGCGTTGGTGGCTAAACGCGAAACGAGAGGATAATCTTATTGATTACTTGAACGTACAAAAGACCGGGAATACATGGACTTGGGATGTATATGCGATTATTAGAGCAAAGATCGTTGCTACTTTAAGATACTGTAATAAATACTCTCAGAAAGACATTAAAGTGATGACTACTGGAATATCAACGGTCTCCGCTGCCAGAATGTCTCCAGACACTATTGTTTCTATGATAAACTCTGGCGAGATCTATAATATTTCAAGTTTAGATACACTCAAAAGTGCATTCCTAGCCTACATTGACCATAATGAAAAAAGATTCGAAAGTGATATTGCTGAAGGTATTGAATTCATTGGTGAACAATTCAAGGAAATATCTGAAGAACACAAAGTACAACTCGAGAAGCAAGGGGAGCTTTCGGTAACCCAGGAGAGGTTGGTTCAAGAACAGGAAAAACTTGCTTCACAACAAGCTGAGCTTGATGAGAGAACAACTAAACAACAAGAGCTTATTCAAAGAAACCTTGACCTAGAGTTTAAGCTTAAACAACAGCAAATGAAGAGGTTGTTAAGGCTAGAAGCTATAGAACAGTGGAAGAGTAGGGGAGCCCTAAAAAATCTCTTTGCTAGTGAGAAAGATAAAGAAGCGTTTATCCAGTCTTACATTGATAACGGGCTGAAAGAGTTTCCCTTAAATGAAAGTGCAGCAACATTAGAAAGTGGAAATGAATAAGACAAAAAAGGTGGCTCTTAAAGAGCCACCTTTTACTTTCTATTTTAGAGGTCTAGATCATCAAGATCACTTAAATCAGCAAGTGCAGCTGGTTTGTCTTCAGTGTCTCGTTCATCCAGATCATCAAGAGTCAGGAGTCCTCCTTGATTTGTATTAGTCGAAGTATTAGTTGAGAAAAAGTCATTATAGTCGCTCAAACCAGCAGCAGTCTGTTCTCTTGCTCGTTTTTGCTCCTCCTCAATCACTTGCCATTCCTCACGCTCATGTTTTAGTTCCTCAATACGGAGTGGAGGATCTGAAACTACTGCTAAACCATACAAAAGAATCTCATTATATAGACGATCGTTTTTCGAGATTGCATGATTAACCCGAGTATTTAGAATCTCTGAAGTATCTCTGTAAATGTCATCTGCAATTTGTGGGGAAATCTTACGGTTATTCGGGTAGATAACTGCAATTGCACCTGTCAGCACATTATTTAGTCTATAGTTTGCAAGGACTTCATTACGTTTAAATAAGTTCTCAATCTCAGCTTTGTAAATTACGTCATCACTGAGTGGAATCGATCGTTTAGATACTGATAACCATCCAGGCGTAGACCAAGTAGATAACAATTCAGTTTTATCGTAGACAGATCTACCTTCCAGAAGAGGAAGAGCAGCTGTATCGTAAAGTGTTGAGGCAACAACCATATTTGTGTAAGATCGAGCATCGACACCCTGAACTCGCTCTCCATTTTCATAGTAATCTTTTAGTTTCTCGTTATCGATTACAAGAGCCGCGCCCATTTTCCCTTTAGCCATGAGATCCTGTATAACATAAATGCCTGCTAATGCATTATCTCTAAACGCAACCCCACGCTCATCAGTAGAAGGAAGGGAGCAAATAACACCTAAAGGAATTTTCCCACCTGGCAGCTGTTTTCTTTCCCTAACCTTGGACAAGATCTCCATAATAACTTTGAGGGCCCCATTTCCACTACCTCCACCTAAAGAAACAGTTACCCATACGAAATCGGCTAATTGAACATCAGGTTGTATTGCAACTTGCTTGTATAAATCAATGTTCTCTTTAGCTATTTCAAAGCCAAGTTTTGCATTTTTATCCGTACCTTCGAGCCCGACTAAACGTTTAGAAGGTGTTTCAATCCTTCTATCATCAGGAATAAGGTTTTTATGTTCGTTTAAATCACTTTTTGAACTATTGAAAAGATAAGTAGGGTGACCGCAACGCGACAATTCTGCTGCCATCCGACCACCACCTTGACCTAACCCGATAATAACTTGGTTTGGAAGTCGATCTATTTCGTTTAAAATGCTTTCAGAAAAGACATATGGAGAGATCATTCTCCGTAGATGCCCCAGATTATTCACATCAATTTTGCTCATCTGTTTATTCCTTTCTTTCACTCATATTTTTTCGTTCTTTAATTACTAATCCCAGCAATTGCTTCCCTCTATTAGTTAAATAATAAGGAGCCATAGTTCCGACTTTTCCACGTTTAATGAATCCCTGCGCTTCCAATACAGTTAATGCAGAATCAATGAAGAATCTACGATCACGATAATCATCTATCCTCGTCTTAATAAATCCTTTGTTCTCTTTATTCGTAACTGCAATCAGTAAGAATATATCTATTGCAAAATCATTTAGCTTGCTACGAAAGAACGAAAGGGTTCTTTCCGAGAAGAGCAAATCGTCGTATTCATCTAGCTGATCCTCTGCATGTTCTCCGTTGTATTTCAGATTGATCACCTCACTCAATACCTTTTGAGAGGATTATATTGCTAATTATAGTGGACACTATTGGAAGATGTAAAGAAAAATATAGTTACACAATCATGTGACACTATTATGCGACATATAAATAACTTTCTATGAAAAACTAAAAAAACCTTATATGATAAGGCTTTTTAGATCAGCATGTAGTAACACTATTGTGTGACACAATAGTGTTACTACTCAAAACAAGAACAGATGATCTGTATTTCACTAAATTAGCATGATTATGTAAACTAAATCGTTATTCATACCGAATTTTAGGTAGTTTAACTTTCTGTTTCTTATATCTCATTTAAATTCATAATTATCTACGTATCTACGACTAAAAATAAAACTACGCTTCAAGCTCTAACTTAAATATCTACTTCTCTAACGATGCGCTGCTCATTCCTTCAATATATCTATTCATCTAATCAGATGATTATGATTATTCATAGAACAAAACCGATCTATTTGAGATCGGTCAAGCTCCAATACACTTTGTAGTGTTCAAGGTAGCGTTTTCTTATCTTTGATCAAATCAATCAATTCCTTTAAGGTCCGATCCAACGTATCAAACTTTTCCTTAATGTTGTCCATAAGATACTTCAATAGCATAAACGTGATTACTACAGGGAATCCAAAACTAGGAACTAACTCGATGAATTTTTCAATCTCCATTTCTTCACCTCCTTCTCATAAATATAGGTAAAAAAGAACGGTAGTTTACAACTTTTAACTGGAAGAAAATCGGAGATTCCAATATAATTAAATAAGAACATTTGTTCCTACAATTCATATTTTTGGTTGTTATTGCGTTCTTATTTTTACCTATATAGTGAGGTGAGATAATTGGAGATGACAAAAGAACAATGTAGATCCGAGCTAAAGAAGATGGCTTGGAGACTTCAGTACAGGTCTAAGGTGACAGCTAACAAGGAATTTGGGATGGTGTTTGATATCACAACAATCGATTCTTTTGAAAATGATTCTATTTCAAGAATCCATGTGGAGGAGATATTTGCTCTCATTCCATCAGACGTAGGAAAGAAAGTAATTCATGATGTTTACCTTTGTGGCAAGTCAGAAAAAGAGGTTTCTGCAGACCTTCAAATTTCACAACAAGGAGTAAATAAATGGAAAAAGAAGACATTAAGCTTTCTATCGACGAAATTGAGTTCATGAATCTTGTTCAAAGATCTAGGAAAGGTGATCAAGCAGCTTTTATGGCTATACTCGATATGTTTGAGGAGGAGATGGAGCAGATGGCAAAATATATACGAATGCCAAAGGAGGATGTGATGCAATCACTGCGTTTAGGCTTACTTGAATTAATTATAAATCACACCACAGATAATAACCCAAAGAATGAGTGAAAGGAGGGAGGAGGGCACTTTGAATAGCTGTGCAAAAAATTGTATAGCTTTAATCATTTTTAGCTTACATATATCTATCGTGTTCTCATTCATATGGCCTTATCAACGACGAAAGTAGCCTTCCCAGTTCGGGAATAGCTACTTTTTTATTTTTTAATCTACAGATTCTTTGAAACTCTTATACATTTCATAGATACCAATAACAGCAAACAGCAAGATGATCGCAATGAACCATGTGGGAACAGATACAGCGTTTCCACTACCAAATGCTAGACCAACGTTCTTCATTTTGTGTCACCTCCTTTCGTAATTACCAATGAATAATCACTAACTATTTCTGACCAATGATTATTTACAAACCATTTTATCCCTGAACGCATCTCAATATTGCAAATCAAGAGTAGCAAAATTATACGAGTCATGTTGAGTTTATAATTGCCTGTATTTGATGGCCATAGAATTCCAAGCTCACCAAGGGATGCTCCAGCTGTTCGCATCATATGAATGATGGAATACGATTCTCTAAAGTCTTCTTCATTTGTATCTTGAATCTGCTTTTTCCAGTCCATTCTTTGTAACCAACCATTTACAGTGCCTTGAATAATCTCGCTCATAGGCTTCCCATCAATTTCGTCTTGAAACATGATTCCTTTCGATCTGCTGAGCTTTTCAATATGTTCAATAGAGATATTTCTATTACTGAGGGCGCGAGCCAGGTTACTTCCATCCCAAAGCATTTCTACCTTAGCTGCCTGTTCATCTTGTAATTCTTTTTGATCAGAGTTTGACGGCCTTCCGATTTTACTTCTTTTCCTAACATCCTGTGAAGCGAGCAAATCTATAAAGTCTCCATAACTATTGTCTTGACTGTACTTTGTTATTTCATTGAAAACAGTTTGTACATCTTCATAGAAGCTAAGGAGCCTTATCTTCAATTTTTCCAAATCCACATCGTAACCTTCCCAGAACAATACAAAGATTAGATCTTTTTGATTTTTACTAATTCCTTCTTGTTTAAGTTCGTTAATATGTTGAATTGTATCTAAATCCGCGTGATTGAAGTACTTCCTCGCCCCTTTGCCCCTGCCATCGCCGGTCCAGGATCCACTTAGGAATCCTAATTCTAAGTATCTATCAAGCAACTTTGGAGTTAAGTGAATGCCATGCTCAATCGCTTGAGATATCATTGTCTTTTTGGTGAGTAGCATATTTAACCGACCTCCTGTTATAGAGTTTACCGGCAGCGGGATTCCAAAACAATTGGTCAAAAGAGGGGAAGTGAAAATATTGTTCTTCATCTCATAAATATGAGGTCATGGTATACTCTGTAATAAGAAGGACTTTTAAAAGTGAAGTGAGGACGGTAGATGGACAATTATGACAAGCATGCCGAAGTTTTAAACACGCTGGTGTACACCTTAAATAGTGGTGTGAAGGGTTCTATTGAATTATCTAAGTCACAACTAGAAGAGTGGGAAGAGTGTTATAAGACTAACAAAAGATTTGTGATTGAATCCGGAAAATATGTGTTTGGTCTCAATCCAAATCTTGTAGCTGATTTTAAATGTCTTCGTGCACAAAGCATTGAAACGAGCTCCGTACATATAATTCAGACACATATTGAGGAAGCAGAAGAAGAATTAGAAGAGGACCCCTTGATATCTTTTAAGATAGTTTGTAAATGCAGCGCTACATACTTAACGCCATCACGAAAGAGTAGAAGGAAGTCCAATTGTAAGTATTGTCAAAGTCCAGTATTTGTTGATTACTCAAGTGGAATTATTGAAACACATTATGGGAATGGGCTCCTTATGACTAATACTAAATACGTAGATAAAAATGCAGCCCGACCAGAAGGTTATGATGATTTGAAGAGAACATACTCAGGGTCGAGGAGAGAAGAGATACGTGTTTAATGGTTTATAAAGAGAGGTATGGAAGGGGATCTAGTGAGAGATGTTTTCTCACTAGATCTAAAAAGATATCAGTAAGAGACAATAAAACATTAACCTATCTCATTATATGAAGTTAATCCTCTTGTCCCCTGAGTTTTTATTTGAAATTCATTTTTAAAGTAGTAACACTATTTTCCAAGTTTTTATTCCATCCTAGTAAGTATTAAAAACAGCAGGGGTTGCCCCTGCTGTTTTTCTGGACCATAAATCTGTGTTTATTGAATTGAAAACTAAATACCAGTTCCCCATCTGATCCAAAAACAAGGTAAGTACGTCGTCATCAATGGATATATCTCTAACTAACTCAGTTCAACCTCCAGTAGAATCTGAGAATTTGTTTTGTCTTCTTGTACATTCCCGATATCTGTAAATATATAAGGGAGTAACATCTTAATTTTCAAGTCAAACGAATCTTTTTTTCCATTTCAGGACAATTACCTGCATGAAAAATATCTCAAACTACCCAGCAATCTTAAATAGGAAATTCAATACTTCCTATGCTAAGGTTAGGGCGGAGGTTTTTGTCATGTTGAATCAACCAATCAAGCCTATGTTATTGCAGCCATTACCACCAAGTGGGATTAAAGAGGGCTGGAAATCCAGTATTAAATGGGACGGGTTTAGAATATCCATTCACTACGACCATGGAAATGTCCGTGCTTACACTAGGCATGGGACTGAGGTAACTGAAAGGTTCCCTGAACTGCAGAAAATTAGCCTCTCGGCAAAGACAGCGATTTTGGATGGAGAATGCATTGCATTTGATGTCACTCAAGCAACTGACCAAACACCTAAAATTTGGTGGGATGATGCTATGGCACGTTTTCATACAAAAAAGGCTTCTGCGATCAAGCAAATTTCTAAAAGCTTAAAGGCACATTTCCCGATTTGGGATGTATTGTGGATAAATGGTCAATCCGTCATGTCAAAGACTTTTACTGAGCGGCGCGAAATCCTTCAAGCTATATTGCCACCCTCAGATACTATATCTATTACACCTTTATACGATGATGGAACGCAGCTCTTCCTCAACATAAAGCAACAGGGACTTGAAGGTATCGTACAATATAACAGCGATGCACCATATTATTTAGATTCTCGGCCCCAGGATGTCATTACAAAAATAAAAGCCTATCAGTTTGCCATTTGCGATGTTGTTTCAATAAGGAAAAATCGATTTGGGTGGGGCTTACAAATGAATGATAAGTATGTAGGTCTTCTTGAATTCCCACCACAAAGAGCCCTGATACAGCAATTTCATTCTATTAAGAAGAACCTTGTACGAAGTGAAACTAAGGATTGGATATATCTAGAGCCTTTGATTAGCTGCAGAATCAAATTTCAGTGTTTCACTAAGAATGGTAATCTAAGATCACCAACACTAGTTGAATTCTTTCCTACAAGTACTGTTTCAAAAGAGAATGTGTTAGCTAATTAAGTTAAGTTGCATCTACCTGTAGCTTGTTAATCAAGTTAAGTATAAAATGGATCCACAGTGAATGTACTGTAGATCCATTTTTTTAAACTCCGTTAATCTGCATCCAGACCTTATGTAATCCTTCAGCAATTGGTTTTATAACTTTATTACTGTGAAGATACCCATTGTGACAAAGGGGCGTCCATTGGTCCAGTATAGTCCCAACGTTAACGTCACGGTCTTCATGAACCGCCTTATCATACTCAGGATGTATACTCTTCAAGGGATAGCCTAATACATCGTCTTTGTCATAAAAATTGATCCATTCCCCAGCTATAGCAGGATACTTAGCAGAAAACTCCTTGCTAGGTACCTGGATGGGGCGGTCAAAGGATGCATATCGTAGACTCCATAAAGGCAAAGTAGTTCCACAAGTATAAAAGAGAGACAAGGTTTCTCCTCGCTCCAAAGCGGAATTAGGGTTTGTTATTTTAGTGTTCTCCTTAGCGTGTTGTAGATCGTAAAAGAAATTACTTGCAATAACACTACCTAGACTATGCGAAATAACACAGAGAGGAGCATCCAACCCGGCCTCTGTACTCAAACTATTCAGCTCCTTACTTATGGCCTGATGAACAGCATCGTAGTTTTGTTCTCCACCGTCCCTTAAGGGTTGGTATGCGACAGCGTCTGCCAGATAGTGAATCATAAATTCTCTAAGCTCTACATATCGGAGATTATGCGGTGGGCCCACTAACTTTCGTTTTAGCTCTTCCTCCCGACTGGCAAAAATAGATGCCCACCAGACCGGTTTAATTTCAATGCAGGACTCAGGATTTTTCTCACCACTGATTGCGGAGAATGTCTTGAGTAGATTATCAATAAATATGGAAGCAAAATCTTCCTGTTGCTTACCCAAACCATGAATAACAATGACCGCTACCTTCTGTGACATATGGAATCATCCCCTTGTTTTCAAAATCTACATACAAAAAAAGACCCAACTCTAAAGTTGGCTCCTTTTAAGTTTGCCTTATGTGACTAGCATTATTCCTCACATGATGCACAGGTTTAGTGGAATTACGCAAACAGATCAATCAATTGTGTAGATGGACCACTCACCTTCATTATTCATCCGGATTGCATACATCATTTTAACGTTCTCAATCGAATCTGATTTCGAATCTAATCGTTCCCCAAGGACTGTAACGTGAACTTGATTTTTGATTGATTCACTTTTTTGAATGCTTTCAATGGTTGAAAAATGATATTGGAAATCATCACTATAATACCCCTCCATAGCATCGGCTAATTTTTCAGTGACAAATCCAGACCGATACTGATCGTGGTCATGCTCAACTAGTCCTTCTAAATTAAGTTTAAGAACATCTAGAATGGGGGATTGATCTTCCGTTAGGGAGGATTCCGCCTCTTTAAAATCAATATCATTACCAGAATTAAATTTTGTTGAAGACTCCGTTTCTGAATCAGGATTCTTAGATGTATCCGATGCGGAATTCTGAGATGTATTCGTCGTATTCGTCGGTTCTTCTGTTGGTGAGTTTGTATCACCACACGCCGTAAGAAGAATAAATGAAGTTAGCAACGCTGTTAAAGCAATAGATTTCAGCATGATATCCCACCTTTATAAAATTCATATAGATAAAGACGCTACAATGTTGGGAAAAGTTACAAATTATTTTTAAGGAAGTGAATAGGAAAAAGGGAAATCGACATGCGATTTCCCTTTGAAAAAACCGAAGTATTTAGGACCAAGTTGCCCCGTTCACTGTAATGATACTGTATACGAGACGAGGTCCACCAGAAGTGTAGTTAGTACCATCTGGTTTTTTGGCACGTATTTGTGCCGCCGTGCTGCCATCCAGCATAATAGCATCTGTACATCCTAGAGACTTCATGATACCTCTAGTTTCTAGAGGGGTACAATCCGTAGCCTTACTCATCACTGCCAATACAATTTTACCACCTTTATACCCGATGGCAGCGCGTTTGTTGTTTCCAAAATCCACTCCGCCTTTTTCATCTTTCACCAGGTTATTGAATGCAGTTTCACTTGAAACCGTTTCTTGAAGTTTGAGACTAATGCCTCCGATAGCCCATTCAATCCAACTAGCAGGGGTGGATAGGTCAGCTAATTTGTTAATCACGAATACGTTCGCTACTCGGGAAGTACCGGCGTTTGGCCTCGAACAAACCAGCGTGCCACGTTTATACGTTGCATTCGTAGAAGCATAGTTCCTTACCGGGCTACCTCCTTTAGAAACTGCAATGCCGTGGACATAACCAGTACTGTCATCAAAGAAAGTGCCATTAATGCCATACTTAGTGGATGCGGTCAGGTTTTTACCGCCCAAGTCCTCAATTTGGATTGTAGACATATCCGCTTCAATGTAATCCACTGTAATTCCATTCCATGTGGTTTGTCTGTATTTTGCATCTGCCATTGATATCATCCTTTTCCCTATAATTTTTTTATGAGATGAAATCGTGGGAATCAACTAGATGATTGCCATTCCCGGGCAATCCCTGTTACCGATTTCCTTCTCACTGATATAGGTAAAATGGAGAGACATCATACAACCATTAAAATAATAAATCGAAACTGGATAGAATAAGTATGTAACTACATTATGATTTACGCTTAGTCCTTACACGCGATTAGAATCACTTTCATCACTAAAATCCGCACCCATATATCCTTGGCTTTACTTTCCTAAAAGGATGTTACAATTAATTAAAAGAACAGAATGGGGAGGTTGTTAAAGGAAGAGAACGTTCACTAGTTAAGTACTCTTGAAAGAAATACATTGTAATTTAATGGAGGCTGAAAACTATGAAAACACTCGATCAAATTTGGAATGCCATTAGAAAGTTCGAGGATTCAGATTTTCATCAACTGAGAGGTAAGGCTTTTACATATAAACTTATTCATAATGCGGTTATACCAAGCACAACGAACATTACAATCCCTAGAAGTCATTTCGAAAAGGCTTGGGAGCGTATGCCGGTAACTGGACCAGGCGAACTCCAAGATCTTAGGGGCCCATCTTACTTATTTGCAATTCTATCCGATCCTCGCATTTCGGCGTCAGACACTGAACGAGATGAGGGCAGTAGCATGCAATATAAAGAAGGATATGCTAAAGGTAGAGAGGATGAGGCAGAAACCACTTTGCGAAATTTGTATATTATTCTTGATGAAATGAAAGAGCCTCCTCAACAAACAAATCATATATTAACTTATATACGTCACCTAGAAAAACTAACAGGTAAAGATCGTGCTTTCTTTGATTCTGAAGGAAATGCATACGAGTAATTTAGAAAGCAATTTAAGGAGTGTAACTTATGAAGAAATGCCCATTCTGTGAAGTATTAATTAAGCAATCCGTTTGTCATGTTTGCGGACGAAACTTTAAAAAATCCAAAGCAGTAAATAATCCCGATTTAGGAACTGAAGTAGAAATTGAAGGTTCTCCAATTGAAGGTGATATTATCCTGGTGGATGGAAAGAATTATTTTCTTTATGTGGAAAGCCATTATTATTGGTCCACCTACCTACTTAAAAAGAATTTAAAACGAGATATGAGAAGCGATATCGTTGCACTTAGTGCAGAAGATGTAGCAAGGGGAGTGATATTAAATCGAGGAGTAACGTTAGATAAAATATAGTAAGATTTTTGACTTGAATGATGGATCCACAGCAAGCATCAGTATATGATAATCCAGAGGACGTGTCGATTACTTCTCCATCGATCCTCTCCCGTATTCCTAGATAAACAACTCTCCCTTTTACTCAAGTGCTAAGCCCTATAACTGGGCTTTTTTTATTTATTGATGATCAATTAAACAACTTATAATCTAGTAATTTAGATTGTTATTTTTTGTCGTACTAAACATACGTAGATTGCTCTCTAAAGGACTTTAATCTCAATAAGTATACATAGGTTCTTTTTCCGTTAAAGCAGCTTAGAATCTGCGTTATAGCTAATAGGAGAGTCTTTTAACGATAGAGTAACAATTCACTATTTGAATTTTGCTTATATTTAATTCAGCCACTTAATGCAGTCTATTTATATGGAATTGGGACTAAAGACATAGTAAGATTGAGAGGATAACAGAAGAGGGAGTTGGTAGTAGTGCAGATTCAAGTATTTGAAATATCCAATGATACGCCGGCAATGATTCATGAAGACGATATTTTATATGTGACTATTAATAAAGTGGAAGGATATCGTGTTAAGACAAAAGAAGGCATGTACTTCAATTTCCCCACGGCCAAATTTTTTATGGGTCATATTCCTTTCGTCCAAGTAGATCGAAACCTCTTAGTAAATAAAAATAATGTAGTTAGCATCGAAGGAGCAACCATGAAGTTAACGAATGGAGAAGAACTTAAAGGATCCCACTCGAAGCAGGTTCAAATAAAGGAACCGCTCTGCAGATAAGCCTAGCTTATCTAGCCATCTTCAAAAAGTTAGGATAAAAAGGGGGGTATAAAATGCATAATCACGGTACAGGCCACTAAGGTATACATAACTACTACACTATCCCATTCTCCTTGTATTACTCAGAGGGGGGTGGGGTAGCCACTCTCTTAATGTATTTTTACTCTTGCTTAATAAAAACAAATGAGAATTCGAGAGAAATAGGAATATTCCGATCATGTTCAAGAAAGTAGGGGACGAAAATTATTCAGCACAATGGATCAAGTTTGAAACAACAGTTAAAGGTCATTATTAGTTTAGTAACTATATTATTGGTATTAGCCGGCTGCTCGTCAAAAAATACGGTTGTAGACTTGGTCGTAGATAAGGAAATAGATTACTCTAATGGGAAAGTTAGGATTGTTGGGAGAACTAATATCCCAGATAACATGGAGTTGATTCTTACTTTAAATGGTAACAGGCGTGCATATTCTGCTCAAGACAAAGTTGTTGTCACAAACGGGGAATTTCAAAGTGGATGGTTTTCAAACAATGGTCATGGGTTAGATCTCGACGACTATAATTTGATGCTTATCTCACGTCCTGCAAGTGTACAGCCAGGACAAGTACAGGAGAAGATAGGCTTACTAGGAGAAAACCTTTCTGGAGATCTTGTTGTATCAGAGCTTGGTTTTGGAAATAAGATAAAATATACATATGAATTCAGTTTGGAACGTGGACAAGAAGTATCAAAAAATAATGAAGAATCATTAGAAGAAGACTTAACAGAAGATGGGGCAATTTGGGACCTGATCAATGGATACCTTGCTACAGGTCAATATATGGAGGTAAGTAAGCTAATTAAATCTATAACCAACCCTAGTAATGACCTTCAAATGATGTACTTGCTGGCCATGTATCATGTGTACGGTCAGGATGGTGAAGATGAGAAAGCTTTGAAGTCCTTAAATCAAATTCCAAGTAGTTACACGGGAAGAAATGAGGATCTTGTTTTCTACTACAAATACACTCATGAGGCTTATGAACAAAATGGCCAAAACTCTTCTCTCAGTTTTAACGATTACGTTCAATTGTATAGAAAGAACAGAATTACTCCGGAGTCCTTTGCTTATTATAAGGATGAGCAAATCCAAAGTAGTTCACGTACGACTTCAAATGATGCTGACTACAACATCTATGGTGAGTATCAGCCAGTTGAGTCAATGACTCCTGATGAAATGAGAGCTGAACTCGAGGCAATTTTAGAACAAAATCTTCCCTCTAATTAATTTTATACAATACGGTGCAGCGCCCCCTTAACCTTAAACCCTTCCTGGACCACAGGAAGGGTAGGGTATCTAATAAATGAGTTATTATCTTGAATACTGAATTAGATACATACAAACCATTTGGCCATTCGTCCAGGTAAGAGAGTGGGATACTTTTTAGTGAATACTGATTTGTATATATTTTTATGTTACTTTATTCCTTATTTTTGAAAAAAGTAGTTGTAGTTGGATAAATTCTTTTTTAGAATAAAGATAGTTGAAGGTATGAGGTGAGGGATTGTATGAAAAGAACCGGTATGAAGAGATCATTGGATCGCCTTGGAAGAATTGTCCTACCAAAGGAAATGCGAGATACTATGCAGATTGACATTGGTGACCCGCTCGAATTTTTTATTGAGGGGAAGGAACTGATTCTAAGAAAGTACAAATCTACAATGTGTGTTTTTTGTGGTTATTTTGCAGCCGAGACGTATTATAAGGAGCAGTTTGTCTGTAGTACCTGTGCTACTCAGTTAAAACATCCAGATAAATCTTCCGAATGGTTCTTACCAGAATCCGAGTATTCTCCTACGCCTGCTGAGAAGGTAATCTCTGAATCAATACCTGTATCAAAAACTCAATTGGACGACAGTGCTACCAATAATTATCCAGACGTACGCCCTAAAACGGCCCGTTTACTTCAACAACTGAAAGAAACTATGGAGCAACATCCTGGCTTAGCTCAAAATCAGATTGCACTCAAGATGGGGATCAGTCAAGGACGCGTCTCTCAATTAAAAAAAATGCTCTAATGAAATATATTCTTATATGAGGGCACTAACTTACAGAGTCGATGCGATACCACAATGATCTTTTGGAGTATCGAACAAGCTAGGTCGCTTAATTTAATTAAATACAAAAAAACATCCCAACTTCTGGGATGTTTTTTGTAACCTATATAGAAGGAGCCAAACCATATTTAACTGCTTCTTTTTTCAGACTTCGGAATATCATGGCATTAGAAATGGTAGCAAATACAACTAAAATAACCAATACTTTTCCAATAATCCCTGAAACAAGATACGCGTCTGCAGCAGCGTACATTGATACAAATGTACCAATATACGAAGATGCCTTTTTTAAAGTAAACTCGTCTATGAGATTGTCTTTGAGCTTATCGACTTTTCTTAGATTACGAAGGAAACCCAAACTCAATATAGGGAAGATAAGAACCATGAACAATGTGCTGCCTGTACACCATATGTATGAATCGCCTATTAAAATATATGTCTTAGGTACCCAATGCACAATCCATTGAAAAATAAAATTATCTTGTATAGGTTGATACACATCATGGATAAAGTTTTGGTAAACTTTTGAATGCATGAGATCGAAATACCAGTCATAATTCTCAAAAAGCGAGATAATATCTGTATACTTTTTGATAATATGTTTAAGTAAGGAATCATAGATTGGAAACGATAGGATACTGATAAGGAGATACCGAACCCAGTGTAATTTCACTTTTTGATCTTTGTCTGCAATGGACCAGTAAGGATCCATATAAGCCTGTAATCGTTCATACTTATCTAATGATACCCTAATCGCTCTCTTTTTCTTAGATTCATACGTTCTAATCTGTTTCTTTTTCTTAGTTGACTTAGGCTTTCTTTCTACTAGCTCTAAAGTATCTATTATCGCAGGTCGCTTTTTTGTATGAGGATTAGAATCCTGATTTTTTACTTGTTCGCTTGCTATCTTTTTTTCTTTCCATTTCCTCCTCTTTTGTCTTCCTCTTCTTCTTGACCTTTTGCTCATTCGCACCTCTCCTTTAACTTTGCTTAATCCCTATAGTTAATACGTTTTACTATGTTATTCGTTTCATATAGTTAGGAACATATACAGAGTTGTGGTAATTTAAAGTTTAACTTAGTCCATTATATTATCGGGGTTGAAAGGACATGAAAAGAAAACAACTTACGTTCTCTTATAGAGAGAATGTAAGTTGTTGGACGGTCTTAACACTATTTCCTGAAGTGAGTAGAAGTTTGGATGGTCGGATCTCCAGAAAAATAGATCCAGATTCGTCCTCATGTAATTTGTAACCATCGAGGAGGGAAATCTCCATCATATTCTCACACGCTTCCTCCACGATTTGTTTCTTCTTGGCTGGCCTATTTGCTTTAGACCCCATTAGGAGGGCAATCTCATCCAAAGGCCACCGTGTGATCCCCTGAGCCACTTGTGCAGGCAAAAAAAGATATAGGTTCTGCGCAGTGCCTGTCTTTAAATCTTCTAGAATGGCTAAACTCAAGTAAGCAATAGCACCTGATTGTAATGAACGGTAGACAGCATCAGAGAACATTATTTTGAATGTCTCGTTGCGGTCGCGCCGTCCAATTGCCTGTAAGATATTGATTCGGTCTAAAGAATCAATCAACCCTTTATCATGATAATAGGTGAATTCAAACTTGCTATCTTGAAGAACCTCAAGGGACTGCCAGATCTCTAAATACGTCTTTCCACCAGTATCACGATTCATGGCCTTAGCAAGAGAATAAATGGTGAATTCAAACTCTTTTTGTTTCCCACTTTCTTCCCAAAGTTTATGAATTCCAATTAACACCTTTGCGTCTTGGAGGGTCAGTTCCTTTTTAGCTGGATGATAAATCTTAGTTCTTCTGTTGTCGCGGACCAGTGTATCTCCAGTTTCTGAAGCGGGTGCTACCGTCCTAGATGTTGATATTGAACTGATCGCACTCTCTGAGAAGATATGTCCATAGGGATGAGAAGGCTTATTGTAATAGGTAGCTCGTCTGATTACCTGGGATTGTTCCCAAATCTTTTGTTTTATTTGATGTTTAAAGATTTCCTTGTTTATTTGGTCCTTTTCTTCATCCGTGAGTTGATGTTCCTGAACGAGTCGTTTGGCTAGTTGCAGTTCACCGGTTCCTTCGTTTTGTATATGTTTTAGAGCAACTTCCTTTGATTTCGTCTTCAATTGGTCAGCTGCCTTGATAATGAGTTCCTGGACTTTAGGATCTTCAGCAGGTAGATCTAGCGCTGTTATTTTACCAACCCATTGTTCAATATTAATTCTCCGAGGGGGCATTTGATAACAGCTCCTTTCTTATATACTCGTTAATGTCTGTGAATATAGAATACCATAGCTTTAAATATTGAGTATAAAATTGATCGAAATGTTCTTTCACCCCCGACCTTTTGTCCTTTCAACCCCGATAATACGTTCTTTCATCCCCGACGTTTTTATCTAAGATAAATGTATAGACTTAAGGGGAATAACCCCTGGCAATTATCTCTTCACAATTTTAGATAGATGTTAGAGGAGAGATGGGGCTCAACTCCCCAGGAAGAGAGGAAATGCCATAGTGGCCATGAATTCTGCGAATCAGCGTCCATAAAAGCTACTGGTCCAGTCATAGACAAGAGAAACAGACTAAGATTCAATTATAAAAACTATGGAGCAGCTTCCTGGCTTAGCTCAAAATCAGATCGCACTCAAGGGAATGGAGTGTAGACCATCTTGTCCCAAAGAGGTAGAATATCCCTGATGTTAACAGAAGCTTAAGGGGGATTCTATGTGGATTGGTTAGGGTATGGCTACGGTGGACAACAGAAGCAAAATTGGTATGATCAAGCACAAGTATGTAAAAATGGTCATTTAATTAACAGTGCTATGAAAAAATACCCTGATGATAATAAAAAGTTTTGCCCTGAATGTGGTAAAGAAACAATCTGTACTTGTGAAAAATGCGGTAATGCTATCCAAGGTGAATTACACGTCGAGGGGGTTGCTAACTTCGGTGGAAGTACCGTACCTAGTTTCTGTAAAGATTGTGGAGCAGCATTCCCCTGGACTAAGGCCAAGTTGGAAGCGGCTATCGAACTCCTCAAAGAAGATGAAGAATTAGTAGCTGAAGACATAGCGAAATTTGAAAATAATATTCAAGACGCTATGTCTGATGGACCTAGAACTCTTCTAGCTTCAACAAGAATAGGAAAGGTTTTGAATAAAACTACTAAGTTCATTGGAGATGGCGTAAGGGATATCCTTGTAGATGTTTTGAGTGAAGCAGCAAAAAAAACTATCTGGCCATCCTAGCACCTTAACCGGTGCTTTTCTTTTGCCTTCTATGACAGAATATGAGACATTTAAGCCTGTGTAATTGATTGCATCCGAATACAGGAATCATTCCATAGACGAGCGGAGAACAGCAACTGAGTGAGCGTATGAAAGCATACGATGGACACCCAAACGTTGAAATCAACTCAACTCAATTATTACAGAAGGACATGTACTGATTTATGTCGAATTGTGATATCTGAAAGAGGTGAAAAATGAATTCAATTCCAACCCCATTATTGTCTGCAGGAATCTCAGCTATAATAGCAGTTTTAACATTTCTTATTTTACATTTCTTTATAGAACCGTACAAAGAGAAGAAGAGACGCAAATTCGAAAGGCTACATAACTTATACAGTCCGTTATACGCTTTGATTCTTGCTAGAGCACATCTATATGATTCTTTTACAATCCCTAAAAAAAGTGTGGTTATGCTTGGAAGTATCAAAGATCATGAATTCTTAACAAAAGAATTTACTGACAAACTTATGTTTGATAATTCTGCATATGCTTCTACTGAACTATTGGATGCATGGGGTAAATATGTATCATCCATAGGAATTACCCCAAACGATGTTGTAGAGCGCTTCGTCAAAATAGCTGTTAAAGATTACAATGAATTGAAAAAGCAACTGCGTATGGAGTATGACAGGGAAGAATACGAAACCGGATTACCTAAGATTTTTAGACAAAGAACATCCAAGTAAAGATCTTGGGTGTTTTTTCTACATAAATTAAGGAGGTATAGATAATGACATCCCGTGCTACTCGATCAGATCAATGCAGCAGTATAACCCCCGGGTTGACCTACAGCCAGGCAATTCCCGAGTATGAAAAGCTGAAGTGTAGAATTGAGGAATTGGTTATGTCGAGTCGATCGTCTGGAATGAACGCACAGGGAACATGGTCGGTGGTCATCAACTATGTAAGATCCTGGTTTATGAGCAGGGCCATACCGGTCTGCAGGTTTCTTTTGTGGATCTAGACTATCAGCAGGAACGGCTCCTGAATATCGCTTTAAAAATAAAGTATCGAGAATTGGGATGACTGGGCAGGTCGCTGGACGAATTACAGGAGAGCTGGGCAGATTTGACTTTATCGGGCTTGGATCTGAAGAATTCGAGGATCTAATCGAAGAGTTTGGGAGTATTCCAGATCCCGAGATTGAGGATCTAGTGGTTGAGGATAACTTCGATGTTCAAGTGCTTTGGATAATACTCAGTTCCTTAGACGAAGAGGGGTAACATCTGACAGCTCCCCTTTTAACGTTGCAGTCAAAAGTGTTTCTGCACGATTGGCTGCCGATGGGCACAGTAGGATACAGAATGACGACATGCCTGCAGAGGAATTTGTGGGCTATTTAAATGCCCTTTTTGAACGTTATGCTAGTTTGATGGATCCAGCAGCAGGTAATTACGTTTACCATCCTTCGTCCTATCAGAGGGAATTCTAAGACGCAATGAATGCTGCAGGTATTGTTGTTCACAGCCAGTGAGTATGAGTTAAGAATTCAGCATCATTCGGCTGGTCGCAGTATCGTTGGCACATAAGCCTGTTTTCTATGCTCACTCGATGGCCCCTTCTTGGTACGGGGATCGTCGGCAAAGCACAGTTTGACGAGCTGGCTTACCAGTTAAAGAGGCAGAACCGTCCACGGTTTGGGAGGTGTAACCCGCGGAAATGTTGGTAAGCACGTTCATCCTATGCAGAAGCCGCTGGAACTATTACCATAACAATTACAGCAGCCGACCTGGGAATATCGTTGTGGATCTCTTCGGAGGTAGCGGGTCTAACCAGCAGCCTGGCATTCAGCCTGTTTTGGTAAGGCGAAAGCTATGGTCCGAATGATGAAGTATTGCGATTAGCCTACTTGGAGGTTACTTTCATACAGTGAAGACAATCAGTGAAACAGGGGGAAAAGGTGGAATAGCGTCCTTTCAACCCCGATAATATGGTAGGTTGTCCTTTCAACCCCGATATTTTAACGTTCTTTCAACCCCGATACTAAAAAAAATCTTTAAAAGTTAACTGTGTTTTTCAACCCCGTCATAACGTTCTTTCAACCCCGATAGGTTGTTCTTTCATCCCCGACTTTATGTCCTTTCAACCCCGATAATTCAAAAATGTCCTTTCAACCCCGATATCTTGACTCACTAATTAGCAAAAAATACAATGGCGATAAGGCAAATTAGTAGTTTATGCCACAAGGCAAAAAGTTATACCTAAAAAAAAGCTCCCTAAGGGAGCAGGCCTCATGGCCAATTAGAAAAAGCATTTGATTCACTCGCTATCTAGAGGTGCGAACTCTTGACAGCAGTTAAAAACGAAACCGCAGGTAACTGTTTCTGGAAAAAACAGATATCCTGGGGGCGTGTTAAAGTCGCTTAAATACAACATTAACATGCCGGTTCCCTTATTATACGGAAGAAAAGCTTCAAATTCAAGGGGATTGGCATGAACGAACTCTAAGGAGGACTATTCATGCTATCTAATTTTAATTCATCTGAACAGCAATTGATTAAGGGGTTACGAGGGATATTGGATAACTCTGATCTTAAAACATATGAAAAAATGATAATGATTGTGATAAAAGTCTATCAAGCTGAGCATGAGCATGTCTTCCCAGATTATGATACGATCGCAGCAGCTGGAGGGATGTCTAAACGCAAAGCCCAATACGTTGTTAAGGATCTGGTTAGTCGTAATTTAATTGAAAAAAAAGCTCGCTTTAAAGAGGTAGTAGGACACCCTGTCAAACAGACTTCTAATCAATATACCGAGACCAATACTTCTCAAGTAGCTTATGAATTCAAATCAAAAATACAGGAAGATGCACATCATGCACTTAATAATGCACAGCATGCATATGAAGCTGATTTTTCACATGCACAGCATGCACCCTATAAAGCAGGTTTTATTAATCAAGATTCTTTAGATCTTTATCCTTCAACAGATCTTGAAGAAGAAGAAGATACACCACCTATGCGCGAACACATGCCTGAAGTGGCACAATATGCACGATATGCAGACGTGGTAGAAAAAATGATAAAGTTTCAAGGAACAGGGGCAATCTGTTTCCATCAAGAGGAATTTTTATCATGCTGCAAATTGTTTAATCTTCCACCGCGATTGATCTCTGAACTATATCCATCTATCGAGAGTAGCATCCAAAAGTACCATTTTGATTCGATTTATAGAGCTTTAAAAAAGTTCGCGGAAGGTTTAATAAATAACAAGATTGATAATCCAATCGCCTGGTTTAAGTCTACCTTTAGCAATGAAGACTTGAAGGTGAGATCAGAAATAGAATTAAGGAAGATCGGACAAGTGTCTTAACCCTCCTATAGAACAAATCTAAGCTTACTTGATAGCTACGAAACTCATAATGTTGAAACTTTGTGAGTAGAATAAGGCAATGATGATATAATTTCAGTAGTTATCAATAATTTGGAGCTGAATAAGAGTGAATACTATCCTCAAAACGTTCTCTAAAAATGTTCACAAGATGATTTTTCATATTTCTCCAATTAGTAAGATAGGAGCTGAAGAATTGATAAACGGAGATAGTCAGGTACCAGAGAATGATTTTCATAACAAATTGGGTGACATCTACCCCTATTCCCTAATAAGATATCTTTCAGGAGTAGGAAATCTTATGACTGATTCGACATCTATCCCTGTTTCATGGGAGTTTTGTTTAGATATTACGGGGACTAGTCACTTTATTCTAAAATACCAGGGGATACACTATTATAAACCTGATGAACACAGTTTTTCAGGACGCTGTAATGAAATGGAAGGTTGGTCTGTTAATATTGAAAAATTGTGGATCGAATCCACTAATTCAAAGGGCCAGACAAATGTACTTTACTGTATATCACCAGAGTTTACTTTCGAAAAAAGAGGAGTAGAAGGTATTCACCCTTCTAAAGCAATAGCCTATATAACAAATTTCGAATTTTTGGGTCTTGAAAAAACGGAAACCAATGGTGGTTTTAATTTTGATAAGTTCTCGGTAGATCTGAAGCGATTAGCTTTAGAATTTAAATTGACGGAGAATTCTAATGAGATTAGGGAACTCATTGATACTAAGAGGATTAATCATGGTGTATTATCTTATATTACAGTAGTACCTCACGAATGCCACTCATTAGAGGAAGTTAAGAAGGAGATTAAATCTATTACTTCTTTCCTAAGTTCAGTAACCTTAACAACTAACTATCCACAAAAAATCGAATACTATGATGAGAATAATGAAATAGTAAGATTCGATGTTATGGAAACTACTAAATTAAGGTTTAATAATGAAGCTATTATTGATAACTTTTTAACAAGGAGAGGACTTAAGCATCTATTTGATTCTTCGTATCAGAAGTATAGAGAACTAGAAGACTCCTTAAAGTTAAATGAGTATACGAATAGAATCGTAGATATACAAAATCAAACATTCATTGATAACAAGCTGGCACAGTTAATTATGGCGTATGAATTCCTCATTTCAAACTATCTCGTCAGCCTTGGTTGTTTAAGTAGAGATGAATTAGAGCTAATGAACATTCAAAAGAAAATGACATCGATTAATAAGCAGCTTCGATTTATACCTAAAAATTTATTGACTGACGATCTGAGAAAGGTACGGAATCCATTGTTCCATACAGGCGCAATTCCATTTATGAATAGTAATGAACTCTACAACTTTTATACTGATTATAACGATTTGCTTATGAGAATCTACCTCAGGATCATTGGATATGATGGAGAATACATTTCAAGGAAAGATTACAAACCAGCACAAGTATAAAAAGTACAAAAATGAAGTGTAAAGCCACCTCTATCATTGTTCTATGTATTTGGCATTCATAAAAAGAGTATCATTTAACTAAATTTGTATCACATCACCTAAAGGAGCTTAGCTCCAATTTACATAGTAAGACATCAACTCAAGGATTAGAAGATTATTAAATCAATAATGTTGAAACCTAGCCGAGATCGAATACAAAAAAAGTCGCTATTTAAGCGACTTTTTTTGTATTTTTGAAAGAACTTTTATTAACACAAAAGTCAGATAAATATATATTTTATTTCATTCATAGGGTGAGGTAAGTAAATCAGTGGACAACATAATATGAACTATATTTCACGATTCAGTCACTTATTTTTTAATCCAATATTTATCAATTAGTTACAAATTGTAACAAATTATTGGTTGGATATGGTAGTATAGTTTTGTATAAAATCTGGAGGGGGTTAATATTTGTGGTAAAATGGACTAAGCTAAGCAGTAAGTATCTCGTCTTATTTGTATTTGCAATCGTATCATTCTATGTACCAACCGGTAAAATTGATGCTGCCCTAGCTTCATACCAAAAAAAGCAACCTGTTTATGACGTAAAGACAGCTGGATTGAACATACGTAGCGGAATGGGGACTTCCTATCCAATAATAGCTCAAGTGAGTCAAGGTACGGACTTAGTTGACTATTGTCCAGACGGCGTATGCTCCAACACTACTGCTGACAGCCAGGCGTGGAAACGTGTATATTATCCAAATGCAAGTATTGGATATTATGCTAACGCTGCTCTAGGTTACGCTGCATGGTACAACACAGTTGGCAATAGAACTTTCAATTATCATTATACTTATGTAGCAAAAACGAGCAGATGGACTCAAATGTTCTCAAGTGATTGTAGCAATATGAGTGGCGTCATGAAGGGTCTGAATGAAAATTATTACCTACAATCCTTTGACTCAGAATTGAAGGCATCTGCTTGCAACCCGAATGCTTGGAGAGTACAAGACTTTCAAGCCGGTTCAAACTCATCAGGAACTTTTGACAATGGATTTGTAAATGGCTGGAACTTAAAAGCAGAATAAAGCGTTATAATTGTAGCGAAAAAAGGAGGAATCCCCTGTGAAGAAAAAGACAATGGCTTCTTTGCTAACATTACCACTGGCAGCTGTCGCTGTAAGTGGCTATATGTACCTCAATCAACCAACGATAGTTAGTGCTCAGAGTGATGTTCTAAGTGCTGCCAATAAGGCAACACAAGGCAAGGTGGAATACATCAAAGAAACCATGGAAGACGGGTCCTACATCATTCGCTACCGTGATCGTGAGAACCTCACTGAAATCACGGAGGAATACCGGGACAACCAACTTCATAATAAACTCGTCATTGAAGATGGCGGGAAGAAAATCACTTCATACGGACGGGATTTTGAAACAGGGAAGTTAGTGGGTAACACCTGGACTATGCCAGAGAACATCGCTGCAGAAAATGAAAAGTTACTGCAGATCTCTCTGTTAGAAGAGGCGAAGAATGAACTGGAAAGTCAGGATTGGACGGTACTTGAGTCTAATGAAATGAAATCCTTGACTTCTTCAGACAAAAACGAGCAACAGGCTCTTGCTGAAGATGACCTTCATAAAGAGATAGTAACCATTGATTTGGATACTGGATTACCTACTAAACGTGAAATTTTCACAAAAGATAAAGAGGGTAATATTATCGGAAGTTCAACTAAAACGGAGGAGTATAAATATCTGGACTCCATGCCAATGAAGATTCAAAGCTTTGGTCCCGAAGAGTCGATTGAGATTACAGAAATTCCTGCTCCTGTTATAGAGGATAAGGTTCTCGAAGGTTCTTAAGACTATACGATGGGCTCTGGCAACTCCTTGAAAACACGAATTAAACAAGAAGGACCACTTCGAAATTGAAGTGGTCCTTCTTGTTTGCACTTATAAAGCTGATTTACATAGTAAACATACGTGTAAATCAAAACATACAAAGTTGTATAATTTGATTTACACCCTGACTTTATAATGATATATTTCAACTAAATCGAATTAAAGTTATTTTAAGACATATGAACAAAGGAGATACGCGAATTTATGAATCAAATTAATAACCCAAACGCATTCCCTATTGGAGACAAGGTTATTGAACTAATGGTTGCAAAAGGTATGGATCTGGATGATCTCTCAAAGAAAACAGGAATAGCAAATGAAAGTCTAGCGTCTTTTTTCATGAGTAAAGAACCAGTAACCCAATATTTTGCTGATGAGTTAGCAAAAGTCTTTAAGCCACCGGCTGATTATTGGATTAACCTTGATAAGGCATATCGAAATTAACACAAAAGAGTAAACTTGGCGTGATTGTGAGATGGAGTGAACAGAGTGGGAGTAAGCATTAACAGTAGAGAGTAAGTAAACATTCGTATTAGCAAAAGAGAATTATCAAAGCGAGCTAACACAATCATGTGTAGCTCGCTTTTTCATTAGATGAAGTAAAAGGGAGTTAGAGTCCACGATAGGCACAATGTAATTGGGTCAACAGCAGAATTTTGATTTCAAAATGGTATATAACTTGATCTGGGATCGTTCTCCTAAGTTCCTAATAGAATCCAGTTTATTGTAGGTAAGTTGCAGGATTTGATCAACAGTATTTAAACCATACCGCTTTAGAGAAAGATAAATCCTCCTATCAAATTCATTATCCCCTTCATAAAGTGACTCAATGCTTATGTTAGCAGTAAAGTCCTGTGGCAGCCCTAGTACCTCAATGAGCTTCATATTAGGGTTATGTATCAGATCAGTAAAGGTGCCCGTTAATGGGTTTTTATCTAGTTCCTTATTAGCTTCTAGTATTTTCTTAGCTTCTCGCTTACATTGAATACAACCGTTATTTCGAACACGAATCCTGATGGGATCAAATTCCTCATGCCCAGAGGCACATTTCCACCAAACTCTTCGGTGTGAATCAGCTGTGACTTCTTCCGGAAGAAATTGATTGGTTTTAGATAAGTTCCATTCTTTAACTAAATGGATATGTGTATGCTGAAGGGAGTTAATCAACTTGTCGTTAAAAATAATAAATCACCTCACCCCATCTATAAGAGCCTTCAACCATTATAACCTTCTGCCCAATGGATTGGGAATTGGGGGCTTATATTAATCAGCGGTTTACTACGGAATCTTGTTGAATTAGAGCTTTTAAAGGGACGATATATGAGGTGCTTGTGGAGTAGTTTGTACTGACTGCATTTACTATAATTAAATTGTGTGTCAAAAGAAGAGTAGCTAATAAATAGATGAAGGAAGGAATGGCATGTTTAAACGAAAAAGAGAAGATACTAGGAAACTAGAACAGGAACTTCAGCAAAGAGAAGAAGCAAGTAAATTAAAGCAAGAAAATAAGCAAAGAGAAGAGTTTGAAAATATACTATCCCTGGCTAGAGAAATACTAAACACACCTACTGATTACAAATATGGAGATACTCATCCAATCTATATTTTAATTAAAGGTTTAGTAAATCAAGAGTTTTATAAAAACGTTTATCGCTCCGTCTCTACTCATGATGATGCTAAGGTATTTACAGTTGGTATTAACAAAATTCTTCCCAATCCTGGATCGAGAAGTAAACGAACGCACTATATTTCAGTTGATGAGGGAGAGAAGTACTTGTACAAGACATCACTTTCTCATTCTGTCAGTTTTCATACAATGCTTGAGAGGTCTCGAGTCTCTGGACAACGCATTTCTGAAATTATTCAAACCTCTGGAAAAGAAGTTCTTATTAATTTAGGAGAGGACCCAGTCTTAACTCGTCCGTGGCATATAGACAGGCTGTTGAGAGCATTTCTCTGTATTGGCGAAAACAAAGAGTATGGTGATTGGACACAGGACGATAATCATCGATTAGAGCTTTGGTTACCATTTGGAGTAACATTCGTGAATAGTGGAAACCATTCTATCACTACTGGTATTTTGAATAATGAAGGCCAAATAAAGTTAGATTTAGATGAAATATATAGAATGGAAAATGAAGTGTTTCACAATATCAGTTGTGATGGCGTAAATTATACTAGAGTAGTTGATAACAGTCATCTTGCGCCTGTAACCAATCTAGCTTTAGCTGCTGTATTTGAGATTGGTAAGTTAATCAACAAAAATGAATATCAGAGAAAGATCAGATTTAAAGGGATAGATGTAAATTAAATTATAGATAAATCTTAGGATGGTCATTTACCTGGAGAGATGCAGGAAGGTAACACAACCGAAGACGAATGACTAGAATTTTAAGAACGGAGGTAAGAATTTGAAATGGGATGGACTGAGTACATAAGGGTTTCGAGGTGCCCACACTGTGGATCTACCCACACCAATAAATACGGAGTAAATTCTGTATCTGGGACGCCAAGGTTCAGATGTATAGGATGCGGTAAAACGTTTAGCTCTCGTACTGCACAATTGTTGCTTAATAAGAGGTTGAAAGAAAAATCAGCTGAGAGGAAACGTAGACCCGGAGAAAGTTAAGTAGTCTGGATAAATATATAGAAACATTTATCAACCAGAATCTTGCTCCGTTAGTACTAAGTAATTCTTAGTTGTAATGATCAAGCTAGATTGGACCTGAACTCTTTAATGAGAATGAGTGGGTTATGACAACACATAATGAACAAAAAATAGAGAACCCTACATTCTTCTGGGATTCTCTATTTTCTGTTCAACTTGTTGGGTCTGCTCTTTAAACGAGTGCATCGTAACTTAACAGGCTTTTAGCACTGCACTAACAGATAGTTGTCTAAATACGATCAAAGGGTAAGTGCAGTATAACCCCAGCTAAATGCTAATGAATAAATTTTATTCAAGTAACAGAAGCTTAGGCTTAGAAATTAAGCCTGTAGGAGGTCTGAAATGTCATTAGATGAATTTGGGTTTGGGGCTGTACCGTCCCCGCCGGATGAAAGAGACATTTTATTTTCTGCTATTATTCGGGAATTCCCTGCCGAGTTAAATTTGGCTACCATTCCTGAAAAATATGAGTCGCCTTATGGTACTCCGGTTAAAAGCCAGGGTAGTGAAGGAACCTGTGTTGGATTCGCCTGTGCTGTTGGTATGAAAGAGGCTCAAGAATCGAAGGAAGAAAATAAATACATTGAATTATCACCGCGATATCTGTATCAAAAATGCAAAGAGATTGATAACTTACCGCAAGAAGGGACTTACATTAGAACCGCAATGCAAGTTCTGACAGATCGTGGGGTATGCGAATGGCAATATTGGCCGTATATCGCGTATTCAGTTAATAATCCACACCCCAATGCTGATTCAAATGCTGCGGATAATAAAGTTTTATCATATGCTAAGCTTGATTCATTAGACGCAATGAAAAACAGTATATTTAACAACGGACCTTTTGTTATGGGAGTACCAGTCTATGACAATTGGACCGAAGCCAAGACAACTGGGATTATTCCTCTTCCAGGAGATTCGACGTACCGCAGTCATCATGCAATATGTATTGTTGGATATGATGATACCAATCAAAAGATGAAATTCAAAAATTCTTGGGGTGATTGGTGGGGAGATAAAGGTTTTGGTTACCTGAGCTACGAGTACATTAACCGTTATCTTAACCAAGAGAATGGAATTGAAGCTTGGTGTGCATTAGACTTCGTTATTCGCCTATTCTTCGTAAATGATTCAGAACTTTCTGGTTGGATAGGTAAATTTAGTGGCAGCGAAGACCAGTTGTTATTTTTTGATTCAAATAATGACTGGTGGCTTTGTTCAAAAACAGGAGACGGGAATGCAAAATGTAAGCCTATTGGAAATACAAATGGATTTGGTGGAGCACCACGAGGTTGTCCAACCTGGATAGGAAAATTTTCTAACAATGATAACGATGAGATCCTTTTTTACTTTCCAGGTGATGATAACTGGTGGCTCGGTTCTTACAATGGACCAGAATTAAAGTGGAATCTTGCCGGTAACACTGTTGGTTTTGGACATGGGATCAACGATGGGCGGCCGTTCTGGGTAGGGGATTTCAATGGTGACGGAAGAGAAGATATTCTGTTTTATTTCCCAGGTGACGATAATTGGTGGCTTGGAGCATTTGAAGGTACGGAGCTAAAATGGTATTTCGTCGGTAACACTGCTGGTTTTGGACACGGGATCAATGATGGTCGGCCGTTTTGGACGGGAAAGTTTTCTAATTCCACAATGGATGAGATTCTATTTTACTTCCCAGGTGATGATAACTGGTGGCTTGGCTCTTACAATGGATCGGAATTAAAGTGGAATCTTGCCGGTAACACTGTTGGTTTTGGACATGGGATCAACGATGGTCGACCGTTCTGGGTAGGGGATTTCAATGGTGATGGAAGAGAAGATATTCTGTTTTATTTCCCAGGTGACGATAATTGGTGGCTTGGGGTATTTGAAGGTACGGAGCTAAAATGGCATTTCGTCGGTAACACCGCTGGTTTTGGACATGGGATCAATGACGGTCGGCCGTTTTGGACGGGAAGGTTTTCTAATTCAACGATGGATGAGATCCTTTTTTACTTCCCAGGGGATGATAACTGGTGGCTTGGCTCTTATAATGGATCGGAATTAAAGTGGAATCTTGCCGGTAACACTGTTGGCTTTGGACATGGGATCAACGATGGTCGACCGTTCTGGGTAGGGGATTTCAATGGTGATGGAAGAGAAGATATTCTGTTTTATTTTCCGGNNNGACATGGGATCAACGATGGTCGACCGTTCTGGGTAGGGGATTTCAATGGTGATGGAAGAGAAGATATTCTGTTTTATTTTCCGGGCGATAATAACTGGTGGATAGGAACTTTCACAGATAATAAACTTGTGTGGAAGATATATACCAGTAATTTAATGATATCTCGTCAATAAAAAAACGGTTGGTTAAAAAATGAGCAGCTGACGTAGTTACAGACTGCTCATTTTTTATTGAATGCGAGGTAGAGCAGGTTATCTTAATGCCGTTTCTTACTTTATATCTTTAAGGTTGTTCAATTCTATCTAAAAAGTAGTTTTGCACCCATCCCCATGTTTGATATTTATAACTATATACATATAAATAAGTCATGCCATCAGCAATTACACTCTCTGTGCCACCATATACAATATCACCGTATACATGAGAGCCAATATTTACTCCTGTTGGTGAAGGGGTTTTTCTGAAGTTAGAATAATCATTTACTTTATAATATGAAGACAAAGCCAAAGTAGAAATATCTGAATTGCTTAACTCATTAGCGATTGCTGGGGTGTATGACGGTAGAAATACTGTGTTTACATCTTCAGCTGCAAAGGCTCCTGAAACAGGGAGTATTGTAGTGGTAATAAGAGAAGCAGCGATAAATTTTTTTAACACGTAACCATCTCCTTAGTTTATTTTGTAAATAAGACTAATTTTTACATGTTAAAAGTATCATTTTATTCTATCAGACTCTATTACAATATTCATTGACAAATTCTAATCCTTGGTGGGAGTGACATAAAGTTACCTACCAGACTGGAGAATGACATAAAGTCCTACCAAAGTTCTCCGTTAGGTAACACTGTTGGCTTTGGACACGGAATCAATGACGGCCGGCCGTTTTGGGTAATGGATTTCAATGGTGATGGAAGAGAAGATATTCTGTTTTATTTTCCTGGTGATAATAACTGGTGGATAGGAACTTTCACTGATAGTAAACTTGTGTGGAAGATATATACCAGTAATTTAATGATATCTCGTCAATAAATGAAGAAACTTAGCCGAAAATTTAATATGCAATGAACGGATTGCAGTTTTTAGCACGCTGCTCTTTTTTCGTTGAATGCAGGTGTATAAAATCGTTATTTATTGGATACCATATGAGAAACGCTGTAAACAACATGGATAGGTAATTTGTGAAGGGTGGTAGTGACAGAAAGTTACCCACCAGACTGGGTCGAGGGACAAGAACATGTTCCCATTGAAGTCGCTATTTTAGCGGCTATTTTATTTTATCGGTACAAGTTCTTGTCCCGAGCCAAGGACAAGAACTTGTACCGATTGCCGAAATGGACAAGAACATAGTCCGATTGCCGATTAGATGGATATCTAAATATCGATCACATGCACTTAAAGCTTCATTAAGTATCATAAAACATGAACATGTTCACATTGTTATGTGACAACTGACAAGGTGAGAGGTTAAAGACGGTTGCTCGGTATTAATAAGGCGACTTATCTGACTGAAAATAGCTGCTGAGGACAAGAACTTGTACCGATTACCGTGTTGGACAAGAACATGTTCCTATTGCCGATTAGGCGTGTATCTAATCGTCATCTTTCCTTCAATTCATTAAACTAAGGCAGGATAGCTCGTTTTAGTCATGAAGAATCGTATCCATAAATAGCGTGGGAAATTTTAGTGTGGACTAAAAAAATCAGATGATAAGAAAAGCTTACCCACCACTGC